>JAPLEV010000020.1 GCA_026391005.1 Flavobacteriia bacterium | reverse complement strand
GTGGTATCTTTGCACCCCTCAAAGAGCGTTTGAGGAGTTTTTATTTATTACAAATTAAGAGTATTTTATGCCTACTATACAACAATTAGTTCGCAAAGGAAGAACTGCGGTGGTGAAGAAAAGTAAATCTGCTGCGCTTGATTCATGTCCTCAACGAAAAGGAGTGTGCGTACGTGTTTACACAACCACACCAAAAAAACCGAATTCTGCAATGCGAAAGGTTGCCCGTGTGCGCTTAACCAATGGTAAAGAGGTGAATGCGTATATTGGTGGAGAAGGCCATAACCTTCAAGAACACTCATTGGTTCTTGTAAGAGGTGGCAGGGTAAAAGATTTACCTGGAGTTCGTTATCATATTGTTCGTGGAGCTGAAGACACCGCAGGTGTTCAAGGAAGATCCCAAAGAAGATCTAAATACGGCACAAAGAAACCTAAGCAGAAATAATATATAAGCTTTAAAAAATGAGAAGAAGAAAAGCAAAAAAAATCGCCATTCTGCCAGACCCAAAGTTTAATGAGGTTGTGGTTACCAAGTTCGTTAACAACTTGATGTATTCTGGAAAGAAGAGTTTGGCATTTAGAATATTCTATGATGCTATCGAACTAGTAGATCAGAAATTGGAAGATCAGGCACCTTTAGATGTTTGGAAAAAAGCATTGGAAAATGTAACGCCTGCCGTTGAGGTTAAAAGCCGTCGCGTTGGTGGTGCTACTTTTCAAATTCCAACTCCCGTTCGTGAAGAAAGAAAATCTTCATTGGCAATGAAATGGTTGATTAACTATTCTCGTAAGAGAAACGAAAAGACAATGGCTCAAAGGTTAGCTGCAGAAATCATCGCCGCTTCTAAGGAAGAGGGTGCTGCATTTAAAAAGAAAGAAGATACGATGCGAATGGCGGAAGCTAATAAGGCATTTTCACATTTTAGATTTTAATTAAGAAATGGCTAGAGATCTTAAATATACAAGAAACATTGGAATTGCAGCGCATATTGATGCTGGGAAAACCACTACTACTGAACGAATTCTATATTACGGTGGTGTAAGCCATAAAATTGGTGAAGTGCATGACGGTGCAGCTACAATGGATTGGATGGAGCAAGAGCAGGAAAGAGGAATTACAATAACTTCTGCAGCGACTACCCTAAACTGGAAGTATCGTAACGAGTTGTATCACGTAAATATTATTGATACCCCAGGACACGTTGATTTTACAGTGGAGGTTAATCGTTCACTAAGAGTATTAGATGGGTTGGTTTTCTTGTTTTCAGCAGTTGATGGTGTTGAGCCACAATCTGAGACGAATTGGAGATTGGCTAATAATTATAATGTTCCTAGAATTGGTTTTGTAAATAAAATGGATCGCCAAGGTGCTGATTTCTTGATGGTTTGTCGTCAAGTAAAAGACATGCTTGGTAGTCACGCTTTACCACTTCAAATAAACATTGGTGCTGAAGATGGTTTTTTAGGAGTGGTTGATTTAATTAACTTCAAAGGAATTGTTTGGAATGAAGCGGATTTAGGAATGACGTTTAGAGAAATCCCTATTCCTGATGATGTTATTGATGAAGCACGTCAACTAAGAAGTGAATTACTAGAAGCGGTTGCTGAATTTGATGAGTCTTTAATGGAGAAATTCTTCGAAGATGAAAATTCATTAACAGAAAGAGAAATATTAAATGCGCTAAGAGCTGCTACTATATCTGGAAAAGTTGTTCCTATGATGTGTGGTTCTGCATTTAAAAACAAAGGTGTTCAGGCCATGTTAGATATGGTTATGGAAATTCTTCCATCTCCAATGGATATTGAAGGAATTGTTGGTATTAACCCAAAGACTGATTTAGAAGTTTCTCGTCAGCCATCGTTTGATGAGCCGTTTGCTGGATTAGCATTCAAAATTGCAACCGATCCTTTTGTTGGTAGGTTGTGCTTTGTACGTGCTTACTCTGGAAAATTGGAAGCTGGTTCTTATGTATTAAATACACGTTCCGGAAACAAAGAAAGAATTTCTCGAATTTTTCAAATGCACGCTAACAAGCAAAATCAAATTCCTGAATTAGGAGCTGGTGATATTGGTGCCGTAGTTGGATTTAAAGATATTAAAACGGGTGATACCTTGTGTGCTGAAAATGCACCGATCATTTTAGAATCAATGAATTTCCCAGATCCTGTTATTGGTTTAGCAATTGAGCCTAAAACGCAAGCAGATACTGACCGACTTTCTATTGGTTTGAATAAATTGTCAGAAGAAGATCCTACTTTCCGAGTTAAGACGGATGAGGAAACAGGTCAAACAATTATTTCTGGAATGGGTGAGCTTCACCTTGAAATTATTATTGACAGGTTAAAAAGAGAATTTAAAGTAGAAGTAAGTCAAGGTGCTCCACAAGTGGCGTATCGTGAAAATATCAATGGAACTGTTGAACATCGTGAAGCGTATAAGAAGCAGTCTGGTGGTCGTGGTAAATTCGCTGATATTTTGGTGCGAATTTCTCCTCAAGATAATCCTGAAAAAACAGGTCTTGAATTTATTAACAGCGTGAAAGGTGGTAACATTCCTCGTGAATTTATTCCTTCTGTTGAAAAAGGATTTAAAGAATCAATGAAAAATGGTGTCTTGGCTGGGTTCCCAATGGATTCAATGAAAGTTGAGTTGTTGGACGGATCTTACCATGCGGTCGATTCAGATTCATTGTCTTTTGAATTGTGTGCTAAAATGGCATACCGTTCAGCAGTGAAAGGTTGTCAGCCAGCTTTACTTGAGCCTATTATGAAATTAGAGGTGGTAACGCCAGAAGAGAATATGGGTGATGTTGTTGGGGATTTAAACAGAAGAAGAGGAATGATGAGGGGAATGGATGATAGAAATAATGCGAAAGTTTTGAAAGCGGATGTTCCTCTTTCTGAAATGTTTGGTTATGTTACTCAGTTGCGTACGATAACATCCGGAAGAGCGAATTCTTCTATGGAATTTTCACATTATTCTGAAGCACCTAAAAATGTTTCTGATGATGTAATATCAAAAATTAACGGTAAAGTCACTGCATAATAATTAAATACGATGAGCCAGAAAATAAGAATAAAGTTAAAGTCATACGATTATAATCTAGTGGATAAGTCTGCAGAGAAAATTGTAAAAACGGTTAAGTCAACAGGTGCAGTTGTGAGCGGACCTATTCCTTTGCCTACGCACAAACGTATTTATACGGTATTGCGTTCGCCTCACGTAATGAAGAAAGCTCGTGAGCAATTTGAATTGTGCTCGTACAAGAGATTGATTGACATTTATAGTAGCTCATCGAAAACGGTTGATGCGCTTATGAAATTGGAACTTCCTAGTGGAGTTGATGTAGAAATTAAAGTTTAATATTAATAAATAAGTTATGCCTGGAATAATTGGTCGAAAAGTCGGAATGACTAGTATCTACAGTGCCGAGGGTAAGTCATTACCATGCACAGTGATAGAAGCTGGTCCCTGTGTAGTTACACAACTAAAAACGCAGGACAGAGATGGTTACGAAGCAGTTCAATTAGGTTTTGGTGATCGCAAAGAAAAAAATACCCCGAATGCATTGAAGGGTCATTTCAAAAAAGCGAACACTGCACCTAAATCAAAACTGGTCGAGTTTAAAGGATTTACGGATGTTAATATCGGTGATGTTATTAATGCATCGCTATTTAGCGAAGGTGAATTTGTTGATGTTATTGGCACGACGAAAGGTAAAGGATTTCAAGGTGTTGTTCGTCGTCACGGATTTGCTGGAGTTGGTCAAGCAACGCATGGTCAACATAACAGATTACGTGCTCCAGGTTCTATTGGAGCTTGTTCTTACCCCGCTCGTGTTTTTAAAGGCATGCGAATGGCTGGACAAATGGGTAACAAAAGACGTTTGGCGCCTAACCTCGAAATATTAAAGGTTATGCTAGAAAAAAATATAATTATAGTGAAAGGATCTATTCCTGGAGCTAATGGTTCAACGGTAACAATTAAGAAGTAATGAAAGTAAATATATACGATACAACCGGATCGCTTACTTCAAAGTCGGTAACGCTTTCAGATGATGTTTTTGGTATTGAGCCGAATAATCATGCTATATATCTTGATGTTAAACAGCATTTGGCAAATAGACGTCAAGGAACTCACAAATCAAAAGAACGTGCCGAAATTGCAGGTTCAACAAGAAAGATTAAAAAACAAAAAGGTACCGGTGGTGCAAGAGCAGGTAGCGTGAAGTCTGGTACGCGAGTTGGTGGTGGAAGAATTTTTGGCCCAAGACCAAGAAATTATCACTTTAAGCTAAATATTAAACTGAAGAGATTAGCAAGAAAATCTGCTTTTTCTTTCAAAGCACAAAATGAAGGATTAATGGTTCTAGAAGATTTGGTTTTTGCAAATGCTAAAACAAAGGAATTTGTAAACCTTATAACGGCACTTCAACTAAGCAACCAAAAAGTCTTATTGATTTTAGGTGATAAAAATGATAGCGTTTATTTGGCGTCTCGAAACCTTGGTAAAGTAAAAGTCGTAACAGCTGATTCTGTTAATACTTTTGATGTACTTAATGCTAAGAAGGTTTTGATGACTAGTAGTTCAATTGGACGAATTGAAGAAATATTAAATTAAGGGTTATGCAAGGAATTATCAAAAAACCAATAATTACAGAGAAAGCAACTGCTGCAAGTGAAAAACTTAATGCATTTTCTTTTGAAGTAGATAAAAAAGCAAATAAGATAGAAATTAAAAATGCTGTCGAGAAAATGTATGGTATTCATGTTGTGGATGTACGTACATTAAATTATGGCGGTGGAAAGTCTTCTATGAAGTACACTAACAAAGGTATTGTTGAGCAAAAAAGCAAGCAATGGAAAAAAGCAGTTGTTATTGTCGCAGATGGGGAAACCATTGATTTGTTTACTAATTATTAATTGAAACAATGAGTTTAAAAAAATTCAAACCTACTACTCCAGGACAGCGACATAAGATCGCAGTTGATATGAGTGACATTACTGCTTCTAAGCCAGAGAAGAGCTTGGTTTCAAGTATGAAAAAATCAGGTGGTAGAAATAACGATGGTAGAATGACCATGCGCTATTTAGGTGGTGGACACAAGCAAAAATATCGTATTGTCGATTTTAAAAGAGATAAATTTGATATTCCTGCAACAGTTAAAACAATTGAATACGATCCAAATCGTACAGCGAATATAGCGTTGCTTTTTTATGCTGATGGCGAAAAGAGATATATTATAGCGCCAACTGGATTGAAAGTAGGAGATGTAATTTTGTCTGGTAAGACAGCAACTCCTAATATTGGTCACGCTATGTTTTTATCAGACGTACCGCTTGGAACGGTTGTTCATAATATAGAATTAAAGCCTGGAAAAGGTGGGTCTATAGCTAGGGGCGCTGGAACGTATGGCCAATTGAACGCAAGAGATGGTCGCTATGCGATTGTTAAAATGCCCTCTGGTGAAACTAGATTGATTCTTACTACTTGTTTGGCCACTGTTGGTTCTGTTTCAAACGCTGAACACAATCTTGCGGTTTCAGGTAAAGCAGGTAGAACAAGGTGGTTAGGAAGACGTCCGCGCGTTAGGGGTGTTGTTATGAATCCTGTCGATCACCCAATGGGTGGTGGTGAAGGTAGAAGCTCCGGTGGACATCCAAGATCAAGAAATGGAATGCCTTCGAAAGGGTTTAAAACTAGACCAAAGACTAAGTATTCAGATAAGTTTATCATTGAAAGAAGAAAAAAATAGAGTATGAGTCGTTCACTAAAAAAACCACCATTTGTTCATTACAAGATAATGAAGCGTGTTGATGAAGCACAAGCATCAAAAAGTAAAGCTGTTATCAAAACTTGGTCGCGAGCTTCAACTATTACCCCAGATTTTGTTGGGTTAACTTTCGCAGTTCATAACGGAAATAAATTTATTCCCGTTTTCGTAACAGAAAATATGGTTGGTCATAAGTTAGGTGAGTTTTCGCCAACTAGAAATTACCGAGGTCATGGCGGAAATAAAAAAGATAAAAAACGATAAGATAATTTAATTGTCATGGGTGCTAGAAAAAGATTAAGAGCTGAATTGCTTAAAGAAACTAAGAAAAAAACTGCTATTGCAGAATTGAAGAATTCCACTATCTCACCACGAAAAATGAGGTTAGTTGCTGATATGATCAGGGGAATGGAGGTGAATAAAGCGTTAAACGTGTTAAATCACAATGCGAAAGATGCTTCTTTAAGTTTAGGAAAACTATTACTCTCAGCTATTGCTAACTGGGAAGCGAAGAATGAGGGATCTGATGTAACTCAGGAAAATTTGGTTGTGAAGACAATAGATGTAGGTGGTGGAGCAATGTTGAAAAGAGTACAACCGGCTCCTCAAGGAAGAGCACATAGAATTAGAAAAAGATCAAATCACGTGACTATCATAGTTGATGGCGTAAATAATTAATTAGAAATGGGACAAAAAACAAATCCAATTGGCAATAGGTTAGGTTACATCACTGGATGGGAATCTAACTGGTATGGTGGTAAAGATTACAAAGAAAAGATTGTTGAAGATGATCAAATTCGCAGGTATTTAAATGCTCGACTTATTAAAGCGAGTATTTCAAAAATAATTATTGAACGAACCCTAAAGTTAGTTACTGTTACAATCAATACTGCCCGTCCTGGTGTTATTATTGGAAAAGGTGGCCAAGAGGTTGACAAATTGAAAGAAGAATTAAAAAAAATAACTAAGAAAGAAATTCAAATAAATATTTTTGAGGTTAAGCGCCCTGAATTAGATGCTCGATTGGTAGCGGATGGTGTTGCAAGACAACTAGAAGCGAGAATTTCATTCCGTAGAGCGATTAAAATGTCTATCGCTTCAACAATGAGAATGGGTGCTGAAGGAATTAAAATCAAAATCTCTGGTCGATTGAACGGTGCTGAAATGGCAAGATCTGAAATGTATAAGGATGGTAGAACTCCTCTTCATACTTTCAGAGCGGATATCGACTATGCACTTTCTGAAGCGCATACAACGTACGGAAGACTTGGAATAAAAGTGTGGATTTGTCGTGGTGAAGTATATGGAAAAAGAGATTTATCTCCAAATGTGGGGGTTTCTACTCAATCAAATAATCCTGTGCCTAACAATAGACCGATGGCACCAAAAAGAAAGAAAAAATAAATCGGAGTAAATAGATAAAAATGTTACAACCTAAAAGAACGAAATTTAGAAGAGTACAAAAAGGAAGAACTACTGGCCTAGCTCATAGAGGAGCTACAATTGCCTTCGGTTCTTTTGGACTCAAAACTTTGGAGCCAGGATGGATTACTTCACGTCAAATTGAAGCATCTCGTATCGCTGTTACAAGGTATATGAAAAGAGAGGGAAAAGTTTGGATTAGACTTTTTCCAGACAAACCAGTTACATCTAAACCTGCAGAGGTAAGGATGGGTAAAGGTAAGGGTGCACCAAGTCATTGGGTAGCTGTTGTTAAACCTGGTAAAATAATGTTCGAAGCTGATGGTGTTTCGTACGAAATTGCGAAAGAGGCCATGAGATTAGCCGCTCAGAAATTACCCGTTAAATGCAAATTCATTGTAAGAAATGATTTTGTAATACCGATTTAATAAGATAGTAAAATGAAACAAAAGGAAATATTGCTTTTATCGAACGAGGATTTAACGAAACGTTTGAAAGATTTAAAAGATCAAATGGTCAGTTTGAAATTAACGCACAAAATGGCCCCCATCGAAAATCCGATGAGAATCACAGGTTTGCGTAAAATAATTGCTCGATTGAGCACAGAGTTAACGGTTAGACAAAATACAGCGAAAGCTGAAAATTAAAAAGCTTATATGGAAAAGCGGAATTTAAGAAAAGAGAAAATAGGTACGGTGACGAGCAACAAAATGGAGAAATCTATCGTAGTTGCTGTGGAACGAAAAGTGAAGCACCCGAAGTATGGTAAGTTCGTGAAAATGACAACCAAATTCGTTGCGCATGATGAGAAAAATGATTGTAATGAGGGCGATACCGTTCGAATTATGGAAACTCGTCCTTTGAGTAAATCAAAGAATTGGAGATTGGTAGAAATTGTAGAAAGAGCAAAATAAACTGAATAATGATACAAACAGAATCTAGACTTTCAGTAGCAGATAATTCCGGAGCAAAGGAAGTCCTTTGTATACGTGTATTAGGAGGCACAAGACGCAGATATGCGTCGATTGGCGACAAAATTGTTGTGGCTATAAAAAGTGCAATACCTAACGGAGCTGTGAAAAAAGGAACTGTCGCAAAGGCAGTAGTGGTAAGAACAAAAAAAGAAATCAGAAGGCCTGATGGATCGTATATTCGCTTTGATGATAACGCTTGCGTTATCTTGAATGCAACTGGTGAAATGCGAGGCACTCGTATTTTTGGCCCCGTTGCTCGCGAGTTACGTGAAAACAATTTTATGAAAATTGTTTCATTGGCACCTGAAGTTTTATAATTAGTAGAGTTATGCAAAAGAAGTTAAACATTAAAGTAGGAGATGCCGTTCGAGTTATGAGCGGAGAATCCAAAGGTCAAGAAGGCGATGTTATTGCTATTGATCGTACTAAAATGAGGGTAACCGTTAAAGGTGTAAATATGATTAAAAAACATAATAAGCCTAGCGCTGGTAACCCACAAGGAGGTATTGAAGAAAAAGAAGGTACAATCCATATCTCCAACTTGATGGTAGTCGTTAATGGCGAAGTATCAAGAATTGGGCGAAAATTAAATGAAAATGGAAAATTGGTTAGATACGCTAAAAAATCAGGGGAGGTAATCAAATGACAACTTATTCACCAAGATTAAAGGAAAGGTATAACGCTGAAATTATTCAGGGGTTAACTGAACAATTTGGATATACCTCTGTAATGAGGGTTCCTAAATTGAAAAAAATTGTGCTAAGCCAAGGTGTTGGTGATGCCGTAGCTGATAAAAAGCTAATTGAAAGTGCCGCTGCTGATCTATCGAGAATAGCTGGACAAAAAGCAATTACAACTTTATCCAAAAAAGACATTTCGAATTTTAAGTTAAGAAAGGGTATGCCTATTGGTACCAAAGTTACACTTAGAGGAGATAGAATGTACGATTTCTTAGATCGTCTACTTGCTGTTTCTTTACCAAGAACAAGAGATTTCAGAGGGATTAACCCAAAAGGTTTTGACGGGAGAGGTAATTTCAACCTTGGCATCAAAGAACATATCATTTTTCCAGAAATAGATATTGATAAGGTGAATAGAATATTAGGAATGGATATCACTTTTGTAACAAGTGCAGAAAGTGATGAAGAAGCGAAAGCTTTACTAGACGCATTTGGATTTCCATTTATAAAAAAATAAAAAAGGAATGGCTAAAGAATCAATGAAAGCGCGAGAGCGCAAAAGAGAAAGGTTAGTGGATCGTTACGCTAAAAAGCGAGCGGAATTAACAAAAGTATTAAAATCAACATCTACTGATGAAAATGTGCAGGCAGAAAAATGGAATGCGATGATGGCATTACAAAAATTACCCGCCAATTCTTCTAAAGTAAGAAAACACAATAGATGTGGATTAACTGGTCGACCGAGAGGATACATGAGACAATTTGGTATTTCAAGGGTTACGTTCAGAGAAATGGCACTCAATGGAAAAATACCGGGAGTGAAAAAAGCAAGTTGGTAATTGAATTAATAAATAGAAAATGACTACAGATCCTATAGCAGACTTTTTAACCAGAATTCGTAATGCGAGTTCAGCAGGTTTAAAAACGGTTGAAATACCAGGTTCAAATATTAAACGCGCTATGACGCAGATTTTATTTGACCAAGGGTATATTTTGAATTTTAAATTTGAAGAAGATGATAAGCAAGGCATTATTAAAATTGCCTTGAAATATAATATTTCAACAAGAGTGCCAGCAATTACAAAATTGCAACGCGCATCTAGACCAGGTTTACGAAAGTATAGCGGGACTGTTGATATGCCACGTGTTTTAAATGGTCTTGGTATTGCAATCGTTTCAACTTCTAACGGGGTTATTACGGATAAGGATGCAAGACGATTGAAAGTTGGTGGCGAGGTTTTATGTTATGTATATTAATAATTAAGTTGTAGAAGATGTCAAGAATTGGAAAACTACCTATAAATATCCCTAGTGGCGTTGATGTAAGCATCAATGGTACTTTGGTTACTGTTAAAGGTAAATTAGGTGAAATGTCACAGGAAATAGATTCAAGTATTACTATATCTATTGATAATGGCGTGATGACTTTCGTAAGAGAATCAGAAGCCCCGAGTCATCGTTCAAAGCATGGTCTCTACCGTGCCTTGATTCAAAATATGATAACGGGAGTTTCAGAAGGATTTAAAAAGCAAATGGAGGTTATTGGTGTTGGTTTTAGAGCAAACGCCGTTGGTCAGCAAATTGAATTGTCACTTGGGTTCTCCCATTCAATTATTTTGGAAGTTCCAAGTCAAGTTACGCTGACAACCTTAACTGAGAAAGGTAAGGCACCACTTGTCACTATTGAATCTTTTGACAAGCAATTGTTAGGTCAAGTAGCTGCGAAAATTAGAAGTATGAGAAAACCGGAACCGTATAAAGGAAAAGGAATTCGATTCTTAGGTGAAGAAATTAGAAGAAAAGCTGGTAAATCAGCAGGTAAGAAATAAATAAATAATCATGGCATTAGATAAAGTTTTACGACGGGCAAAAATTAAGCGAAGAATTCGCAAGAAAATAAGCGGTACCGCTATGGTTCCTCGCTTATCAGTATATAGAAGCAATAAGCAGATTTATGCTCAGATTATTGATGATATTAGTGGTAAAACATTAGCATCAGCTGCTTCTTTGAAAAATGAGGCCGCTCAAAAGGTAGCGAAATTAAACCAAGCAACAATGGTTGGTAAATTGATCGCTGACAAAGCAAAAAAAGCAGGTATCGAAACAGTTGTTTTTGATCGCAATGGGTATTTATATCATGGAAGAGTTAAATCGCTTGCGGAATCCGCTCGTGAGGCGGGACTTAAATTTTAATAAGAAATGAGCGCAATAGTAAATAGAGTGAAATCGTCGGAAACTGAACTTAAAGATAAGTTAGTAGCTGTAAATCGTGTAACCAAAGTTACCAAAGGTGGACGAACATTTAGTTTTTCAGCAATTGTTGTTGTTGGTGATGAAAATGGTATCGTAGGTCATGGACTTGGAAAAGCAAAAGAGGTTACCGAAGCAATAACTAAGGGTATTGATGATGCTAAAAAGAATCTAATTCGTGTTCCTATCCTTCATGGAACGGTTCCTCATACTCAAAAAGGAAAATATGGTGGTGCTGAGGTTTTGTTGAAACCAGCAACTAACGGTACCGGTGTAATTGCTGGTGGTGCTATGCGTGCTGTTCTTGAAAGTGTTGGGGTGCACAACGTATTAGCGAAGTCCCAAGGTTCATCTAATCCCCACAACGTAGTGAAGGCAACGATAGATGCACTTTCTAAAATGCGCGATGCATTGGCTGTTGCGCGTCAAAGAGGTATTTCACTTGATAAAGTGTTTAACGGTTAATAGAAGATAATCATGAGTATCATAAAGATAAAACAAGTAAAGAGTGCTATCAAAAGACCTGCTGATCAAAAAGCAACTATAAAAGCGCTTGGATTTAGAAAGTTGAACCAGACCCTTGAAAAGGAAGGAACACCGCAAATCCTAGGAATGATAAACAAGGTAAAACATCTTGTGGTTGTTGTTGAATAATAAGATTTAGAACAAATGGAATTAAATAACTTAACGCCAGCTAAGGGCGCAGTAAAAAAAGAAAAAAGAATTGCTCGTGGACAAGGTTCTGGTCATGGTGGGACATCTACACGTGGTCATAAAGGTGCCAAGTCTCGTTCAGGATATTCTAAGAAATTAGGTTTTGAGGGTGGACAAATGCCACTCCAAAGACGAGTTCCTAAGTTTGGATTTAAAAATATTAATCGAGTTGAATATAAGGCGATTAATCTAGATTCAATTCAGATGCTTGCGGAAACAAAAGGAATTACAGAATTCAATATCGATGTATACAGAGATAATGGCCTGATTTCTAATAATGATTTAGTTAAAATTCTAGGTCGCGGGGATCTAAAAGCAAAAGTTTCTGTTACAGCTCATCAGTTTTCTGGGAAGGCGATTGAGTTGATAGAAGCAAATGGGGGGAACTATACAAAAATCTGATTAACTTTGCCAACTTTTAAATGAAAAGACTAATAACAAATTTGCAAAACATCTGGAAAGTTAAAGAACTTCGGGAACGAATTCTTTTAACTTTAGGACTTATTCTTGTTTACAGGATTGGTTCATTTGTTATTCTTCCAGGAGTTAATTATGAAGTGCTTAAAGCTGCTTCAGAAGGAAGTTCCGAAGGGCAGAGAACTTTAGAGAATTTATTATCAATGTTCTCTGGTGGAGGTTTTAATAATGCCTCTGTTATGGCGCTTGGGATCATGCCTTATATTAGCGCATCCATCATTATGCAATTACTAGGTATGGCTGTTCCAGCGGTACAAAAAATGCAGAATGAAGGTGAATCTGGTCGTAAACAAATTAATAATTATACTAGGGTTCTTACTATTGTGATTTGCGCGCTGCAAGCCCCAAGCTATTTATCTATGTATGTTGAATCTAAAGGAGCTCTTCCCGCTGATGCTGGTATGTTCTGGTGGACACAAACTATTTTAGTACTTGTTGCTGGTTCAATGTTCGCTGTGTGGTTAGGTGAACGAATTACTGAAAAAGGAATTGGAAATGGTATTTCCCTGCTTATTGCAGTTGGTATTTTGTCGCGTTTACCAGGTGGTTTTATAGCTGAAGTAGGTAAGTCTTTTGAGGCAGGAAATATGATAAAATTAGTGCTTGAGGTTATTGCTTTTATGTTAGTTGTAATGGTTACGATCCTAGTAGTTCAGGGTGTCAGAAGAATTCCATTGAATACGGCTAAACGCATTGTTGGTGCCCGCGCCGCGGATACCCAAGGAGCAAGAAATTATCTACCGATTAAAGTGAATGCAAGTGGTGTAATGCCAATTATCTTCGCACAAGCCATAATGACAATCCCTGTTATGATTTTTGTTGGAGCTACAAATTCGCAAGGAGAAGGTGGATTTTTACAGAGGATGCTAAGTAACCCATATGGATTAAGTTATAACCTTTTATTGTGTTTGTTAATCATTGTCTTTACTTATTTCTACACTGCAATTATGATAAATCCGCGTAAAATAGCCGATGATTTGAAGCGCAGCGGTGGATTTATTCCTGGTATACGTCCAGGTGAAGAGACAGCAAATTATATCGATACCTTGGTGTCAAGAATTACGTTTCCTGGTTCATTATTTTTAGCAACTATAGCAATAATTCCAGCGATTGCTAAAATGGTAGGGGTAAATGATGCCTTTGCTATGTTTTTTGGTGGAACATCATTGCTGATTATGGTGGGGGTTGTACTTGATACCTTACAGCAGATTGAAACCTATTTGTTGAATAGACACATGGATGGTTTAATGGAAGGTAGTAAAGTGAGAGGAAGAAGATCACCAAACGAATTATCAGGATTTTAAATATGGCAAAACAATCTTCTATAGAGCAAGATGGAACAATTCTCGAGGCATTACCGAATGCTATGTTTCGAGTTGAATTGGAGAACGGACATGTTTTGACAGCACATATCTCGGGTAAAATGAGAATGTTTTATATTAAAATATTACCGGGTGACAAAGTAAAAGTGGAAATGTCCCCGTATGATTTAACAAAGGGACGTATTTCGTTCAGGTATAAATAATAGATTAAATTAAACGCAATGAAAGTAAGGGCATCTGTTAAAAAGCGCACAGCGGATTGTAAAATTGTGAAGCGAAAAGGAAGGGTTTATGTGATAAACAAAAAGAACCCAAAATTAAAACAACGACAAGGTTAAATTATAATATATGGCACGTATTGCAGGTATAGATCTACCAAAAAACAAAAGAGGAGTAATTGGTTTAACATACATTTTCGGTATAGGCCGAAGTATGGCCAAGAAAATCTTAACGGATAACGGAATCGATGAGAATATTAAAGTTCAAGAGTGGAACGATGATCAATTATCTGCGATTAGAAATTCAATTAACGAAGTTAAAACGGAAGGTTCTTTGCGTTCTGAAGTTCAGCTTAACATTAAGCGATTAATGGATATTGGCTGTTACAGAGGGATTCGTCATAGGTCAGGGTTACCGTTACGTGGGCAACACACTAAAAATAACTCTAGAACTAGAAAAGGAAAGAGAAAAACAGTTGCTAATAAGAAAAAAGCAACTAAATAAAAGTTAGAAAATGGCAAAAGCAAATCAAAAAAAGAAAAAGAACGTTAAAGTTGAGGCTACGGGCGAAGCGCATATTCAAGCGACCTTTAACAATATAATTATCTCCTTAACCAACAATGCAGGTCAAGTTATTTCTTGGTCTTCAGCTGGTAAAATGGGATTTAGAGGTTCTAAAAAGAATACACCATATGCTGCTCAATTAGCTGCTGAGGATTGCGCAAAAGAAGCGCATGATTTCGGTCTTCGTCGTGTGAAAGTATACGTGAAAGGTCCAGGTGGAGGTAGAGAATCTGCGATTCGCTCCTTAAATAATGCAGGAATTGAAGTAACTGAAATAGTTGATGTTACTCCATTACCACACAATGGTTGTAGACCGCCGAAGAAGAGAAGGGTTTAAAATTTTTAATAATCAGTCATCGAAGGAAATGCCTTAATTCATGACACAATAACTAAAAAATGGCAAGATATACAGGTCCTAAGACCAAAATCGCGAGAAGGTTCCGAGATCCAATTTTCGGCCCCGATAAAGCGTTAGATAAAAGAAATTACGGTCCAGGTCAGCACGGTCCGTCTAAACGTAGAGGAGGTAAACAATCCGAATACGCCATTCAACTTGGTGAAAAGCAAAAAGCAAAGTATACCTATGGTATTCTTGAAAAGCAGTTTGCAAACATGTTTGAAAAAGCATCCCGAATGAAAGGGATTACCGGTGAAAACTTATTGCAATTATGCGAGACACGTTTGGATAACACGGTTTATCGTCTTGGAGTTTCTCCAACACGTAGAGGTGCTAGACAGTTGGTTTCTCACCGACATATAACTGTAAATGGAGATGTTGTAAACATTCCTTCATATCATGTAAAACCAGGCGATGTTATCGGTGTTCGTGAAAAATCTAAATCCCTAGAAGCCATTGTTTCTTCTTTGGACGCAAGTAGTAAAAAATATGATTGGTTAGATTGGGACCGATCCTCAATGTCCGGAAAGTTTTTAAATCAGAAAAATGGCAATTTTGGATTTTCAAAAACCTGACAAGGTTATCATGATTCAATCAGACGAATTCAACGGAGAGTTTGAATTTCGTCCTCTTGAACCAGGTTACGGAATTACAGTAGGTAATTCTTTACGTAGAATTTTACTTTCTTCGTTGGAAGGATTTGCAATTTCTTCTATTAAAATAGAAGGAGTAGATCATGAATTTACAACGATTAAGGGTGTTGTTGAGGATGTTACTGAAATAATTTTGAGTCTGAAGCAAGTGCGTTTCAAACAACAAATTGAAGGTACAGACAACGAAACAGTTATGGTTTCCATTAGTGGACAAAATACGCTAACGGCTGGGGACATTGGTAAATTTACTAGTGGATTCCAAGTTCTTAACCCTGATTTGGTGATTTGTAATATGGAGCCATCAGTAAGATTAGAGATGGAACTCACTATCATTAAAGGTCGCGGCTATGTGCCGGCAGAAGAAAATAAAAATTCAAATGCTTCTTTTGGAACCATATTTATCGATTCTATTTTTACGCCAATAGTAAATGTTCGCTATTCAATTGAAAATTACAGGGTTGAGCAAAAGACCGATTATGAAAAATTAATCTTTCATATCACAAGTGACGGTGCTGTTCATCCTAAGGAAGCGCTTAAAGAAGCAGCAAAAATTCTTATTCATCACTTTATGCTTTTCTCTGATGAGCGTATTACTTTAGATAACGAAAGCAAAGCGGAAACAGAAGAATTTGACGAAGGCTCATTACACATGCGCCAGTTGTTAAAAACGAAGTTAGTAGATATGGACCTCTCTGTTAGAGCACTTAATTGCTTGAAGGCAGCTGAAGTGGAATCTTTAGGGGATTTGGTAGCAATCGCTAAGTCTGATTTGTTGAAGTTTAGAAATTTCGGCAAGAAATCCTTGACAGAATTGGAAGATCTTGTAGACAATAAGCAATTGACATTCGGGATGAATGTTGCAAAATATAAATTAGATAAAGACTAGGTCTAGATTTAGAATAATTGAAAAATGAGACACGGAAATAAATTAAATCATTTAGGTAGAAAATCAGCACATCGCAAAGCGATGCTCTCTAATATGGCTTGTTCATTGATTGAACACAAGCGTATTTCTACAACTATTGCCAAAGCAAAAGCGCTTCGCGTTTATGTTGAACCTTTGCTAACAAAGTCAAAAACGGATTCAACGCACTCTCGAAGAATTGTTTTTTCTTACTTACAAAGTAAAGAGGTCGTTTCTGAATTGTTTAGAGATGTGGCACCAAAAATCGCTACTCGAAATGGTGGTTATACACGAATCATTCGTTTGGGCTATCGTTTAGGAGACAACGCAGAAATGTGTATGATTGAATTGGTAGATTTCAATGAAATATATACCAATGAAGCAGTTAAAAAGACAACGCGACGATCACGAAGAGGTGGTTCTACATCTACTGGAGCAGTTACAACTGATTTTGTTGCAGATGCCGAAGTGGTGGTTGAAGAATCTACTACTGTAACGGATGAAGTTGTTGCTGAAGAAGTTGTAGCTGAAGAGGCTGTTGCAGAAGAAGCGGTTGCAGAAGAAGCGGTTGCTGAAGAGGTTGTTGCTCAAGAAGCTGTTGCTGAAGAGGCTGTTGCTGAAGATGAAACGCCTTCCGCATCGAATGATGAGCCAACGGATGATGCTGAAGAAGCAACTAATCCAGATAAAGAAGCTTAAGATTTTAACATATGTTGATAAAAAAAGGCGATTTCTAATCGCCTTTTTTTGTTTAATCAAGTGCTATTAGCCTTAAGTTAATACCTTTGTCGAAATTCATAATATGGAATCTCGCAATCCTGCCATTTTGCTTTTAGAGGACGGAACTGTATTTCACGGCTCAGCAATTGGTTCAATAGGAACATCTGCCGGTGAAATTGCATTTAATACTGGAATGACAGGCTATCAAGAGGTGTTTACGGATCCTTCTTACTACGGACAATTACTAATTATGACCACTGCTCATATTGGTAATTATGGTGTGCATGCCTCTGAGTCTGAATCTGAATCGATAAAAATTGCCGGTTTAGTAACAAAAAAATTCTCTAACGGTTTTTCTAGGCCATCTGGCGAATCCTCTCTTCAAGATAAATTAGTACAAAATGGAACGGTAGGTATCTCTGATATCGATACGCGTGCGCTTGTTCGTCATATTCGTGGCAAAGGCGCCATGAATGCTATTATTTCTTCAGATGTATTTACCATTGATGAGTTAAAGGAAAAGCTACTTGCTGTTCCCTCGATGGCTGGTTTAGAACTTTCTTCTTTTGTTGCGACAAAAGAAGCCTATGAAAAAATCCCTGCTAATCCATTGTTTAAAGTGGCATTAATTGATTTTGGAGTCAAACAAAATATCATTAATTGTTTGCTAGTGAGAGGATGTCATGTTAAAGTTTTTCCAATGGATGTTAGCTTAACGGAAATACAATCATTTAGTCCTGATGGTATTATGCTTTCTAATGGCCCAGGTGATCCTGCTGCTATGCCGAATGCAATTGCTTTGGTTAAGGAAATAGTTGATACATCAATGCCTATTTTTGGGATCTGTCTTGGCCACCAAATTTTAGGATTAAGTCAAGGTCTCAAGACCATTAAGATGTTTAATGGCCATCGTGGGATTAACCATCCTATAAAAAACTTAAAGACAGGGAAATGTGAAATAACTACCCAAAATCATGGGTTTGTAATCTCAAAAGATAGCATCGATTCCAATAATAATATAGAAGTAACACACATACATTTAAACGATGATACAATTGCAGGTATTGCTTTAAAGAATAAGCCTGTATTTTCTGTTCAATACCATCCTGAAGCGTCTGCTGGACCGCATGATTCTCGCTACCTATTCGATCAATTCATTGCCAATATGGCGCTTATTAATAATTAATGTATGAGTAAAATTTCACGCGTATTCGCAAGACAAATTCTTGATTCTAGGGGTAATCCAACTATTGAAGTTGATGTGCTCACATCAAATGGTATTTTAGGACGAGCGGCTGTTCCATCTGGTGCCTCAACGGGTATTCATGAAGCAGTGGAGTTAAGAGATGGTGATAAATCGAAATACCTTGGGAAAGGCGTATTGAAAGCTGTAACAAATGTAAATACGCTGATCCATAATAGCTTGAAGGGTTGGGACGTTTTTGATCAACAAGGTATCGATACGTGTATGATAAAATTAGATGGTACAAGCAATAAATCGAATTTGGGAGCAAATGCTATTTTAGGTGTATCCCTTGCGGTTGCTAGAGCAGCTGCAAATGAGTCCAATTGTAGTTTGTTTAAATCAATTGGAGGCGATCAGGCAGTTACTTTGCCTATCCCAATGATGAATATTCTAAACGGAGGTTCGCATGCGGATAATTTAATCGATATTCAAGAATTTATGGTGATGCCTGTTGGAGCAAGTTCATTTTCGGAAGGTCTTCGATGGGGCACGGAAGTTTTTCACCAACTCAAGGGTGTTTTGAAAGCGCAAGGAATGTCTACAAACGTTGGAGATGAAGGAGGTTTTGCTCCAAGTTTGGGTTCTAACGAACAAGCAATTGAGGTTGTGATTCAAGCGGTAGAGAAAGCAGGATTTTCGCTTGGTAAAGACATGTATATTGCGCTTGATGCCGCAGCTTCGGAATTTTATAACGCGGATAAAAATCTTTATCATTTTGAATCCACAGGGGATAGCATGTCGCCCACTGAAATGGTAGATTACTGGAAAAGTTGGGTAGATAGGTATCCAATTATTTCTATTGAAGATGGTTTAGCAGAGGACGATTGGGCAGGATGGAAGTATGTCACGCAAAAATTAGGAGATAAAATTCAATTAGTTGGAGATGATTTATTTGTAACCAATACTAAACGCTTAACCCGAGGAATTGAGGAGGGAATTGCAAATTCTATTCTAGTAAAGGTTAATCAAATTGGAACACTCACCGAAACCATACAAGCTGTTCACTTGGCTCAAGCTCATAATTATACCGCAGTGATGAGTCATAGAAGCGGTGAAACGGAGGATAATACCATTGCCGATCTTGCTGTGGCATTAAATACCGGTCAAATTAAAACAGGTTCAGCTTCTCGCAGTGATCGTACAGCAAAATATAACCAATTGTTACGAATAGAGGAGGAACTAGGTGACAGGGCCGTTTATTTGGGAAAGGACTTTAAGTTTGTCCCTTAATTTTTTAGATTTTTTCAGGCCAAGGCCTTGTTCACTCGGTGATTCATGACCTTGAAAAATAGGGGAGGAATGAATGATAAAAGCATCATCCCTGGATATCCTGTAGGCATCACTGGTGAATCATCGGAGGTTTCCATTAATTGATAGGGTCGATCTGCTTTAAAATGATGGTCGGAATGTCGGCTCAGTTCAAAAAGCACTACGCGTCCAATCACATGGTTGGAATTCCAAGAATGTTTCCTTTTCACTTGTTCGTAGTTGCCATTTTCTTTCAGTTGGCGATATAATCCATAATGCTCAATATAGTTTACTGTTTCCAATAATATTATACCAATTACCGCTGCGAAAAGAAAGTAAATTAAGACGGCCGATCCAAAGTAGGCATAAATTGAACCCAAAAATAAGGAATGAAGCATAGTGTATTGAATCATTTTATTCTCCAAACTAAACATATGCTTTTTCATGATTTTCATTCGGGTAATTTCAATTTTCCATGCTTGGAAATAACTCCCAATTTGTGATCGAAACCAGAAAACAAAAAGCCATTCGTCTCTTCGGGCCGTTGCAGGATCGCTCTTTGTTCCTACGTTGGTGTGGTGACCTCTATTGTGATAGGGCAGAAAATGATTTTCTAAGGAACTTAATAAGAGTAATTCGCCAATAAAACGTTCAAAACGATTTGAGCGATGTCCAAGTTCATGACCAATGTTAATACCTAAAACCCCACACATAAGTCCCATGGATGAAATTCGTCCGATTAACACGCTGGTTGATTGCGCTTCTTGAATGTGAAACATGAAATACACCAAGAATCCAAATTGTATCGGTAACATAAGGTAAAGGAGCACTGAATAAAAGGAATCATTAGCAGCAAGTACTTTTTCTTGTTCAGATAAATTTTGCTGATCTACTTTTAAAATAAGTTCAAAAAAAGGAATGGCTCCAAATAAATATAATGCAGGAAGAAAAGCAAGGATTCCGTTATTATGAAAGCTTATCCATACACAAATGGGCAGAGACAAAACGCTGAGATATTTTAGCTTTTTCAACACAATGAATTAAATTATTTTGAAAAATTTGGTGCAACAATTAACTCTTTTGTCCCGTGTGTCCATGAATAAAATCCTTCGCCGGATTTAATACCTTTTTTGCCCGCCGTAACCATATTCACCAATAAAGGACATGGAGCATATTTTGGATTTCCAAATCCGTCATGTAAAACACGCAGAATGGCTAAGCAAACATCTAAACCAATAAAATCTGCCAATTGCAAGGGACCCATTGGATGCGCCATACCTAATTTCATCACGGTATCAATTTCCTCAACACCTGCAACCCCCTCATACAAGGTGTAGATGGCTTCGTTAATCATAGGCATCAAAATACGATTGGCCACAAATCCAGGATAATCATTGACTTCAACGGGTACTTTATTTAACTTCCGAGAAGTATCCATAATTAATTCCGTTACCTCATCTGAAGTGGAATATCCTCGAATAATTTCAACTAATTTCATTACAGGAACTGGATTCATGAAGTGCATGCCGATGACCTTATCCGGGCGATTGGTAACGGATGCTATTTTAGTGATTGAGATAGATGATGTATTACTAGCAAGAATAACTTCGGGAGCACACAAGCGGTCTAATTCAGCAAAGATTTTGAGTTTTAATTCAATATTTTCTGTCGCTGCTTCTACCACTAAATCAACCCCCTGAAGACCATGTTCCATTTGAGTGTTAAGTGAAATATTACTTAATATACTTGTTTTTTCAGACGCGCTGATAGCCTCCTTAGCTACTTGTCGGTCTAAATTTTTTGTAATCGTCAATAATGCCTTATCCAAGGCAGCTTGTGAAACATCAATTAAGGTTACACTATATCCAAATTGTGCGAAAACATGCGCAATTCCGTTTCCCATTGTACCAGCACCAATAACAGCAATTTTTTTCATTTTAATAAGATTTATTTAACAAATATAATCATAGTATCTTTGTCAAGTATGGACTTAAATAGAATTAGCTCAATTGTAAAAGGAGATTTCTTTAAATCATTTACAGTGCTGATGTCAGGGACGCTAATTGCTCAGCTAATTGGCTACGCAATAGCGCCTATATTAACGCGTCTATACAGCACTGAGGAAATGGGAGAACTCGGTTTCTATATGCGACTTACGGGCTTTATTGCAGCAGTTGCTACCTTGCGCTACGAAGCGGCCTTGCCCTTGCCTAAAAAAGATGAGCATTCTTTTTTACTGTATCGCTTGGCCTATTTGATTTCCCTGGTGGTGCTGATTATTGTGGCACTTGTTTTTCTGTTTTTAATAGTATCTGGTTTAGGAAATGCATTTGAGTGGTGGTTTTATCTTTTTACCATTCTCGGAACTTCATTTGTAATTATCATCAATGTTGGAACTAGCTGGTCGGTTCGAATGGGCCAATACCCCATTATTTCAAGACATAAAATAGTTAATTCTTTGGTCGCAAATCTCTTGAAATGGTTATTTGCGTTCTTTCATTTGAGCGCATTTGGATTAATTTTAGCCACGCTTTTTGGGTATTTTCTTTCTTCCTTAGAATTCGCCTTTAACTTTAAGAAAATCCGATCTAAATTCAAGGTTAGCATCTCCAATAAAAAAACGAGGGGGCTAATGCGTGAGCACAAAGAATTTCCCACCTTGAATTTACCTCACGTCTTTGTAGATAATGGCAGAGACATGTTAATTGCCACCTTAATTTTTACTTACTATTCTGTTGGTATTTATGGATCCTTTAATCATTCTTATACCATGTTGCGCATTCCTTTAATGCTAGTTGGCGTGTCTTTAGGACAAGTATTCTATAATAAAGCGTCTGAATTATACAATCAACATAAATCAATAATGCCTTTGCTGACCAGAATGTTATTGCTATTATCGGCTTTGTCTATCGTGCCTTTTTCTATCTTGTTTTTTTATGGCGAACCCATCTTCATTTTTGTATTTGGGCCTAATTGGGGCCAGGCTGGTGCCTATTCTGAAACGATGTCAGTGTGGTTACTATTTAATTTTATCCTTTCTCCAATTACAGCCCTTCCTTTGATTATTGGGAAGCAAAAGATTGCCTTTCTATTTGGTGTCGTTAGCTCCCTTATTCAACTACTTCCCTTGTGGCTATTACCGATGAATTACGGAAATAGTGAGGAGGTATTTGACTTTACCTTACAAATTATTTCTTATGCCCAGGCAGTATGGTTGGTTTTCACCTTGGTAGTTTTTTATTCTTTGGCTAAAAAGGCATCTGCTAAACATATTTAATTGCTATTAAGGTTAATAATTGGGATCAAAAAAATATAATGAGATTAGTTGGTTTTGGCGATTCTATTCCATAACCGCCTTTTATTAGTAACTTTATTGCCAACATGAAATTTACAGAATTAAATCTTAACGAACAGTTGTTGGAAGCAATTTCACACATGGGATTCGTTAACGCAACACCGATTCAACAATTAGCCATCCCTCAAATTTTAGGTAATAAGGATTTAATTGCTTGCGCCCAAACCGGAACAGGTAAAACCGCGGCATTCATACTTCCAATACTAAATAAATTAACGGGTAAAGAAGATTATTCCATCGACACATTAATCATTGTGCCTACGCGTGAATTAGCCGTTCAAATTGAGCAAGAAATTCAAGGACTTTCCTATTTCGTTTCCGTTGGTTCAAAAGCAATTTATGGTGGTGGAAGCGGTAAAGATTGGGATCTTCAAAAAGCTGCACTCAAAGATGGAACTGATATTATTGTTGCAACTCCAGGAAAATTACTTTCGCACATTGCGCAAGGATATGTAGATTTTTCGAAAGTGAAACATTTAGTGTTGGATGAAGCGGATAAGATGTTAGATATGGGTTTTACAGATGATCTAATGTCAATTATTTCAAAGCTACCAGAAAAGCGTCAAACGCTTATGTTTAGTGCAACAATGCCTAATAAAATCAGGGAATTAGCCAAGAAAATATTGAAGAGTCCAGAAGAAATAACACTTTCTATTTCAAAGCCAGCAGAAGGTGTGAAACAAGCTGTATACTTGACTTATGACAATCAAAAAGTACCGCTTATCAAGCATATTCTTACGGAAAGACCAAATTATTCATCCATTATTATTTTTACTTCGTCAAAACGTAAAGTCAGTGAAATTGTACATTCTCTTCGCAAAAATGGCTTTCCCTCTCAAGGTGTTTCATCAAATTTAGATCAAAGTGAACGAGAAGAAGTGCTTCAAGGATTTCGTTCTAAACGAATTAGAATCGTTGTAGCAACAGATGTTATGAGCCGTGGAATTGACATCAAAGAAATTAATTTGGTAATCAATTATGATACTCCTTTTGATGCGGAAGATTATGTGCATCGTGTTGGTCGCACTGCTCGTGCAAACACAAAAGGCGAAGCAATAACACTTGTGAACGAGAAGGATATGAAAAAACTCGCGCAAATTCAAAAGTTAATCGAAAGTGATATCACGCAAGTTTCTCTTCCGATAGAATTAGGAGCGGGTCCTGAATTTAATATTCAATCGAATTCATCAAGAAGGCCATTCAAAACGAATCGCAGGAATTAGTCCTATTTGCTAAGTATCAAAAGTTGTTTGAACAAGGAAAAATTCATCTAATATTGATGTATAGACTAACAAAGGCCTTTTTATTCACCTCTTTTGTTGCTCTTTTTTCTATATGTTCAAGATTAAGTTTTTGAACCTGTGGAATAGAAAGTCGTAACGATTGTCGAATTGATTCACTCAAATCACCGTTATAGATTATCCCGTTTATAGCTGAGTCAATCCATTCTTTGTTGGCAGGTAAGTTAGAAACAATAGGAATGCATCCGTAGGCCATCGCTTCTAAAAGACTGATTGAAGTGCCATCACTTGAAGGTATAGAAACGTATATAGTAGCACTTTGGTAATTTTCTTTGTTTTGCTCATTATTTAAAAACCCCACAAATTCATAACTATCAGAAGGTAAATTTTTAGCCGCTAATTTTTCTAATGCAATGGTGTTTTTACCATTTCCAGCAATTTTAATAGACCAATCAGCGTTTGACTTGAGGAAATCGGCACTTTCTTCAATAATTTTTTCTATTTGATAAAGAGGGGCATGCATCCTATTGGAGTAGATTATTTTTTTCTTTATAATTGCATTGTTACTGGTGTCGATATCCACTCCAAAATTTGCGATGAGCACGGTTTTAGAACCAATAAGTTGATGTATTGCCGAAGCCATAAATTGTGCATCTGCCGTAATTTGATCTGCTTTGTTCAGGACATACTTGACCATCCAACGATGTAAAAAACTTTTATGCGGAAGCAGTAGAACATCGCTTCCCCAAGTTGTAAGAACGAGCGGTATTTTTTTTTGATTCGCAAGAGCAGTCATAAAGCCGAACGAATTGGCTTGATGCACGTGGATTATATCAGGTGTAAATGCTTCAATAATTTGTTTAAGTGCGCGCACATTTCGCCAAAATTGAATGGGATTTCTTAAGCTGAAATTGATTACTTCGCAGGAAGAAAAATCAACATGCTGATTACTCACCACTAAGATTGTTTCAAATTGATCTGCTATTAGGTTGTGAAAATTTCGCAAATGGGTGCTTCCATTACTACCACCTATGAGTAAAAGTTTGTTAATCTTCGGCATGTGACTCTTTATTGTTGTAATTATTAAAAGCCCAGCTAATTCCGAAAATATAGACTAACATCATATTCTTTTCTGTTAGTGGATTATTCGTTAAGGCGCTAATGGACATTAATAGAATTAATAATACCGCTTGAATTGTGTAGGGTTCTATCTTTTTAATGAATTTAATAAAAGGATAAGTAAAGATACTCAAGTAAAACAACAAACCAATTATTCCATAACGCCACGTCATTAAAAGGTATTCATTTTCTGAATAAATGCGGTTTACATAAAAAAAGTTTTTGTTTGGGCCGTAGCCAAAAATTGGATGTTTAATAATCATATTCCACAAGAGTTCCCAAGACTCCCACCGTCCTCTGACAGAACCACTGTGAAATGCCGTTCCGTCAAGCAAACTATTATTGTATGAATTATATTTAAAAAAGGAAGTAACTAACATCCACGCCAAAATGTAAATCGTGCTAGTTCCAATTAATAGGGTAAGCCATTGTTTTAGATTAAATGTATGACGATGAAATAGGAACATAAAAAATAATATGGCTATGATTATAACCAATATAGTACGTGATTGACACAAAAATGTCATTAGTAGTGCAGCGAAAAATCCAATCAACTCTTTTTGCTTAAATTTAAAGGGGAAATAAAATATAGTGAACATTCCAAAGAGCAAGCCATTAATATTTGGATTGCCCATGGTACCAACTAATCGCTTAACGGCAGGATCACCCAAAGAATTTAATCCGAATAACTGAATGTGAATGCCTCCGTTGTAATAGTTTTCTAGAAAAAAATTAATGCCAAATAAATTAAAAAAATGTAATAAATTAACAAAAACTAGTACGCCGAAAAGAACATGAACAAATTTTTTGATTGAATTAAAATTTATTAGCGAAAAAAACAAGATTAAAAGAGCGATTTTTAACATTTTATATACTTCGAAATAAGGATTCAAATCGCTGTAGTTGTTGGTAATGAAAATTGAAATAAAAATATAAACGCTAAAAACTAAGGGAATAAAGCTATAAAATCGAATGGTGTTATTTTTTCTATTTATCCAAACCACTAATAATAGCAAAGGGAGTAAAAAGTCTATCAATTGTATAGCCGGCATAAAAGCGTTGAGTTTAATGTCGGGAAGAAGGATAGCAGCAAACAATAAAAAGAATCCTAAAAATGATATGCTAAATTCATTTCGCCCAAGCATCATAATTAGATTTTAGTGACGGATTTTCTTTTAAAAATGATTCATCTATTGTTCTCGTATCACCAATTACTTTAGCAGGATTTCCAGCAATAATTGAAAAATCTGGAAAATCTCCTTTTACATAGCTATAGGCCGATACGATGCATCCTTTTCCAATATGCGTTTCTGGCATTATTGTGACATGAGGACCAATAAATGAATAGCGGCCAATTTCTATTTTTCCTTTTACATATCCTTTCATATCAGCGCCAGCATAATTAGCACCATAAATACGCAACGATAAATGGCTTGAATGGCTTGTCATGGTTATAAATGAGGTAAGTTGACAGCCTTCATGAATAATAATCCCTTGGCTTGCCTCAATAAAATTATGATGCCCAATATAAACGTTAGCCCCTAGTTCTAATGATTCAGGATGATCAATAAATGTACTGCTGGAAATTCGAGTTTTTGGGATTCTATTTTTGTTATTATCTCTTATTATTCCGACCATCCTAGGCATCCCTATGGGGAATATTCGACGAATAATTTTTTGCAATAAGCTGTTTGAAACGTACATTTTCTTCTACTAAGTATAACGAAGTTAATAAAAAACAGTAAGTCACCATAGCTAATTAGGCAAATTAAGACTCTGCAACTCCTTTATTCAATTTCATTACATTTGTGATAGATGGGACAGAACAGCAATGTTAAAAAAGAACAAATGGAAGTTAAAATCTTTCATTTTATATTCATCAATAGTATGCGTAAGGTAATTATTAATTCTTTTTACAGTTATTTTATTTTAATCGCCATATTTGACAATCTTATTTTCGGCCTAAGGGTATCGTTTCCTTTTGACAATTTTTATTTTCAACAGATTGTAAAACTTTAAAACTATGAAAGTATGCCACTTAACAAGTGCTCATCACGACGGGGATATAAGGATATTTCATAAAGAGTGTGTAAGTTTAAGTAAGAATGGCTTTGATGTTCATTTAATTGTTCCGAATACCCTTTCTAGGATCGAAAAAGGGGTTAATATTCACAGTTTTGTAAGCAAAAATACTTCTAGATTAAACCGCATGCTAAAAACAACAAGAACAGTTTATCAACTTGCTCTTAAGATTGATGCTGAGATCTATCATTTTCATGATCCCGAATTGATTCCTTTTGGATTGAAGCTTTTGAAAAGAGGGAAGAAAGTCATTTACGATGCTCATGAAGATGTTCCAAGGCAAATTTTAGGAAAGCATTGGATTCCATATTTCCTGAGAAAAAAAATTGCTTCTGTTTTTGAATGGTACGAAAATAGGGCAGCCAAAAGATTCACTTTTTTGGTAGTGTCCACACCAACAATAAGAAAGCGATTTATTCACATTAATCCAAACACAGTAGCTATTTGTAACTATCCTATCCTAGAGGAGAACACGCTACTACCACTTTGGCAATCCCGTAGTAATTCGGTTTGTTACGTTGGTGGGATCACTATAATTAGAGGAATTAGAGAATTGGTTGAAGCGATTTCAATTGAACCGAAAGTATCGCTAAATATCGCAGGGACTTATTCACCTGCTTCACTTAAAGATGAGTTAATGAATATGCCCGGGTGGGAAACAGTAAACGATTTTGGTTATCTTTCTAGGGATAAAATTATTGAAGTCTTGAATAATTCAAAAATTGGGATTGTGACGCTTTATCCACAAGCGAACTACCTCGAATCGTTACCTATTAAAATGTTTGAATACATGTTGGCTGGCATGCCAGTAATTGCAAGTAACTTTCCATTATGGAATGATATAATTAAGTTTGCTGATTGCGGTATCACTGTAGATCCGCAAAGTCCTAAAGAAATTGCCGCAGCTATTCAAATTGTTTTATCAAATGACGATCGCGCAAAGCAAATGGGTGAAAATGGAAGAAAAGCAGTAATTGAAAAATACAATTGGGCAATCGAAGAAGAAAAATTAGTGCTTATTTATCGGCAATTAAAAAACGAAGGGAAAGTATGATACAATCTGTTTTTATTCGTGCTCGGCAATTATCATGGACTGAATGGGCTTTATTGTTTAACGCCATAACCATAATCTATATAGATTTGGTGCCAGTTGGAATTATTGTTCTTTTTTTAGCAGTCGTTTATCAGGTAGTTCAAAAAAAATCTTCCTTTAAAGGAAATGTTTTTAACGTATTTATCTTGTGTATTCCGTTTATTATTTTTTGCGTTGGCTTAATAAATACTGAAAACTTTACCAAAGCATTTGAAGATCTTGGACGTTTATTGCCTTTTATTATCTTTCCCCTTCTTCTTTCCTTTCACGCTAATAATAAAAGATTTCAAAATATACTTCTACTTGTTTTTTGTACGGGTTTACTGCTTTTCCTCTTTTTTAGTCTCGCAAAATCATCTCTTTATTACTTTCAAGATGGGGATTTGAGTCACTTCTTTTATTCTTCATTGGTAACGAATACAAATTCGTATTCTATTTTCAATATGTTTGCGATTGCTGCTCTTACAGAGTTTTTTTTACGAAATGATCTAAACAAAAAACAAACTTTTCTTCTACAAATAACATTGCTTTTTCTTGTTTTAATTCAGTTACAATTACAGAGTAGAATTATGATTTTAATAACTTTATTCAGCCTCTTTATTTTATTTTTTCTTAATTGGAAGAACAAAAAAAAGTGGTTTGCTATAGTTCTTTTAGTCTTTTCAGGAATACTATTGCAAATTCCAATTTTTAAAGGACGATTTCAATCAGGCCTTCAACAATCTCGCACTATTACAATTAATCCAAAAGAGGCATCGAAAGGTGATAAAGCTCCTGAGGGAATTAATAATTGTAGCTCTACTTCCTTGCGCTATAACGCTATTATTTCCTGTTATGAAATAGTACAAAAGCAGCCAATTTTTGGAGTAGGTAGTGGCGATTGGCTAGATGAATTGACTAAAAATTATAAAGTCAATAATCGATATTGTAATCTAAAAGAAAAAACAGCTCCCCATAATCAGTATGCAAGGATACTTTTAAAACATGGTATTCTTGGCTTTATTATTTTTCTTTTGTATTTATTATTTTTATTTAGGGTAGCATATAATGAGCGAGAAATTGCTCAGGTTTCATTTGTTCTTTGTCTTGTTTTTTCTTCAATTGGCTATGATTTAATGGATGGGGGGGCAACCGCGCCCTTTATTGCTTTTTTTGCCTGTTTCTTATTTCTCAAGTTGAACACAGTAAAAACTAAATTAGTGCTTAAAGATTAATACAATGAAAATTTCAGTAGTTGTGCCTTGCAGAAATGAAAGTAAATATATCGCAGAGTGTATTGATGCCATTTTTAAGTGTGAGCTTGCTGATAATTCGGAATTAAATGTTTTTATTGTCGACGGCATGAGTGATGATGGTACGCGTCAAATTGTGCTTGACTTAATGGAGAACTACCCCTTTTTACATTTGATAGATAATTTAAATCTTCTTACACCTTTTGCTTTTAATTTGGGAATTCACGCAGGAGGAAAGGTGGATTATGTACAAATTGTTGGCGCTAGGCATATTTTGAGCAGTAATTACTTATTAAAGAGTATTCAAAGGATTGAGAATGATTCAACTGTTTGGTGTGTTGGTGGTAAGATTATCAATGAGTTCATTAATGAAACGGGTCAGGTTATTTCAAAAGCCATGTCAACTTCCTTTGGAATGGGCATTGGGAATTTCAGAACATTAAACGAATCTGGTTTTACTGATACTGTAACAAGTCCTATGTATCCTTATTGGGTTTTTGATAAAATTGGTTTTTTTGACGAAGAATTAATAAGAAACCAGGATGATGATTTTAATTATCGCATAAAAAAGGCCGGAGGTAAAATATTTTTTGACAATGAACTTTCATTAAAATATTACGTTCGCGGCTCTTATACCTCTCTTTCAAGGCAATTTTTTCAGTACGGTTACTGGAAAGTATTTGTAAATAAAAAACACAAAGCAGTGACAACTTTGCGCCAGGTAGTCCCCCCATTTTTTGTGCTTTATATTTTTCTTTGGCTGATTTCACTTTTCGGTGGAAAGTTTATTTTTATACTATCTTCTATTCCTCTTTTAGGATACATTTCTTTAAATTTTTATTTTTCAATTAAATTTAAAGATCAAAAGGTAAAATGGTTCGCAATTTTTAAAACATATCTTATTTTACATGTGTTTTACGGGTTGGGTTATTTAAAAGGAGTACTTGACTTTTTTCTTCTTAATCAAAAGCCTTCCAATAAACAAAAACGTTTATCGAGATAATACTTAACTTTGGGATATTAATTTGATTATTAAATTAAAAACATGATTCCTTTTTCACCCCCTAGAATTGATCAAAAAATTATCGACGCGGTTGTAGAAACGCTCCACAGTGGTTGGATTTCTACCGGCCCAAGGACAAAGCTTTTCGAAAAGAAAATAACTGAATACTGTGGCTGTAAAACTACGGTTGCCGTTAGCGCTTGGACTACCGGCATGGAGGTTTTTTTGCGTTGGTGGGGTATTGGTCCAGGTGATGAGGTAATCATTCCTGTTTACACGTATTGCGCAAGTGCTAACGTGGTACTCCATACCGGGGCAAAACTCATTATGGTTGATATAAACCAAGATGATTTTAATATTTCGATTGAAAAAATCAGAGCTGAAATTACGCCTAATACTAAAGTAATAATGCCTGTTGATATTGCTGGATTGCCGTGCGATTACAAACAAATTTATGAACTCATTGATGAATTTAAACCCATCTTTACCCCATCAAATGATAAGCAAGCCTTGTTGGGAAGAATATTACTTGCAGCTGATGCAGCACACAGTTTTGGTGCTCTTTTTAATGGTGTTAGGGCAGGTGCTCAGGCAGATGTTTCTTGTTTCTCGTTCCATGCTGTAAAAAACTTAAGTACGGCTGAAGGTGGAGCTGTCTGCTTTAACCTACCAGATAGCTTTAATCATGATGAAATCTATAAGGAATTTTGCATCAAAATATTACATGGTCAATCGAAGGATGCGCTCGCAAAAATGCAGAAAGGAGCTTGGCGATATGATGTGTTAGAAGCAGGATACAAATGTAATATGACGGATATTCAAGCCGCAATTGGTTTGATTGAATTAGAACGCTACCAAGAAAATATGGATCGAAGGGCAGAAATTTTTCGGCAATATTATGAAGGATTTAAATCGGAGGTTTGGGCTATTTGTCCGATTTCTGTTGATGATTCAAGGCATACGTCGTATCATTTATTTCAGCTATGTATTGCTAATGTAACAGAAGCCCAACGTGATGCTATCATGCATGAGATTTTTGAGCAAGATGTTTCTGTTAATGTCCATTTTCAGCCCTTACCGCTCTTCACAGTCTATAAAAAATTAGGGTATTCTATCGAAAATTATCCTGTTGCGTACGCAAAATATGCTTCAGAAATATCACTCCCAGTATATTTTCAATTAAGCGATTCAAACGTACAAACGATCATTTCAGCAGTGAAGATTGCCTATAATAAGGTGATGGGATGAAACGTCTTTTTGATCTTCTGTTTTCAATGGTCGTTTTGATTTTGTTTTTCCCCTTTGGAATTATAATATCCCTTTGTATTATCATAGACTCGAGAGGTGGCATCTTCTATAAACAAGAACGTGTAGGGTTAAATGGCGCCGTTTTTACTATATTGAAATTTCGATCGATGTATGTTAAAGCTGATTCGAATAGCTCTTTGACCGTTGGAAATGACCGACGAATTACCCGAATGGGTCGGCTGATAAGAAAACTAAAACTAGATGAATTTCCACAGTTTTTGAATGTCATCGCTGGGCAAATGAGCGTAGTTGGACCACGACCAGAGGTAAAAGAATTTGTTGATTTATACTCCGATAGCCAAAGGGAAATTTTAAGGGTAAAGCCAGGGATTACAGATGAGGCCTCTTTGGCTTATTTTGATGAAAATAACATGCTCTCGAATTCTTCAAATCCTAAGCTTACCTACATTGAAGAAATTATGCCACGTAAAATCGAGATTAACCTCAAGTATATTTCAGAAAAAAGCTGGTATTCTGATGGCATTGTTATCCTTAAAACAATACTTAGAGTATTGGGGATTAGATAGAATTTAGGAATCGTACAAAAGGAGAATGTGCATTTATTATTTGCTATCTATTTCGCATCTATTTGTTTTGTTCCTCATTTAATATAAAATTATAACTTTGATAGGCAAAACTTAATAAATAGTCTAAAGTATGTGCCATTAAATTATTAATAAATAAATACATTTAAATGATTAGGGTATTTCTTATACTATCGATTCTTTTTCTCATTTCCTCGGTTCACGCCCAAACAAAACTTAATGGAAAACTAGTGGATGCTTTTTCGGGAGAACCCATTGAAACAGCCAAAATTAAAATTAAGGGACTAAATAAGGGGAGTATCACTGATAAAGATGGCATATTCTTTATTGAAACAGATTTGAGTTTCCCAATAAGTTTAATCAGTTCATACCTTGGATATGAAGAGCTAGAAACAACTTTAATTGGCCCCCAAGACACCATAATAATACAACTAAAACCGAGTAGTGTTAAAAATTTCAATACTGTAAATATTCGAAGTTTTGCTAGCGAAAAAGAAAAAGAATCGGCTTTAACGGTAGAAACGATGACCTTAAGTGAAATTAAAGCAACACCTGCATTGGATTTCTATGACGGCTTAAGCCACATGAAAGGAGTTGATTTAACCTCTGCCAGTATTGGTTTTAAAGTTGTGAATACAAGGGGTTTTAATTCTACTTCGCCTGTACGAACCTTGCAAATAATCGACGGAGTTGACAATGCTTCTCCAGGACTTAATTTCGCTCTAGGTAATTTTTTAGGTGCTTCAGAATTAGATTTGTTACTGGTGGATATCGTTTCCGGAGCAAGCTCTGCTTTTTATGGCCCCAACGCTTTCAATGGGGTAATTAGCATGCAAACAAAAAGCCCTTTTAAATTCCAAGGATTTAGTGCGAGTATTAAAGGAGGAGAGCGCATGCTAAACGAATACGCTGTGCGCTATGCTAAAGCATTTAAAAACAAAGCCGGTGAGGATAAATTTGCCTATAAAATCAACATCGCTTATTTGAATGCAAATGATTGGGAAGCCAATAATATGAATACGGTTGAGGGGCTAGATACCGATGAACGGAATCCCGGCGGATATGATGCTGTGAATCGATATGGGGATGAAAACCTATATGGAAATATAAACAACGCGCTCGACCCAAGTGCAATTATTAATACACCTGGTTTATTGAGATGGCATCGCACTGGCTATTGGGAGAAAGATATTGCCGATTATAAAACAGAAAATCTTAAGGCATCTGCTGCCTTGCACTACATGATAAATCCGAAAATTGAATTTATTTTAGCCTCTAATTTTGGAACAGGAACTACGGTATATCAAGGCGATAACAGATTTTGCTTGAAAGACATTCTCTTTTTTCAAAATCGAATTGAGCTGCGAAGTAAAGACAATTTCTTTATACGTGCCTATGCTACAAATGAAGACGCGGGAAAATCCTATGATGCTGTGCTAACTGCTTTTTTACTGCAAGATGCTGCCGCAAAAGATTGGGATTGGAGCGAACGCTACCGACAATATTGGTCGAGCCAGATTGTTGATCGTGTCAGAGACTTAGATCCCAATGTTACTTGGACGCCTCAAATTGGTGTTCCATTTGATCTTGCAGCTATCGGAGCCGTTATTGATGCTAATCAAGATTCGATGTATAGTTGGCATGCTGAAGCGAGTAACTACGCAAATAGTGCCTATGGAAATTGGGATATGTTGGATTATTTCAAACCAGGCACGCATCGATTTGATTCCTTAATGGCTGACATCACCATGAAGACCTCTTTTTTAGAAGGAGGTTCCAGAATTCAAGATCAATCAGCACTGTATCATTTGCACGCTGAAAAAATAATCCCATCCAAATTTGGAACCTTTACCTTTGGTGGAAATGGCAGAATATACAACCCGAGATCGCAAGGGTCACTGTTTAGCGATACTAATGGTGTCCGTATATTAAATAAAGAATTTGGGATTTATGCCGGGATAGAAAAACATTTTGCTGATGATAAATGGTTAATAAAAGCGAGTATTCGTGTAGATAAGAACCAAAATTTTGATTTTTTACCATCCCCCGCAGCATCGCTTATCTGGCAACCGAGCAAACAACATTCAGTAAAAGGAACCATAACCTCAGCCATCCGTAATCCGACCTTGCTCAACCAATACATGTACTATAATGTGGGAAGAGCAAAACTTGTGGGTAACATTAGCGGGTATGATTCGCTTGTTACCATAGAATCGCTTCGAGATTTCTATTACACTCAAAATCCCGATACCTTAAATTATTTCAATTTAGATCCCATTGCGCCAGAAAAAGTAAAATCTTTTGAAATCGGCTATAAAGGTTCGTTTTACAATAAATTCTATTTGGATGTTAATTACTATTTTAACTATTACACCAACTTTATTGGTTATGTTAACGGGGTAGATATTTTTGTTACCCCTTTAAATACACCCATAATCAATGATGTTTATCGAATTGCGACTAATTCTCGGGAATCAATTACAACGCAGGGTATTACCGTTGGCTTAAACTATTATATTGGGAATCACTATGCGCTAAATGGAAATTATTCATGGAATTCATTGCGTAAAAAATCCGATGACCCCATCATTCCTGCCTACAATACACCTGAACATAAATTTAACCTTGGCTTTCAAGGCAGAGATATTTCCATCAACAAGTGGAATGGCTTTGGTTTTAACGTGAATTATAAATGGATTCAAGGTTTCTATTCGGAAGGGTCGCCTCAATTTTCTGGAAGTGTTCCAAGCTATGGCTTGTTAGATGCTCAAGTAAATAAATTCATTGCTAAAGCCAAATTAACAGTTAAGATTGGCGCTTCTAACCTACTCAATAATAAAGTATTACAAGTTTTTGGAGGTCCCTTTGTTGGTAGAGTTATATACGCTTCACTATCTTTTGATTTCAAGGATAAAATAAAATAGAAAACCCATTGTATAAAAATTAATACTAATTTAGCGGTCTTAAACCTTTAAAATAAATACTTATGAAAAAAATAATTTTACCCTTCATTTTTAGTTTCATGATGATTACCGGTGCATTTTCTCAGGAAAGGTACATCGATGAAGTTTTCGCCAATTTTACTGTTGACAGTAGTGTGGTTTATTCTACCAATCTATCTGTTCTCGGTGCAGCGCAAGGATTTCCTTATATCCCAACAGGATCAAATGGAATTCCAGCCTTAGCATTTGATTTGTATGAACCTGCTGGGGATACGATTGCTGAGCGACCATTAATTATCATGCTTCACACAGGAACTTTTGCTCCAATTATTTACAATGGCAATCCAACAGGTATGCGTGATGATTTTGCAACATCCAGAATTTGTCAGAGTTATGCCAAAAGAGGATATGCTGTTGCTAATATGGAATATCGTTTAGGATGGAATCCAACTTTACCAACGCAAGCTGAAAGAGCAGCAAGTTTAATGAAAGCTGTTTATAGAGCGATTCAGGATACTAAAAGTGCCGTTCGTTATTTCAGAAAAGATTATGCAAACGGTAATCAATGGGGCATCGACACTTCGCGAATTATCCTATGTGGACAAGGTTCAGGTGGTTGGGTTGCGTTGGGTTATGCTACTGTAGACAAATTAGCGGAAATACAATTACCAAAATTCTTGGATTTAACTATCCCTGCAAATCCAGTTGCGCTTATTGATACAGCTGTTATCGGTGACTGGGATGGAATTGGTGGTTTGTATAATATGGAAAGTAATTTAGGTTACTCAAACGACATTCACATGGTTTGTAGCATGGGTGGTGGAATTGGTGACTTAAGTTGGTTAGAAGCGGGTGATGTTCCAATGTGTGCAGTTCATTGTCCTACAGATCCTGTAGCTGTTTATACAACTGGTGATGTTGCAATTGCATCAATTGGTGTGGTAACTACAGATATTAGCGGAAGCTATGATGTTATTCAAAAAGCAAATATCCTGGGAAATAATGTTGTGCTAGATCCAGTTAACGCCGGAACTGATACGTACACATTAGCAGCGCAAGCAGCTTCTGCCGTAGCACAAGGAATGATGGATTTTGGTGGAACAACTATTGGAGCTCCAGTTGATAATGTGTTTCCTTACATAACTGGAAATCCATTTGAAGCTTCTCCATGGGATTTCTGGGATTCAACAACAACTGTTTATATTGCTTTAGCGTTGGGTTTACCAGCTGCACAAGGAACACAGGCGCACGTATCAAATATTGCTCAAAATCCAGATATGTCTTTACCAAAGTCAATGGCTTACATGGATTCAACTTTAGGTTATTTCTGTAGAAGAATTGTTCGTGCTACTAACTTAGATGGGCAATCAGGAATTGATGAATTAATGGCTATTGAGTCTGGTATTAATCTTTTCCCTAATCCAGCGGCACAGAACTTAACCATTCTTTCAGAAAATGGCGTTATTAATTCCATTAAAATGTATACTACAGCTGGAAAATTGGTAAAGCAAGAAACAAATCTTTCTTCTAATCAAGTTCAACTTAATGAACTTAATTTAATAGAGGGTCTTTACCTTTGTTCCATTGAAGTTAATGGTCAAATCGTTACAAAGCGATTAGTGATTAGATAAAAGATCATTTTGAAAAAGAAAAAGCGCTCCAAGGGGCGCTTTTTTTTGTGCCCTAACGCAGTGTTATTGGTGAAAAATTGGTGATTACTTCACTAATAATTTTATTAGGGCAGTAAATTATTGGATGAAGTCAAAAATACTTTTCCTAACGTATATTTTAATCCGGAATTTTTTGTAAATTTATTTTATAATGAACTAAAGGCGCCAAAAGCTTCAAAAAAAGTTTTTAAGGCCACAAATAATAACAACAATTTTAAACATAAAATACATGGAATTTCAAGTCAAATCCAAAATTACTGCTGCCGAGTCCATTTCTAAAACTCAAATTAACGATAAAATAAAAACAGAGTATTCCGTTCGTTTTGATCAAATGCTATTTAACGGTGATATTAGCAGGAACGACGTTCTTTACATTAATTATCGGGCAAAATATGTTTCCATATCTTCTCAGAAAATGGTTTTCGCTATGCATGAGGATGCTACATTATATTTTAGCGCACATTGTGAAGGGAAATCCGGAGATATAGCAAAGTTAGATGACAGCGTGATTCAAAATATTCGTAGTTCAAAATGTCTAATTGCGGAAAAATCTTTGGCTATTACAAATGATGCAGAAGATTTTAAAAAAATAACATCTCTTCAGTACTTAAAGAATGGATTTTCGGACTCCAAGGAGGCCTTAACGAATGAGGTTAGTGATGAAGATGCAATTGTGGAAGAAAAGGGATTTTTGGGATCCTTAAAGAAAGCAATGAATGAACCAATTGGTTCAAGTGGAGATGGAAACGATGATGATGATTATGATGATGATTTTGATAACCCCTTCGAATCGGTAGATTGGTTTGCATCTTCGGGTGTATCCGAAGAATCAGAGTATAAACTTATAAAGGATAAAAGTTTAGCTAAGCTCACTTTTGAATATTCCAATAAAGTTCCTTCGAAAAATCAGCCATTACATTTTGTTCCATTTTTAACTAAGGCTGAGGATTGTAAAGTTTGCAAGGGCCAAACAACAATTACTTGCCCTACATGTAAAGGTGGGGGTAAGTTCAAATGTATGGGTTATGTAGGAGGTAGGGGAAATCGAGGTCATGGAAACTGGCTTTATAAATGCCAAAACGGTAGAGCTAATTGTGAATATTGTAATGGACTAGGAGGATGTGAAAAGTGTGTTAAAGGTACAATAACTTGTCCTAAATGTAACGGACAAGGTGAATTAAACTGCGAACGTAAAAATGGTGCTTCTTACGGAATTGGCAAACTTGCCAACAGAATTTCAGGGAAACCGTTTTGTGAGGGAAAAGGAGAGATACCATGTAAACCCTGCATGGCAACTGGCAGAATTGGTACTTTGGTTTATATAAAAGTTCAGGTGAAAAATCTTGAAGGAGAATTTTATAAATATACCAATCAGAAAATCGAACAAATAGAAAAAAAACCCAATACCTTGTATCCGTATTTGAAAAAGAGCGAAGTAAAATTTGAAACGGTCTTTACTGATCAAGATGGTTCTTTAAGCGAGAACTACGATAGCTTTTCTGCTGGTTTTATATCCGAAATTGAAAATAAAGCAGGCCTTAATAAAGGGAATGAATACCCTAGGTTAATGCATACGGAAGTTTATTATGATGTAATTCCATTGGTAACTTTGGAATATAACCACATCTTAACGGCCACCAATCACTTAGTCAGTGCTGTTCCAAAAGATGGCCAATTCGATATTTTATTCCACTCAGATCCCACTTCCGTTAAGCATTTCTCGCTAAGGAATATTTGGATAATATATACATCTAAATGGGCTGAAGCATTTATGACTAAATCTTATCGTAAGAAACGCGATAAATACAATGAAATTAGATTGTTAATATATATCGCAAAATCTGATGGCTCAATTGAGGAGGAAGAAAAGGTTGTTCTTGCAAATAGAATTTCTGGCTTAACGGAATATACCGCGTCTGAGAAATCTAAGTTGTTTAGCCTCATGTCGGCAAGTAATTTGCCCGAATTAGATTTTGAGTCTTTTGTTATTTCTGATAGAGCAGCAGCAGACAATGTCATTCAAGGTTTGAAAGAAATGTCTTTAGAGGATCAGGGACAAGATCGTAGGGAAGTTCAAATGGTTAAGGAGTATTCGGAACAGATTGATAAAAACATCGGTAATTATAAAGGTAAGTTCAAGCAGTTTATTAGAACTTGGCAGGTAAGTTTGAGTGTCTTAATAATGATGCTTTCCGCTATTGCTGGTTTATTTTATATTACTTATTTGAAACCACGCCAGGATGCTTTGGAGACCCATATTATGAATGTTAATAATGAAACATTACTGAAAGAGTATGTTTTATGGACTGGCGCAGATACAACAAATAATCTCGACTTTTCAACTTTTGTAAGGGGTTTTAAAAATAAACAAAGTTCGGAGGAAAGCGATGATTCAGATTTCGATGAATCAATGGTTAATCCGCTTGGGCTATTTGATAAAATTTTGCATGAAAGTGATTTGCTTTTGGATGGCTCAAAATTATCTTATAAGGATTATTGGATTCAACACAAAACCAGTCTTAAAGTAAGTCTCGATTCATTAACACCTATAATCAACAGGCGAATTTTGGCTCGAAACAATGTCCCAAAGGATGACGATGTTAGCACTGAGGAAACGGTTGTTGATGATAAATTTTACACAATTTCAGACCCTGATGGCTACTCAAATTTACGTATGTCACCAGATGGTGAGATTATTCAGCAAATTAATGAGGGGGAAGTTTTTAAAATTATAGGTAAGGAAGGGAAGTATAATAAAGTTCGTTTAGAAGATGGTACAGAAGGGTATATTTTTTCTTCTAGGATAGTTCTTTTTGAATCGTATGAAGGTATTTCTGACGAACCAACTGGTGAATATACAGAAGAGGAAAGCGAGGAATTGGATCCTGAATATGAATAATACTTTTTATAGTAGTATAATAATAAGTTGCTAGTAGTTTACTAAGAACAGTTTTTAACAATAATTCATCAATGTCGGAAGATTTAACAAAAACAATTATTGAAAAAGAATATAAAAAGGTCCTTTATTACTTTTTCGTCGAACCTTTTCTTAATCTGAAAAAATTCTTCTGTAATTTATTGTGTTATTTCAGAACAGTATATTACGCCATCACAAATCCAAAAATCCTCTTTTTAAAGGACGAATTAAATGTGTCTAAAATACTTAGTCCCTCTAAGGGATTTATATTTATTTTAAAATTGAACATTTTATTTTTAGTTATTTATTTTATGGTAAATGAAAAAGATGATGTTAACCGCGATTTTGAATATGTTATCTTTTTCATTTACCTACTATCCGTTTTATTGATAATGCTCTTTTGCGTCATTTTTGATTATTTTGAAAATTACAAAATGGATAAATTTGATTTCGTTTTTAAATGCTTGGCATATACTTTTTTAACAATTTATCCATTTGGCATTCTATGCAGCTTTAACAAATTTTATGAAAATGGATTGATCTTTATTATATGTTTGAATCTTTTATTTCAGATTGTCTTTTATTATCGAATTAGAGGCGAAATTAGTTTCAACAGCGCTTACAAATTCAGATTTATTCTGATTTCTATCTTGTTTATTGCAATCTTAACTTTTTTTGGTGCCTTGTGTAATCACCAGCTTCTTTACCATAGCACGCCACAACAAACACCGCCCCAGGTGCGGACTCGTTAGGCAAAATGGAAGGCGCCAAATAGTATTTTTTTTTGGTTATTAAAGTACCTATATGATCAGCGCAACAGTATTTTATCTTAAAATGGATAAAAGATTTTCTGTTATTAAAACTTGGTTTCAATTAATTATTTTAAAAGTACTTTATTTCAAAAGAAATGAATATATTTAACTAACTTAAAGTTAATGATAATTTAATTTTGCTTTTTGAATAAGCATGAAATAATGAGGTCATCAGAATGTTAAACAAGTAATAACTACTAAAAAACTGTAAATCATGGGAAACTCAACAAATGACAAAATCCTACAAGTTCCATTGTGGGCTGGATGGATGGTTAACATCTTAGGATGGATATTATTCATTTCAACTTCAAATCATTTCTTAGAAATTATTACTGCGCTATTATGCGTAGGATGCGTTTATCTTGCCTATTTGCACAAGCAGGCCGGAACAGGACCTATTTTTAATTCCAGTTATTTAAGTGCCAATAATCTAATATACACGTCCGCTTTCGAAGCCATTTGGATGTTCCTTTTTGGTTTTTGCATAATAGGTTAATAATTTAAGAAAGTTCCGTTTAAGAAAATTCAAGAACACGTGTTTTTGATTATCGCTTATCTCTTCTTTTTTTGCTTATTATTATAAGGTCTAGTTCTTAATAGATGTGGATTAATTCTTATTAGAATGAATTCTATATAGTGAGGTCATATTTATTTACTATTGCTATTCGGAAGCTTTTACTCGCGAGCGAGTTTAATCCGTTAAAATAGTATCAGTTAATAGCTTCAGAAACGGGCTCTTTTTTAAGTATTTTGTTCATAAGGTTTTTGGTATATAATTTATTCCCTTGAATACATCTGAATTCGTAATTATTTGAATCAGCAGTTATTGATTCGTTTTCAAAAGGAATTAGAACATTATTTTCGGTATCTATAACCCCATACTTGAAATTAATACCATCATCACATTTAGCTGCGATAATATAGTTTGTTTCATTTATCTCAAGATCAGCATAAATTGGTTTAATTAACCAATCCCCTTTTTCATTAATTACCCCCCATTTATTATTACCAGCTTTTACACCCACGAGAGTGTTTCCATTAAAGCTTTCCAGCATACTTATTTGAGTTGCATCCATCAAATCAGCACTTGTATTTTTTCTAGCATTAAAAAGCGTGAACAAACCATCTTTTTTTATGATAAAAACTGAATCGGTAAGATATTGGATTAAATTAACCTTTTGAAGTAATAAATTTCCTTCGTTGTCTATTAAGTCAAAACCATCATATTCTGTATAATTACAAATATAATAGTCACTTATACTTGTGATATCTGCATACTTATAGTCAGCTATTGTTTTACCATTTTGGTCGGAAAGTCCAAAAATTCCACCAACAGGGTAACCATATTCATCGAAAGATAAATCTTTCCCAATTAAATAGCTTTTATTTAAACCGGTAATATAATCCGCAGTTGGATCCGTAATCTTTTTCAAAGATGGGAAGGCCATCAAATAGGATTTGTTGTCCGCATCGATTACCAAAATAGTACTGTCATTCATGAATTCTAGTTTAATATATTCTATAGGCAGCAAGGTGTCACCTTTTGCAGATATTACACCCCATTCACCTCCTTGAATATCGTTATCCCCATAATAATCTTTTGATAATTTTCCAGATTTATTCACGAGGTAAAAATCATAATCAATACCATATAGATTAGTAGCTTGAATAAAATTATATTTTGGTTTTATAAGGACTTCACCGAGCTTATTAATTATACCAAATTTGTTGTTGTCCTCAACGAAAAAATTATCATTATCTTCAGAAATAGTAGTATACTTTATGGGGGCAATTATTTTTCCAGTTCTAGTACTAATTACCCCTTTTTTTATTGCAGATATTCGTTCGATTAAACTCTCCACTATACAGAATTGTTCGTTACACGTCATTTTTTCATATATGTTTTCAACTAGTTGTTTTCCATAAAAGTCTATTATCCCCAATTTCCCATTTTTTTGAGTCATCATCATCATCTCTTTTCCATATCCAATGGTTGTAATATTTTCATAAATGAGCGGCACTACCTGCTTTCCCGTACCGTCATAAATGCCAAAAATGCCACCAGTTGGTATTCCGTAATCAATAGCTTCACCACCAATTTGAACTAGGTATAAATTTTCTCCTAAATTCTCAATATATGTGAATTTTTCTGTTGATCCAATTGGGGTTTTTAAAACCGGGTTTAAATTATTTGAATAGGCAACACATTTTCCTTTGGACTTTAATAATAATAAATTATCTTCTGTCATAGTGAATTCAGCGATATCGTCAGGAAGAATTTTTTTTCCGGTAAAATCGATTAAGGAATATTTTGTAGGGATGTAAACATAATCAGCGTCATCATTCTTGTTTTTCGATTTTGACTTGGTTTTTATCGGAGCTTCCACGATAAGATATTTATCAAAGATGGTATTACTAGTTATGCTTGCAAACATTTTAGGACATGCTTTAACGCCATTTTTATTATAAATATAAAATTCTCCGCGATTTTTTTCACATATAAAAATATAGTTGGCACATCCTGCTCCAAGCACTTGAATATCAGAAAATTCGACAGGTAAGATTATTTTATAATCATTACCAATAAACCCTTTTTTACCTTTTTTGGTGACTAAAAAACCATAATTATTATTATTGTAATCATTAAAATTGTTTATAGGTTCGATGTCGTCAAATTTTGGTGTCAAAGGCGTTCTAGGTGCTTCGCTTAGGATTTGGGTTTTTAAGAAAATATCTTTTGCAATAAGATCCCCATTTGATAAAATGGTTAAACTAGTATAGTTGGCCGGAACGACTACAGCAAAGCTATTATCCATAATGCCAGTATAACCATTCGATCTAAATAAATAACCGGTTTTATTTTCGCCAAGTTCAATATTTTGATACTGTTCACTTAACTTCTTGCCTGTAATGTCCCATATTTGTTGATATCCATCTTCGTTTGTACTTTGAATTATCGTTGCCGAATTTCCGACATTATCAAAATCAGAATAGATAGCGGGAATAATTACCTTACCGTTTATGTTTATGATACCTGTTTTATCCCCCTCCATAAATTTGAAAATTGTATCCTGTGTGTAGTTTAGACACGCTAGGTAATCGTATTTTGCCGCAAGAATAAAAGTCCCATTTTGATTTATTATTCCATACTTTGCCCCATTAATTTTTATTTCGTAATCTTTTGAGTTCTTTCCGTTAATTGAAACGATTGCATTACCACTATTTCCAAAATTGTTTATGGAGGTAAAAGACTGCGTGATTTTTTTGCCATTTTTATCAATCAAGTAGAATTCAGTTTGAATCTCGTTTTGGGCAAGACAATTAGACGAAAGAATTGAGACGAATAAAATAAGTATTAGGTAAGGTAAATTTTTCATAGATAAATTATAATTTAAGCAAATAAGATTCTTTTTAAGCAATTAAAGGTAAGCAATATTTTGGCTAAGTATATCAATAGATAAACTTATTCAAGGATTTTTTTTTAACTATATTTACCAATAAAAGTGAACATTATGAAAAATAAAAGCCAATTTAATCGTATTCTCTTTGCAACTTCGATATTAATAATTCTTGGGCTATTGTTTTACAAATACGAAAAAGTCACTACCAATGAAAGTAAATCAAATGTTCAATCTTTTTTAGGAGAGGGATGTTTGCTGGATGCCAAAAAAATAGCTAAAGAATACATATTTCATTATCAAGAAAAGGGTATTGGCCTAAGATCTACAAATTCAATGATGCTGCGTCGTTATTCGATGGAGGAATATCTTCCTGAAATAGGGGATCAGGGAATAGTAGGGTCTTGCGTTGGATGGGCCACTACATATTATGGCTTTACCATCTTAAAGCGTATTGAGCATGGTAAGGATTACCCGGCATTCTCTCCGCTAAGTATATTTAATCGTTTCTCATACCTTAATAAAACTGATCCTTGTTCCAATGGTGCTTACATTGACCAATGCCTAAATCTTCTTGTTGCAAAAGGATGTCCATATGTAAAAGATTATGACAAACCTAATTGTAGTGTTGATGCAAGTAAAATTAAATATAAAGATTGTTTATTCGATTTTCAACGCCTGCAAGAGAATAATGCCAAGCAAATAAAAATGGCATTGACAAATAATAATCCTGTAATTGTTGGTATGAATGTTTTTGAAAGGGGGAAGGGTAATAATCTAAATTCAAGGTTTTTAGATTCTAATGGTGTTGTAAAAATGGAAAATTTTAGAAATAATAAGAATCGCGTCGGTGGTCATGCTTTATGCATTGTCGGATATGATGATGATATTAGCGGGGGTGCTTTTAAAATTGTTAATAGTTGGGGTAAAGATTGGGGTAAGGATGCATTTTTCTATTTGCGCTATTCTGATTTGGATGTTTTAGTTTGTGCTTATGCCTTATTCTCTGATACTGATCCTAAAAAAGATAAAACGTCGCTCTTTAAAACGCATACAATATCATTTTATAATTCATCAAATAAGAATCTCTATCTTGCAGTTGGGCTAAAAACAGACAATGGAAAACGCTCCAAAGGTTGGTTTTTCGTTCAAGCAGGACAAACACGAAATGTTAGTGTAAAGGAGAGGAATAGTAATGAGGTATCTTACTTAATAATGAATGAAGAAGGAAAGGTATTTGATAATAATAATAGCTCGAATAAATATCCCATAAAGTATAATTTATCTTTTGATCTATTGAGCACGGATCAATCTAAAAAATATGATTCACAGGGCTATAAACAATTCAATCCTGATAATACTAAAGGTACACAAATAGTCATCATATCAGGAAATGCTTCACCAAGGATATCATTATAGCCGCAGCAAGGGTAATCTTATCTTAGTTTTAATCCTTGGTTTTTTATAAAAGATTATTAATTGTGTGTTTTCTATTTTATCTTGTTTTTAAACATTTTTAAACCTTTAGTTGTTAAATTAAAAAATTCATCCATATGCTAAAAAATTTTACTACCACAGACAAATTACTTTTTATTGCCGCTTTACTCTCTCTGTTATTTTCGGAGTCGCTTTATTTTTTAGGAGAAAAAGAGGACGGAACATTTATTGGTTTGTGGGTGCCCTCCATTCTAGCTTTTGGAATTTACTTAAAGTTAATTAATAATTCTTCAAAATGACCCAAATTATTCCCTATTTTGCCGGTCTTATTACAGTAATGTTCGGTATTGCTTTCGGCTTAGCGATTATTAAACCAAAGAAAAAGGATTAGTAAATTTCAATCTCATTTTGTAAGTGAATTTGCAATCTTAGTTGAATAGTAATTCCTACTGTTCTAACGCTAACTTCCATTATTCTAATACTGCTGAGTTATTATCATAAGGTACGAATAGATTAATTATGACTAACTTTGTTTCAAGGTATAGCTTATGAAACTATTGAAATGGGTGCTCTTTCCATGGGCTTTTTGTATGGTTTATACGATTTCATTGGCTCAATGTACTTCAGGTCAATGGCCGTTAGCGATCAATATTATTCCTGATACCTATCCTGGAGAAACAAGCTGGAGCTTGATTGCAAATAATATACAAGTCGCGAGTGGAACGACTAATTCTGATACTGTTTGTTTGGATTCATCATCTTGTGTTCGATTTGAAATTTACGATAGTTATGGTGATGGTATTTGCTGTGGATACGGAAATGGATCGTACACTATTCTTTGGAACGGTGTCCAAATGGCTACAGGTGGCGCATTTCAAACTATCGCTACGCATTCTTTTAATTGTCCGCAGGGAAGTATTTGTGAGAATCCCTTGCCCACCTCATTGGGTTCAATGGTCGCCACGCAAGCGAATACTTTTTATTCATTTATCCCTGATTCTACTGGAATCTATTCCATTAGTACCTGTAACCTAAGTGCCTGTGACACGAAACTCTGGGTCTACGGTGATTGCGCCAACGTTGACTTTGCGGGAACTGGAGCAGGATCTTTGTACTTCAACGATGATAATAATAATTGCGGTTTACAAGCGGATTTAGACGCTACCTTAACTGCTGGTGAGACTTACATAATTAGAGTTGGGTTAAATGGAAATAATCCCTGTCCTGGTGGTATTCCATTTGTGATTTCATACGATGGTCCGCTTTCTAGTGTGCTACCAATTATCAAACTCACTTCGCTGGGTAATCCCATTAATAATGACGTAAAAGTGCCGGTGCACATGGAAATTATTGACAATGGTCTAGGTCAGTTGAATTATGTTAATCAAACCAATTTTGCTTACGAAGGGGATATAATGACTGAGTTTCAGGGATTTTCAGGTCCGTGGTATCCAAAGAAAAACTATGATTTCGACTTGATTGATGCAAATGGATCTAAAATAGATACTACACTTTTGGGACTTCCTTCAGAAAATGATTGGATATTCAAAGCAGAGTATTTGGATAACTTCTTACTGATTAATTCACTTACCTATGAATTTGCTCGTCGCATGGGGCGTTATGCACCTAGAACTAAATTGTGTGAAATCTTTTTAGATGGCACGTACATTGGGGTTTATACCTTAACCGAGAAAGTAAAGCGAGATAATAATCGCTTAGATATCGCCAAATTGTCTGCTAACGATTTATCAGGAAGTGATCTAACGGGTGGTTACATCATAGAGATGAACATCAACGGCGATCCTGGAAATTGGAATTCTGTTTATGACCCCATAAATAGTGCTACTACTTCGAACCCCGTAGAGTTTAAATACGTTTACCCCAAAGCGGATACCATAGAAGCGGTGCAAGCCAATTATATTAAAACGTATGTGGATTCCTTCGAGAACGCTTTAAATGCCTCCAGTTTTATGAATGAAACGCTTGGATATCGGAATTGGATTGATGTCAGTACGTTTATCGATTTCCTTATCGTTAACGAATTCAGCATGAACTATGACAGTTATGGGCGCAGTACTTACATGTACAAGGAGAAAGATACCGATGGCGGTAAATTGTGTATTGGTCCACCTTGGGATTATGATCGCGCCATGGCCAGTGATCCTACTTCTGGCTGGGTATGGGAAAATACGCACCCTGGTTGGCCCTTTCCGTTTTGGTGGTCGAAGTTATATACGGATAGCATTTATCGCCATGAATTGGCTTGCCGATGGTTGACCTTGCGTCAGGATGAATTCAAAACGGCTAATTTTTTAAGTTTCGTGGATAGTTTATCTGGGGTGCTTTTGCAAGGGCCTGCGGCTCGCAATTTTGCGGTATGGCAAACCTTAGGTAACTCCACCTATTCCGATCAAATCAACAACATGAAAAACTTTTTGGAGGATCGCTTAGCATGGATGGATTCGACCTTAGCACCTTTTGGTGCTGTTCTGCCAACGATTTCGATTCCGGAAGACACCTTGGTTTGCATGAATACACTGTATGAAGCGCCGTACAATCCTGCTTATTCGTACAATTGGAAACCAGGGCCTGAAACCCCAGCGATTTTGCTCGACTCGGCCGGTTTATACACCCTAGAACTCAATGATTTGTATGGCTGCTTTGCATCATTTCCCATGCAAGTGGCTTTGTCCATACCCGATTCTACCTTCTTGCAAACACACCTTTCTGGCGATGTTAACTACTCATTTTCCGGTTTAAATGGGCCAACTAGTCAATATGCATGGGATTTTGGCGATCAAACCCTTACGGGTGAGGGAGAACAAGTCAACCACGTATATGCTTCGCCGGGTAATTATACCGTAAACTTGATTGTGACCGATTCATTGGGATGTACAGCCGAGTCATCCAAAGTAATTAATGTAACAGAAGGAGAAATTCAAGTGAATATCATGCCTAATCCTTCAGTGAATAACCCAGTAATAACACACAATATCCCTCAGGATGAAGCATATACTTTTATGCTTTTTGATGCTACCGGCAGAAAACTTATTGAACTGAGTCAACCGGCATCGCCATTTAGTTTGGAAACGATTGGGCTTGCACATGGCACCTATTGGTTACAATGTGTTTACAAAGGAAAGAAAATCGCAAAAGGAATCATTAAACTTTAAGCCTTGCCAATTCGCTTCATCGAAACTACCTAAACTTGTAAGATATTAGGTGGTCTTGTTAAAGGAGCTATTCATTAAGAGAATACGGCCGATTTTCTTAATTCTCTAGATTGATAACGAAGCTTTTACGAAATAAAATTTATCTACATACTTTTACTGCACTCGTTTTTTTTCTTAGTTTTAAGTAAAATTCTTAATTTAAATTCTACTATGAGCGATGCCCTTGATAAATTAATGGATACTTGGCCAGATGAATTACAGCTATTTGCTCTCGATGCAATGTTCCCCTATATGTATTCTAAAGCAACTAATTATCTCAAAATAGGGCCAGTTCTCTATCGCGAATCCGATTCGTTTAAGCAACCAAAAAGTAATGATCCAATTCTATTGGGGGATTTGCAAAAAGGATGTTTGCAAATTATTGAAGGAAAGGGGTTTAGCAAAGAATCACCAATTGAAGCAATTAGTGTTGCAGCATCTTATGCATTAATGGAAATGTTTCACTTTCGCTTTATGTCTAGAAAATCTAGCTACGGAGTATTTTTAGAGGAGCAAAGAGGGGTTATTGACCACATGATCTTCGAACATTTGATGCATAAGCAGATGGTTACATGGCATTTTTTTACGCCGAGAAAGAAATAGCACCTTAAAATAAAAAGGTTGATTTCTAAAGATCTTTTTTGAACGCGGTTATATGGAAGTTTCCTTTAGCTTTATTTCAGCGATTTGCGATTTAAAATGATGGTAAGTATTTCAATCTAAGAAAACTTGATTTTTATTAATCTAATTCATTTACACTTATTTCTACTCGGCGATTTATGCTTTTGTTTGCCTCTGTATCATTAGACACCAAGGGCTCTTTATCACCTTTTCCCTCGTAGCTTAATCGATCCATCACGATACCATTTTTTGATAAATAATCGCATATTGCTTTCGCTCTAAGTTGACTGAGTTGAATGTTATGTGATTTAGATCCTTCATTACTAGTGTGTCCAATAAAATGTGCGCGAATGTTAGTATTTGACTTAAGGTAGCTTAGTATAGCGGCTAATGAAGTTGCCGATTGTTTTAAAATGATCGTTTTGTCAAAGGCAAAATAAATTTTATCCATGGCGTCTTTTAGTTGGCAGGGATCATCGATGTTCTCATCACCATAATATTGGAAAAGATTTTGTTTCTCAGGAAACAAGAAGATTTTTGCTGTATCATTGATAATTCTACCAATGTATTGCTCGGATCCTGTGGTATTTTGTTTGCTAGTTCTGTGAGTAAGAATAAATGTACTGTCTGGTAACCACTGTAAATTTGAAAGATTAATTTCATATCCCCAAGTTGATTTTCTTAAAATATTTTCTATTTGCTTGGGTTGGTAACAAGGTGGAACAATAACAAACTGCAGCATTTTTTTATAATCTCCGACAAGGAAATAGCCACGAACAATTCTCGCAACACCAACACCAACAGGACTCATAACAGGATTTCGCCAATTCGCTCGACTTACTGTTGTATTTATTGTGTCTTTTATTGTTGGTAATTCATTAGATGCTTTTTTATTGCTTGGGTCATTACAAGAAAAAAGAGCTAAAAAAGAACCAATAAGAAAAAAAATAGCAACTAAATTATAGATTTTCATATTTACAAATTTAAGTATAAAATGAATACTATTTTCTCAAATATTTTGTGCTTCAATAGAACCAATAAAGCAAATAATTTTGACAGTAAAATTTTCAATTAATTTAAAATAATTAACTTTCCTTTAAGATACCAATAAAATAGAGCCAAAAATCAACAGCGACCTCCTCCATTCTAGCAATTTAAATGTGCATGTCGACAAGTTAAACTTGCTTTTTGGACCGAAAACGTTTTTTAATTACATATAATGAAAGTTCAATTATTATTTATAATTCTATGCCTTTTGATAGGCCCAATTCATTGTCAGCTCGTTAATGTAGATCGTGAAAATGACCAAGATTCCTCCGAAAAAAAAATAGCATTTTCATATAATGTAAGTTTCGCAAGCGACAAACAAAAATTAAATATGCTAGATTTATCGAACCAAATGGAACTTGATTTATTTTTAAAAAAAGATTGGATTTTAATATTGTTAGGTAATATGGACGGCTCCTTTAATGGAAAGGTAATTTTGGAAAATAACGGCTACTTTCAATTTCGATTTAGAGATAATGATAAACGAAAAGTTGCGCCAGATTTTTTCTGTCAATATCAATGGAATGGGGTTTTAGGAATGCGGAATAGGGCATTGGCAGGATGTAATGCGCGATTTAGATTTTGGGAAGGAAAAAAGGATGATTTATACAGTAGTATAGGTATTTTTTATGAGTTTGAAAAATGGAATTCAAATACAAGTGGTTATGGTTTTAATAATGATTCATCTTTGGAGGTTATTAGAAATATTCCCCGATTAAACTTATCTTCTAAAGCAGCAATTCAATTTAAAAAAGGCATCGATTTTAGCGCAAGAACTTATGTTCAATTTCCAATGAATAGTCAATTTCAATATTTCTTGAAGCCTAGATGGATTATTGATCTGAATTTATTTTTTAAGATTAGTAATCACCTTGAAATGAAGCTTAGTTATGATCATGTTTATGATTCCTACCGCCCTTTACCAATCGATAAATATTACTATAACTTAAACTTAGGGGTTCAATTCACTTGGTAGCTGTATTTTATTTATTTTTTTGTTGTGTTTTTTATTTCGGAAGCTAAATCATCTACTTTTTTGTTTAGGGTAGTAAGTTCGCTTAATATTCGATCATAATCGTTAGTATCCTCTAATGGTCTTTCTTTTTTATTTATTTTAGTATTTTTAACGATAACGTGTTGAGATGAATTCAATGTATTTACTTCCATATAGGATAATTATCTTAATCTCATTATATTTCTTATTCTTACCCTTATCCTTTTCGCAAGTAGATGCATCAACAGTTCTCGCGGATTCCATTCCTGAAAGAATTAGTTTAATTGTACCGCCATTTTTTCTAATAAATCCGGATACAATTAAACTTGGTAAATTTGATGAATTAGTCTGTGATTCTTATTGTGCCAAAGGTATGCCGTCAGTATATGACGCGCTACATTCTTTTAATTCGCGTAGATCAGATAAATTTGGTGGCTACCTAAATGTTAAGGTAAATATCGGACTGGAAAATATTCGAAAAAAAGGATTCAATTCGGATTTAAAATCCCTTTATATTCAAATTAATCCACAAACCTTAACCGTATATTGGATTGCTGTGGTTGGACCAAGTGAAAATGGCCGCTGTTATGTTCGTTTGGATAGTCGAGGATCAGCCGGAGGAGGACTTGGTGCCGTTCAGCCGCAAGTAAATGCTATGCATAGGCGATACCCAACTTTATTTCCGGAAAAAATATTGGAATTTAATGACGCTGTAATTCAATGCTTTGAGTGGAACGGAGATAGTCTTCCATTTTTTTCTAACACCATAAATATTTGTCAACATTTTTATAAGTACTATGATCCCCAAATAGGAGCAGCAATTTCTCTGGAGGATTACACAAGATTAAATCCCTGCGAGAATCAGGTACAGTCGGCACTGGCTCCAGTAATAAAAAATCCGAGCGTTAAAACGAAGAAAAAATATAAAGTAAAGGCAGGTGATACGCTAGGTATGATTGCAAATAAATATCATACGACAGTTGGAAAGATTAAAAAAGCAAACGGATTACACTCCGATATGATTAGGATTGGGCAGGTATTAAAAATTCCCTAGCTTAAGTAAGTTATGCCTTTCTAAAAATCCACCATTTCAATGATTTCGTCTCTATTAATTGTTGTGTTAATCATTTATCTTGTAACGTTTTCCTCCTCTTTGGTTTTATGGCTATGATGAAAAAAATTCTTGTCGCTCTCGCTGTAACTTTTTCTTTTGGTTTTTCAAATGATAAACTGCAAAATCACACTACGTATCGTGCAGATTTGCCTTCCTTAGCATCAGAAAAAACCTTAGTCCTTTTATTTTGCCAACAATATGCACCAGATTATGTTCCGATGCTAGAGTCAAGTTATTCATCTCCTAATAGTTGGAGCATTACGGTAGGAGGGGTCCCAACTCCAGCAAATTTCGATGCAAATGATAAAAATGATATTATCGTTGAATTTGAATCTATTATTCACGAATCAACTCATCATAAAAATACCAGAGATGGTATTTTTGTAGGCCCAAATCAATACCTTTTATTTACTGATACAGAACAATCTGATGTTCAATCTTATTATAAATCTGAATTAATTGCGGGCTTTCTTCCTATTGATGCTAAAGAAAAAATATTTCGCTTTACTACTTATATAGGAAAAGGTTCTGGTGTATCCGCAAATGTTAACGGAATTTTTGGTCTGATGGACGAATATACAGCCTACCAAAATGGATGTAGCGCGGCATTGGATGCCTATGATAATGCATTAAAACAAAACGATACAACCTTAGCGATAACTTTTTTTAAAGCTGCTTTAGCAACCTATTTTGCTTATTATGAATTTAATTCATTCATTGGAGCTTATCTTAAATATGGAAAAAGTAATGCCCCAATTATTTACCAGAAAATTATGAATAACACTACATTGAGAAGGGCCTACACCAAGAATACTGTTGAGTTTGAAAAAGCAATTGCACTGATAAATTCTCAAGCAAATCGGCTGAAATCAAATTATAAATTTGTAAAAAGTAACCTAGAGGTTTATAAAGTAAAGAACGAATTATTTGCTAAATCTTGCATGACTTCTTTTGAACCTGAGCTAACTAATTTTAAATTGAATTAGGCAAATTAATTTCCTTTCCTAAATGTAGGTTGTAATACTCATAAAATTAGTAAGGCCATCAAATTAAGTTGATGGCCTTACTAAATCTACTATTAACACTTAATTCTACTTTATCAGCGCATTAGATTTACGTGGCCTGTGATTATTTCCCTTAGCGCGTCATTTCTTAGTTTATAGCTGATTTTATAGGTGTAACTTCCATCTTGAACAGCTAATCCATTACTTCCATATGTTCCGTCCCAACCCACGCTTAAATTATGACTTTCCCATATCGTTTCACCCCATCGATCGAAAAGTAGTAACTCATAATTATAAGGATCAACACTTTCTGAGAAGATTGGCAGCCAAGTTTGATTGAACTGATCCCCATCTGGTGTAAAGGCATTTGGTATGTAGATTAGTAATGAAGGATGAACGATTACTGTTTGTGTTATGGTGTCTATACAACCGTGTTCGCTTGTTGCTGTTAGAAATATAGTATAATTTGTAGGTGGATAACCTGGGAATTCATGGTTCGGATCTTGATTGCTTGAGGGCATGCTCCCGTCACCAAAATCCCAATAATAAGTTGTTGCGCCGATACTTGCGTTATTCATACTTGAGTTTGTTACAGCCTCGCTTAGCTGAGTAGGATAGGGCGAAAAGGAAGCAATTGGATTTGGGAAAACACAGATGTAATTTGGTATGGTTTCCGACCAAACACAGCCCAAAGGGGTAGTTATGGTTAATTGTACGTCGTAACAACCTGGTGTCAAATAGGTATGACTTATACTCGAACAATCTGTTCCATTTTCACCATCGCCAAAGTCCCAAAAACAATTAAGTCCTGCCGTACCGGTTGATGTATTCATAAATGAAGCGTCAAGGGGAGCACATCCTTCTGTGACTGGAGCAATGAAGGAAACATCAGTTGCGGGTTCGATTGATACGGAAACACTATCGCTTCCAATACAACCATTTATATCGGTGCCGATTACGGTATAACTTGCAGATTGTAGGGGAATAAATGCTAATGAATTTACAACGCTATTATTCCATTGGTATGTTTGTGCTCCGTTTCCCGACAATGTAGCAGCGCTACCTGTGCAAATGATCTGATCAATTCCAGCATTAATTATCGGATTCGCATAAATAGTTACATTTATTGAATCAGTCGCTGAACACGAATATAGGTCTGTACCTGTTACACTATAATTGTATGATCCAGGAATCGGAATAAACGGCGCACCATCAACAATACCATTATTCCACGTGTAGTTTAGTATTCCATTCCCTTGTAAAGTAATCGTAGTTCCTGAACATGCAAAAAGATCAGCTCCCGCGGTAACAATTGGTAATGGATAAACGATGATATATAGGCTATCTATATTTGAACATCCATTTGTATCTATACCAATAACATAAATAAAACCATCGTTATTGGGGATGTATTGCCCTCCATTAGTCCCATTTAATTGCCAATTATAGCTTGTTCCGCCACTTGCACTAAGCAGAACTCCGTCGCCAGTACAAACATTGGTGTCAATTCCAGCGTCGATATTGGGTTGTGGGTGAATGGTTAAATTTTGATAGGTAGTATCACTGCAACCTATTGCATTGGTGGCAATAAGAGTTACCGTGTAGCTGCCAGCTAAGGTGTATATGTGTTGAGGGTTTGCCTGACTACTATTTGCACTTCCATCCATAAAATTCCAGGAATAAGTACAAGGCACGTTGGACTGACTTTGAAATGAAGTTACCGTGTTTTGGCAAGAACCATTCACAGTAAAATTGGATGCCGGTGGAGCACCTACAATGATGTTTTGTATGATGGTATCACTGCATCCTCCAGCAGTAGTGCTGATATGAGTTACCGTGTAAACGCCAGCAGATGGGTAGGTGTGTTGCGGATTCATGTGTATGGATGGATTATTTCCACTAAGTGATGAACCATCTCCAAAATACCAAGTCCAATTGGTAAGGACGTTATTCGGCAGGGTTATTCCGCCTAGCAGTGTTGGACTAACACTACTCGTTGAATTAAATTGAATAGGTACAAAGGAACACCCTTGGGTATTGGTGAAGTTTGCGGTAACGATTGTTGGTGTTAATTGCGCACTAATAGTTACAGGGCAATTTCCTTGATTACTCACAGAATTCATTGTGCAAGTATATACTTGATTATTGTTCGGAGTATTAATAGTTATTGATGGTGTTGTAGCTCCACCTGGAGTCCATTGGTAATTTTGAAATCCAATTGGAGCGGTTAACTGAACTTGGCTTGACCCCTGGCAATAATCCATGTTGATGTATAAAGGCATGCATTCTGCAACGAGGTAAGCATAGCCAAAGTGAGCACCTAGCGAGCAGTCGCGGGTGGTAAATTCAATTGTAATGGTTTGACCCATATATGAACTTAAATTTACACCTACCGTTTTCCAAGGTAGCCATGCTATACCATTACAATTCTGAAAGTTTTGCCCCGGTTGTCCAGCATAAACAGTATAAATTCCGCAATTTCCATTGATCTGTTGACCCGCTGCATTCTTTAAGCGCATTTCGAAGTTGGGTTGTTGAACTGCGGTATGATCTGGATCTTCAAGAACTACTGCATATTTATAAATAAAAAGTGAATTGTCTAGCGAAACGGTTAGTTGATAGCTTATTTTTTCACCTTCAGCTCCATCTATTTGATTCCCTAGTCTTATAGAACGATTGTAACCTGGAGGAATCATTGGTAATCCCCCACATGTTTTTATGTCGAAACCTTGCGTGCTAATGATGGTATGTCGCCCGTTTACAATTCCGAAGGTTGCTCCGGGATTTCCGAAATATCCTGTATTACCTGTCCATCCTGTGAAATTATTCATCGATAGATTTGCATTCGGACATCCTTGTTGCAAGGATTGAGAAACGAGTGGGAATAGAAGATTTAAGAAAAAAATAGTCAATAAAATTTCGGTAAAGCCAAATTGGCTTTTTAAAATTAATTTTTGCATATAATTGATTACGAATTGGTTAGGTAGCCCTTTTTTCTATGCTATCGTTTTGAGGTTGCTTGTGGTGGATAAAACGGAGGTCCGTTTTTTATATTTAATTTGTTAAAAACTTATGCTTTTTTATACGAGCTCCACTTAAAAAGGAACTCAAAATTTTTAGGTAAAATGCTTGTATTAATTACACAAGCAGATAGGATAACCGAAACTGTAAATAGTCAGAATATTCGTATTTTTGAGAAGCTTAAAATGTTTACAACTTAGTGCTTTTAATGGCAATAAAAGATTAACGAAGAACATTTACATGACCCGTAATCTCAAATCGGTCGTCACGAAGCGGTGTTTTGTAGGAAATTTTATAGGTATAAACACCATCTTGGCATTCTTTACCACTCATTCCAAAGGTGCCATCCCAACCTACGTTAGGATTATGACTTTCCCATACGAGTTCTCCCCATCTATTGTATAAGTAAAGCGAATAATTGAATGGATCAACTCCGGATGAAAAAATGGGCATCCATGTTTGATTGTGTTCATCTGAATCAGGAGTGAACGTATTGGGAATATAATAAATAAGTGACTCCTCAACAACTACAATTTGTGTCATGGTGTCTATACAACCATGAACGGTTGTTGCCGTTAATTCGATGGTGTAATTTGTTGGTGGAAAGCCAGGAAACGAATGTGATGGACTTTCTTCTGTTGATGGAGCGCTGCCATCGCCAAAATCCCAAAAATAGGTATCCGCACCTGATGAACCATTATTCATATAGGCTGTGGTGGTAATATCATTTAATGTATTTGGTGAAGGAGTGAATACAGCAGTAGGATTTGGGAATACACAAATGTAATTGTTGGTTGTTGCCGTCCAAATACATCCTAAGGCGGTAGTAACTGTTAATTGAACATCATAGCAACCTGGTGTATTGTAGGTATGATTGATGCTGGAACAATCTGATCCTGTTTGACCATCGCCAAAGTCCCAAATGCAATTAACCCCCGGTGTACTGGTGGAGGTATTGTTAAGCGTTACTTGAAGGGGTTCGCAACCTTCGGTTACTGGTGCAATGAATGAAACATTCGTTATCGGTTCAATTGCAACAGTTATGCTATCGTTATCGATACAGCCGTTTGCATCGGTGCCAATTACTTCGTAGGAACTACTTGCAGCAGGAATAAAAGAAACACCATTAACTACATTATTGTTCCAAACATAACTTACAGCACCACTGCCCGAAAGTGTTAAGGTGGCTCCTGAACAAATTATTTGGTCATTCCCAGCGATAACAACAGGATTCGGGAAAATTAGTACATTAACGATGTTTGTGTCTATACAACCATTCAAATCTGTTCCTGTAACGGTGAAATTATAGTTGCCTACGGCAGGAATAAATGTAACGCCATCTAAAACATTTCCGTCCCAAACATAGGTGGAAGCACCTGTAGCACTTAAGGTAACGCTTGTCCCAACACATTCTGAAATATCAATTCCCCCATCTACAATTGGTTGAGGAAATACGGTTACAAATAAACTGTCAATATCTTGGCAGGTGTTCAAATCTATTACAACTACTGATAGGTAGGCGCTAACAGTTGGGACATATTGCGTTCCGTTTGCGGTACCCGTTTCCCAAATATAGGTAAATCCACCTGTTGCATTTAAAGTGATCGGGAAATTGGGACATACAGAAACATCTTGGCCTGCATCAATTATGGGAGTGGGGTAGATCGTTACCACTTGTTGCAAAGTATCATCACAAGCATTTCCATTTTGAGCGATTAATGTGACGGTATACTGACCGGCTGTTGCGAAAACGTGCGTTGGACTGGTAAGCGTGGAGTTTTGTGAACCGTCTCCAAAATTCCAATCATAAGTAAGTGGTAAAGGATCAATGGTTGTGTTCGTGCATGTTGCTATTAATCCCTCACAAGCATTGGAAATTGTAAAGTTTACTGTAGGATTGTTTTGAATGTTGACTTGAGCAGTATCGGTATCAATACAGCCATTAACGTCAATGCCTGTTACAATGTAGTTTTGAATTCCCACCAATTGTGAAAATGGAACGCCGTTGCTTATTCCGTTATTCCATGTATAAGTTTGTGCCCCGGAGCCATTCAAGGTTACCATTGTTCCCGTGCAGTTAGCTACATCATTTCCGGCATTTACAAGCGGCTGAGGATACACTGTTACAAGCGCATTGTCCGTATTAATACAGCCATTTGCGTCAATTCCAGTTACAGTATAAGTATTACTTGAAAGTGGCGTAAAAGGCACATTGTTTATACCCCCGTTGTTCCATGTGTAGGTATTGGCACCACTTCCACTCATGGTCACCGGAAACCCAGGACAAACACTTTGATCAACACCTGCACTCACTGGAGGTAAGGGATAAATCGTAAGGGCTTGCGTTAAAGTATCAATACATCCTCCTTGGTTGGCAGCAATTAAACTTACATTGTATGTTCCCGCTGCTGGATAGGTGTAAGTAGGGTTGACCACATTTGTTGTTGGGCTTCCATTTCCAAAGTTCCAAGTATAAGTACAAGGTGTTGGATCCACCGTTTGATTGACAAAACTTACCGTTTGGTTAACACACGTATCATTCATTGTGAAATTAATCAAAGGGGGCGGAGAAATGGTAATTATTTGTGAAATAGTATCAGAACACCCTGCTTGCGTGTTGGTAATATGTGTTACCGTGTATGTACCTGCATTTTGGTAAATATGAGTCGGATTCATATGAACGTTTGGATCATTTCCACTCAAGGTTGAATTATCGCCAAAGTTCCACGACCAAGAGGATGCACCACCGTTGGGTAAAGGCACACCGCCAACTGTATTTGGTGTAATAACTGTTGTTGAATTAAATTGTATTGGGGACCAAGGACATGCGGAACCATAAGTAAAGTTCGCATTTAAAGTCGTAGGAATTGATTGGGCACTAATAGCAACGGTACAGTTTCCTTGGTTGCTAAATGATTGCATTGTACAGGTGTATTGCTGATTATTACCTGGATTATTAACAGTAATACTTTGCGACGATGAACCACCTGGCTGCCATGAGTAGGATTGGAATCCAGAAGGTGCTGTTAATTGAACTTGGTTGGCACCAAAACAAAAGTCAACATCAATTATTAATGGCATGCATTCAGCTACCACATAAGCATAACCATAATGACCGCTTTGACTGCAATCACGTGTAGTGAATTCAACGGTTATATTTTGACCTATGTATGGGGTTAAGTTTAAACCCACCACTGTCCAAGGCAACCAAGTTTGACCACCGCAGTTTTGAAAGTTTTGTCCAGGCTGACCACCATACACGGTATAGATACCACAATTACCACCGATTTGTTGTCCAGCAGCGTTCAAAACTCGAGCTTCAAAGGTTGGTTGGTTATTTGGCGCATGTCCTGGATTCTGCAACACAACGGCATATTTATAAACGAAAAGTGCATTTATTTGTGAAACACTAATTTGATAAGTAATTCTTTCTCCCTGTGCTCCAACGCTTGAATTTCCTAATCTTAATGAACGGTTGTGTCCGGGAGGAATCATTTGTAAGCCCCCACATGTGTTTGGGTCTATTCCTGGTGCTGTAATTATAGTGTGTCTTCCGTTAACAATTCCAAAGGTGGACCCTGGATTACCATAATTACCCGTATATCCTGTCCAACCTGTAAAATTATTCATGTTCAAATTGGCATTCGGACAGCCTGGTTGAAGGTATTGTGCATTAATAGGAGAAAGAAACGCTATTAAAACTAAACAAATAAATAGCGTTAAGCGTAAAGTAAAATTTTTCAAGGCCTTTGTTTTTCTTAGTACGTAATTTAATTTGAGCGGTTGTTTTATTAATATATTTTTAATAATCAGGGTATTATATTAAATTCAATAATGCTGAGTATACCTCCCGCAGCACTACCAGCGCTACCAAAGGTAACCGATGTGCCAGCCGAAAGCCAAAAAGGAAAATTTGCTACTTGGGTGGAGGTTAATTGCTGACGAAGATTATAATTTACCCCATTATATAACATGTAAGTATAGGTATTACTAGAAGAGTTCAACATGCAATTTTCTAATTTCCAAACTTTACCCGCGGGAACTGTAATTGGTGTCGTGTTGCTCGAGGCAAATGCATAAGTAATTACTTGATTAAACTGTAGGTTGCCTTGGGCGAAAGAAGCCTGAATGCTAACCAAAAAAAGGAAAATTAAAATAACTCTCATGGTATAATATTAAATTCTAAAACACTTACTTTATTTAGACATGGTCCACCTGATAAGGTTGACCCTCCAGGTAACCAAATTGGCAGTTCTGTATATCCTTGAGTATAACCAAGACTAGACAATTGTAAAGAACCTACCCCTTGACCTGTTTTAGTTGGCACTCCTGCTACTTCAATAGCAAAATTTTGAAACGTATTAACACCGCAACTTAACGATTGTGATGTTTGATAGGAGCTCATCTCAGATGGAATGTTATAAATTACACTTTCAATTTTCCACACCTTTCCAGCAGGTACTGTTTCTAGCGCGGTAACTAATTTTACTTGGTTGAATTGCAAGTTACCTTGCGCAAATGCGAGTTGATTTAGTAGTATAAAAAGAATAAAGTAGAGTTTCTTCATGGTAAAATGTTAAATTCAATAACACTCAAACTTAATACATTGGTGGATGCCGCTAATGTGGTAGATGCAGGCAACCAGATTGGTGCATCAAAAATTTTATAGTCGGATGCGGTTGCGTAGCCAGTAAAGTTCCAATAACCATCGTCTCTTCCTACCTCTCTAGTAATAGTGGTTTGAAGAAATACTTGGCTACTATTGACTAACATTATGAAGTTCTTTGTTCCTCCTGCTGTTGGTTGATTCGATGGCCTATTTAAATCAATTGCAAGTTGGGAGGATGGTAAATAATTTTCCACTTTCCATACCTTCCCTGCAGGAACAGTTTCAATAGTGGAAACCAATTTTACTTGGTTGAACTGCAAATTACCTTGGGTAAAAGCACCCGTGTATAGAAAAATCGTAATTATGAAAATGTAAAGTCTTTTCATGGGATAATGTTAAATTCAATAATACTAAACCATCGATACGCGCCTTGAGTTGAAGAGGAATGTCCTAGGATTGTTCCCTCTGGAAGCCATATTGGAGAAGAAGCAGAATGGCGATAATATCCCCCAGAAGATACGACAGGTCCAGTGTGTTCAAATGCAGCTTGATTATTCAAATAGACATAAGTACTTCCGGCATATCCTCCCAATGCTTCTATTTTCCAAACTTTACCGACTGGAACAGTCCATTGTGCTAAATTACTTGTTGTTGCGGTTAAAAACAACACTTGGTTGAACTGTAAGTTGCCTTGGGCGAAAGCAAGGTGATTAAGTAGTATAAAAAGAGCAATGTAAAGTCTTTTCATGGTATAATGTTAAATTCAATTATACTTACCCATCGATAACCTACGGCGCCATTACAAGCAATTGCATGTAAAGGAGTTCCTGCAGGCAACCAAAATTGTTGTGTAGATGAGACATAAGCGTAATTATTTTGATAAATATTTGTAGTGCCAGCACGAAATGCAGGTTCTACGCCATTAAAGCTAAAATCACAACTGTTATAACTAGTCAGATTAGTCCCATAACCCTCTATTTTCCATGTTTTACCCGCAGGAACCGTTCCAAGTAATATGCTTGAGTTTTGATTTGTGGAAAGTAATAATACTTGATTAAACTGCAAGTTACCTTGTGAAAACGCAACCGTAGTTAGAAAAATGGTAATGATGAAAATGTAAAGTCTTTTCATGGGATAATGTTAAATTCAATTACGCTCAGGTAGCGCATGTTGGTTCCTGCGGCTAAAGTAGAACCTGCTGGAAGCCATAATGGAAAAGGGCTGTATCCTTGACTGGCATAGGTTGCGGAAGTGCCTGGCTGGCCAAGATTCGTATATAAATAATTGGTTTGTCCATTGACCTGAAATGACATATCACCCACAAAACCAGTCGACATCATATTACCACTACTACATGCAGTATTACTTCCTGCTCCGATACAAAATGGCTGCCCACCTTGAAATGTTGCACTCTCCACCTTCCACACCTTACCTGCTAGAACAGTTTCAACTGTGCTAACTAATTTCACCTGATTAAATTGCAAGTTACCCTGCGAAAAAACCACATAGTTAAAAAGTACACTTACTAGTAGAAACAAGTTTCTCATGTGATAGAAATAAGGCTAAAAATTAAAAGCCGTCTGCGGTATAAATAAGTGTATTTGCCGATGAAGATGATCCTCCTCCTGCTCCAGCTGCCCCACCAATTGCCGTCCATGCTGTTCCATTAAAATAATAGAAACCAGCCGTTCCATCTGTTTGATAAACAAGTAACCCAGTTGCCGGAGTTAAAATCGCTGATTTCTGAGCCAATGTCATGGTGGGTAATAATAAACCTTGTGTGGTAGATTGAACATCTAAAATGGCAGAAGAATTAGGGGAAATGGTTCCAATTCCTATGGCTGCACCTGTATTCGTTAATGTTGAATTGGCTATCCATGTGATGCCGTCATTACGAAGCGTTTGACTTGCACTTCCCGCTGGTAAGGCTCCTGCTGGCCCCTGTGGACCAATAGCACCTGGCAAACCGATAGGACCTTGCGTTCCGTTCGTTCCTGCTGGTCCAGCAGCACCTGTTAATCCAGTTGGACCTGCTACACCTTGAGTTCCTTGGGCTCCTGCCGGTCCGGTAGCACCTGTTAATCCAGTTGGACCAGTTGGTCCTGCTACGCCTTGTGTACCTTGGGCTCCTGCTGGTCCTGTAGCACCTGTTAATCCAGTTGAACCTGTTGGTCCTGCTACACCTTGTGTACCTTGTGCTCCTGCTGGTCCCGTAGCACCTGTTAATCCAGTTGGTCCCGTTGGTCCCGTTGGTCCTGCTACACCTTGAAGGCCTTGCGCTCCTGCTGGTCCCGTAGCACCTGTTAATCCAGTTGGACCTGTTGGACCTGCTACGCCTTGAAGACCTTGCGCTCCTGCAGGTCCTGTTGCACCTGTTAATCCAGTTGGACCTGTTGGTCCTGCTACACCTTGTGTACCTTGTGCTCCTGCAGGTCCGGTAGCACCTGTTAATCCTATTGGACCAGTTGGTCCTGCAACACCTTGCGTTCCGTTCGTTCCAGCTGGTCCGGTAGCTCCTGCTGGACCTGTAGCACCTGTTAATCCTATTGGACCTGTTGGTCCTGCTACACCTTGAATTCCTTGTGCTCCTGCTGGTCCGGTTGCTCCTGCTGGTCCGGTTGCCCCTGTTAATCCGGTTGGACCCGTTGCACCTGCTACACCTTGAATTCCTTGTGCTCCTGCTGGTCCGGCAGCACCTGTTAATCCAGTTGGACCCGTTGCTCCGGCTGCTCCTGCTGGACCTGTAATGTTGCCAGTTAAGGCCCACGTAGTTGCGTTTGATTTATAATAGACATTGCCATTGGTCATGTTGAGGTAAAAATCACCCATTGCACCTAGAGCCGCTAAGGGAATCGCATTTCCATATCGCCATTGATTCAGTTGATTCCCTGCATTTTTTGCATAAAGCGCATAGGGAACACTCATCAATTGTTGAGAACCGTAATCAAGGTAGTTCGTTCCGTTGGTAAAACTCACGCCAAGACTTACGAAATAAGGCCCTGTCGCCCAATTAATCGTTGAAATGTTCCCACCAAGAAGTGTCCCTTGTCCAATGACTAAATTAACAACGCCTTGCGCTGAGGTGGTAACGCTGTGTCTTTCTTGAAATACGATGGTACCTGAAGCAGATGTTTGCTTTAATTGTATCCGTATCGCAATGGTTGTATTTGCGATCAAAGATCCTGAAAGATTTCGGATAACCGCTTGATAATTGATACCATCAGGCGCTTGTGCTAAGGTCTTTGAATTTGGAGCAAAGAGCACTAAAAAGAATAAAGCCGCAGCTAAGCTTAGGTTTGAAAGTAAAGTTGTTTTCATTTTTTTAAAATTAAATTTATTTATTATCTTCTATTTTTTTTTCTAATGCTTCAATTCTTTTTAATAAATCTACTATAACCTTATCCTGCTCTTTTAACGCTTCAACAAGAATAGGAATAACTTCTGTGTATCCTACTGTCTTTAAACTTACCGACCCTGCATCAACACCGTCTGATCTTAGCGACATATTTGGAATAATTTTTTCTTTAACTATTGCAGGAAGTATTGTTTCCACTTCTTGTGCAATAAATCCATAGGTTAACCCTGCTTTTAATCCAAGTCCAGGAAACTCATCTAATCGGTGTTCGTAGGAAACGCCTCTTAAATTATTGATAATCGAACGGGCATCAGCGATCGTATTAATGTTCTTTTTTATTTTTAAATCGGAAGCACTTCCGAAAAACCCTGTATACCCTAAGTCATTTTGAAACAAACCGCCCCACCCGTTAACAGGCAAAACTGAGACCGATCCATTAACACCAATAGCATTAGCGTTATTTGTCATTCCTCGAACACCAGCACCAGTGCCACTTCCAACATGTTCTCCTTGAACAGCACCAAAAGTGGTAGTGTTTCCAGGCATTATCGCACCATAAACACCAGCTCCGTTAAAGGAAGAGTAACCGTTTACTGCCCATGGAAACGTAGCATTTGAAACGCCATTCATTAAATCGCCTACCATCGATGTACTAGTTGTACCAATAAAAAATTCGCCGAGTGCACTAATTCTTCCACGTACTAAATTGTTTGTTCTGAAATCAATAGAATAGTTACTATTTGTCCCTAAACTAAGATCACTAACACTCGTATTGCCTCCTATAAGTAATGCTTTATTAGTTGAATTTACCGTTTGTGGAACACTCGTAACGATTGATAAAGTTCCATCCGTTTGAAAGTTGTCAGAAGTAATTGATGTAGCAGTACCTGCTGGTCCTGCTGCACCAGTTGGACCTGTAGCACCTGTTGCTCCTTGAAGACCTTGTGCTCCAGCCGGACCTGTTGCGCCTGTCAATCCTTGAATTCCTTGTGCTCCAGCAGCTCCTGTTGCTCCAGTTGCTCCTGCCGGTCCTGCCGGTCCAGTTAAACCAATAAGCCCTTGTGCTCCAGTTGCACCTGCCGGTCCAGTTAATCCTATTGGTCCTGTCGGTCCTGTCGGTCCAGTTAATCCTATTGGTCCTATTGGTCCTGTCGGTCCTGCCGGTCCAGTTAATCCAGTTAATCCTGTTGCTCCAGTGGCCCCTGTTGGCCCTGCCGGTCCAGTTGGTCCAGTTGGTCCTGCTGGACCTGTTAATCCAATTGGTCCAATTGGTCCTTGAGGTCCACCTGCTGGGCCCGCTGGTCCTATTGGACCTGTTAATCCTATTGGACCTTGTGCACCTGCTGGTCCTGCCGGGCCTGTAGCACCAATTGCACCCGCAGCTCCTGCTGGTCCTGCTACACCTTGAATTCCTTGTACTCCTGCTGGTCCGGTGGCTCCTGTTAATCCAGTTGCACCCGCAGCTCCTGCTGGTCCTGTAATATTACCTGTTAGCGTCCAAGTAGTTGCGTTTGATTTATAATAGACATTGCCATTTGTCATGTTCAGGTAAAAATCACCCATTGCACCTAAAGCCGCGGCTGGAATAACATTTCCATATCGCCACTGATTTAATTGATTTCCGGCATTTTTGGCATAAAGCGCATAGGGAACACTCATCAATTGTTGTGAGCCATAATCCAAGTAGTTCGTTCCGTTGGTAAAACTCACACCTAGACATACGAAATAAGGCCCTGCAGCCCAATTGATAGTTGAAAAGTTTCCTCCTAGCAAGGTTCCTTGTCCAATAACTAAATTTACTATGCCTTGCGCCGAGGTGGTAACGCTGTGCCTTTCTTGAAAAACAATCGTTCCAGAAGCACTGGTCTGTTTAACTTGTATTCGTATGGCGATAGTGTTATTGGCCACCAAATTCCCTGAAAGATTTCGGATAACCGCTTGATAATTGATACCATCAGGCGCTTGTCCAAAGGATGTTGTTGATAGTAGTAATAGAGCTAAAAATAGTATATTTTTTTTCATAACGGCTTTAAATAAAATTCAGTTTTAAAATTACATATTAAAAAATGAAAAATAAAATTATTAGTGATTTATTAAACAAAAGATATTTTATATTTAATCTAGATATCAAGTTATTAAAGGGATTAATTCAATAATTTTATTGTGTTGAGATTCATTCTTTGCAACGAAGAATTTTTTTTACTAATTTAGGCTAATGAAAACAACATTTCAAATTAAACAAAAGTGTTGTATAATCATCGGAATTAATACGGAATCATGAAAATAGTAACCTTTATTAGTTTGTTTTTATGTGGCTTAAGTTTTTCGCAAGGAAACTTACAATTTAACCAGGTGTTAAACTTGTCATTCACAGGTGGCGGAAGCAATTATCTCATTCCAGTTGGGAAAGTTTGGAAATTAGAGAATGTAGGAATGTCGTCTTACTCGTCTTTTTTTACTTTAAGTGTGGCGGGCCAGCAAGTGTTTTTAAAAAACACACACACAAGTTACACAACTGAATTTAACTCTTTCCCTTATTGGATAAACGGCGGTCAAAATGTCGGGTTTTCTGGCACACATTCTGGGGTAGTTAGTATCATCGAATTTAATGTTGTACCATGAAAAACCTGCTTTTTTTCACCTTCTTACTCATCAGTTTGAGCTTAACAGCTCAAGGAAATTTACAGTTTAATCAAGTGGTAACATTGACAGGAACAACTATTATAGATCCTTTTACATTGGCCACTGTACCTGCTGGAAAAGTTTGGAAGATTGAACATTCATCAGCTGCACGAGCGGGTTCTCCTGCATACGTGAGTTATGTGTGTAATAATGTTTCTTCACCAATTTCTCTTCCTCAATCAAATTGGGCATCTTACAAGATGCAAGTTGATGGACCAATTTGGCTGAAAGCCGGAGACGCAATAAAGTTTTCTTATTCGTCGGTCAATAATGCTACAGACTATTTTTTTTCCATTATTGAATTTAATGTAGTACCATGAGAAATCTCCTATTTTTACTTTTTCTTTTCTTCAGTTTGAGCTTTACAGCTCAAGGAAACTTGCAGTTTAATCAGGTCTTAAGAATAAGTAATACCCCGCAAACTGTACCCGTTGGAAAAGTTTGGAAGGTAGAATCGTATTTGGAAAATGAAGGAGATAATTCTTCCAATTATTCAACTGGGTGTACCAACCTTGGTTGGCATCGCCCCCTTATTATTAATAATTATAATTATTATTTTGTGGGATCAATAGCATATGGAAATACTGTTTATGTTCAATTAGCGAATGCTAATAAACTTCCTGTTTGGCTAAAAGCTGGGGATATAATCAAGACTACTTGTATCCAAGATTTTGCAAGCGTTATCGAATTTAACATTGTGCCATGAGAAATCTTTTATTTTTACTTTTTCTTTTCTTCAGTTTAAACTTTATAGCTCAAGGAAACTTGCAGTTTAACCAGGTAGTTTACTTGTCTGCAAATACCGACAACACCACTCAATGGACTGTGCCTGCAGGAAAGTTATGGAAAATTGAGGCTGTAGGTGTTTACGGCAGTACTTTGACGGTATATTTTAATGGAGTAATGTCATTTATTTATGCAGGAGCTTATTCCAACTCAAGTCCATCTGGCTATTACCGAAATGCGGATGCTTCACCAATTTGGCTGCCGAGTGGCAGTATCCTAGGTCAATCTTGTGGATGTGGAGGCAATCGTTTGTTCAGTATTTTAGAATTTAATGTAGTGCCATGAAAAACCTTCTGTTTTTACTTTTTCTTATCATCAGTTTGAGCTTTACAGCTCAAGGAAACTTGCAGTTTAATCAAGTGCTGCGCATACATAATATAGCTCAGACTGTTCCAGCTAACAAAGTGTGGAAAATAGAATCGTATATGCAATCTCAGACTGCCTTAAGCGATGGTACGGAAATGTCTACTTGTAATTATCTGGATCGACATCACCCATTTCTTATCAATACGAAACCTTATTTTATCATCAACGGTTCTCCGGGTCATGGGAGTTCTGGAACCTATATGGCGGTTGGAAATCAATTGCCAATTTGGCTGAAAACTGGTGATATTGTCCAAACGACATGTGTCGATAATTTCTTAAGTATTTTAGAATTTAATATTATTCCATGAAAACACTTTCTTTCCTTTTTTTTACATTCCTTTTGTTAAACAAAATTTATTCACAAGGAAATTTGCAGTTTAATCAGGTTAAATTGATTAGTGCCATAGAAACGGTGCCAGCGGGTAAAGTTTGGAAGGTAACAAACTTTCTTCCAACACCCAATGGAAATTATCAGACTTTAAGCCAACCCGGACTTGCTGAATATTTAATTAATATAAACGGTGTCGCTATGAATTTAGGACGCAGGGCTTTTTTAAATAGTAATCAAAACTATCACTTTGATGAAGTAAGACATACAGGCGACATTTGGTTGGCTGCAGGCGCGACACTTGCTGTTTTTCAAAATATTGCTCACTTATCAGTCATCGAATTTAATATTATTCCATGAAAATTTATTTAGTATTATTTGCAATCATTTTTTTTGGCGCTCAAAGTAAAGCGCAAGGTAACCTGCAGTTTAACCAGGTAAAAATGATCGTAAATACGGATCCTCCTCAAACAGTTCCCATAGGAAAAGTTTGGAAAATTGAGAGTGTTTTTAGTTATGGCACAATGGATACTTACGCTACCGGAAACAGTCCTTCTAATCAATCTTTTTTTAGTAATTGTGGCGTTCCTTCGGGATCTTACTATCCTGAGGGTCGCTATATGGCTATTAATGCTATACCACTAAGTTTCGGTATTCAAGGTGTCGGTTATCCAACTAATCAGCTTCCAATTTGGTTACCCGCAGGATCAACTATTTGTACATGTTCTAATTCCAATTATTGTGCTCGTGGTTATTCACTTATCGAATTTAATATTGTTCCATGAAAAATCTCCTTTTATTTAGCTGCTTACTATTCAGTTTGAGCTTTAAAGCGCAAGGCAACCTGCAGTTTAACCAGGTGTTGAATTTAGAAATCACTTGTTGTACTGCTTCAACCTTTACGGTTCCAGTTGGTAAAGTGTGGAAAATAGAAAGTTCAATGGCCTATAATAATAATAGTCCTACTAGAATAACGGCTATTAATGGCAATCCAATGGATGCTTACCTTACAGGATATACCTATCTTAACTATGGTATTTTACCAATAACTTTACCTTATTGGTTACCAACGAACACGCAAGTTTCTTTTAGCACAGGTTCCGGAATTGGTCAAAAAGGCTACGTCTCTATCATTGAATTTAATGTAATTCCGTAAAAACAATGAAGTATATATTTTCTTTTTTAGTAGTCGCATCTGGTTTTGTGGCGTTTTGCCAAGACACTTCTTTTGTGAAAGTCTACTATGCCGGTTCCTACGCTCAAGTGCCTGATGGGAAAATTTGGCAAGTTGAAAAAGTATTTGTCTCCAGTGGTGATGGCTTCAATATTAAAATCAATAACGATACTTTTAAAGGAGATTTTATTGGCGGTTCAAAAATACAAATTCCATATTACATCGCTGAAATGGAGTTGTTGACTTCGGGAAGTATGGTCTCTTATTTATTATACATCAAGCAAAGAAATTCTAAGGAATAAGGCATCCTTTTTCTAATTTTAGTGTTAATGTAAAAAAAATAGTAATTTAGTAACCTAATTAAACACTTAAATCATGAAGAAAATCTTTTTAATAGTATCATTAATTTTTGTTGGTTTCTCAACTATTAATGCCCAATCTTACGCAATCAGTGCCGATGTAAAAAAATTAGAAATCGCTAAATCAACTGGTGTTTATGAATTTGTAATGGGTGCAGATGTTACCGAAGATAAAGTAGCTGAAGTTTCAAAGTATTACACGGAGTATTTTACTATCAAATTTGATGAAGCAACTCATAAAGCAACGATAACTTTATTTAATATCGACGAAACATCTAAAATGGTGATGACAAGATATTTTATTACAATAGGTGCTGATAAAATTGCGATGGGGGATGAATTAATGCCAATACAAGATTATTTTAAAAAATACATTTTGTAAATCCACTCCTTACTAATTGTTCTTGACAAACCGACAGTGAAATAGCTGCCGGTTTTTTTTTAAAATTTAATTTCAAAAATGTATAACAAGTTACCCAAAGTTGAGCTTCATATTCACTTGGATTGTTCGCTAAGTTATGATGTGGTCGCCTTATTAATTCCCGGTATATCAATAGAAGATTATCGAAATAAATTTACGGCCCCCAAAAACTGTTGTAGCTTGAATGATTACATTGAATGTGCGCAAGCGTCCATAAATTACATGCAGACAAAGGAGCAGTTGCGAATTGTTACACTTGATTTGTTGGCTCAATTTGATGCTGATAATGTTGTTTATGCTGAAATT
>JAPLEV010000044.1 GCA_026391005.1 Flavobacteriia bacterium | reverse complement strand
TCCTTGACAAGATCCTGCGGCTCCAGATGTTGGTGTCACAAGGTAGGTAGCTGTTTGTTGAATATTTGATGGATTGGTCAGTGTTTGTGATATATTGGCTTGGTTTATTTGTGCACTTGCTCCGGTAATTCCTCCAGTTACGACAGGATTACCCCAAGTGTAGGTGGTACCCGCTGGAATAATGGTGTTTGGCAAGGCATTTTGAAGATTTGATGTAAAGGAACTTCCGCTACAAGCAATAACATTTTGTGTTGGAATAAGTGGCGTTGGGTTAACCGTAACAACTACTGTAAAAGTAGCCCCTGCACACGAACCTGCGGCACCGGAGGTAGGGGTAACGGTATAAGTAGCGGTTTGTGGTAGATTAGTTGGGTTAGTTAAAGTTTGGGCGATAGCAGCTTGATTCACTTGAGCAGAACCACCTGTTATTCCCCCTGTAACGCTTGGCGCTGACCACGCATACAAGGTGCCACTTGGAACAATTTGCGACGGTGGGTTATTGTTTGGTGAAACAGAAAAAGGAGAGCCACTGCATATCGGTAAGTTTACGTTTGTAATTACAGGTGTTGGGTTGATAGTGACAGTTAGGTTAAATGGAAATCCTGTGCAACCTGTAGCAATAATAGACGGTGTAATCGCATAGATGGCGGTTTGGGCAGATGATGTCGGATTGGAAAGTGTACCAGTTACACTTGCTTGTGCATTTCCTATGTTAGCGCCTAACATTCCTCCATTTACCGTGGGAGATGGCCAGGAATAACTAGTTCCCGCAGGAACAATTGTATTTGGAGGAAAATTGACAGGATTTAATGCGAAAAATACGTTTGAGCAGGAGGATAACACTGAGTTTCCAATAACGGGCGTCGGGTTTAAGGTGATGGTTAACGTAAACGGTGTTCCTGGACAAGCACCAGCTGCTCCGGATTGTGGCACAATTGTGTAGGTGGCTGTTTGAACAACATTAGTTGGGTTGACCAATGTTTGAGTGAAGGCATTTACACCTACGTTTTGAGCACTTGCTCCCGTAATTCCTCCCGTAATTATCGGCAAACTCCAAATAAAGTTTGTTCCAGCAGGTACATTCGCCGGTGAATAGTTTATCGGTGAACTGCTACAGGCGTTTAGGGTCGCATTTGGAATATTAGGCGCTGGGAACAGACTCACAACAAATTGAAAAGGTAAACCAACGCAACCAAGTGAACTCGGTGTTACTGTATAGGTCGCTGTCGCTGTATTTACGGATGAACTTGTGAGTGATTGAATTATAGCATTCTGGTTGGCTAATGCAGTGGCACCCGTTATAGCGTTTAATGGATTGCTAGTTGGTAGTCCCCATGAATAGGTGGTATTTGACGGCACAATGGTTTGTGGTAATGAATTTATTGGGGTAAAGTTTACATTGCCACCACTACAAATGGTTAGCGTTTGTGCAGGAATAATTGGCGTAGGATTGATAGTAACGGTTAGGGTAAAGGGTTGACCGATACAATTTCCAGCTGCGCCCGAAGTTGGTGTGACGGTATATGTCGCTGTTTGAGCAATATTACTTGGATTGGTCAATGTATCACTTATATTTAATGTTCCATTCCCCGCGGCTCCTCCTGTTACGCCTCCTGTTACATTTGGTATACCCCAGGTATAAATGGTGCCATTTGGAATAATTGTGTTGGCATTTGGATTTCCATTCGCAGGGGTAATGTTGAAAGATGCCCCACTACATATTGTTTGGTTTATAGGTTGTAGTACTGGACTTGGATTTACAGTAATAGTTGCAACAAAAGTACTCGAGCATGAACCGGCTACTCCAGAGGTAGCAGTGATGGTATAGGTAGCTGTTTGTACAGTATTTGTTGGATTATTGAGTACCTGACTTATACTCGCCTGGTTGTTTGCTGCTATTCCACCGGTTATATTTCCGGTCACTGCTGCTGCTGGCCAGGTGTAAGTGGTAGGATTCGGAACAAGGGTATTAGGAGGTGTATTTGTTGGATTTATTGTAAATGACGAATTACTACAAATGATCTGGTTTTGATTGGGTATTAAGGGAGTCGGATTAACTGTTAAGACCAAGTTAAAAGTACTACCAGGACAATTTCCTGCTGCTCCTGATGTTGGGGTGATTGTATAAGTAGCTGTTTGAGCAATATTTGAAGTATTTGTTAGGGTAGCATTGATGTTGTTTTGGCCGTTTTGTCCAATTTGTCCACTTAGATTACTGCTTATCGTTGGGGTAGGCCACGAATACGTTGTGTTTATTGGTACTACACCAAACACTGCTCCATTGATTGGACTTAAAGCATAAGGTAATCCACTACAAATAGATCCAACTTGATTAGTCAGCTGTGGAACAGCATTAACGGTTACCACTACGTTAAAATTTGCTCCAACACAAGCTCCCGCAGCACCCGAGGTGGGCGTTACAACGTACGTTTGAGTAGATGCACTATTTAAGGTGTTGACTAAAGTTCCGCTAATGTTAGGGCTATTGTTTCCTGAAATACCACCGCTTATTGAATTGGCAGGATTACTAGTTGGTAGCGCCCAAGTATAGGTCGTGTTGGAAGGGACAATAGTACTTGGTTGGTTGTTAATTGGACTAACTGTAAAAGAAGTCCCGCTGCAAATGGATTGGTTTTGAGCCGCTATTAAAGGAATTGGGTTTATTGTTACTGTTACCTGAAATGAGCTACCAAAACAATTTAATGCCGAAGTCGGTGTTACGGTGTAGGTCGCAGTTTGTGCCTGATTGGTGGGGTTATTTAATGTTTGTGCTATTATTCCTTGGTTATTGGCTGCGGTTCCTCCCGTTAAATTTCCTGTAACTATTGGTGATGGCCATGTATAAGTCGTGCCTGCTGGAATTATATTATTTATGCCTGATAAATTAACTGTAAACGATGACCCACTGCAAGCATTTGCAACTTGTGGAGCAATACTTGGAACCGGGTTTACACTCACCACTAATGTAAATGTAGCTCCGATACAGTTTCCAACTGTGGGTGTTATCGTGTAGGTAGCCGTTTGAATGGTATTTGTTGGATTGGTTAAAAGTTGTGATAAACTATTTTGAGCCACATTTTGGGCACTGCCTCCAATCAATCCACCAGTCATAACGGGAGCTGTCCAAGTGTAGGTAGTACCTAAGGGGACAATAACTGCCGCGTTCGGCACACCATTTTGTGGGCTGTAGTTAAAGGTAGTGCCACTACACGTGCTAGTAGAAGCATTTGCAATGGTAGGAGTTGAATTTACTGTAATTGAAGCAGTGAAGGAATTACCAGTGCAACCATTGCCACCAATTGGATTGACGGTGTAAATAGCTGTCGATGAATTTGGAATTGTGTTAAGTAAGGTTTGTGAAATGTTATTTTGATTGTTTTGTGCACTTGACCCAGTAAGAGAACCGTTCGGAGAAATAATCGGAGCGCCCCATGAATAAGTTGTGTTTGCTGGTATTATGGTTAGTGGAGGAGAATTAATAGGAGAAATCGTGAACGGATTACCACTACATATGGTTTGTGTTTGGTTTGGAATTAACGGGGTGGGAAGAAGGGTAACATTTACGTTGAAGTTCTGGCCAACGCAACTATTATTCGGACCAGAACTTGGCGTAACGGTGTAAGTGGCAATTTGGTTGGTATTACTCGTATTTGTTAGTTGTCCGTTGATAGTTAATTGTCCATTGGCGGATTGTCCTCCAGTAACTGAAACAGGTACATTTGGGCTTGTCCAAGAATAGACTATGCCGTTTGGAACGATATTGTTCGGAGGATTATTTGTAGGACTAACTGTAAATGGTAATCCGCTGCATATTGATGTGTTTTGTGCACTGAGGTTTGGTGTTGGATTAACGGTTACGGTGAGGGTAAATGTATTTGAGGGACAAGCACCTAATTGTGATGAATTTCCTGTGATGCTATAAACAAGCGTTGCGGGTGAATTAGTTGAATTGTTTAGCGTACCTTCAGAAATAGGATTTTCTAAGCTTCCTGCTGTTCCACCGCTTATACTATTGAGTGGATTGGATACGGGTAAACCCCAACTGTATTGCATGCCATTAGGAATAATCGTACTTGGTGGATTATTGGTTGGCACATAGCTAAAGGTATTGCCACTGCACAAAGTAATTTGTTGGGCAGGTATTAATGGCGTTGGATTTACAGTTACGGTTAATGTAAATGGTTGTCCTGCACAGGCGGCTGAATTGGGTGTGATTTGATAAGTTACGGTTGCACTTGCTGACGTCGTGTTACTTAATGTTTGTGAAATACTGTTGCTATTATTTTGAGCGCTAAATCCTGTAACCGCATTTGCAGGAACTATCGTCGGATTTGGCCATGTGTAGGTGGTATTACCCGGTAATAGTAAGGTGGGAGGATTGTTTGAAAGAGCCAATTGAAAATTAGTGCCGCTGCAAACATTTAAAGTTTGATTGGTAATCAATGGCATTGGATTAACAGTAACAGTTGCTGTAAATGGGTTACCGACACATAAGCCCTGAGCTCCCGATGTTGGGGTTACGCTATATTGAATAGTTTGAGTGATATTACTCGTATTGCTTAGGGTTTGACTAATCGAATTGCTAGCGGTAGTTACATTGGAAGCTCCTGTAATATTTGCATTGGCCGCAAAGGTCCACTGATAGCTTGTTCCGCTTGGAATGATATTTCCAGCTCCGTTACTTGGGGAAATTGTGAAGGCAGTTCCACTACAAATTACGGCTGTTTGACCAATTAACACAGGGCTTGGATTTACAGTTACTGTGTAGCTGAATGCTGTGCCTGCACATGTTATCCCTACCGAAGAACTTGGAGTTAGGGTATATTGCAAGGTTCCAACAGTATTGCTGGTGTTATTCAGTAGTTGAGATATATTGTTTTGGGAATTCCCAGCGCTTCCTCCTGTAATAATTCCTATCGGATTACTCGTGGGTGATGACCATGTGTAGGTCGTTCCATTGGGAATTAGGCTATTCGGAATTGCTGCCGATAAATTTGAGTTAAACGTTGTTCCACTGCAAATGGTCGCGGACTGATTGGGAACTATTGGACTTGGGCTAACCGTAACTATTAAGGTAAAAGGTTGACCACTGCATAAACCGTTTGCACTGGATGGCGTTATCGTGTAAGTGGCCGTTTGACTTAGTAACGTTGGATTATTTAAATTTCCAGATAGGTTGATTTGATTTGTACCCGTTGTTCCACCGGTTAAATTACCTGTTACAGCCGGTGCATTCCATGTGTAGGTCGTTCCGGCAGGCACTATCGTATTTGGTGGATTGTTTGCTGGGGCAAGTAAAAAGTTAGCTCCGGAACAACTAGTCAAGGTTTGAGCAGGAATTACAGGACTAGGATTAATTGTTAATACCAATTGAAAAGGATTTCCAGGGCAACCGCCAACGCCTGTTGATGGGGTAATAGTGTAGGTTAGTGTACTCGTTTGTGTCGTTAAATTTTGTAAGTTGCTTTGCGTGAAATTATTAAGATTGTTGCCAGCTGTCATCCCTGAAACAGAATTCGCAGGGCTTTGAATTGGACTTGGCCACGAATAAATTGTTCCGTTTGGAATAATCATGGTTGGTGGATTGTTGACCCAAGGTGCACTGTAATTATTACCTGAACATATAGAGGCAGTTTGATTTGAAATTAATGGCGCTATGTTTAATGTTACTGTAATAGTAAAAGGAATCCCCGCACACAATCCGGGTGCTGGTCCAAATGGTGTTACTGTATAGGTAGCTGTTTGAATTGATGTACTCGTGTTAGTAAGCGTTTGACTGAATGAATTTTGATTTGTTCCTACACTGCTACCTGTTATATTGTTAGATATGGAAGGCAAACCCCAACTTAATGATGTACCTGCAGGAACTAGCACAGCAGCATTGGGTACGCCATTTTGTGGAGTATAACTTGCTGTTTGCCCACTACAAACGGTGCCGTTTTGGTTAGGTATTACCGGAAGTGGACGAACAATCAAGGTAAGCGTGAACGCCGAGCCTACACAAGATCCTTGTGCGCCAGAGGTTGGTGTTATGGTATATACAACATTTTGATTGATGTTAGTGCTATTGGTAAGTGTTTGGGTAATGCTTGATGCACCAATGTTGTTATTGCTTTCTCCAGTAACATTCAGATTGTCTACATGTGTCCACGTATAAAGCGTATTGGCAGGAATAATAGCTCCTGCTCCACCGGGAGTGAGGGTGTAGTTACCTCCACTGCAAACACTTTGGGTGAGTGATGGAATACTTGGAGCTGGATTTACGGTAACAATTACTTGAAAATTTATTCCTTGACAAGCGCCCGATAGTGGCGTTACTGTATAGGTTAAAGTGGATGGATTAGAAGTTGTATTGGTTAAGGTTTGGGTAATACTAGCTTGATTATTGGCCAATGCTCCCCCGGTAATAGCATTCGCAGGATTACTAGTTGGAAGGACCCAAGAATAATTAGTGCCTGGAGGGATTATTGTGCCAGGAGGTGCGTTTGCTAGATTAATCGTAAAAGAATTCCCACTACAAATTGTTGCACTTTGAGCTGGAATTACCGCCGATGGGTTTACTGTAACAGTCACTGTAAAAGGTGTTCCCGGACAAACACCTCCTAATGGGGTAACGGTGTAAACAATTGATTGGGGTTGACTAGATAAGTTTGAAATTGTTTGAACAAAATTATTTTGTGCGTTTGGTTGATTGATTTGACCGGTTAAATTTGGATTGTTGCTTACTGTCCATGTGTAGGTTGTGCCGGGAGGAACGATGTTTCCACCTCCATTTACTGGATTTACGTTTACGGATGATCCGCTACATATAGTTGAAACAAAATTTTGAACAAAGGGAGCTGCAGTAACAGTTACGGTTAATGTATTGGAAATTGCAGTACATGGGATATTGTTTAATATACTTGTTGAAATTACCTGATAATAGGTGGTAACTGTTAGTCCTGCAGGTGGATCGTATGTTGAGTTGGTTTCACCAGCTATATTTACGAAACTTCCCGCTGCATTTGTAGTAGAGGATTGCCATTGGTAGCTAACAGCACCAGCTCCAATTGTTGCGTTTGTTACCGTGAAAGCGACAGGGTTGCCACCGGAACAAATGGTTTGATTCGCTGCTATCGTTTGGGCATTAACACTATTTACGCTTACTGTTAGTACATTCGAAATAGCAGTACACGGAACATTATTTAACGTACTTGTGATAATGACCTGGTAATAAGTTGTAACGGTTAAGCCTGCTGGTGGATCATAGGTGGCGCTTGTCGCTCCTGCTCCTGCTATATTGGCGAAACTTCCCGCTGCATTTGTAGTAGAGGATTGCCACTGATAACTTAAATTTCCTGTTCCTGTTGCAACGGTCGTATTGGTAAATGCTGCAGGGTTGCCCCCGGAACAAATGGTTTGACTGTTTGTAATTACACTTGGTGTAATGTTATTTACAAATACGGTCAGGACGGCAGAGGTGGATGTACAAACTATTCCATTCAAGGTGCTACTAACGATTAATCTATAAAAGGTTGTGACGGTTTGACCACCAGGAGGGTCGTAGGTTGGGTTGGTTGCCCCAAGAATATTCACGAAATTTCCTGCTACATTTGTTGGGGATGATTGCCACTGATAACCTAGGGTCCCCGATCCTGTTGCAGCGGTAACCACTGTAAATGTATTAGCATCGCCACCACTGCAAATTGTTTGTGTTTGGGAAAGCGAGCCTGCTGATACAGTATTTACAATTACGGTCAGTACATTACTGTATACAAAACAACTAACTCCATTTAATATACTTGTAGTAATTACACGATAATATGTTGTTGTACTTATACCGGCCGGCGGATCATAAGTGGCGCTTGTCGTTCCTGCCCCTGCTATATTGCTAAACCCTGCTATGGCGCTTGTTGTAGAGGATTGCCATTGATAGGTAATATTACCGGAACCCATTGAAGCTGAAGTTAAAATGAATGCTAAAGGATTACCACCAGAACAAATAGTAGTATCGCCTGTAAGTACTGAAGGTGTAACTAAATTTATAAAAATAGTAGCTGTAAAATTTACACTCGGACAACTATTGTTTGGCGAAGCGGCAGTTATGGTATAAACAACGCTTTGTGCGGGGCTAGCAACCGTACTCGTTAATGTTTGGGTTAATGGCATTCCGCTGCCATTTGATTCTCCGGTAACATTAGGATTGTCTACAACTGTCCATGTGTAAGTGGTACCACTTGGAATAATCGTTGTTGGTGGCGCATTGGTGGGGTTAATTGTAAAACTCGTTCCGTTACAAATGGTTTGGGTGAAATTTGGAATCACAATTGCGGGAACAACTGTTACGGTAACGGTGAAAGGGGCACCCGAACATCCATTAGCTGTTGGAATTACCGTGTAAACAACTGTTTGATTTACATTGGTGATATTAATAAGCGTGCCCATTATGGTATCATTGGTACCACCAACTTCTCCTGTTACATTTGCATTTGCTGCAACGGTCCAAGTGTAAGTCGTTCCAATAGGAACAATGGTATTCGGTGGATTATTTATCGGTACAATACTGAAACTACTACCGCTGCAAATAGTTGCTGTTTGGTTAGGAACAATCGGTATTGGGTTTACGGTAATGGTTTGGGTTTCGTTATCACCACCACAAGCTGCATTTGTTGCATCTAGCGATAGAAAATAGGTGCCCGGCTGTGTAAATTGTACACTTAGCTGGTTACTTCCGTTCACGGGTGTATTGTTAAACGGATCTCCCATTGAACCAGCTGTAACTGCATAACCCGCTCCACTCGTTACCGATGAAAAATTAATGTTCCAACCAAAATTATAGATGTTACTACAAGTATTGTTTAAAATAGAAAGTCCTCCATTGGAGGTATTTGTAAACGTTATGCTTTGATTTTGGCAAATTGTGTTCGAGGGGGCGCTTGTAAAAGAAGCATTAGGCAGGGAACTAACGTTAAATGGACCAATTGTACTTGTTGTTGTGCTGCTGGCGCAAGAATTAGTAGCTGTTACCGTGATGGTGTAGGATTGAGGGACATTGTTCACGCAAGGACTCGGCGAATAGGAGTGGGGGATGCCATTTGGTAAAAGTGGAAGATTCGGGTAAATAAATGTTGTATTGGCTGTTCCATCTCCCCAATTTATGACATAGGTATTTCCTGGTGTTTGATTTGCAAATGTAAGATTATACAATAGTGGATTACATTGGGTTTGTGCTGTTAGCGTTCCTAATGAAATTGCTCCGCCACCATAACTCATGATGCAGTAATAGGAATAAATACAGCCGCTTGGTAGGGTAACCATGTAAAGCATGTTATAGGCTCCAGGTGTATTGTAATGCGATTGTGGTGCAGCACCACTTTGTTGTCCTGGAAAGCTGTTGTTAGTGATGAGCGAATTGCCTTGTCCAATAAGAAAGGTATTGGTTAATTGTCCAGTTCCTACAGCACCCCAATTAATGGTCGCAGAACTTCCTGCGGGCAAAGCATTGGCATTCGTAAGACTGACAATAGGGCCAGGTCCATTTTGAGGACATTGACAATTATTTCCAGTCGCTTGATAAACTGGAATGCCATTTATTACTGTCATTTGAGTGCATCCATTGCCCACTCCAATAGTCGGAACTACCGCTGGTGCTGCTGCAACATTGACTATTACAGAGGTTTGGGTTAAGGGTGTTCCCGCACTTGAAATATTATAGGTAACCGTATACGTTCCGGGATTTGCATAAGTAATCCCAATTGGACCAGGAAGTGCAGAGGTTTGTCCGTTGCCAAAATTCCAAGCATAAACAGCAGGAGCATTTAGTGATAATGGCGCTACCGTAGAATTGAAAAGGATGGTTGATCCTGCGCAAATATTAATGCTGCCACTAGTTGCGGCTGGGATAGTACTAAATGTTGCCGATTGGGAAAGAAAATGATTGTTTATGCCAATTAATAAAATGAGTAAAACAAGGAAATGAAAACGTTTAAAAATACTCACTATTTTTTTTTTACTAAATTACTTAAAAAAAACGATAACAAATAAGGGAGGTTGCCTAAATATTCTCAAATTTCAGTTGAAACATTTAGAGCTAAAAGTAAACGAAGCAATTCTATTGTCGGAATACTATTTTTCTTAAAAATGATCCTAAATTCACTTTTTTTGTCATTTTCACTTGCAATTATTTTTTCTATAGAATTAAAGAAATAATTAGTCGATTTGTATTTTGGTATGAAACCTAGTAAGGTCTCCCAAATACCGAGATTTCGAATTTCTGTTATGTACTTCGGCTGACCTTGTATTGAAAACGATGCTTTTGAAAAACACACTTTATTCTTGTTAAAGGCACTTGAGCTTAAATAGAATGTGCAGCTATCGACTTGCTTTAAATAATAGTTTTTGTAATAAACTTGAATAATTCCGGGTATAACATATGCATCTTTTGGCAAACTCGGTCTTAAAAGAGTAGTAAATGATTCTTCCGTCATAGGTCGCTTAAAATGTAATAGCATTTCAAAAGTTGGAATTGGCGATAAAAAATCTGTCTTTAAATTGGATGATGCCCCATAATAATTTAATGAAAATCCATCCAACTTATCGGTGATTGAATCTAATTCATTAAAATAATTTGGTAATAGTCCTTTTAAATTTATTTCGCTTGTGATGTGAAAACAATTAGCATTTGGAACTAAAATCATTCGCTCATTATTATTAGCGATACTTGTTTTTATTTGAGTTATATTATTTAATGTTTCTGCTAGGTAATATCGTTTTATTTTGCTGTTTTTTATAGAGTAAGCGACTAAATGATGGTTATCAGCACCTAGTTTAATATTGTTTTGAAAAAGTGCTGTTTTTATTTCATTCTTATTATTAATAACTAAGCTACGATCTAAAATAGTGTAAATATCATTTGTCTTTGAAGAATAAATATCGAAAGGAGATTTTGAAATATATGGGATGTCCTTTGATTTTCCCTTTAACAACCACGCTTGTTTATTTGAAATATCGCAATGTATTAGGTACAATGGTTGGGTGAGGTCGTATTTAAATAATAAATCTGAAGTAGAACTGCTTTTAGAAGTAGAACTACTTTTTGATTGAATGTATGAGTGAAGAGAATTTATTATCTCAATATTTTTATTTTTAAAGTAAATATCAAACATTAATGATTTAATAATTTCCTTAGGTAAAATTTTAATTACATCTGTAGTGTTTTTAGGAACAACAATTTCGTGTGATTCGGCTGGTAGCTTAACCCATAGCGCACTATATAAGATAGCTATCCAGACAAATGTTATTAGAAAATATTTAAAAATATTATTTAAAGTTTTCATGTAATTGTAAAATTACACTAATCTACATTTGTTACCTTTGTATATGAAAAAAATTATTCAATTTATTTTTTGGATTTTCGGATGGAAAATTGATAAGCATGCGCCAATCGGAATTAAAAAGTGTGTTATTGTAGTTGGACCGCATACTTCTAATTGGGATTTCATCATTGGAAGAATGGCTTTTATTAATTATGGCGTTAAGGGAAGATTCTTAATAAAAAAACAACTGTTTTTTTTTCCTCTTGGTATTTTACTTAGGGCATTGGGTGGACTTCCAGTTGATCGCTCTAAAAATAATAACTTAACAAATACGGCCCTTCGTTATTTTAATGAAAATGAATCAATGTACATGGTTTTTTCGCCTGAAGGGACAAGAAGTTATAATCCGAATTGGAAAAAAGGATTTTACCATATTGCTATCAAAGCAAATGTGCCTATTTATATTTGTTATGTGGATTATGAAAAAAAAATAGGTGGCTTTCATAGTATTTATCATCCAACTGGCGATGTGAATGAGGATATAGCCTATATTAAAAATATTTTAAAGCAATTTAAAGGAAGATTTCCTGAAAAAGGAATCGATTAGGGCTTGGGATTAATTCGGTCTGTTTTTATATCAAAACCGTATGGACAATGCTTACAATTACTTTTGCAACAGTAACCTCTTTTTAAATGATATTTTTCAGTAAAAACAATAAATCCTTCCTTATTTACATAATATTCATCGTTTTCCATGGCTTTACCTTTGTTTGAAAAAGAAGAAAATTCATTTTCCATATCCTATTATTAAATGCAAGTTATAAATATAAAAAATTCTGTTACTCAAAAAATTGAACTTGACTTTCTTAACGAACGTAACATCAAAATGTTCATGAAAAGGGATGATTTAATTCATCCTTATGTATCAGGAAACAAATGGCGAAAGCTAATTTATAATATCGCGTTATGTAAATCAGACGATTATAAAGGTATTATTACATTTGGTGGCGCTTACTCAAATCATATATTAGCTTGTGCAGCTGCTTGTAATCTTTACAATCTAAAAGCGATCGCATATATTAGAGGGGAAGAATTAACAAGTTCTTCTAATTTATTATTAGCTAAATGTAAAGAATTAGGAATGGAATTACTATTTGTTTCTAGGATAGTATACGCAACTTTAAAATCAAAAAATACAAGCGTAGAAATAGATGGCTCAAAGTATCTTTCAATACCGGAAGGTGGGGCAAATCGTAATGGGATTTTAGGATGTATGGAAATAATGGGAGAAACAGAAAATAATTTTGACGCTATTGCTATTTCACAAGGAACAACAACAACTAGTTTGGGCGTGCTATTCAGTACTCCACCAAAAACGAATGTATTTGTCTTTCCTGCACTTAAAGGTTTTCAATCCATTGCTGAAATGCAACAGATTTCTGAAAGTACAGGCTTTAAAAATGAGTGGAAAAATCATCAGCATAAACTTCAAGTAGTTGATGATTTTCATTTCGGAGGATACGCAAAAACGACGCCTGAACTCTTGTCTTTTCTTTCAGATTTTGAGCGAAAAACAACAATTGCTTTAGATCCAGTATATACCGGAAAAGCTTTCTACGGGCTTGTTAAAACAATAGAGAAAAAAAAAATGAGTAATAAACGCATCCTGTTTATACACACAGGAGGTGTTCATACGCTACTAAAATAGTTTACTTTTTTATTTTAGTTTTTTTCTTACGATAAATATGTATTGATTTAAAATAAAGTTCTACGGCACCAATACCACTTGTGGCAGAATTTAACCTAGATACATTTGCATCGAAAGCTAATCCGAATTTGAAATTCTTAAATTTATAATTAATCGTTGCCACTACAGCGTCATTCCATCTGTAATAGGCAGCATAACTAAAAGCCTTTGATTTATTGATATTGGTAACGACAGATCCTGATTCTAAGATGTGCTCGCAGCCAATTCCAAAAATCATGTTGTTGCTTGGTCCATTTCTAAAATACATCATTTGAGGTTGTATTTTGAGATCTTTTCTTCTTGTTGTGATGTCTGCTCCTACATTTACAACTAGTTGAGCATATAGTTTATCAGCCTTATTGGTGAAATTAATTTTTTGCTTTGATAAATGATTAAGTGCAATACCTGAATAGATCCGTGTTTTATTCCGTTGAACATGTTGGTAATGAACTCCAGCGTTTACATCCAACGCACCATAAGAACTTCTTGATAAAGTAGAATTAATGAAAATTGGATCACCGTTTGAACCATTATAGCCATTTCCTGTCCAATCTGTTTGCCAGTTTTGTAAAGCAGGATCATACGATTGTAAATAAATTCCTGGTGCAACGCCCACTGAAAGCTTATTTCTTTCATCCATTTGAATAGAATAATTGATAGGAATGGTTATCGCGGTAGTCATTAATTTATTATCTCCAGCTTGGTCGTTAACAAGATTTAATCCAATTCCAAAATTATTTTTGCTATATGCGCCATCTGATATTTTGAAACCTGTTGATAAGGTATTGGTTCGCATCATCGATCCTTCAACTGTTAAATATTGTAAACGACAATTGGTAAAGAATGAATAGTCTTCGGAACCTGATGCCACTGCTCCTGCGTTAAATAATGCAGGGGATTGCATCCATAAGCTTGAATTATATCCTTGCTGTGCCATTAGCGGTGAAGCAGTAATGAATAAAATAAGGACGATAATAACTTTTTTCATAATACTATCTGTAAAGTGTAACATTTCCATTCAACGTTGCTGAAAGACCGTTAATTAATCGGTAATCTAATTTATAAACAAAAACAGCTGGGTTCATTGGTTTTCCTTTGAAATTACCGTCCCAACCTTCATTTGGATCGGTCGTTCTAAATATTAACTGACCAAAACGATTGTAAACTTCAAAGTTCATTTCAACTATTGCCCCTCCTTCTGAAAATCCATTGTTATAATTATTATCGGAATCTACATTTGTCAATACTTTTAATACATCATTTTTACCATCGCTATTGGGAGAAAATGCATTTGGAACAGATACTTTCACAGAATCTCTAAATAATACTTCTACAAAAACAGTATCAGATGCCATGCATCCTTCCGGCGATGTATTAGTTATTATATAGTAGGTGTTGTAAAAAGGGGATGCGATAATGGTATCGCAGCCTGCATTAAAACATGATGTATTTCCAGACGGGGAAAAAGTAATTGAATCGCCCACAACAAATCCACTTAAAGCAATAACAGCTGACCCAAACATTGCAATTAAAGTATCATCAATCGCAGTTCCACCAAGACTATCTAAAATAGTGGCAGATATTGTAGGCATACTTCCTACGGTTACTGATTGACTAGAAGAACTCGTCAACCCGGTTGCATCGGTTACTGTTAAGGTAATTGTGAAAGTTCCAGCACCCGAATAACAAACTGGTCCTGGATTAGCTCCACTGAAAAATGAGGGTATTGCACCGCCAAACGACCAAGTAGATGCAACAACACCATTCGAAGATGTATTATCTACTTCGATACAGTCGCCCGCACAGATAATATTGTCGGAAACCGTAAAGCTTGCCGTAGGTTGTGCAAAAGCAGATGCGCTGATGAGGAGGCCAAATATTAGTTTAAAAAGTTTCATAATTAGTAGAATGCAGTTTAAGTTGACGAAGATAAAAAAAAGGATTCAATTATTTTAATTTTTATTCATTTTTCAGCAAATCAAATATTTGCTTGGCTTCGGTTACATCATGAACACGAATAATCTTAGCGCCTTTTGTTAAGGCATATGTGTTTAATATAGTAGTGCCGTTTAAGGATTCTTCAATACTAATATTGAGTCGTTTATAAATCATAGATTTTCTTGAAAAGCCACACAATATGGTATGTTCCAACATCGAGTATATGGCTAGATGGTTTAATAATTCAAAATTTTGGGCAGGTGTCTTTGCAAATCCAAATCCAAGATCAATAATGATATCTATCACACCCGCTTTTTTTATCCGAGCTATTTTTTCTGAAAGTTCTTGTAAAACTTCGAGGGTAACATTTTCGTAATTGATTAATTCTTGCATATTATGCGAATTACCTCTTGAGTGTGTCAAAATGTAGGGGGCTTTGTAGTTGGCTGCTACCTCCCAAATTCGAGGGTCAAAATTACCACCTTGTACGTCGTTTATTATATCAATTCCATTTTTTAATGCGATTTCAGCAACGTTAGAACGAAATGTATCAATTGATAGTAGTAATGTGGGGAAATCTTTTTTAACACGTTCAATAATTGGTAAAATTCGGTCGATCTCTTCCTGCTCGCTCACTTCAATTGCGCCAGGCCTCGCAGAGCAAGCTCCAATATCAAGAATGTCCATCCCGGCATTAACCATATTGCTGACTCGAATCGAAATATCCTCTTCTTTGTTTAAACGACTATTTTTATAAAAAGAGTCAGGTGTTACGTTGACAACGCCCATAATTCGTGGTGTAGAAAGGTCAAATAATTTATTCTGAACCAATAAATAGTTGTTTGAACGAAAATGCTTAATTTCAGCCCCGAAAAATGCCATAACTTTTCTATGAGTAATACAATAATTGAATTTACAAATGTAATCACTAATTGTCGTGAAATATTCACCGGCAAAACAAAAGATTATGGTACTGCCTGGCGAATTTTACGACCAACTTCCTTAACCGACCAATTGTTTATCAAAGCAAATCGCATAAAAACAATTCAAGAAACAGGGGTGAACCAAGTTGGCGAATCTATTGAAGGTGAGTTTAAGGCGATTGTCAATTACTGTGTTATTGCTTTAATCCAACTTAAAGAAACACAACTAATAGAGTCCGAATTAGAACTTAATCAAGCTACTAACCTTTATGATAAGTATATGAATCTCGCGATTGATTTAATGGCAAAGAAAAATCACGATTATGGTGAGGCCTGGCGTGATATGCGTATTAGTTCTCTTACAGATTTAATTCTCATGAAAATTTTACGCGTAAAACAGATTGAAGATAATGATGGTCATACGATTATTAGTGAAGGAATTGATGCTAATTATTATGACATGCTTAATTATGCCGTTTTTGCTCTTATTTTGTCAGATGTTAAATAATTGTTAGTTAAAATTTGCTTGCTCCGTTTGTCTTTACTTTTGTTTAAAAAAATGTAATATGAAAAACGTGAAACAATTTCTTCCATGGGCAATAAGAATAGGAGTGTCTATTTTATTTTTGCTTTCAGCAGTAGCGAAACTATATCCAAAGCCTTACTTTGCGCTATCGACATTTGAAGCCCAACAACTTATTCCGATGGGTTTTTCTGAAAATCTAGCAGCGTATTTTTCTAGAATTTTGATCGGTATAGAATTTTCCCTTGGTATTTTATTATTGTTACCATTCTTTTTGAAAAGAGTGGTCGTTCCCGCTACAGGACTTATGCTTTTGGTGTTTATAGTACATTTATCTATTGAACTTAGCACAACTGGTAATGGAGGGAATTGTGGTTGTTTCGGTAGCTTGTTGCCAATGACGCCTCTACAAGCGCTTATTAAAAATGTGATATCTGTTGCCTTTTTGGGTTTATTATTTAAACTGTTAAAATCGGATGATGATAAAAGGCAGTTTTTACCAATCGTGAATGTAATTTTAGCAAGTATTTTACTTGTTTTTATGTTTGGGATGAAAAGAAGCAATTCAATTTCTAACGGTAAGGCTGTTATTATAGAAGCGAAAAAAGATTCAATTAATGTTGAATTAGTCGACAATGTATCAGTTGATACACTTACGAAAAGAAAAGTGCAAGACAGTATTAAGGTAGTTAAAAGTCAAGGTCCCAAAAAAATAAAGTCAGGTTATGCAAGTATTTTTCCAAACATTGATGAAGGGCGCAAAATACTTTGTTTTTTCGCGCCTGATTGCGATCATTGCCGTGCCACCTCTAAGTTACTTACTAGCTTAAAGAAAACAGTTAAGAATTTTCCTGAAATTCAAATTATTTTTATGGACGAGGCACCGGAAACTATTCCCGATTTCTTTCTATTTTCTGGATCAGAATACTCAAATTACGTAATGGATATTCGAGAATTTTGGAAAAGTATAGGTAAAGATGGTGAGCTAATTCGCGATGTTCCCGGCGTTTTATACCTTTGGAACGGAAATATTCAAAAATTCTATTACGGTACTGAGGATAAGCAATTTGACGCTAATGGGTTTAAAAAGATTTTAGCGAAAGAAAAATAATTTAAAAATAAGCGCTACCTTTAAACATGCGAAAAAAGTTTTTAGGTGCGAATTGGAAAATGAATCTGGCTTATCAGAAATCTAAAGATTTATATACTGAACTTTCTTCTTTGTCTCCACCATCTTCCGAACTAGTTATATTTCCTAGTACGCTATTCTTATCTGAATTTGCATCGCTAAATGGATTGCCATTGGGTGCACAAGATGTTCATTTTGAAACATATGGAGCCTTTACAGGGTCAGTTTCTCCCTTGCAATTAAAATCAATATCATGTGAGTATGTGCTTATTGGACATAGCGAAAGAAGACAATATTTTAATGAAAATAATGTCCTAGTCAATTTGAAATTAAAATGTGCAATTCAAAGTGGTTTGAAGGTGATTTTTTGTTGTGGCGAACCATACGAAAATAGGAAATCATCGACCCACTTATCGTTCGTTCTAGCGCAAATAAAAGCTGCATTTAATGAAATAAATGAAACAGATTTAAAAAATTGTATTATCGCTTATGAACCAATTTGGGCAATTGGCACTGGGCTAAATGCATCTCAAGTTGAGATTGAAGAAATGCATGGTTTTATTAGGGAATCCTTTTCAAATTCCTACGGCACTGATGCTGCAGATGGGCTCAGAATTATTTATGGTGGAAGTTGTAATCAAGATAATGCATCAGCTATCTTTTCTTATAAAGATGTTGATGGTGGATTAGTTGGTGCTGCCTCTCTAGATTTTGAAAGTTTTCAGAAAATTATAACAGCACTTTAATGGATTATATTGAATATAGCTTATGCCCAATTCCTTTTGAACCTTGGAATGAAATCTTAGTTTCCGCGCTATCAGAAGTGGGATTTGAGAGTTTTATGGAAGAGGATCTAAAAGTAAAGGCGTATATTTCATCAAAAGAGGAAAATGTACTATTGATTAATGCGGTATTGGAAAAGTTTGATCGTAATAATGAAATGTCATTTAAATGGACCAAGGAGACGATTAAACATAAAAATTGGAATGAGGTATGGGAGGCTAATTTTGAACCTGTTTATATAGAGAATAGTTTGTCTATTGTTGCTCCCTTTCATGACGAATCATTGCGAAAAAATCATGTAATTGAAATTGATCCAAAAATGTCTTTTGGTACTGGGCATCATCAAACTACTTTTCTCATGTGTCAGCAAATTTTTAAGTTGGACTTAAAAGATAAGCGCATACTTGACATGGGAACAGGTACGGGTGTTTTAGCAATATTGGCAGAGCAATTAGGTGCGAGGGAATGTATTGCTATTGATATTGAGCCGTGGTCTGTAGAAAATACGATTTATAACGCCACTCGAAATGGGTGTAAAAAAATAAAAGCGATAGAGGGCGGTAAGTCACAAATTCCCAACATACTTTTTGATTGCATTTTTGCTAATATCAATAAGAATGTGCTGAAAGAGCAACTTAAAACCTATTCTGATTCGCTTTCATTGGATGGTACGCTGCTATTAAGTGGTTTTTTTACTAGTGATGTCCAAGAATTAACCGCTCACGCTGAAAAGTATAACCTGAAAACCGAAAGTATTCATGAAAAGGAATCTTGGGCCTTAATTAAACTTCGAAAATTAATCTCTTTATGAAGCATATTTTGACAATCTTATTTTTTCATGGTTTTTTTGTTCTTTTTGCTCAAAATTTTACAAAAGAAAAGGATAAATTTATTAAAGAATGTCAACGATACTTTGTGCAAACTAATCAAGTTAGTTTTGTTAGAGAAAGGTTGTCAAAAATGGTCGAATCTCCCACTTTTTCTGATGCACAGTTTTCTAAAATGGTAGATATGGCAAACACCACATATGCAATATCTTCTGACTACGCAATGGTTTTTCCATTGGTTAAAGCTTTTCTTTTTCAATCTGCCAATAAGTTTTCTGGAAATTTTAATAGTGAATGGGCTCAATTCTTACTTGAATATCAGAAGAAAGACCCAGAAGAATTACTCGCTTTTTTAAATTTTTCCGCTGAATTATTTGAATTTCATAGCATTAATTCTGGTGATGGATTTAGATGGGTTTTTTTAAAAGGTGACTTATCTTGGAGAAAAGACAAATCGCTAAAATTGGTTTGTGACGAAGGAACGCTCGCTTGTTATATTGTGAGTGATAATGGTAAATTGAATGATAGTATTGTTGTAAAAGAGACCTCCGGTGTCCTAGACATTGATGCCGTTAAATTTTCAGGAAAATCAGGGCTTCTAACTTGGGAAAAAGTTGGTTTTAAGAAAGATGAAACTTTTGCTGAATTGCGATCTTATAGGGTCGATTTGACAAGAGCTATTTTAAAAGTGGACACGGTATCCTTAACAACACCCTATTTTAAAATTCCGATTCTGGGAAAGTTAGTTGATAAGAACTACACTGAATTATCTAAAGATGAACGAGCCCCCCAGTTTAATTCCTTTGAAAAACGCCTGAAAATTGAATCAATAAGGGAAAATATAGATTATGATGGTGGGTTTTCATTAGAGGGGGAGACATTTGTAGGACGTGGAATACCAGGTAATCTCGCTAAAGTAATATTTAATTTTAAGGAAAAACCTCTCTTTGAAATTGCTTCGTTAAATTTTATAATGGATCCTTCTCAAATTATTTCAAGGGAAGCTCGATTTAAAATGTTTTATGCGAATGGCGATTCAATGTCCCATTCGAATTGCTTATTTTATTTCGACGAATCAAAAAAATTAATGACACTGACAGCCAAAAAGGCAGGGTCATCTGTTATCCCTTTCGAGGATTTTTATTTCAATGTATACGTTTATTCGCCTGTTCTAAATTGGAAAGTAAATTCTTATCAGCCCTATTTTAGTTATGAAATAGGCACCGCTCAAGAGCAAAAAATTATTGCCATTGAATCTTTTGATTATTTTGATGACCTTTTGTATGACAAAATTAAAGGGCTTAGTAGAGTTAATCCTATTTCTGCAATTGCATCTTTTGCACGATCTAAGAATACAAATACTTTAACGGAAGGGGAGTTAGCAAATGCGTTGAATACAACTATTGATAACAATAAATCAAATATATTCAATCTTGTTAGCTTAGGATTTTTAATGTACAACGAAAACGATAAAGTAGTTACCATAACTAATAAATTGTTTAATTTTTTTGATGCTAAAAATGGCAAAAGAGATTTTGATAATTTAGTTATATCCTCCGATTTAAGACCAAGGAAACTAGATGGTTATTCGGTAGAGCAGATTGATAAAGATCCGTATCTCAAGGATTTGGAAATGAAAAACAAGGATAAAAACGACAGGTATCGAAACCAATCTTATTTTGCATTTATTGATATAACTAAACAACAGTTTTTTATTTCGGGAGTTGATAATATTACAATTTCAACTGCCCAATCAACTTCAATAGAACCTGACTCGAGTTTTGTAATCATGAAAAAAAATCGGGACATACAATTTAAAGGTTTATTACTTGCAGGTAAGTTTGCATCGATTGTAAAGGACGCCTACTTTTCTTATAATGATTTTAAGTTTATACTTAAGGATTTGGATTATAGTGTTTTAAGGGTGAAACCATTGCGTACTGCAGACGGCTCTGATTTCATTGAAATGGGTAGTTCTTTCAACGACTTGAAAGGTGAACTGTTAATAGATGATGTAAGTTCTAAATCAGGAAAAGGAACTGATAATAGCGCTTACCCTAAATTATTGGTTCCAGGATCAATTAAAATTTTATACAGCGCGAGAGACATTGTAAAAGGAGCGTATGATGCAAAACGATTTTACTATGCTTTAGAGCCATTTGAAATTGATAGTTTAGATGATTTTCATGAGTTGTCAATGGCGCTTAAAGGGCAATTAATTTCAGGAGGTATTTTTCCGCCTCTCAAACAAGATCTTAAAATTATGAATGATTACTCTTTTGGGTTTATTACAAAAGCGCCGGAAGGTGGACTTGATTTCTATGGAAATGAATCCAAGTATGAAAATAAAATTGTGCTTTCAAACAATGGCTTGCAGGGCACTGGAACGATTAATTTTTTGTCAGCTTCAGCTATTTCTAATAAGTTAACTTTTTTGCCAGATTCCACAATTGGTATTGCGAAATTTACAAATATCGGCATTGAAAAGGGCCAAGAGGTTCCTCAAGTATTCTCCGAATCAGCATTCATAACTTTTGTTCCTAAAAAACAACTTTTAAGGGCGTCAGCATATAATGGGGCTAATTTAGAAATGTTTGATAATCAATGTCAGTTAAACGGTTCAATCGTTCTCTCTACTAAAGGAATGTACGGTTATGGACAGCTTCTGTTCAATGATGCAGGTATGAATTCAAAGCACTTTGACTTTTCTTATTACGATATTGACTCAGATACAGCTAGCTTTTCTTTGAGAAATAAATATGTATTAGATGGTGAGGCACCTCTGGCTATTGAAACAGACGGAGTTAAAGCGCACGTTTCTCTCAAAGATCGAAAAGGCGAATTTAATTCTTTCGGATCTAAACGTATTAAATTTCCCGCTAATATTTATTATTGTACCATGGATAAATTTTTCTGGTTCATGGACGGTGAATCTGTTGATTTTGAAAAAAATCAGTCCAAACAAACGGCATTTGAAGCTGGGGCTGACCTTACAGAACCAAATTTCTTTTCGATGGAAGATAAACAAGATTCCCTCAGGTTTAGGTCCTTAAGTGCAAAGTATGATTTGAAGAGCCAAGTAATTTATTGTAATAAAGTAGAGTATGTGCGAGTTGGCGACGCTAAAATTTTTCCTGATAGCATGAAAATTGTCATTAACAAAAAAGCCGTTATGGAGCCACTCAATAACGCGGTGGTTGTGGCTAATTATATTACTCAATTTCATAAGTTTACTAATGTAAATCTTACAATTACAAGTCGAAGTAAATTTGATGGTTATGGAACATATCCCTATTATGATCGTGATAGTTTATTGACTAATTTAACCATGAAAAGTATTTCTTACAGTAAAAATGGAGCGAAGACTATTGCTGAGGGAATTATCGATCAAAAATTAAATTTTAAATTGTCCAAAGAGTTTGATTACTATGGGAATATTAAAATTATAGCCAATAATCAAGGTGTTATTTGTGATGGATCGACTCGAATTAATCATACTTGTCGCAATTTTGATCGCTCATGGTTAGCTTTTAACGATACAGTAGTGGCTAGTAATATTCAAATACCGATTTCCGCAAAACCACTAAATGACAAAGGAAATCGTTTGGCGGTTGGTTTTTTATGGAAAGATTCTGAGAAAATGGATAGTGTCGGGCTTTATCCTGCTTTTTTATCAAAAATTGAAGGGAAAAATGATGCTATTGTTTTTCAGTCCGACGGATATGTGCAGTATAATCCTAAGGCATCTGCCTATCAAATTGGTACAAAACCAATGCTCGAAAATGCCAATAATAAAGGAAATTTATTGACCTTTTATACAGAAACATGCGCGCTCACTGGCCTAGGTAAAATAGATTTAGGCTTAGATCTCGGTGAGGTGCTAATTGAATCGTTTGGTGATATATCATATGAACCATCAGATCAAAAAATTGCCCTTAATTTGACGAGTAAATTTATTTTTCCAATTCAAAAAAATATCATGGAGGATTTTGCTGTTAAACTTAAGGAATTGGAAGGGCAAAAAGATATTGATTTAAAATCAAAAAAGTATAATTTTAAGCAGGTGAGTAAATTTTGGTTAAATCCAGATAAAGAAAATGATTTCTATAAAGATTATGAAGAAGATAAGCTACGAAAAATGCCCTCTGAATTGGAGGGTACATTGCTAATTACAGGTATTCACCTTGAATATTTTAAACTTAAAACGAAAGCAAATGAAACCGGGTTTGCTCGTGGATTTAATACGGGTAATGCAACGACTGTGATTGATGATGAAGGGGATGAAATAAAAGCAAAAAATAAAGTCGCCATTATAGGATTAGAAGGTAAGGTGGTATTAAAAGAGCTCGATTTTAATATGATTTTCCACCAAACTAATACTGATCAATCAAATCAAGGTTTTGGATTTCGTTGGATGACTTCTAATAATAAAGAGTATGTATTGAACTATTCCATGGATAAAAAAGATGGGACAATGTTGTTTTATTCAAAAGATGAAGACTTTACAAATTCTATCTCAAATATCAAATCCGAGAAAAGAAAATCAAAAAATTTCAGGTTCGATATAGCTGATGAAACACAACTTAAATTAATTTTACTTAAATTCAATGATTATATGCGATCAAAATGATGCTTTATTTTCTATTTATAGTAATTTCTTATCTCGTAGGTTCAATACCGGTAGCGGTTTGGATTGGTAAAAAATACCGCGGCATTGACATCCGCGAACATGGAAGTCAAAATGCCGGTGCAACAAATACTTTTCGCGTCTTTGGACAAAAATTAGGTTGGATTGTTCTTACATTAGATGTGACAAAAGGTTTTTTCGCATCTATTTTACCACTATTTATAGCTGATAATTATTCGGAGAACCAACTTTTGTTATTCCAACTTGTTACTTCTTTGGCTTGCATAATTGGCCACGTATTTCCAATATTTGCTCAGTTTAGAGGAGGTAAAGGTGTGGCAAGTTCGCTGGGAATTATTATTGGGATCAATCCTGTTTCTGCAGCTATTTCACTTGGAATCTTTATGATAATTTTTTTACTTTTTAAGTTTGTATCTTTAGGAGCAATAGTTACTGCAATTTCATACCCCTTCGTGAGCTTTTTCCTTGTTAAAGAAGATACACACGTTATGATTATATTTTCTATTTTGCTCGGATTTTTAATTATTATTTCTCATCGGAAAAATATAAAAAGATTGATTAACGGTGAGGAAAGTAGAATGAACCTTTCAAAGAGAAAGTCGTAGTATATTGTATGTTTTTTAGTACTTTGAAAAAGAATCACTTTATTTATAAATATTTCTATACAATAGTATTTCTACTTAGTATAAATAGTTATTTTTCTCAATCAATTTCCCAACTTCAAAAAAAAGCGGATGAATCCTTTAAAAAGAAGGATTTTACTACAGCATTAATAGATTTTCGTCAGCTCCTAGCTCAAAATCCGACAGCAACGGACTTTAATTATAAGTATGGGGTTTGTCTATTTTATTCGGAAAATAGAAAGAGTTCAAAACGCTACTTTGATTTTGTGTCGCGGCAAACTGCTTTTCCTAGCGAAACTTATTATTTTCTTGCTAAACTATATCATTTCGAATATAAGTTTACTAATGCTATCGAATTTTATAAAAAATATGTGGCAAATACGCCCGAAAAAAGTAGGTCATTCGACGTAACGGAGGATATTCAGCGTTGTTTGAATGGTAAATCGCTTTTGCAAAATCCCAAATCTCTGCGACTTATAGCGGCACAGAAATTTTCAAGTGACAAATTTTATTTGAATTATGAGCTAAAATCTCGCCCCGGTGGATTTTTTACAAATGAGTCTCTGCAATCCAAAATTGATAAGAAGAATGGCTTTATACCAATGTACTATTTTTCTAGAGGCGATAGTCTTAAGTTTTTTGCAAGTTATGGCCTAAGTAATAATAAGGATATTTATTTTTCTAAAAAAATTGGTCCTGATGAATGGTCGCCTGCGACTAAGGTTTTGGGTGATGCCAATACTTCATCTGATGAGGACTTCCCTTTCTTCGATGTAAATAAAGGAAAATTATTCTTTTCTTCTAACGGACATAATTCAATTGGTGGATATGATTTATTTCAGGCCGATTTTAATCTCATCGAAAATAATGCCTCCAATACAAGTAATCTAGATTTTCCCTACTCTTCTTCGGATGATGATTTGCTCTTTGTTCCCGAAAATGATTATAAAACAGCTTGTTTTGCATCGAATCGAAATTGTCAGTTGGGTAAGATTGAAGTTTATTCGATTGAGTTTGGCACAAAGAATTCAACCATTCAGCTCATTAAAGGAGATTTTCATGATTTGGTAGATGAAAAAAATACCTTGGCGCAAATAAAAGTAATAGATATTGCTACTTCTCAAGAATTTGGTCCTTTTACTACGGATGAGTTCGGAAAGTATGTCATTATTCTTCCAGGAGGCGGAGAATATAAGTTTAGTGTAACTGTGGAAGGATCTAGGCAGTTTTTTGAAAACATTGCTGTAGTACCAAAGGTGAACAGCAATAAGAAAATGTCTCAGACTTTAGAATATTCCGTTAAAGATGCTCAGGAAAAAATGGAATTCTTAAATTATTTTTCTTCTCAAGGTAATATGGATGAAGATGATAAATTATTGGTGTTGAATGCTATTGCATCATTAAAAATGAATCCAACACTTATTCAAAACAATACAACGCTTGATGTTGAAGTTTCTGACGCAAAAAAAATCTTGGTCGAGTTAGGTTATGGCGATATAAATCAGGAAGAGGCGCTGTTGAAACTACATAATGACTTAATTACTATCGAATTGAAGGAAGAAGAACTTTTGATTAATTTATCTAAAGCTGTTTCCTTGCAAAAAGAAAATAATAATTTTCTAATTACACTAAATAATGAAATTAAGAATTTACAAAGTGTAGGATCTGATCCTAGTCTTTCTGCTGAAAAAGAAATAGAATTACTAAAAAAGCTTGAAGGCCTCCAAAATGAAAAGATTATTCTGCAGCAACAAATGTTAGCATTAAATAAAATTATTAAAGAATCAAAAGATGATCTGATTATAAATCGTAAAGATAACGTCACAAAGACGGCATCTGTTTTAAGTGAAGAGCTAATTGTTTTTTCCTTAAAAGACAATAATACGATGGATAGTCTAAGCTCTTTTTTAGTAAATAACAAAGAAACCATCAAGTCATTATTAGAAAATACGGTAACGCTTAATGTTGAGAAAAATGATTTGCGAATGACAGAAGAAGCCCTTCAGGTAAATGCCAAATTACTTGAGGATGAAAAAATAAACTTGAAAAGAGAAAAGGATTCTTTAACTAATTTGATCAGTCAATTAGAAGAAAAGCAAAATCTTGCTGCAAAAAGGGAACGAGATGCAATTGCACAACAGTTGATTCTTGAAAAATCAAAGGTGAAAGATATTTCTTTTTCAGCGGCTATCAGGTCAAATGATTTGCTGGTTGAGGAACAGAAATTGAAAATTGAATTAGCCGAACAGGTCTTTAGGGAGGAATTGAAAAATAATAATACCTCAGTAATTAGTGAGGCTATTGATTTGAAAGAAATAGAATTAGCGGGAATTACAATTGATGACATTACCTCTACTTATGAGGAGAAAATGAGAATTGAAAACAGTATTCTTAAGATACAAGATGTTAATAAGGCACGCATGGAATTACAAAGTGAAATCGATAATCTTAAGAAAGGGGAGGGGTCAAAAGAAAATTATCAATTACTTCAAGAATTGCTCAACTTGAAAGAAGTCGCTCTATTATCAGATATTAAAATAGCCGAGAAAAATGATGATTTTTTAGCGCTTAATAAATATCAAGAGGAACTCCAGCTTTTGAAAATTGAGCAAGTAAAAAACGATGCGAATATTAATGGATTGCCTATTGCTGAAAATCGTTCAAAGGAAACAATCGAAGAACAGCGTTTGGCTGAAGTAGAAAAGCAAAGGATCGAGGCGCAAGTAGCGGCTGAAAATCGTTCAAAGGAAATAATCGAAGAACAGCGTTTGGCTGAAATCGAAAAGCAAAAAATCGAAGCACAAGCAGCCGCTGAAAATCGTTCAAAGGAAACAATCGAAGAACAGCGTTTGGCTGAAATCGAAAAGCAAAAAATCGAAGCGCAAGTAGCGGCTGAAAATCGTACAAAGGAAACAATCGAAGAACAGCGTTTGGCTGAAATCGAAAAGCAAAAAATCGA
>JAPLEV010000029.1 GCA_026391005.1 Flavobacteriia bacterium | reverse complement strand
CCTGCGCCATTCTTTGCTACAATAGCCACTTTTTGTCCTTGGTCTATTCCAAATGTTAAATCTGAAAATAGTACTCTTACACCGAATGATTTGGTGAGGTTTTCAACCGATAAATAATTCATGTTAACGTAGTCTGTTGAGTGAGTCAAGTAAATTCTTGTCTCGCATTATCCCGCGTAAGCCTAAATAAGTAAAAGGCAAACCAAGGATTAATAGGTAATAACCAAGGCCAAAACTCACGGAGTCTCGCACGTTTGGCATTAGTTTAAAAAGGAACAAGGCGGTAATTCCTACCACGAAAAGCAAGTAAAATAAGAACGTGAATTTTATCAGTTTTAGTTGTAAGCTAAGCTTTTTAAACTTGCTAATGGTGAAGAGTAAGAGCGCCGCTAATACAATAATTACTAAATAAAATGGAAAGCGCCAAACGACTTCTTTTCCTTGAAAAAATCCATAAATAGTGAATTGATGTGGTAATTCTTTCGCTTGATACGCTCCAATTTCCAATCCGCTCAATAATAGCGAAAGATTGATTATTACAAATCCAAAATACAAGTGTTGTATGCGCTGAATCATGATTTTTTTTTACAAATGTACTGACTTATTGCGAAGATAGAAATCAAGAATGACAATCGCTGCCATCGATTCTACGATTGGAACAGCTCTTGGGACAACGCAGGCATCGTGTCGGCCTGTGATTTGGAGCTCTTCCATTTCACCATCTTTTGTTAGCAAAGCTTGTTTTTTGAGGATCGTAGAAACCGGTTTAAAAGCGACACGAAACAAAATAGGCATTCCGTTGCTGATGCCACCTTGCACCCCGCCAGAATAGTTTGTTTGTGTGCTTCCATCGGCATTGAAAAGGTCATTATGGGCAGAACCCAACATGGAGCTAGCATGAAATCCACTTCCAATTTCAAATCCTTTTACGGCATTAATGGATAACATTGCTTTACCTAAATCTGCATGGATTTTGTCAAATACAGGCTCTCCTAAACCAGCAGGCACATTTTCAATAATACACTGAATTGTACCTCCTAATGTATCACCCAACTTTTTTGTGTTTTCAATCAACGATTCCATTTCTTTAGCAAGGTCTTTGTCTGGACAGCGAACGGGATTGCTTTCAATTTCTGTGCCCATGTAAAATTGATTGGTGGCCAATTGAATGGCCCCAACTTGTATCACATAGGTTGAAAATCGAATGTTTAGTTTTTCTAACGCTTGCTTAGCTAAAGCCCCAGCAACAACGCGGCAGGCGGTTTCTCTTGCACTGGATCTTCCACCTCCTTTATGGTCGCGAATACCGTATTTTTTTTCGTATGTGTAATCGGCATGCGAAGGCCTAAATGACTTGTCTAGATTAGCATAATCGTCGCTTTTCTGATTGTCGTTAGGAATGGTGAACCCGATGGCTGTACCGGTAGAAATTTCTCCTACAAAACCAGATAAAAATCTTACCGTATCGGATTCTTTTCGCTGTGAAACGAGCGTAGATTGCCCTGGTTTTCTTCGGTCTAATTCTGCTTGAATCATCGCAAAATCAACCTTTATGTTTGGTGGGAATCCTTCAATAATACCACCGATTGCTGTCCCATGAGATTCTCCAAAGGTTGTAAGTTTAAAAAGGGTACCAAAACTTGATCCAGCCATGAAGCAAAGTTAAGGAGAATCATTTGTTAAACCCCATCAAAAAGTTGCTTTTCCATCAATCCAAAACATTTATTACTTTTAGCAAATGCAAATTGTTGCAAAAGTAGAATTATCAAGCGCTTTATTTACAAAATATGACAGAAGAAAAGGCCGACTTTAAAAGGTCATTAGGATTATTAGATGCAACGGCAATTGTTGCGGGTTCAATGATTGGTTCGGGTATTTTTATCGTTAGCGCGGACATGTCCCGCATGGTAGGTTCTGCCGGATGGCTAATTATTTTATGGTTGTTAACGGGGTTTATTACCTTATTAGCAGCATTGAGTTATGGTGAATTAGCGAGCATGATGCCGAAGGCCGGTGG
>JAPLEV010000019.1 GCA_026391005.1 Flavobacteriia bacterium | reverse complement strand
GATTCCTCAGATATTGGTAAGTTTAAAGTTCCGTCATTACGAAACATTGAACTTACTTTTCCCTACATGCACGATGGTTCCATGAAAACGCTGGATGAGGTATTAACTCATTACAGTCAAGGAGGGAAGCATCCTAAAAATCAAGATGTCCGAATCAAGGGGTTCTCCTTATCTTCTGCTGATCGCGATGCGCTTAAGTCATTTCTTTCAAGCTTAACTGATACCAGTTATCTCACGACTATTTATGGCAAAAAATCGCTTGTTTTGCCACCATTCTAAAAACTGACCTTATCTTTACCTAATGCAACACTTTGTGCAGGCGCTAAAAGCGCGTTTCGGCGATTCGAATGTATCTACAATCCATCATGATTTTGGAACCTTCCTCTTGATTACATCAAGCGATTTTTCAGGTACTTTAATAATGACAAGCGATTTTTCAACTTTTAAAATGAATGTTCACGAAAAGCACGTGGGGGAAGAATTTGCCGAATTGTATTTTTACCTACCCAACTATTGGGCAATTGATGATCTTACCAATCCCACTATGAATTGGGTTTTCCCATGGCTGAAAAGAATTAAAGATTATGTCCAAAATAATAATACGTGGTTGGGTCATGGCCACACAATGCCTTGCGGAAAAGAAATGAGTAGTTTATCGTCAACAATGACGCAAAATCATTTTATTGTTTCGAGGCCAATGGTGTGCGAAAAACAGCTGCAACCGTTGGTGATAGAAAGTAAAACCATCTTTTTTCTAGCCATAATACCTTTATTTCCCGATGAAATGGATTACAAACAGGGAAAGGGAACTGTTAAATTATTCGATAAATTTAGGCATCAAGGTGTCACAGAAAAACTAGATGATTATCGAAAATCGGTATTGAAATCGAAATGGAAATTTTTCGGAAAATGAAAGAAAATTGGAAAGCACATGGGGCTTTGGTTTTGGTTAATTTATTGTATGCTGTTAGTCATTTAATTGCAAAGGATGTAATGCCTACCTATTTAACACCTAATGTTTTTATTTTACTAAGAGTTAGCGGAGCATCACTATTATTTTGGCTGCTTTTTCGGGTTTTTTCCTATGAGAAAGTGGCGGTAAAAGATTTTTTTTTATTGGCAATTTGTGGCTTATTTGGCGTTGCCATTAATCAACTTTTTTTCTTTCATGGGCTAAATAATTCGTCTGCCTTTAATGCAGGAATTATTATGGCTTTTAATCCCATTATGGTGGTTGTGCTGGCCTATTTTATCCTTAAAGATCAATTAAATTACCGCCAAATTATTGGAATTGTTATAGGTGCCACTGGTGCAATTTTGTTAACCATTAATAGCTTTCATACCGACTCTTCTTCCTTTAAAGGAGATCTTTTCTTGGTGATTAATTCCTTCTCGTATGCCTTGTATTTAATTGCAGCAAAACCGTTAATGGCAAAGTATAGGCCTTTAACGGTTATCACATGGGTTTTTACGTTTGGCTTATTTTTCGTAATGTGCTTTCCTCCAGTTATTAGCGATGCTTTGTCAACTAATTTTAGGGTAATCCCTTTACCAATCGTAGGTGTAATTGTTTATGTAATTGTTGGCGTTACTTTCTTAACCTATTTACTAACCATGTATGGATTAAAGTATGTCGGGCCAACAGTATCAAGCACATACATTTACCTGCAGCCGATTATGGTTATTGTGTTCACGGCTTTATTCACCTATTTTGATTGGATAAATAATGCCTCATCTAGTATAAGTTTTTTGAAAATGACCCTCATGTTACTTATCTTTATCGGGGTTTATTTTGCAAATTTTAAACATAATAAAGTATGATTCGGTCGATTTTTTTAGTTTGTTTACTACACTTTTCTGTTTCGATTTTCTCCCAGAAGAAATCAATAGACCATACGGCATACTCAAATTGGAAGAAGATTGAAAAACAGGTCATTTCAAATGATGCCCGATGGATTGCTTATGAAACCACGCCGCTAAAAGGAGATGGCTTTGTTTGCTTATACAATGTTGAAACCGCGAAGACTGATACTATTTTAAGGGGGAAGGATCCAAAATTTAATGCTTTGTCTAACTTGCTACTGGTAAAAATAGCACCTGGTTATGACACCTTGCGATCGTGTGAATTAAATAAAGTGGACAAAACGAAATGGCCAAAGGACTCTTTGTATATCATTGATTTAAGCACCCTTAAAAGTATTAGAATTGCAAAGTTAAAAGAGTATAAGGTAGCCGAGGAAGGAGGTAGAGTAGCTTATCTTAAGGAGGCCGAAAAGGTTCTCCCGCCTAAGAAACCTTGGTATTGCCCCTTTCAAAAACCGGCAAAATCACCACCGAAATCAAATGGTGGAGCATTAGTGGTGTTAAATAATTCCCTTGAGCCTGAATTTGAACGGAATCAAGTGAGTGAATTTGATTTCTCACCGAAGGGTGATTATTTATCTTTTATTACGCATGAAAAAGTAAAATCAGATTCTTTTTCACTTCATTTTTATGATTTTAAGGGTAAAGAAAGTCATCAATTAAAAGCAAAAACGGCCTATCAGCTTCCTTCGTGGAGTACTGACTTGTCCAAAGTGGCTTATTTATCCTCGTCTGATACGGCCAAGGTTAAACAATATGAGATCCATGTTATGGGTATTTCTACATGGAAAGATTGGTTGGTTTTGGATACCCTAAGCAAAGAAATTGATTCTATTCAGAGAATAAGCGAAAACAGAATGCCTTTCTTTAGCAAATCAGGAAATTATTTGTTTTTTGGTGCAGCAGATAAGATTGAAAAGGAAGCGAAAGATACCTTACTTGCATCTGAAAAAGTGAGCGTTGATATTTGGCATTACCAAGACCAACGCATCCAACCGCAGCAATTACTTCAGTTAAAAGAAGACCGTAAAAAAAGTGATTTATACGTGTTGAATTTAGAAAATAAAAACAGTTTAAAAATTAGTAATGATACCTTGAAGATTAGGGTTAATAAAAACCTTATTGGCGATTATGTAATTGCCACTTCTAATGAAGCTTACGCTATACAAGCGCAATGGCGTTCGCCAGGGCTTGAGGATGTTTACCGGATCCACTTGCCATCAAATGAAATCGTTAAGGTCAAATCAGCCTTGGCTTTTGGTGGTTCTTTATCTCCAAAAGGCAGATTTTATGCTTATTTTAATCATGATCAAAAGCAACATTTTATAGTTGACATGCAAACTCAAGCTGAAATTTGTGTCACCTGTGATGTGAATAATGTCAATTGGCAGGAGGATGTCAACGGTCAACCTTTGCCAGCGGGCCCTATTGATGATTTGCAGTATGTAGCCGGGGAGGAGGAGTTTATAGTCCTTTCCGAATTTGATATTTGGAAGTATTCGCTAAACACACAAAAAATAACTTGTCTTTCAGATAATGGTGATTTACGGCGAAATATGCGGTTTTCCCTTAATAAGTGGTCTTCAGACAGCATTTATATCGATTGGAAAAACACCTATGCAAAAGGATTAAATACGCAAACTAAATCCTCGCATATTTTTACCTTTGATGAACATAACGGACACCTTGATTTTAATGAAGTTTATGCTGCGAATTATTCGATTAATACGCTTTTGAAATCTAAAAATGGTAAGGGTATTATTCTTCGAAAAATGGATGTCGCCAGCTACCCTGAAATCAGTGTGCTAGATAGTTTATTTAATGACGAGAAAATAATTTCTAAAACAAATCCTCAGCAAAGCGAGTACAATTGGGCAACTGTTGATTTAATAAAATGGAAGGCTTATGATGGCAGCAGTTTAGAGGGTTTGGTTTACAAACCAGAAGATTTTGATCAAACTAAAAAATACCCTTTAATCGTCTATTATTATGAATTAAATTCGGATAATCTACATAATCATAATGCTCCGAGGCCTTCTGCAAGTACTATTAATCCTGTTGAATATGCTTCGGCTGGTTATATTGTCTTCATACCAGATATTCGATATAAAGTGGGCTTCCCTGCGAAATCTGCTTTTAACTGTATAATGAGTGGTACAGACTATTTACTTAAAATGTATCCTGTGGATTCCCTTCGAATGGGCTTGCAAGGCCAAAGTTGGGGTGGTTATCAAACGGCTCAGTTAATAACGATGACACCAAGGTATGCTGCTGCTATGGCTGGTGCACCTGTAGCCAATATGGTCTCAGCCTATGGCGGTATCCGATGGGGTTCCGGCCTGAACCGACAATTTCAATATGAATCGACGCAAAGTCGAATTGGAAAAACGATATGGGACGCTCAAGAAGCCTACATTGAGAATTCTCCTATTTTTCATCTTCCGAAGGTGAGCACCCCCCTCTTAATCATGCATAATGATAAGGATGGTGCAGTGCCTTGGTATCAAGGTATTGAGCTTTATAATGGAATGCGCCGATTAAATAAGCCCTGCTGGCTATTAAATTACAATGATGATGACCACAACTTAACTAAGTTGCCGAATAAGATTGATTTAAGTATCCGAATGCGTCAGTTTTTTGGTCACTTTTTAATGAATGAACAAGCTCCATTATGGATGTTAGAAGGGGTAAAGGCTACAGAAAAAGGCAAAATCACGGGTTATTAGTCAATTAATTTAGCATATTTTGAACAAATTCACCTATTAATAGTTTAATTAAATATGATACGAACAATATTTATTATACTCATATCTTTTTCTTTTTCAAATTTTTACGCTCAAAAAGAAGCGACAAAAACGGCCTACTTCGCAAGTGGTTGTTTTTGGTGTAGCGAAGCAATTTTTGAATTAATAGTAGGTGTAAAGTCTGCTGAGTCTGGGTACACAGGGGGTAAAACAGTAAACCCGACTTATGAACAGGTATGTTCAGGGAATACCGGTCATGCAGAGGCGATAAAAGTTGTTTATTATCCTTCGTCTGTATCATATGAAAAATTAGTTAGGGCCTTTTTTGAATCGCACGATCCGACCACTCTAAATCAACAAGGGGCAGATAAAGGAACGCAATATCGTTCTGCTATTTTTTATCAAAATGACGCCGAAAAACAATATGCAAATACGTATTGTAAAGAACTTGTAACTAATGGGACCTTTAAACTGGTGACAACTGAAGTAGTTCCCTTTACCATTTTTTATGCGGCGGAATTTTATCATCAAGATTATGAAAAAAAGAACCCTTACAATGGTTACATTCAAGCGGTAAGTAGACCAAGAATGTTGGCCTTTAAAAAGAAAACTAAACTTCCTTTACATGAATAAATGGCTTATTTCCTTGCTTGTTTTAGCTGGCGTGTTTTTGGTATTTCAACTAGTTGTTTCTATGACAACCAGTGATATTGAAACGCCGAAATACAAAGTATTAAAAAAATACCCTCGTTTCGAATTGAGGGAGTACGAATCAATGATGCTTGCTACGACTAATTTAGGGGTGGCGAGCTATGATGAAAAAGCAAGTGAAGGATTTAGAACGATCGCATCCTATATTTTTGGTAAAAACAAATCGAATGAAAAAATTGCCATGACAGCACCTGTTATTTATCATGCTGATTCTACTTCAACACTTTCTTTTGTTGTGCCCAGAAGTAAAACGGAAGAGTCTATGCCGGTTCCTATTGACCAAAATCTAACATTCGTTGTGCAAGCGCCAAAACTATTGGCTGTGCTGGATTTTGGTGGCTTTGTAAATGATGAAAAATTAGTATTACGAATGACCGAACTTAAAAAAGCGGTATTAAAAGAGGGTTTTCAAATCAAAGGTAAAGGCTATTTTTTTGGATATAATCCGCCTTGGCAATTGATAGGCAGGAAAAATGAAGTGGCTTTCGAGTTGGAAAGTGTGAATTAGTAGTTTCTTTTTCTCAAATTTGTAGTTCAATTAACTGCATGGAGAAATTACAGAATTTTATTAATGGCAACTATTGTGTGCCCATCGACAATCGTTATTTTGATAACATCGACCCCTCTACGGGCTCAGTATATTCTCTTATTCCTGATTCTGACGAAAAAGATTTAGCAGTTGCTGTTTCAGCAGCAGAATTAGCTTTTCCTATTTGGTCTGCTATGCCTTCAGAACAACGCAGCAAAATTTTAGTGAAATTTTCTGAAGGAATTGAAAAAAGAATGGAACAGTTTGTTGCCGCGGAATCGAGAGATAATGGTAAGCCAATAACTCTTGCCAGACACGTCGATATTCCAAGAGCAGTTTCTAACTTCCATTTTTTTGCCACTGCCATTTTACATTTTTCTTCCGAATCGCATTATATGGAGGGTGTTGGGATTAATTATACAACAAGAAAACCAATTGGCATTGTTGGCTGTATCTCACCATGGAACTTGCCTTTATATTTATTTTCATGGAAAATTGCACCCGCGCTTGCGGCAGGAAATTGTGTTATTGCTAAACCAAGTGAGGTAACTCCTTACACCGCCACGATGTTAGGCGAAATTGCTGTTGAAGCCGGATTACCTCCAGGTGTATTAACTATACTGAACGGTACCGGTGCTAAAATTGGCGATGCAATTGTTAAACATCCTAAAATCAAAGCGATTTCATTTACAGGTGGAACAGCAACGGGAGAACACATTGCCCGAACGGCCGCACCAATGTTTAAAAAACTATCATTGGAATTAGGAGGTAAAAACCCAACTATTGTCTTTGATGATTGCGATTTTGAGGCCGCATTAAAAACAACCATTATGTCCTCTTTTTCGAATCAAGGGCAAATTTGTTTGTGTGGATCTAGAATTTTTGTGCAACGTGGAATCTATTCTAAATTTAGGGATGCATTTGTCGCTAAAGTATCCACTTCAGTTGTTTCTTTTCCTGAGAACCCTCGGGCTAATCTTGGCGCAATTGTTTCTGAAAGTCATTTAAAAAAGGTACTCGGGTATATTGATCTAGCCAAATCAGAAGGTGGAAAATTACTAACGGGCGGTAATAGGGTATTTTTACCTTCGCCTCATGATAAGGGATTTTATTTGGAACCAACCATTTTTGAATCCTTGCCATATGATTGTAAAACGAATCAGGAAGAGATTTTCGGACCTGTCGTTACCATTATGCCTTTTGATACAGAAGAGGAAGTATTGATGATGGCGAATGATACAAAATATGGCTTGGCGAGTTCAGTATGGACAATGGATGTTAAAAAAGCACATCGCGTTGCAGATCAATTAAACATGGGTATCGTATGGGTAAACGCTTGGTTGGTAAGAGACTTAAGGACACCTTTTGGCGGCATGAAGGCTTCTGGAGTTGGTCGAGAGGGAGGTTTAGAGGCCTTGCGCTTTTTTACAGAGCCCAAAAATATTTTTATAAAATATGAATAAATTACTAGTAATTTAGTCTTCAACGGCTAATACAGCACTGATTTCCGGAACGGCTTTTTTAATGCTTTCTTCGATTCCACCTTTCATGGTAGACTCTTTCATGGAGCAATCCTTGCAGGAGCCGGTTAAACGAACTTTTACGGTATTGTTTTCACTCACCTCAACTAATTCAACGTCGCCTCCATCAGCATGTAAAAACGGCCTTATCTGCTCGATGGCAAGTAATACTTTCTCTTCTATTGTTGCTCTATCAATTGACACCTTGTTGCGCTTTTTCTTTGTTTATTATTTCTAATTGCGATATAAAGGTATCAACTAATTCGTCAAATGCAATAGACATTAGGGTTTCACTTTGAAAAACAGCCGGGCGTCCTGCGTCTCCCGCCTCCCTGACACTTTGTACCAAAGGAATTGCGCCTAAAAAAGGAACCTTCATTCCTTCTGCTAAATTCTTAGCGCCATCACGCCCAAAAATATAATATTTGTTATTCGGGAGCTCCTCCGGGGTAAACCAAGCCATATTTTCAACAATCCCAATGATTGGAACCTTAATTCCATCCATTTTAAACATATTTATTCCGCGTCTTGCGTCAGCTAAAGCAACTTCTTGTGGCGTGCTCACGATTACAACGCCATCTAGTGGTGCGGTTTGAATTAGGGATAAATGAATATCTCCGGTTCCTGGTGGCAAATCAATTAGGAGATAATCTAATTCCCCCCAATGAGCATCACTTATCATCTGTGTTAATGCTTTGGACGCCATCGGGCCACGCCAAACTACCGCATTGTCTTGGTCGGTAAAAAAACCTATGGAAAGTATTTTGATGTCGTAGCTCTTAATCGGCTCTATCAATTGCTTCCCGTCAACGTCGATCATCTTAGGTCGTTCGCCAACTAAATCAAACATCGTTGGAATAGACGGGCCATAAATATCAGCATCAATAATTCCTACACGAAATCCTTTTTTAGCTAAGCCACCAGCTATATTAGAGGTAATGGTAGACTTCCCGACTCCCCCTTTTCCAGATGCAACGGCAATTATTTTTTTGACGGCGGGCAAAATTGTTCTACTTGACTTCCGTTCATCAGCGGCGCTGCTGTTTACCTCACATTGGATAGGTATTTCTTTGCCAAGTTCTCTTTGGAGATTAAAAATAACGGCATCTTGCATTCTTTTCCGTGCATGTAAAGCAGGATTCGAAATGGAAACAATTACCTTAATTTGATCTGTATTGATTATTATTTCCTGCACTAACTTTGCGCTAACCAATCCTTTCTTGAGATCGGGATCTTGAATTTTTTCTAAAAGCGCTTCTATCTGTTCTCGCGTAATGCTCATTTAATAAGTTTTAATGATTCAACCGATTTTTCCATAAGTTCGATTGTTTTTTTTGTGTCACCCTCTTCTTTATTTTTAATTTCGTAGCTAACACCACCAAGGTGTTTTACAGCATAAAGGTGATAGGTAGTCTTTATTGAATTTCCTATTTTGGGGCTCGAAGAACTTGCTTTAATTTGTCGACTGTAACAAATAATACCATTCCTTTCTCCAAGGATATCGATTTTGAATAAGTTGCTAGTCTTGATTTTTTTCTTAAATTCATCCATTAACATATCGTAATCGCCGTAGTCTTCAATATACAAACTGAAATTAGGACCTGCTGATATCATCCATTTAAAATCCTCTTCGTGTGAAATCACTGGTTTAAATGAAGCACCGATACCTGCTGTTTCATCCGGAACCTTTATCGTTGCGCTAAAATCGTAGTCTGTTAAAATTAATTCCCTGAATTGATAATATTTATCTTCTTCTTGATTGGCTTGTTCTTCTGTAAGGCCATTTTCGTCTTTGACTGAACAGGAACTGAACAGTAATAAAACAAGTATTATTCGCCAATAAAAAATTGCATTACTTTTTCTCATATGCAAAGATAATAAATATAAGATTGTTAGTTTTGTCTAATGTCTAACTAATTAATACAATGGATAAGTTCGAAATTCGAGTAGGCTCAGTTCTTTTTACTTTGGCAATTATTTTTGGTGCTTTCGGTGCTCACGCTTTAAAGGGAATTATTGATGAACAATCACTTGCCACTTTCGAAGTAGGTGTTAGGTATCAGTTTTATCAAGCACTGGGATTTTTGATTTTGGGTTTTTCTAAAGATAAATTAACCTTTAATTTGCGCCCTATTTCAATGGGAATGCTAATAGGGCTAATTCTTTTTTGTGGCTCTATTTATGCTATTTCGCTTAAAGAATTAAGTCCTTTTTCACTTTCTTTTTTAGGTCCAATTACTCCTGTTGGTGGGCTCATCTTAATTTTATCTTGGATTAAATTTATTATTAATAGTTTTAAATAATTTGTCCACAAAAAGCTGCTTTAACTGTAGGGATAATTTCCAACTATTTATAGTGGTTTTTTATCCTTAAATACTTAACTTTGTTATCTTAATTCAGTGATTAGTTAGTATGGATAAAGTCTCGTATTTGGGTAGTGCAGATGTAAATGCAATTGAATTTCTGTATAATCAGTATTGTTTGGACCCAGAGAGTGTCGATGAAGGGTGGAAGAAGTTTTTCGAAGGTTTCGAATTTGCTAAAACTGTTTACGATAATGAGGGATCAATTCCAGAAAATTTTCAAAAGGAATTTAAGGTACTTAATTTAATAAATAGCTATAGAACTCGGGGGCATCTTTTCACTAAAACGAATCCTGTTAGAGAAAGAAGGAAGTATCTGCCAACGCTAGCAATAGAGAATTTTGGGCTTAAGGATACTGATTTGTCAGAAAAATTTCAAGCAGGAAATGATTTAGGTTTAGGGATTACTACCTTGAAAAACATCATAGCTCACCTCGAATTATCCTATTGTTCTTCAATAGGTGTCGAATATACCTATATACGTACGCCTAAGAGATTGGAATGGATTAAGACAAAAATGGAAGCGGTTAAAAAACAAGTATATTCAAGGGAAGAAAAATTAAGTATTTTTAATAAGCTTAATCAAGCGTCAAGTTTTGAGCAGTTTTTAGGTAAAAAATTTGTGGGTCAAAAGCGATTTTCTATCGAGGGTGGAGAGGCATTGATTCCAGCATTAGATGCTTTAATTCACAGAGGATCTGATTTAGGTCTCAGCTATTTTGTTATGGGAATGGCCCACCGAGGAAGGTTAAATACACTGGTAAATATTTTTCAGAAACGTCCCAGAGATATTTTTTCGGAATTTGAAGGCAAAGAGTTTGATTTTGAGTCAACATTTGATGGAGATGTAAAATATCACCAGGGGTTTTCAACAAAAATTAACTTATCCAATGGAAAAGAAATTGGTGTTACGCTTTCCCCTAATCCGTCGCATCTTGAAGCCGTGAATACTGTAGTAGAAGGTATTGCAAGAGCTAAAATTGACTGCCTTTTTGAAGATGACTCTAAAGTTTGTCCGGTGCTTATTCATGGTGATGCAGCTATTGCAGGACAAGGAATCGTTTATGAAACTATTCAAATGGCCCATCTGGATGGCTATACGGTAGGCGGTACCATTCACATTATTATTAATAATCAAGTTGGTTTCACTACAAATTATCTTGATGGTCGATCTTCGACATACTGTACCGATGTCGCAAAAACTACTCGCTGTCCCGTATTTCATGTCAATGGGGATGATATTGAAGCAGTCGTTCAGGCTATGGAAATTGCAATTGAATACCGTCAGGAATTTAAAAGGGATATTTTTATTGATTTATTATGTTATCGTAAATATGGTCATAACGAAGGTGATGAACCAAAATTTACGCAGCCATCGCTCTACAATTTAATAGCAAAACATCCGAATCCAAAAGATATTTACTTTGACCAGCTTCATTCTGAAGGCATAATAAATGATGCCGAAGTCAAGACAATTGAAGAGCAATACAATAGATTTTTGGAAGATGAATTTCTTGAATCAAGAAAAAGTGATAAAGCACTCGTGTATGATTTTTTGAGTGAAACGTGGGAAGGTTATCGTTACGCTTCGCCTAAAGATTTCGAAAAGTCACCTGAAACAGGAGTGCCGCTTGAAAAATTATTCGAATTAGGAAAAAAACTAGCCACTCTTCCTGCTGAGAAAAAATACTTTAGAAAAATTGCTAAGATTTTTGATGATAGGGCAAATTCATATTTAAATAATAAAGTAGATTGGGGATCTGCTGAAATGCTGGCTTATGCATCCTTATTAGTTGAAGGTCACCCTGTTAGAATTTCTGGACAAGACGTGGAAAGAGGAACTTTTTCACATCGTCATGCCGTTGTTATTACAGAAGACACTGAAGAAGAAATCGTAACCTTAAATTTACTGGGGGAAAACCAAGCGAATTTTACGATCTATAATTCACTATTGTCGGAATACGGTGTACTGGGTTTTGAATACGGATATTCTTTAGCAACACCTAGAACTCTCACAATTTGGGAGGCACAATTTGGCGATTTTTTTAATGGTGCTCAAATAATGGTCGATCAATTTATTACTTCAGGAGAGGATAAATGGGCTACCCAAAGTGGACTAGTACTGCTGTTGCCCCATGGTTACGAAGGTCAGGGAGCCGAACATTCAAGCGGTAGAATGGAACGTTTCCTTCAGCAATCTGCAGATTTAAATATCCAAATTGTAAATACATCTACTCCGGCGAATCATTTTCACGTTTTGAGAAGGCAATTGAAAAGAGATTTCAGAAAACCATTAATTGTTTTTTCTCCGAAAGCAATTCTTCGTCATCCAGAGGCCACTTCAACAATGGAGCAAATGGCAAAAGGTTCCTTTCAAGAGGTTATAGATGATGAGGGAGTAATTGTAAAATCAATAGATACTGTTGTCCTTTGTTCAGGAAAATTCTATTATGAGGCCAAAGCTAAAGCAAGGGAATTAAATGCATCAAATATGGCTTTTGTACGAGTAGAACAATTATATCCATTGCCTCAGAAACAATTATCCGATATATTGAAAAAATACAAAGCCAAAAATGTTATTTGGGCTCAAGAAGAACCCCAAAACATGGGGGCATGGGCCTATATGGCAATGAATTTTAAAGATGCTAATTTAATTGGAATATGCCGGCCAGCCTCCGCTGCATCTGCTGAAGGATCAAAAAAATTACACGAAAAAAGACTAGATTATTTATACGAACGCTTGTTTTCTTATTCAAAGGGAAAATAAACTAAATGAAAAAATCATGGCAAAATTAGAAATGAAAGTCCCTTCACCAGGCGAGTCTATATCCGAGGTAGAAATTGCTGCTTGGTTAGTAGCTGACGGTGATTATGTAAGTAAAGACCAAGCGATTGCTGAAGTAGATTCCGACAAAGCTACGTTGGAGCTACCTGCCGAGGAATCTGGCGTAATTACTTTGTTAGCATCCGTAGGTGATGTCGTAAAAGTTGGTCAGGTGGTTTGTATGATTAATACTGATGCCGCTAAGCCAGAGGGAATTGTAACATCAGAGAATATTGTTAATGCGCCAAATGCTGCAGCCACACCTAAATTAACACCCAATCCAGATCCCATTCCAACAGCGGATAATTATGCTGCAGGAAGTGCATCGCCTGCCGCTGCAAAATTAATGGCTGAAAATAAGTTAACAGCTTCTCAAATTATGCCATCAGGTAAGGATGGGCGAATTACAAAGCAGGATGTTAATAGTGCACTTTCGAATGGATTCAATACTTCGGAACTTTCCAATTGGGGAGGGACAAGGGAAAAATCTAGCGTTAAAATGTCGATGCTTCGCAGAAAAATTTCGGAACGATTGGTGGCCGTTAAAAATGAAACCGCCATGCTGACTACCTTCAATGAGGTTGATATGAAGCCAATAATGGATTTGAGAGCGAAGTACAAAGATGCTTTTGCAAAGAAGCATGATGTTAATCTTGGCTTTATGTCGTTTTTTACAAAAGCAGTAACAGAGGCATTAAATCTGTACCCGGCGGTTAACGGTCAAATCGATAATACGGAAATAATCTATCATCAATATGCAGATATTGGCGTTGCTGTATCATCTCCGAAAGGATTGATGGTTCCAGTTATTAGAAATGCAGAGCAAATGTCATTGGCTGAAATAGAACGTGAAATAAAGCGATTAGCCATTAAGGCTCGGGACGGTAAGATAACTCCAGATGAAATGGCGGGCGGAACTTTTACAATCACAAATGGGGGTGTTTTTGGATCAATGCTTTCTACCCCAATTATTAATCCTCCTCAAGCCGCGATTCTTGGAATGCATAATATTGTTGATCGTCCAGTGGCGATTAATGGAAAGGTTGAAATAAGACCGATAATGTATGTAGCATTGTCATATGATCACCGAATTATAGATGGGAAAGAATCAGTTGGCTTTCTTGTAAAGGTTAAGGAAATGTTGGAAAATCCTGAAAGAATGCTTTTTGGCGCTAAGGATATTAATCAAGTTCTTTTGGGCTTGTAAGACCAACTATAATCAATTTAACTAAGATACTATTTAATGTCAAAAATAAGAAAACAAGACGCACTAGATTATCATTCTTTTGGGCGCCCAGGGAAAATAGAAGTCGTACCGACTAAGCCATATGCTTCTCAACGAGATCTCGCTCTGGCCTATTCTCCGGGAGTTGCTGAACCATGTCTAAAGATTGCTGAAAATCCAGACGATGTATACAAGTACACGGCCAAATCTAACCTTGTGGCGGTAATTTCAAATGGAACCGCTGTTCTTGGCTTAGGAAATATTGGGCCTTTGGCTTCTAAACCGGTTATGGAAGGAAAAGGACTTTTGTTTAAAATATTTGCGGATATTGATGTATTTGATATCGAGATTGATGCAAGCGATCCTGAATTATTCATTCAAACAGTTAAAGCCATCTCACCCACATTTGGAGGGATCAATCTAGAGGATATTAAAGCACCCGAAGCTTTTGAAATTGAACGTCGCTTGAAAGAAGAGTTGGACATTCCTGTTATGCATGATGATCAACACGGAACGGCAATTATCTCCTCTTCCGCTTTAATTAATGCCCTAGAATTAGCCGATAAAAAGATCGATAAAGTTAAAATCCTTATTTCTGGTGCTGGAGCAGCGGCAATCTCTTGTGCTACTTTATATCTTTCTCTTGGCGCAAGGTTGGAAAACATTTTTATGTACGATTCAAAAGGATTACTTACCTGCCAGCGTAAGGACTTAGATGAAATGAAGCAGCTTTTTGCTGTTCACAAGGTCGATATCCCTTTTGCTAAGGGATTTAAAAATATGGATGTTTTTTTAGGATTGTCAGTAGCGGGTTTAGTGACAAAGGAAATGATCAAGATAATGGCAAAAGATCCAATTGTTTTTGCTTTAGCTAACCCCGAACCTGAAATATCATATAAGGAGGCAACATCTGTCAGAAAAGATATTATTATGGCTACAGGGCGATCTGACCATCCTAATCAAGTCAACAATGTATTGGGTTTTCCATTTATTTTTAGAGGTGCGCTGGATGTTAGAGCGACAACCATTAATGAAGAAATGAAGCTTGCTGCAGTAAAAGCGATTGCCGCTTTAGCAAAGGAAACAATTCCAGAAGAGGTAATTGAGGCCTATGGAGAAAAAAATATTTCGTTTGGAAGGGACCAAATTATTCCTAAACCACTTGATCCTCGATTAATTTACTATGTTGCTCCAGCAGTTGCAAAAGCGGCGATGGATTCGGGTGTCGCTAAAAATCCTATCAAGGATTGGGAGCTATATGAAAACCAGCTCAAAAGTAGATTAGGCCTTGATAATAAATTAGTGCGTGACATAACTTTTAAAGCACAACGGAATCCTAAAACAGTTGTCTATCCAGAAGGTGACAATGTGAAAATTCTTAAAGCAGCACAGATTGCATTTGAAGAAGGAGTAGCCATGCCCATATTATTAGGAAATAAAGAAAAAATAAAAGCATTAATTGCTGAATACGCAGTTGAATTACCTGAAGTAACGATAATCGACCCTAAGGATAAAAAACAGGAGGAAGCCCGAATTAATTTCGGAAAAGCATTTTTTTCTAAAAGAAAAAGACGTGGTATTTTGGAATTTGAAGCCATTCAACTCATGCGGGAAAGAAACCATTTTGGTGCAATGATGGTAGAGACTGGGCAAGCAGATGCCATGATTACAGGTTTAACAAGGAGCTATCGTTCAGCACTAAAGCCCTTATTGCATATCATCGGTCTTGAAAATGATGTAAATCGAATTGCTGGCATGTATATTTTAAATTCGAAACGAGGCCCTTTATTTTTAGCAGATACAACCGTCAATCTAAACCCAAATGCAGAGCAAATAGCAGAAATTACGGTTAACGTCGCAAAAACAATACGGAAACTAAAGGTAATCCCAAAAATAGCATTATTGAGTTATTCAAATTTTGGTTCTTCTCCTGGCGAGGATGCTGAAAAAATGGGACGCGCCGTTGAAATTTTACATGCTAAGCACCCAAATTTGATAGTAGATGGAGAAATGCAAGCTAATTTTGCCCTTAATTCCGAATTAATGAATGAGAAATTTTCTTTTTCAGCATTAGCAAACAAGGAGGTAAATACATTGATTTTTCCAAATTTATCTTCAGGAAATATTGCTTATAAATTATTACAACAAATGACCGAAGGTGATGCCATAGGACCAATTTTAATAGGTTTCAAAAAATCAATACATGTTGTTCAACTTGGCTCCACTGTTAGAGAAATTGTAAACATGGTAAAAATTGCAGTTATAGACGCCCAAAATAAATAACATGATAGCACAATTAAACGGAAAGCTAGTAGAGAAAAATCCAACCGAAATAATTGTAGAATGCGGCGGTGTTGGCTATGAGGTTAAAATCTCCCTCAATACCTATACGGCTATTGGTGCAGGAGAGGCAATTCGAATTTTTACTAAACTTATTGTTCGAGAGGATGCTCAACTTTTATATGGCTTTGCAACCAAAGAAGAAAGGGAAATGTTTAATTTTTTGATTAGTGTTTCAGGAATTGGTCCTAATATCGCAATGATTATGTTGTCTTCATTGGTGCCAGAAGAAATTGCTCATGCAATTCAGTCAGAGGATGTTGCCACCATTCAAAGAATAAAAGGAATTGGAGCAAAAACAGCGCAACGTGTTATTATTGATCTGAAGGGTAAAGTTATGAAAATTGCGGAAAGATCAGAAAACACATCTGGAGAAGGCAATATAAACCGATTTGATGCGTTAAATGCCCTCGTTTCTTTGGGCTTCGACAAAAAAGCTGCTGAAAAAGCTATTGATAGAGTTGATTCAGGTGGCTTAGCGGTTGAAAAATTAATCAAAGAAGCATTAAAAGTATTGTAAATTGACTGGAACGTTTACATTTCTTGACAAGTGTATTCGGGGCTTTGCTTTTGTAGGGCTTCTGATTTGTATATTTTTTGTTTCAACAGATAATGTTTCTTATTCACAAAATGGCCCTACTTTACCATTTCCAATATTTAACCCCTTAAATCCAAGCCAAAACGGCACACAAAGTTTCGACCTTGGAAGTCCTAGTTCTCTTAATCAAACGATAATTTATGACCCAAGCACAGGAACTTATATCTTTTCTGAAACATTAGGGAATGGGCTAAATTTCAAGAACCCTTCTATGATGACCATGGAAGAATATTTAAATTATAAAAACAAAAAAGATATCGATGATAATTGGCAGGAAATAATTGAAGAAGAATCAGTTGTGGGACGGTCATTTGAATTGCCAATTAAAATTGGCAGTAAAGCATTTAAGAATTTTTTCGGCTCTGATGAAATTGTGATTCGACCTCAAGGAAATGTAGAGGTTCAATTCGGAATCAATTCTTCTCGTTACGATAATCCGATTTTACCCATGAGGCAACGGAGGGTAACTCGTTTTGATTTCCAACAAAATATCAATATGGATATTGTTGGACAAATTGGAACAAAATTGAAAATTGGAGCAAAATATAGTACACAGGCCTCTTTCGATTTTGAAAACATATCAAAGTTAGAGCATACGGGAGACGAAGATCAGATCCTTCAAAAAATTGCATTGGGAATGGTTACGCTGGATTTACCCACTAGTTTAATTCAAGGATCACAAACTCTTTTTGGTGCTAAAACACAATTGAAGTTTGGTAGAGCTACCGTTGACTTAATTGCAGCATCTTCAAAAGGAAAAAGGCAAGAAATCAATATCACAGGGAAATCGCAGGTTCAGAAATTTGAACTAAGTGCGGATAATTATGAAGTAAATCGGCACTATTTTTTAAATTTATTTCATCAACAAAATTATGATGATGCAATGTCAACTTTACCGGTTGTCAATTCTACCCGCTACATCACTCGAATTGAGGTATGGATAACCAATAGAACAAATAATACCGAAAATACAAGAAATATAATCGCATTCGCTGATTTAGGAGAGGGACTTCCGACGAATTGTCAAGGAACTCCCGGTGGAAATCAAGCAAATTATGATCCCGACAATCGTGCCAATGCATTATATGATTGGGCTGCTAATCAACCATTGGTTCGGGGTTTTTCAAATGCTGTAAGTGCTTTAAGTGCCCAAGTAAGTGCTCCTGGACCTTTTCAACAGGCGATTGATTATGAAAAAGTGGAGAATGCCAGAAAATTAACGGATCAAGAATATACTTATAATGCCCTATTGGGTTACATATCACTCAATAATGCACTTAATAATGATGAGGTCTTGGCTGTTGCTTACGAATATACCTATCGAGGGGATACTTATCATGTTGGTGAATTTTCTACAGATGGAGCTAGCGGACAACAGGCATTAATTTTGAAATTAATAAAACCGACAATTACCAACCCTAGAAATAAAATTTGGGATTTGATGATGAAGAATGTTTATTCTATTGGAGCTTTTCAAGTAGATCAGCTGGGTTTTAGAGTTGACATCCTTTACAATAACCCTGAGACATCGGTTCTTTTACCCATTTTTCCATTGAATGGTGTTGATGATAAGCAATTAGTCACCTTGATAGAAATGGATAAAATTAATCAGAATAATCAACCTTTTTCAGATGGCGTTTTTGATTTTGTTCCTTTTAATATGGTAAATAATAAGGCGGATAACGGGGGAACAATAAATCGAAAAAATGGACGTATTTTCTTTTCTACTATTGAACCTTTTGGCAAAACATTGGCAAAAAAATTATCCGATGCAGGTATCCCTCAACTTACTGTAGACAAGGTTTCTTTTTACGAACTTTATGATTCAACGAAAACAGCAGCACAACAAATACCGAGCAAAAATCGCTTCCTTTTTAAAGGAGAGTTTCAGTCATCTGTTAGTTCAGACATTCCCCTAAATGCGCTAAATGTTCCACAGGGAGCTGTTTCAGTTACGGCGGGGGGCATCTTGTTAACTGAAGGCACAGATTATACTGTTGATTATAATTTAGGCCGTGTCAAAATATTAAATACTGGTATATTAGAGTCGAATACTCCAATAAAAATTTCAATTGAAAGCAATTCTGTTTTTGGCTTTCAAGCGCGCACATTGTTTGGTGGAAGATATCAATACCGATTTAGTGATAAACTTAAGGTTGGCGCAACTTGGGTTAGAATGACGGAAAGACCCGTTACTCAAAAAGTAGATTTCGGTTCTGAACCGTTTAAGAATAATGTTATTGGTGCCGATTTTGCAATTCGTACAAACGTTCCCTTTCTTACAAAACTCGTGGACTTATTACCGGTAATATCAACAAATCAGATGTCTACGTTTTCATTTACTGGTGAAGTCGCACACTTAATACCAGGCCAACCTAGAGCTATTAATAAAGAAGGAACCTCCTATATTGATGATTTCGAAGCAAGCCAAAGTGCAATAGATTTGAAATCAATTACGGCCTGGCGCTTGGCATCTATTCCTCAAGGTCAACCCGATTTATTTCCTGAAGCATATGTGAAAGATCTTTCAGCTGGATTCAAACGATCAAAAGTTGCTTGGTATCTTATTGACCCGCTTTTTTATCAAAGTAATAACTTAACACCGGATCATATCAAACAAGATGCCTCCATGTTGGCCGATAGCCGAATGCGTTTGGTGAATCAAATAGATATATTTCCAAACTTGCAACAGCAATATGGTTCTATTCCGAATATTTCTGTGATGGATTTGGCTTATTACCCTTCTGAAAGAGGTATGCACAATTATGATACGACTACTAATACCATTAATGCAGACGGAACATTTATAAATCCTGAGAATCGGTGGGGGGGAATTATGAGGGCCCTGACAACGAATGATTTTGAACAAACAAATATTGAGTTTATTCAGTTTTGGGTGCTAGACCCTTTTAATGAAGATGCCGAAAATGTTAATCCGAATTCGATACACTCAGGTGGTGATTTATATTTTAATCTCGGCAATATATCAGAAGATATATTACCGGATTCAAGAAAAAGTTTCGAAAATGGCTTGCCACCAACTGCCACCTCTATTGTAGATAATATCGATACAACTGTGTGGTCTAGGATTTCTACTCAACAAGTAGTTATTAATGCTTTTGATACAGATCCTGAGTCAAGAAGAAATCAGGATGTTGGAATTGATGGATGGAGTAATGATAATGAAAAAGTAGCATTTACAAACTATGTCCAATGGGTGCAAAACAATACGGTTCTTGATCCGGTTGTGAAAGCCAGAATGATTTCGGATCCATCAAATGATGATTATAATTACTACCTCGATGATAATTATGATACTGAAAGTGCTACGATTTTAAAAAGATATAAAAAGTACAACGGCATGGATGGCAACTCTCCAACAATTGAAATGTCAGATACTGCCAACGCTGATGGATACCCTACTCAGGGAAGCAACATGCCGGATTTAGAAGACATAAACCAAGATAATAACTTATCGGAATCAGAAAGCTACTTTCAGTATAAAATGAGTCTAAGACCAAATGATCTGGCAGTTGGTAAAAATTATATAACCAACGTTCAAACCTATCAAAATGGAAATAAGACAGAGTATTGGTATCAAGTAAAGATACCATTAAGAGATTTTGAGAAAAAGGTTAATGGAATTCAAGATTTTAGGTCAATCCGTTTCATGAGAATGTATTTGAAGGGATTTGATGAAGAAGTACTACTAAGATTTGCTAAATTAGAATTGATTCGAGGAGAATGGAGAAGGTATTATAATGACCTTACCCAACCTGGAATTAGCATTCAACAAGATCCAAACCTTACATCTTTCAATATCGCTGCAGTAAACGTGGAAGAAAATGATCAGCGTACGCCTATTAAATATGAAGTTCCGCCTGGTATTACCAGAGAAATTGATCCATCTCAAACCTATCAACGCCAATTAAACGAGCAATCATTGGTGCTTGAAGTTTGTAATCTCCAAGATGGAGATGCACGTGCAGCGTATAAAAATGTTCAGTTTGATGTTCGAACATACAAAAAATTAAAAATGTTTGTCCATGCCGAAGAAGTAAATCCGCTACAGCCTTTGAATAATAAAGATTTAACATTGTTCGTGCGATTAGGTACTGATTTTGTTGAAAATTATTACGAGTATGAACTTCCGATGGATGTTACTCAGTGGGGATCTTCTTCGCCGGAGTCTATCTGGCCAGAGGCAAATAATGTTGAAATAATTTTTGACGATTTACTCGATCTTAAAAAAGATAGAAATAACAAAATTGAACAAGGAGTGGGGGGAATATCTTACTTAGTAGAATATGCAAAGGACGACCCTGCTAATCCAAATCGAAAAATTAAGATAAAAGGAAGTCCAAATCTCCAATCTATGCGTACAATTATGGTTGGCGTCAGAAATCCATTGCAAACAGATCCAAATAATAATTGGCCTGATGATGGACAGGCAGATTGTGCAATTGTTTGGATTAATGAGCTAAGGTTAACCGATTTTGTTAGCGAAGGGGGATCTGCAGCAGTTGGCCAAATGCAGGTTCAATTAGCTGATTTTGCTAGCGTTTCTGCATCTGGAAATTATTCAGGCATAAATTGGGGAAGTGTCGAAAGTCGCGTTCAAGAACGTCAACGCAATGAAAAAATTGGTCTTGACATGAATGCCAATGTACAACTCGGACAATTTCTAGGTAAACAAACACGACTGTCCCTGCCATTCTTTTACGGCTATTCCTTAGGAATAATTAATCCTGAATATGATCCTTTTAACCCTGATATAAAACTTTCCGACTATGATCCCACTACCCGAAAAGAAAGGGCTAAAATGGGGCAAGATTTTACGGAACGAAAATCATACAATTTCACCAATGTTAGAAAGGAAGCTAAGGCAGGAGCAAAACCTCATTTTTACCGAATCTCAAATTGGTCCGCAAGTTATGCGTTTGCTGAAAATTTGAAAAGAGATTTTAATATTAACTATGATAAAACTAAGACATGGACGGGTGCATTAAATTATAATTATACATTTTCTGGCAAAGCATATGAACCTTTCAAGAAATGGAAGCCTGTTCAGAAATCAAAATGGCTGCAAATTGTAAAAGAAGCAAATGTATTTCTAATGCCGAAGAACATTTCTTTTACTAATGACTTTTCTAGAATTTATAACGAGAGACAAGTAAGAAATAATTTAGTGCCTAACTATGAGTTTGATCCAGTTTTTTTAAAACGCTTTGATTGGACAAGAAACTATAATGTTGGCTATGATATAACAAGAAATTTAAAGGCAAGTTTCACAGCGACAAACAAATCTATTTTTGAAGAGGGAAATAGCAGGGTGGATCGAAGGCTTGATCAGATCGGTTATCAGGAGTTTAAAGATACCATTCGTTCACAAATAGCTACTTTCGGAAAAACCATGGATTATGGGCATACCTATAGCTTAAGTTTCACTGTTCCACTAGATAAATTTCCTTTAACCAATTGGCTCACTGCAAATGCAAAATATGCTGGAACATATAACTGGCAGAGAGCTCCTCTTGGCCAAACGGATTTTGGAAATACAATTCAAAATAATCGCTCTATTAACATGACATCGCAAGCTAATTTCGTAACGCTTTACAATAAGGTCCCATTCTTTAAAAGAGTACTGGCAGATGGGCGGAATAATCGCGGTGCAATTAATCCTAAAAATGCAAATGGCGAGGATAATATCAGACCAGGAGATCCAAAGGTTAAGGAAGAAGAAGAATTGAAGCCACCAAAACCATTGGAAGAAATGACCAAAAAGGAAAGGCGAAAATTCGAACGCTTAAAGCGTCAATTCGAACGTAAAAAACGTAAAAAACAACGTGAGAAGGAAAAAGTGAATCCAATTGGAGGATTTTTTGCTCGTTTAGCAATGTCGCTTAGAAATGTATCAGGAACCTATACCATTAATGATGGAACATTATTACCTGGATTTAATCAGGAGTCAAGTGTATTAGGAATGAATACTTCAACGACACAATTAGCCAGTTTTGCCTTTGGCCGACAAGGATATGATGTTTTTGGAAATTCAAATGGATATAACGTTGCGGAGCAGGCAACATCAAATAATTGGTTGGTTCAAAACGAGAATTTAAATAAACAATTCACCACCACACATACAAAAACGCTCAATATGAGAGCAAGTTTAGAGCCATTTAAAGATTTTACTATAGAACTCAAATTGAATCGCAATTATAGTCGGAATTCGGGGGAATTCTATCGATGGAATACACAAACCGCTGCATTTGAGGGGCAAAGTCAATTTGAAACAGCCACTTTGACCTACTCAACATTAAATATAGGTACTGCTTTCGCTAGTTTAGGGAGCGATTATTCTTCACAAGTTTTTCAAAACCTATTAGCAAATAGACAAAATGTATCGCAAATTATTGGTGCAGAAAATCCTAATGCTAATTTATTACCTTCTGGCTATTATAGCGGTTATTCAGGCAGTCAACAGGAAGTAGTGCTTGGCGCTTTCTTGACGGCTTATGGTAATACGGCCGTAAATAATAAAAGTATTAATCCTATAAAAAACACCCCTCTTCCAAATTGGAATATTACCTACAACGGATTGTCTAAATTCCCTTTCGCAAAAGATATTATTAAATCTTTCGTCCTAAGACATGGTTACTCATCTACGGCAACCATAAGTGGAATGCAGTCCAATCTATCTGCTACCTTTGATAATAATGGTAATGCAAATGCTTTGGATATTAATAATAATTTCATTTCACAGCTACAAGTTCAAAATGTAACGATTAGTGAGCAATTTTCTCCATTAATTGGTTTTGATGCCACCTGGATGGTATTTGGGCAATCCCTTACAACAAAATTTGAATATAAGAAAGATCGCCAAGCAACGCTTTCTCTTAATAATAATCAAGTTACAGAGGTTCGCTCTGATGAAATTGTGGTTGGGTTACAATCGAAAATTGTGAAGGTTAAATTATTTAAAAAAATCCCACCAAGTGATGTGAATGCCGGAATCAATTTCTCTTTTCGTGATAATTTAACGGTCATCAGAAAGGTGGTGGAAAACACTAATCAACCTACTGCAGGACAGAAAATGATTTCATTTAAGTTTAATCTCGATTATAATTTATCACAAAACTTAACGGTTACCTTATTCTATGACCAAAACTTAAATACACCAAAGGTTGCAACGAGTTACCCAACAGGAAATTTAAATACGGGAATTAAGGTGCGCTTTAATTTAGCGGGTGTTCAATGATAATTTATAGGGATGCTAGGCCGGGAGATGAACATAGGATTCATCAATTAATTGTTGAACTTGCTGTTTTTGAGCGGGAACCTTTGGCAGTTTCCAACACCGCATCTGCATTGAATCTGCATTTATTCGTTGAGAAAATATGTTTTGCTATTGTTGCAGAGGAAAAAGAGACTAACTTAATAATTGGATTCTCACTTTATTATTTTTCCTATTCAACTTGGAAAGGAATTTGCCTTTATTTGGAGGATATTTATGTTTGTGAGTCCCACCGAAAGCTCGGCGTTGGTCAAGTTTTATTTGATAAGGTTATTGTTGAGGCAAGGAAAAATAAAGTTGCAAGAATGGATTGGCAAGTACTCAACTGGAATCAAAGTGCGATTAATTTTTATGTGAAAAATAACGCTGACCTATCCGACGAATGGTTAAATGGTCGCTACTTTTTTTGATTTAAAAATCAATTTTAGAGGATGATAAATGAAATTTAGCCGCTGTTATTAAATTTTATTTCCTAGAAAAAAGCTAAGAAGGACCTGTTCAAATACATAAAGTAGAAAAGGCGGATTTATCTAATTACCGTGACTGTTCCGTGTTGCTTTATTTTTTCGTCGTTGGATTTCTTTCTGAAAATAATCTCCCAAGTGTAAACGCCATCTTGCACAGGTCGAAAAGATATGTGATGTATGCCGTCCCATCCAACATTTAAATTATGCGTAGTAAATAGCATCTCGCCCCATCTGTTGTATATGTTCATCGTGTAGGAGTATAAGTCTATATTTCCTGATATAATAGGTAAGAATACATTGTTTAATTCATCTCCATCTGGCGTAAAAGTATTTGGCACATAAATTATTATTGGATAGGGTGCTACCACTTGCAATTTAGCTGTATCTAAACAACCGTTTTCTGAACTTGCAATAAGCGAAACCCAATAGGTGCCTCCCTGCATTTCGGGATAATAATGATAGGTATTAAACGTGGTTTCATATGCTGAGCCATCTCCAAAATCCCAAACATAGGTCACTGCACCTTGCGAAGTGTTAAAGAAACTGTGCATTAGATTAGACGCTTCAACCGAAAAACTAGCAATTGGCTTTGGCCAAACTGTCACGGTTACAGATGCACTATTCACACAATCATTAGCATCTGTACCAACTACGGTATACGTTTGGGTTCCTACATTTTGTAAGAAAGGAGTTGCGTTTATTACTTGGTTATCCCAAATGTAACTCACTGCGCCTCCACCAAAAAGTGTAATCCATTCGTCCCTGCAAACAGAAGTGTCAGGATAACCAATAACTTGGGGTAATGGGTTTACAAGTATATCGATGCTGTCAGAATCAAAACAGCCTAATAGGTCTGTTCCCAAAACGGTGTAGGTAACGGTTCCAATATTTTGTATGAATGGAACATTATTTAGAATTCCGTTATTCCAAACATACGTGTTAGCACCCGACCCGGATAAAACAAGTAAATCATTATCGCAGTAAGCCGTATCGGCACCAGCATAAACAATCGGTCGAGGGATGACGATCATTTGTGTAGAGGCGGTATCAGAACATCCGGAAGAATCAATTGTAACGGTAAGCACATATGGAAAAGTCGCATTGGTTTGCGAAAGATTTTCAAAATAAAAATTAGGATTAGAAATACTGTCGTTGCTTAAATGTGTCGAAGGGCTCCAAGAATAGGAAAGACCCGCTATTGGATTAACTCCAATTGTTGTATCCAAGATGTGGCAATTTGAATAATAAGCACCAGCGTCGGCCACGGGCAAAGGATTTACTTGTATTGTATCAGTAACTTGGCACAATCCGGGAAGATTGTAATTGATTTGATTTAGTCCTATTGACGCATTAGCCGGACTAAACAAGCCTGTATTTGAATTTACAATCCCATTACCAGACCAAATTCCACCGGGTAAATTAGCTGAAAAAGCAAATGGCTGTGCGTTTTGACATACTGGTGGAATAGTATTAATTTGTGGGTCAAAAACATGAACCATTGCGGACATGGTGTCTTGAGAATTACCACAAGTGGAATAAAGAAGAATTTGATAATCTCCCGGCTGTGTAAATACATATTCTAAATCATCGCCACCATTAAATGTTTGTCCACCTATTGACCACTCCTGAAAGCATTTTAATCCGTAGGTTGTGATATTAAAAAAACGGGCCGTATCGTTAATGCAAATCATAGAGTCTTCTGGTGTAAAAATAGGAATTGACACACATTGCTGACATAAATAACCGTCATTCGGAGTGATAGAATTCATTATCATCGGAGGAATAGTCGTGGAGAAATTCATAGTTGTAACCGAACCTGCAGGTGTTTCTGTTAAATTAATTGGAACAAATTGAAGTGGCGGTGTGGCCATCTGACAAGAAACGGTACCGATACTATCTGTTTTAATAAATAGGGGGTCCATGCTTGCATCAAGATTTCCAAAAAATGGGGAAGTAGTATAGGCGGAAATGGTAAATCCACTATCTAAGTTATAGCGAACTCCAATTCCTTTGTCGCGATCGGCACCACCGTATGTCCTGGCCCAATTAAAATTTCCAATACTATCAAATGTAAAAAGTAACACATCTTTTTCTGCCATTGCCTCTGTTATTCCAGCTCCGGGATTTACTGGTGTTGGAAAGGACGCTGTGTTTCCAAGAATCGCATATCCTCCGGGATATTTAACAATGTCTCTGGACTGATCGCGAGCACTGCCTCCTGCACTTCTTGCCCATGAAACAGAACCGTTGCTTATGTTTATTTTAGCAATCAGAATATTTTCACTGGCAAAACCACCAAGGTAGGTAGGTGAGGTGATCACAATAGAACTATCGTTTTGATTTAAAGATCCTTTACAGGACCATGTAGTATGATCCTGATCATTCCAACCGCTACCACCATACAATCTTCCCCAAATCATATTTCCATTCGCATCAAGGCGACATAGTGCAATATCACTTCCTGTATTGGCACCAATACTTGTTACCATGATATCACCATTTGATAGCTCATCCAAATAAAGACTCGTTGGTCCTAGACCATTGATTCTTTTTGACCAAATTAGATTTCCTAAGTTATCCGTTCGAATGATGTAAAGTTGCCCTGCACCAGTGCCAACGGAAATGAAATCGCCATTAGCCGATTCTTTAGCATACATCATCCATTCAAAAGGGTATAATTTAATCCATTGCGTTATGCCTTGAGGATTTAGCTTCATGTTAAAAGCTCGATTTGGGCCTTGGGAGTATAAACCACTTACAATGTAACCGGTATCCGCAGTTTGTTGGATGCTTTTTCCGCCTTCTTGTGCGGCGGTGCCATAGATATTAAACCACTCGATGTTTCCACAAACATCTAATTTGTATACGTAGATATCACATTCTCCTGCTGATCCGTTTCCTTCGTGTTGACCTGTTGCTACAAATCCCCCATCTAGTGTTGTCGCCAATTGCAGAGCGCCTTGCATACCACCAAAATTGTACTTCCTGTAAAAGGTGTTATCTTGCGCAAAAATCGCAACTGAATAAAAAAGAATAAATATAATTTTTGAGATCAGAAATTGAAATTTCATAATCAAAAGTAAGTATTTCGCTATTCAAAACCTTACTTTAGATATTATTTTAAAGTTAAATACAATGAGCATTAGTGGTTTGAGTGCTTAGAAGGGTTTTTTTAGTTGATTGTTTTAATGAAGTGCTTATGAAAGACGTATTTATTTATTTTGTTTGTATTTTTTTGTTAACCAAATTTACAAGTGTTATCTCCTTTTCTCAAGAAACGAAAGCTTTATATCTTAATGATATCCGCATTCTTGCCTCACACAATAGCTATAAGAAAAAACCTGATGCTAAGGTTCTCAAATTTCTGGCGAAAGTAAAAAATAAAATTGGCGAAGAAAATAACCCTATTCAGTTGGAATATGGACATGAATTATTAAGTACTCAACTTAATGATTTTATGATACGAGGATTCGAATTCGATATCTATTACGATTCGAAGGGGCGCAAATTTGACAAGAGAAAAATCAATTCGTTTATTTTTGGCATGAAGAAAAAATCAAATGCAGAGGGATTACAAACCCCTGGATTTAAAGTGTTGCATATCGCTGATATTGATTATGAAACAAATTATCATACGCTGGAAGATGCTTTAGAAGAGCTTCAATCTTGGAGTGAGCGAAATCCGATGCATTGCCCCATTTTTATCAATATCGAGATTAAAGCCACAAGTCCAGCTGATTTATCCTCTTTCTTGCGTTTTCTTGGTTTTAAACGAGCAACTAAATTTACTGCTAGTACATTTAATCTTTTGGATAGCCTTGTTAAGTCAATTTTTGCTCCTGATCAATTATTTACTCCTAGTCAAATGAAGAAAAATTATTCTTCCATAAGGGAAAGAATAAATAAAGAAGGATGGCCATTATTATCAGATTCTCGAGGAAAAGTTTTTATTATTTTGGAGGGTGATAATATTGATTTATATGATAATAAAGGAGAACGTCCATTATTTGTTTATGGAGATCAAGCAGATGTAAATACGCTTTTTTTATTGCGAAATGACCCAATTGATAATGAAATACAAATAAATAAGCTTACTGACGAATATATTGTACGAACGCGAACGGATGCAGGAACGCTAGAGGCACGTGCCAATAACTATGAACGGTTTAATGCAGCTCTAAATTCAAATGCACAAATATTATCCACGGATTATTATAAAGCAGATCCGGCAATAGGAAATTTCGTTATTCGAATTGGAAAAGAATTTATATTCAGAAAACAGTAACGTTTTTTGAGTAAACTTCCGCTCAGCGATTTAGTTCAAAAGAAGTTACAGTCTAACGCGAAGATTATAAAGTTTTCTATTGTCAATCACACCAGCTTTTTTCTTAAGAGCCGCCAAGATTTCATTTTGAAGAGCGCCTTTTAAAGTATTAAGAATTTGATCGCGTTCAGCAGTATAATTACTTCCAACTGGGGCTTTCGTTGTTTTAATTACTTTAATGGTATAAACGCCCATTTTGCCCTTCAAAGGAAGGGTTGTTTGGCCATCTTTAATGTTAGAAAATAAAGAACCAATAATTTCCGGCTCATACCCTACATTTCCCATTGCAGGGTTGCCGAAGTTGATTTCAGCATTTACAACGGTTGTTTTACCTTTAGTTGCTAATAAAGCTAAATCCTTTGTTTTTACCATTTGGTTGATTAGAATTTTCGCTTTCTTTTCTTCTATAAGATCCTTTTCCATTTGACTTCTCGCTTGCTCATAAGTGGGCTCACCCTTCTCTTTAATTGCAGATACAATAGCAACTATATACTTTTCCTTATCTTTTATTGCAGAAGCGATTAATGTACCTACAGCAGCATCCTCCTCATAGGCTAATTCCAAGATTTTATCAGTAACTGTTTCGCTGTTTAAACCAAAAATTTTGGGATCATTATCTTCAATAGATATTGGTCTTACAAAATAGTTCGCTTGTCTTACCATCGTGTCAAACATTTCTATTTTTTTAATAGGATCATCTATCTTAGCAATTATTTCGGATAAATTATCAAGCAGCGTATTCACTTCCGCATCTTTATCTAAAACGGTTCCTTCTGATGGCTTAAAACTTTTTACAATAGTGGTTAGCACAGGGAATTTCGAATTTCCCTTCTCTAAAATCTCTATAATATGAAATCCAAAATCAGTCTTTACAACAGCAATTTTTCCAACAGGGTTATTTGCACAAAATCCTCCAAATTCACTTACCATTTCTCCCTCCAAGAAATTTTCATAGAGACCTCCTTTATCTTTCGAACCTGGATCATCACTATATTTCATGACAAGTTCCGTAAAATTATTTTTGTTGATTACTTTCAATAGACTATCGGCAGTTTTCTTTTTTGCTGCAATAACTTTGGCGTCTTTTGATCCGTTGGTGGCGATTAATAAGTGCCTTGCTTTTAACTTGGAGGGTGTAAATCCAATTACTTTCGAAATATACATTTTATCATTCATTGAATATGGACCTACTAATTGGCCAATAGTCGCTAATTTAAATATGGTATCATAGTCCGGTGGGTAAGTCATGAATCGGTTCGACTTCTCGTGTCCTTTGGGCACAGCCGTTCCTCTTTTGTCACCAAAATATATTTTATCTTCACTTTCCTTCATAACAAATATTGAATCATTATTTGAAGTTAAAAACTCAGCTTTTAGCTTCATTATTATGTTAGAAAAATCGGTAGTATCTTGTTTAGATGGTTGAATAGCAACTTCAAATAATTTTATTTCACGAGTTGATTCTCTGTTTTTATATTTAGAATCTGATTTATGTGCGTTGTAATAAGAAGTTAGCTCGTCTTCTTTAACCTTGACGTTTGCATCGAGGTCACTGATATCGCTGTAAAGTCTTTGGACAAAAGAAATACTTTTAGTTTCTTTCTGCTCAACAAATGCTTGTTCTGCTTCTAATTTAGTGACATATAAACCTTGACCTAAAAGTGCAAAATATTTTTCTTGCTTACGACGGTCTGTGTAATATTTTTTGGTCCCTTCCCATTGTTGTTTTGCACCAGCTTCTTTACTCGTTTTTAATTGCTTAATTGTCTCCTGTAATTTCTGACGACCGGCTATAGTGGATTGCTCTGAAACAGCACCAGTTATTGAATCAGTGAAAAATTTTGCTAAATCTTGAAGTATTGGAAAACCATCACTTGCCAATAGATAGGCATTAAACTCTTTATCCGAAACACTTATTCCTAATGCCTCATATTCTTTGTTCAGAAGAATGGAATCAACCATAAAATTCCATGCTTTATCACTTGCACCAGCTATTTCCGCCTCACCGAATTCCTTTTGTTCTTGAGCTGCTTGAGATCGATCCTGTTCTTGTACTCTAAAACTCAGATTTGAGTAATTTTCAATATTAACTTTCTTTCCATAAACAAGGCCTATACCGTATTTTCCCTCACTTCGCCCAAACATACTCTGATAGTCGCCTAAAACAAAAGCCAATAAAGCTAGTCCAACTATTCCAACCAAAAGGCCCGATTTCTCACGAATTTTCCCAATTATTGCCATAATAACATATTTTTAGAAGCGCGAAGTTACTAATTTGATTCGGTTTTGAAAAGTAAATCTTAATAAAATGGATTCTAATTATCCACCACCTTTTTCCTCAGCTTTCTTCTCAGTAGGATTAGCAATTTTTGGATTTATTGGTTTTTTTGGTTTTTCCGGCTCTGGTGTTACAGGTTTTTCCGGCTCTGGTGTTACAGGCTTAACAGGCTCTGGTGTTACTGGTTTAACTGGTTTCGGTTTAACAGGTTCTGGAGTTACTGGTTTAACGGGCTCAGGCGTTACAGGTTTTGGTTTAACAGGTTCTGGAGTTACTGGTTTAACAGGCGTTATTGGCTCAGCAGATTTTTCTTCCCCATTATTCCCAGATTCTTTTGGTGGGATAATATTTCCATTATTTTGTTGTGTATAAAATATCACAAAGGTCTTCGTTACCATACCGCAAGGTGTATTTACACTAACAAGGAATGTATTGGTGCCAGGTTGTAAGGTTACCGCCCCTCCTAAAATAGTTGTAGAGAGTGTTAAATTTGTTAATGCAAGGCCATTCTGTGTAACAGTAACCATATTAATATTTTCAACATTTGCTAAATTAAGCTGAATGAAAGAACTTGAAGTTGAGGCATTTGAATTCTCATTGTTCGGGCTAATTAATGCAATGGTCGGAGCTTTACATCTATTAATTACATAAGTCTTTGTGTCTTGCCCACATTGGTTAGACGCAGTAACAATTAGTGTAGTAATTCCCAATGGTAAATTGATAGTGCCGGATATTTGTCCGTTATTGTTGGTGTATCCACTCAATATATTGCCATTTTTTGTTACCTGAATTACCGTTTGATTGTCGTAATTTGCAATGGAAGCATTCAAGGTTAAGTTTGTAGCTTCTGTAATTGAATTATTTGGCAAATCAGCAGTCAAAGTAACGATGGGAGCATCACATTGATTATAATAGATTATAAATGTTTCTGTACCATTTCCGCAGGCATTGATAGCGCTTAATACAAATGTATTCTCTCCAGGAATTAAATTAATGTTCGCTGAAAGCTCATTATTTAGATACGTAAAATTATTGATTGGTGAACCGTTGAAGGTAAGCGTAATTCCTTGTGATGAAGCCATATTTATTACATTGGCACTTAATAAATAAACAGCTGAAGTTACAGTTGATCCTGACTCTCCATTTATTGAGACGCTGGGTTGTTCACATTGAATTAATTGTACAGTTAAACTCTTGCTGTCTTTGCCACATCCGTTTTTAGCGCTAACAAGAAATGTATTATTGCCAAGTTGTAAGGTCGAGAAACAGGTAACTATTCCATTGGAATAATCAAAATTTATTGGATTGCCGTTATGACTTACTGAAATCCCCTGTGCGTTAGCAATATTTTGAATTTGTGCCGTCCAAGTGTAGGAGGAATTTACGACTGTTGTATTGTTCGTTCCATTTATGACAACGGTAGGACTTTTACAATTCTCGTTATTGATATATACGGTTTCTACATCTGTTCCACATGGGTTGCTTGCGTTAATTACGATGGTATTCGCTCCAGTAATTAAGGTCAAACTAGCTTCTAGGATTTTTGTGGCAGCATTATATGTAAAGTTGCTAATTGGCTGATTATTAAGCATCACTTGAATATTGTTTTGCTGACTATTTTCCACTTTCATTCTGCATCGATATGCTCCAGTTATTGTTGTACTTATGTTGTTTGCTGGATTAATCAATGAAATGATCGGCGCAACACAATTTTGGTAGGTAACAGTAAAAGAAGTAGCATCTGAACCACATAAATTTGTACCATTAATGGTAATGGTATTCAAACCAAGGGAAAGTTGCAATGGAATCTCCAACAAGTTATTATTCATGGTAAAGTTTGAAATTTGAACACCATTATGTAATATGGTGAATTCATTTCGATTCATAAAACCTGTTGCATTAACTTTTATATTAATGGCACTAGTACTGACTGTTGATCCAGACGCTGAAGGATTAATCAATTGTAATTGTGGAACAATACAATTATTATAAATGATAGTTGTAGATGCTGAAATCGTACCACAGTTATTGAGCGCTTCAACACGAATTACATTGCTTCCGGCATTCAATAGTAAATTACTTTGAATTTGTCCGGTGGATGCATTAAACGTAAAATTACTTATGCTTGTATTATTTACAAATAATGAAATCCCTTGTCGATTAGAAACGTTTTGGACAATCGCAGAAAACACATAACTCGGGGATGTTACGGTCATATCTCTCGAACTTGGGTTGGTAATGATTATCGTAGGATTTATACATGGGTTATAATTCACGGTGATCGATTTCACTTCTTTGCCGCAATTATTTTGAGCGGTAATTGTAAACGTATTGGCCCCTGGCATTAAGGATACTGTGGCTTGTAATTTGTTTTGATTAATAATATAATTAAAAGGAATATTTGCGCCATTTTGGTTGCTTACAGTAATTTCATTGGCATTATTAACGTTTGTAATCGTCGCTTCTAAGAGATAGGAATTATTAGTTCCAGTTACAGCATTTTGTGAAACGGTAATAACTGGTTTTGGACATGCGGTATTAAAGTTATTAATGTTGTTTGATGTATTGGTATTTGTAGTTTCATCACTGCTGCTCGTACTTTCGTTTGTTCTGAATCTAAATTCAATGTAAAAAGAGGTGTAATGATAGCGATCGTTTTTTGTGCGCGGACTTGTAGAAATATAGCCATCGAAGTTATCATCAAGGGTAAAAGTTGTTTTGTGCTCGATTCCTATTGAGACACGTTTTCCAACTTGATAACCTAGTCCAAAGCCGAGGCTTGGCATAAAATTAACCTTGAATTTGTCGCTGCTTCCATCGAGGGGGGTATCAAAAATACCATCTAGGTTATTATCAATCATGCTGGAGTTTAACTCTCCATTGTTTAATTGGTCGTCATATGCATAGTCGCCAAATTCGTTTTTTAAATCACCGTATGTTTGATTCCATGTTAATCCAACTCCACCAAAAATGTAAGGGTCAAATCCCGTCCTTTCGCGGAGCTTATTGGCATGAATGGCTAATTCAAGTGCCAAGCGATGCACATCAGATTGAAAATTATTGACAGAAAACCCTAAAGAATCTTTATAGCTAGTTAATGCTCCGCCGGAATAATTAGCTAAAGAGGTGGTGTCGAAATCTTGTCCATACCAATATCCTCTTAGGTATCTTCCTCGAAGATCAAAACTTAGGATTTTTCCGTAGTCATAATTATAGGACTTGCCTAATGTGAATCCCCAACCAGCAGATGTCTGGTTTTTTACATCTGTTGAGTTCCATGTGGCGCCAACATTAAATCCTAAAAACCATTTGGACGTATGATCATAATCAACGCGCTGTGAATAGGCATTTAGAAAGTAACATGCTATAATAATTGTTAGGTATATTTTACGCATAAAGTCTAGTTTTATTTATATTCGTGTTTTACAAGCTAATTTAGTGCCAAAATAGGAAAAAAAAATAGGTGGTTTTTCTTTTTGTTATTTATTTTTTAGAGAATTGAAACACGTTGTTATTTATGTATAAGTACTATTTTAAACTCTTTCTTTTCTTTTCTGTTTTTTATTCAAATCAATATAATAGTCAGCCACTTAGTGTTAATTTAAGTCCACAAACGGATACCATTTGTGATCTTGAGTCGCTTTCTTTTACTGCAAATGTACAGAATTGCCCTTCAATTTCCTTGGTTTCTTGGCTATTAAATGGCCTTGTTGTTAATTCAGGCAATAATTTAGTTTTTGACACAACAGGATTTCAGCAAGGAGATTTATTGGAAGTTCAGGTGACTTGTCAGTATGGCATCGATTCTACCATTGTTCTTTCCGCTAATACGATGCCAATTGCTGTAAATAGTTTTGTCTTAGATGCTGGTGTAGATCTGTATATTGATTCTGGAACGACCATACAATTTCAGGCAGTTTCAAGCGCCAATGAATTCCTTTGGTCGCCGGGGTTTTTAGTTTCAAACCCGACAATTCTCCAGCCAACTACTAGTCCAAAAGAAACCACCACTTACATGCTTAGAGGGACATTTAATGGCTGCGAAAAATTAGATTATGTGACTGTATTTGTAAAAGGAAGTTTTAAAATTCCCAACACTTTTTCTCCCAATGGAGATGGGAAGAATGATGTTTGGCAAATCCCAAACATAGACGACTATCCAGCCAATGAAATGGTAATAATGAATCGTTTTGGCTTTGAGCTTTATAAATCCAGCCCCTATAATTTTACAAATGCTTGGACGGGACTTTACAATGATCGTGAATTACCAGAAGGTGTTTATTTTTATATATTGAATCTAGGGGGTGATTTAGGCGTGAAAAAAGGAACCATTACAATTATTAGATAATGAGAAGTTTGAAAACCTTTTTTCTATTTTTACTCAGCACTTCTTATTCCGTTGCGCAGATGACGCCTAATTCGACTGCGTTTTTTATGAATTGGGGCGGAATAAACCCCGCGCATCACGGATTGAATGAACATGCGGAACTTTTCACTGCATTTAAGGCCCAATGGGTTGGATTCGAAGGAGCTCCAAAAACAACCAATGCTACCTTATCATTACCTTTCAATAATCTAAAAAGTGACGCGGCTATGTTCGGAATGGGCGTAACATTATTAAATGAAAATATTGCGTCATTTTCAAATACAAGCCTTCAGGTTGCCGGTTCGGTGAATATCCAAGTAAAAAACGAAGATAGAATTAGCTTAGGAATTGGGATTGGTGCTGTTCAAGTAGGTTATAACGCTGATTTAGTTAGCACTTTTGAGCAAGAAAACAATATCCAACGATTTTCCTCCAGCTTTTTACCCCAATTTACTGCTGGAATAGCATTTAAAGCCAAGTCTTACATTGTTGGATTAGCGATAGATGATATTGCCGCAAAAAATTGGGTTTCTATTGGCACTTCCTCGTCCTTTCGTACCCAATATTCTGTATATGGTCGTTATTTACTTCCCTTAAATCCTAATTGGACCTTGGTGCCTTCCCTACGAATTTCGGAAGTGTTTTTTACGCCCGTACTATACGATGTTATGCTCAAATTGAATTATGCGGATGTTGTTAATCTATTTGTTGGAACGCCTTCAATGAAGGGGATTCAATTTGGAATTGGAGGCAAGATAAAAAAAGTAGTTATTCTCAATTATTTATTTGAGTATGGCTTCTCTCCATTAGCACAAGTAAATATGAATAGTCATTCAATTGGAGTAAAAATTAAACTGAACACTCGAAATCAATTTATTAAGAATGCAATGTTACTCATGGATTAATTAGGAGATTTAAATATTGTATGTATCTTTGCAAAACGCAATTTGATTCAGAAATAACTACTAAGATATATTGCGGGGTGAGTCCCGAAGTTTCGGGAGTAGCTCGTCGGTTGAAACCCGACAAAGAAATTAAAATAGAGCAATAAAAAGATATTGCGGGGTGGAGCAGTTGGTAGCTCGTCGGGCTCATAACCCGAAGGTCATCGGTTCGAGTCCGGTCCCCGCTACTAAGAAAAGCCAGTCTCCGCCGCGGCGGATGACTGGCTTTTTGCATTTCAAGAAGTGTTGGAAGCTTGCTTTCAAAAGCGGATTTGGAATGCAAAAATAAAGAGCGCGAAGCGGTCTGGCTTTTCATAGTAAAGCCCCCTTTGAGGTCCATTCAGGCTGCGAAGCACGTATGGATATTCCGGTCCCCGCTACTAAAAAGAAAAGCGCAGTTACGAAAGTGACGGCGCTTTTTCTTTTTTCCTCGCTCTCAAACTCTTTCTCGCTCTTGTGTTTGCGCTTTTCTTTCAGAGTGAGAATCAGAACGAGAGCGAAGAAGAGCACGAAACGGTCTGGCTTTTTCTTTTTTCCTCGCACAGGAGTCATTGGTACACTGCTTTTGTGTGCATACATGGGGGGAGCAATTGCAACCCATTTGGAACATGGTCAATCTATTATGGCGCCATGTATTATTCAAGCATTTTTGTGGGCGGTTGCTATTTACAGATTCCCTGAATTAACAAATCGCTTAAGAAATAAATAGGGAAAGGCAAGGATTCTTAGTCATCTATTTTCTAAATTGAAAGCCAGTATCTGCTATGTCGGATACTGGCTTTTTTTATGTAAAGGATTGCCTATAAAAAGGATGACATTTTCTTAACACTTCATATTTTCGGTAATTAAAAACGAATGATGAACTTTGCAAAAAATATCAACCATGTTTTCTCTTTTTATTTCGACTTGTATTTCACTGTTTTCACTTATAAATCCACTCAGTGCAATGCCCGTTTTTATTTCGTTAACATCAAGTTATCCAAAAGCGCAGCTCATGCGGACAGTTCGTAGAACTTCTTTCTATGTTTTATTGATTTGTTTAATTTCATACTTATTCGGGGAATATGTTTTAAATTTCTTTGGAGTTTCTATTCATGCATTAAAAATTGCAGGGGGCATCATCATTTCTAGGTCTGGTTTTTTATTACTTAATGCACAGCACAAGAAAGACGTGGAGGGAGCAGTAGAGGAAGAATCCCGATTGAAGGAAGACATCTCTTTTAGTCCATTGGCTATGCCCTTACTGGCGGGACCGGGTTCTATTTCACTTTTGATTAATTTATCCTTGAAAACCGATATTTTTGCAGATAAAGCAGCTGTCATCGCAGCAATTTTAGCGGTTTGTATAGGTATTTATGTCACCTTGCTTTCGGCACCATTTATTTTAAAGTACATTGGACAAGGCGGCTTAAGAACGCTCTCAAAAATAATGGGACTTATCGTTTTATCGATTGGTATTCAGATGATTGTTGACAGTTTACGCTCAATGTTTTAATAGAAATTACGAGAGATTCAAAGCCGTCGTATTTCTCAGAATGTTATTGTTTCAAGTTAGCTGTATCAAAATATGTTCCGGTTTGCATCCAGTTAAATCGATAGTTCAACCTTGAATTTATTCAATTGTATTGTGAGTCATCTTTTAGTTGAATTTTCAATCCTTGGTATTACTGAACCACAATCTTCCGAATCGTAACAGTGTTGTTCTGCGGATCAATCAAATGAATGTAATACATTCCATTTCCTGTCCAATTACTGATATCTAAGTAAAATTGCGCTTGATTTACCAAGGAAGTAAACACCTGTTGACCCGCTGAATTTTCAATTTTAAGGGTATACCCCGACATCAACAAATAATTCCCAGTGTTGATGGTAACGTGGTCACTTGCTGGATTTGGGTAAACTTTAATTACATTACTGTTGTTCGGTGCTGGTAGATTCAAGGTCGTATTAATAATTAAGGTATCTGTTACTGAAACCAATACTGTATCAAATATCTGAGTGGTAATGGTATCGAACACCTGGGTAACTATCGTGTCTTGAACCGTGACCGTATCGTAGTGAATACAGTTTCCATCATAGGGATATTGTAATTGGGAATTGGCGACGATTGGAACGTTAAAGGTGTTCTCATAATACCAGCCGTGAATAATAATGTCACCTACATTAGTTAAGGTATAGTCTATGTATCCGTATTTGTATCCTGACGACCCATTGGCGGGATTGGTTAAAATTAATCTAAACCCTTGTTTATGATTTCCATAACCAATATTTTCACAAATTCCATTTGGAAATTGCGTCACTCTAAACAATAAAGAATATTCGTTCCAACTATCATTGATATTTAACGTGTCATTTGTGCAATCAACCCCGATTATACTTGAACCATTACCATTCAATAAATTTAGACCGTAGGTGTTGGTGAGTCCTCTGAAATTGCCGTATTTAGCAAGTGAGGTTGTACCATTGCATGTTACATTGGAAGTTGAAGAGAAGCGCCATAACCGAATATCATTTTGACCATCACTATTAATGTCGAAATTAAATGTTGATGCTCCAGAATAAGGATAAACCCCATCAAAATTATCCACATAGGTTAACTGACTAAAAAATGAGTTGGTGACCAACAAAGCCGGGATTAAAAGTTTTTTCATAAGTACTAATTTGTCATTCACAAAGATTAACATTTAATTTAACAATTCGGGTCAATATGAAATTGCCTCTAAAACAATTTTTACTCCTCAAAAACGATTTCCCAATGACTGCCCCACACTTCAAATTCAATGCTAAAAAAGATGTGTATGAACTCACTATTGAAGTCAATGATTTGGGCCCACTTGAACGATTTTTGAGGGGGATGGACACTTGATGAATGGGCAACTCAAGATGTTAACTTTTCTATTACCTTTGAATAACAATTTTTTATATGCGAAACCTGCTGTTTTTTATAGGAGTGGTCTCCTTCTTAATTACTTGTAATTTAGGTGATAGCCAACAAGAAGAGCAATTTAATCAAAGGTTCAGTCGATGAGTGCAAAAATATCCATTCGTTTTTTTGATGACCGTGAGGTACGTGCGCTTTGGGATGAAGTAAATGCCAAATGGTGGTTTTCAGTATTGGATATTGTAGCTGTGCTTACCAACCAAAACGACTATACTAAAACCCGTAACTATTGGAAATACCTGAAAGCCAAGCTCAAAAAAGAGGGAAGTCAAGTGGTTAGTGCCACTACCCAGTTCAAATTTCTTGCACCAGACGGTAAACTACGTTTAGCAGACATGCTTGATTACAATGGTATTATTACTTTGGGCAAAAACTTTCCGGGAACAAAAGCCAACCGCTTTATAGAATGGTTTACCTACAGCGATGAAAGCATAGATGGCAAAAGTAAAACAAAGGCATACGCCTTGTTTGAAAGTTCTTTTATTAATAGCATTGAAGTAGGCACAGCAAATGGCTTACAACAAATACACGCCTATTTGTTTGGAGGCTTATATGAATTTGCAGGCCAAATCAGGCAAAAAAACATTTCAAAAGGAGGTTTTCAGTTTGCCGTATCACGCTTTTTGGGCGATACTTTAAAACAAATAGAAGCAATGCCCGAAACTACTTTTGATGAAATTGTAGCAAAATATGTAGAAATGAACATTGCGCACCCATTTATGGAAGGAAACGGCAGAAGCACTCGAATATGGTTGGATTTGATATTAAAAACAAACCTGAAAAATTGTATAGACTGGAGTAAAATTGGCAAGAACGAATACATGGACGCGATGGTGAAAAGTTCGCTTGATAGTTCGGTACTAAAAAAGCTATTAAAAAGTGCTTTAACGATAGAAATAAACAGTCGAGAAATGTTTATGAAAGGCATTGACTATTCTTATTATTACGAAGAAAATAATTGATGAATGGTCAACTTTAGATGTCAGCTTTTCCATTACCTTTGAACAACAATTTTTATATGCGAAACCTACTTTTTTTTATTGGAGTGATCTCCTTTTTAAGTGCTTGTGATTCAAGTGATAGCCAAAAAGAAAATCAAGTTAAAGCGCCCGCGTTAGTGGATACGTCTACCCAAATCGAAACCGAAAAGAACGTGCCCACTGGTCTAAGCTTCAAAAAGTTTACTCTAAAGGCCGAAAATTGTAACTTGCCTTTTGCTGATTCGGACGACATGGAAATCGATGAGGATTGGTGTAATACGCGTCAAATTAATGGTTTGAAGGTTTCTATGAAGGATGATGAGGTAGCCCAGAAAATCAATGATTTGATTGAAAAAGTAATTACAGGAGCGGGTGGAGGAAAGGAAAAAACATTTAAGCAGTTTATGGCCGAAATTAAAAACTCCTCCAATGAGGCAGGGGAAATGGAATACATGCAAGATTCTTATACTTGCAGCTTGGCAGATTCCTCCAATACCTTTCTGTCGATGTATATCTTTTTTGAGTATTATGCTTTCGGTGCAGCGCATGGACAGCATGGTTCTTCAGTGCTAAATATTGACCTAAAAACAGGAAATCAAATCAAATTGAAAGATGTATTGGTCGACAATTACCAATCTGCATTGAAACCACTGGCAAAGCGAAAGTTTTTGGCGCAAAATGGTAACGAAGGATGGTGGTTTTTCGAAAATGCCGATCAACCGTTTGAATTACCAGAGGTATTTTCAATCACTCGAAAAGGAATTGCGTTTACTTACCAACATTATGAAATCGGTCCTTATGCTGCTGGAGCTCCAGAAATATTCCTTAGCATCAACGACCTGGGCTCCTTGCTCAAAGAAAATCCGTATTTGAAATAACCCGAGGGAATTATTGATTTTTAAATCTGGCAGCATTCATCAGTCCGTACTGCTGAAGATTCCTTAGTCTCGTTTCTCAGGTAATTCATAGTTGATTTTCAACAAATCAATCACCAAATTAATCTGATCTTTTAATTCAGGTCGATTTTCGGACAATGAGCTTTTTAAGGCATCCCAACTTTTTTCGATTTCTAAATCTGCTCTTAATTCTGCAGCTTTTCGTATGGCTTCTGTTCCTTCTCGCATTGCAGCCTCCGCTTTATCATTTTTCCAATCTTCGCTCATAATTCAAGGTTTAATAGTTTTATTTTTTGTAAGTTATATATTCGTTCCCTATACTTCTTCGTAATCGTCAAATTCGTCGTCTTTCTTACTTTTTACGCGGGATTTCACATCAATAATTGGTCCTCCATTAAGTATGTAAGTAATGGCTCCAATCATTTTAAAAATCATACTCAACAAGAATAGCACACCGATAAATTTAAAGATGTATCCAATAATGGCTGTTTGCTCAATATCGATAATGCTGCGATAAAACCATTCTGAAATGTTGTTTTTAGCATAATCAGCATTGAATGCCAAAAGAACAAAAGCAATTAAGGCCCCAAGAATAAGGATGATTTCATTCCTGCGGTTAAAATTACTTGTCGCATCACTGTTATTCGTTTGTTTACCAAACAAAGTTAGTTGTATCATTGATTTACGTTCATCATTTTGTAAGCGACCAATTAAATAAACACAAAAAATGGAAAGGGTAGGTGCGATGTTTATAAAAGTGATTTCGGTCTTTGTTTTGTTGAGGCAAAATAGGACTAAAACATTCACTAAGAACAAGTATTTTGTACTTTTTATTAGATAATATTCTATTTTATTTCGTTGGCTCCCAGCTGTGATTAAACGAATTAAAGCGTCAATAAAAAACCAAATAAATCCGTAGATAGCGAACAGAACGCCCAATCTAAAAAGTAATGTTATTAATTCCATTTATTTTGGTATTGTAATAAATTGAAAGTATTCTTTCGGTGCCTCCGGAAAGGTTCCTGCATTAAAGTCTTTTCGAATAATCCTTCCTTCTGTTCTTCTATTGAGCTGATTTAGCTGTTCATATAGTACTGCATTCTCTTTAATATCATTAATAAATGTTTCTGTCAGTAAAATAGTTTGACCTGTTGATGGATTTCGCCACAAAGCAGGTTCTTTTTCTCCCTTTCCAACCGGAATTATTCTGCGAGAGTCAATTTTTAATTCCTCTACTAGGTATTTAAAGCATGCCCTTGCTCTATTAACGGAAAGAATTTGGTTAGATTCATCATCTCCACGAGAATCGGTATGAGAAATTAATTCAATAACGATCTCAGGATAATCATTTAATAATTTTGCAACATAAGCCAATGAATCAGATGAATTTACTATTGAGTCATTAATAAACTCCCAGCGATTAAATTCGTATTGAACGCCAGGGAAACGAATTATTTTTTTGTCTTCAATTGGTGGCTCATTGATTTCCGATACGCTTATTCTTTTCTGACCTACAGCATCAATAACGGTTACTGTGTATTTGCCTTTAAATAGTCCGTCTATGTCCTCTGTTATTTGTCCATTAGACCAGCTAATTTTATAGGGAGGAACTCCACTAAAAATTGTTAAATCAATTTGTCCATCATAACCTTGAAATATGGTAACATCTTTACTTGCGAGCTTGATTTCCAATTTTGGGGGCAAAATACTGTTTGCAGAATAGAGATCACAGTCTTTTCCATCGCGGTTACTTGCCCAGATTATTTCGTTTCCTCGTTTTATTAAGTAGGCATCAAATTTTGGCGAATTTATTTTTTTTCCAAGATTAATGGGCTTTGACCAATTATTCCATTTCCCTTTTTTAACGCTGTAAAAAAGATCCGCATCCCCCTCGCCTTTAAATCCATTACTGGCGAAATATAGGGTGTCATTGCTTGGACAAAGAAAAGGAGAGATTTCATAACCGGAAGAATTAATTGAACTTCCCATATGCTCGGGACTATTCCATCCTTCGCTTGATTTTGTAGCAATATATAAATCTTCTTCTCCTTCAGAATCTGACCCTTCGAATGAAAAAACGAGGACATCTTCATTTTGCGATAAGAAATAGGAAACGTATTTCCCGTCAATGTCTAAATCCGGAATAGTAACTTTTATTGGCTGCCCCCAAACCGAATCTTTTAAGTTTGAAACTGCAATTCCTTTACGATTGTCTTTTTCCGAAGTATAGGTGGATAGTAAATAAAGCTTTGATCCAATACTATCCTGAATGGCTGCAACTAGCGCGTTATTTAGCTTGTTATTCAAATTCACTATTGGTTTTGCATTACCCCATAATCCTAATTCAAGTCTACTCATCCAGATATCTTGATCGTAAATACCACCAACATTTTTCACATCGAGGGTTCTAACAAAATAAATGGTTTTACCATCAGGTGCAAAAACTGGGTTTGTTTCCTCCGCTGAACTATTGATTCCTCCTGGCAACCTTAGCGGATCGGTGAAATCGTAGATTTGCGCTGGCGCATTTAGGGCAAGCAAAATGAAGAAGCACGAGATATGGATACTAAAAGGCATAACTTATCATTATTTCGTGTCCACCATTACTAAAATAATTTATTTTATTGGTCGTAAATACCATGGAGTATCCGATTTTTAATTCATCGCTTATCTCCATTCCTACCATTAGACCTGTTGAAACCCCCAAATGATAATTTACCCCTGCCCAAAAAATATAGTTAATGGTGGCCAAAGCACTAAACTCATACGATAACTTACTAGGCTCCATTTTCTTAATTAATATAGCAGGTTGTAAATTGAAACCATTAGCAATTGAAAAATCATATCCAGCCATTAAATTCCAATGCATTCTTCTATCGAAGTTTGGACTTGAATTCCCCAATGCTAGGAGGTCTCTTGCGATTTGTCGCGCCCCAAGAGAGATGAAAAAATTATTACTATTAAGGGCAAGGCCGGCAGCAGAATTCATAGAAAGCTGATTTAATTTGCCTTGGGAAAACGCATCATATGCATCATCACCACTGACATATGGTATTAAGGGGTCAATCGAATTTAGGACGACCGCTCTAGAAGGAATAAAGGAATGATTACTCAATCCCAAACTTGCGCCAAGCGATACTTTCCACCTATTATTGATCGGGATTTTTAGGGCATAGTTTCCACTAAAATCAGTTGATCGGAAGGCACCATAATTATCCGTTAGTATTTGTCCTCCAACAAAATGACTTAGTTTTATTTTTCTTTTTTTATCAATTGGAACAATCTCTTGGCTAATTCTGCTTGCAGGATTAAAAATAATCTTGGCTTTTTTCTGAATTTTACTTTGTCCAATTAGTGCTACAGTTTTTGGTTCTAAGCCAAATCCCAGCATTTGCCAACGGCCAACTAAGCTAATTTCAGCTTGGTTATTAATTGTCATTGCAGCAGGATTGTATAAGGCCTTATTTAATAAGAATTGGCTATATTGTGGCAATTGTTGGCTATATACTTCGCTTGAAAGAATAATTGCTAATCCCGATAAGAGCATTTTAAACCGGATCATTTTAATCTAATTATTGTAACCGTTCCATTTATAGGTTCAATTGATTGATCTTTTGCTAATTCTATAATATAGTAGTAAGAACCTACGGGAAGTGCTTCGCCATTGTAAGTCCCATCCCATTCATTATTGCTGTATTTACCTTCAACGGATTCAAACAATAACTCGCTCCAGCGGTTAAAAATCTTCACGCTGTTTGTTGGGTACTTACTATCCAAACCAACAATTTCCCAACGATCATTCTGGGTATCATTGTTTGGCGTAAAGGCAGTTGGGATAACAAACCCGCATTGTACTATCGAAACGGATAGTATTCCATAGGGTCCTTCACATCCATTTACTTCTTGCACCGCATAAAATACTGCTGATGTATCGCTCGATGGAAATAATTCGTCGTCACTGAATAAATAGTTTGTTAAGGCCGCATCACTGTACCAATTTACTGTACCGGAAGGGTTGAAATTGCTTACTTGAATACTCGTTGTTGATTCATTTTCGCAAAGCGAAGTATCCCCGAAAAATTGCGGTACTTGAGGACCATCTGTCAAGGCAATTGTTTGGCTTCCAACCAGCACATTGGAGCAATACGCATCATTAATTGAATCCAGTACATATGTTCCGACTGAATTTCCTATTAGTATGGGCAAGGAACTTACATTGAGCACGCTTTGAGGAACGCCATCCAATGAAAAATAGATATCCCAATTTGGTGACCCTGTCACCGAAAGCGATAAAGGATTAAATGTTTGTCCGATGCAATAGTAATCACCCCCCGTTAATTCGAGTAAGTTAGGACGTGCTCGAATAGTAATCATTGCGGTGTCGTGTGATAGTTGATTACAAATCGGTAAAGAATAAATAATCTGATAATTGCCAGGGTTGGCGTTCGTTAAATTTATTATTCCCGTCACCGGATGTACATTTAATCCAGCAGGGATCACATTAAAGCTACCCGTAGAGGGATAATTTGGGTTTAGAACAGGACTTATATTATTTCCGCCAACGCAAGCATTAGCAGGGTATTGCAATCCTAAATCAAGGTTGTTGGTGGTAATTTGAACAGTTGAGGTATTGCTACATGAGAGCAGTGTACTCAAGCTTATATCATCTAAGGCGAAATCATTTCCTATGGCGGAATTGTTTAGATCGGTCAGTACAATTGTAATGGAGGAATCATTTCCAGAAAACCAATTATAGGATGTACTAAGCCAATCACATGTGAGTAGTTGAAGTGTATCAATTCCCACCGTTATGCCATTGAAAACCGCCTGTATTTCTGCTGGATTGGTATTCGTTAGACTTTGTGCAAAATAGGTAAACACATAATTTTTATTTTTTTCTACTGCAATTGTTTGTTGCCAAAAAGGACTCGTTCCGTTTGTTGCGCCATCGAGCACCATCATTTTACCTATGCCATTACCAAGGGTATGATCAACACAAGCACTGTAGCTTGGATGCCAGGAAGAGGCATTGTTTGTAATGCCGTATGATTCTTGAGCTCCACTTGGATTAGTTGGAAACAAGGAGGAATAAGCACTAAAAAAGCCAAGATCTCCATACTCAAAAGTTCCATTAAAAATTAAATTAGTATTTAATGCATTTGTTGCAACGGTATATACCGTATTTTGAATAGGAGAAACAAGGATACTATCGTTAAATGCAAATAGTAAGGTTGGATCCACCGGAATTGCTGACCAATTATAATTTCCATTGCCACCGCTTACAGAAATCTGAAGGTTGCTATTGGGACAAACACTAATTGTACTTGGGTTAACTTCTAAATAAACGCCCGTTGGAATTACTATGCCGCTGCTTGATACAATTGCGCCCAAGGCATCTGTCACAGAAACAGTATACGTCCCTGCGCCAAGGTTATAAAATATCCCCGAAGTATTGTTTGTAGTAAATGTGCCATTATCCAAAACATATTGATAAGGGGCCTGTCCTCCTTTGACATAAATGGAAATTAATCCACTGGTTGAATCACTGCAATTGGAGCCCGTCGTGGAATAGGTGATGGAATTTTGTGACAAAACGACGTGGCCTTCGCAATACGAATAGAATATTAATAATAATATTAGTCCTTTTTTTAACACCAATCAAAAGTAGAAAATAATGTAACATTGCTCACTTAAATGGCTATTTATATTTAAGCAAATCTATGTTGAAAACTACTCCATACAGGTGCATGGAGGATCCATTTTTACCTGAACGTTTGGTAGGCTTTTGTAAATAAATGCATGGAACGTTGGTCCGTACATTATCCCTTGTAAATCAAGTTTTTTTAACATATTTAGTTGCTGAAGGCCTGTTCCGATATTTGAAATAGCATTATCGTATAAGTCGATTTCTTTCAGTAATGTTAAATACTGTATTTCATCTTGTAGTGTGGTAATATTATTTTTAGCAGCAAATAGGTATTCCAACTTTTCTAATTTGAAAAGAATTGAAGGGATAGCTTCAAATTTATTGGAGGAAATATCAATTGTTTTCAACTGGTTTAATAAGGATAAATCTTCTCCCAATGTGCTGAGTTTGTTTTTGGAAAGGTTGAGTGATTTTAATGAAGTAAAACGAAATAATTCCTTGGGCAATTCGTAAAGTTTTTTTCGGCTGAGGTCTATTGAAAAAACGCTATCAGGCGAGACAAGAAGGGCTTCTTCCAAGGTGTAAATTTTGAAATTACTTGCTTGTGAAAAGCTGAATAAACTACTGCAAAGAAAAATAATCCCTAACAAAAATCTCATCTTTTTTTAATTGTTTGGTTAAAGCGTCGATGGAATCAAATTTATGTTCCGGTCGAATGTAATTAATAAGTTGTAAGGTAATACTTTCATTGTAAAGATCCGCAGAGAAATCAAAAAGATGCACTTCTAATTTCATCGATGAAGTGTCTTGCACCGTTGGATTAATGCCGATATTAAGCATTCCGAAGCGTTCCTTTCCATGAATTTCGGTCTTAACCGCATACACCCCATGTTTTGGAATTAGCTTATTCGAATCATTTAAAGAGATATTGGCGGTTGGGAATCCGATTGTTCTTCCGAACTGTTGACCAGAAACAACCACACCACTAATTTCATAAGGATAACCTAGAAAGGAATTAGCAGTTTGAATATCTCCTTCAAGAAGCGAATTTCTTATTTTGGTCGAGCTAATTTTTATGGCATCAATTTCTCTCGCCGGAATTTCTATAATTTCTAAATGAAATTTTTTTGCATTTTCTTGTAAAAATATAAGGTTCCCTTCTCTGTTATTTCCGAAATGATGGTCATAGCCAATTACAAGGGTATGACAGTTTAATTTATCTTTAATAATACCTTGTATGAATTCGATAGCAGTTTGTTTGGAAAATTCATTGGTAAATGGAATTATCACTAAATTATCAAGACCAAGTTCTTCTAACTTGTTTATTTTTTCGGCTTGGTTTTGAAGCAGTTTTATTGGCTCATTACTAATGATAACACTTCTTGGATGAGGGTAAAAGGTAATTAAAACACTTTCCCCATCGATTTCTTTTGCTGATTGGATTAATTGCTTAATTATTTTTTGGTGACCTAGGTGCATTCCATCAAATGTACCAATCGTTACAATTGGCTTTCGACAATCAATAGGTTTATCTATGCCGTTAAAAACTTTCACTTTTTTCATGCAAAAATACACATTTGATAGATAATTAATCGCTCTATCTCCGTGGATTAAAACTTACGTTTATCTTCGCACCATAATAATTGAAATTTTTGAGCGTATGTCAAATCATAAATTATCTTCTATCCTATTTCTTTTCCTTGTAAATATTAATGTCGTCTTAGCGGAAGAAGGGATGTTGATTCCCTCACTACTTGCTGCTTTTGAATCTGATATGAAAGCAAAAGGGATGCGACTATCAGCGGATGAAATTTACAGTGTAAACCATTCTAGTTTAAAAGATGCGATTTTTCAATTTGGAGGAGGATGTACGGCAGAATTAGTATCTGGTAAAGGTCTCCTTTTGACGAATCATCATTGCGGATATTCTCAAATTCAATCGCATTCGTCTTTAGAAAATGACTACATCAGAAATGGGTATTGGGCCCAAAATCTAACTGAAGAGTTGAAAAATCCTGGTTTGACGGCCTCTCGAATTGTAAGAATAGAAGACGTGACCAATGCTATTTTTCTTGGATCAAGTTCCAAATCAGATAAGGCAACGATTGAAGCAAATATGAAAAAAATTGCGGCTGATGCAGTCGCTGGAACGCATTATGTTGCAGAGGTAAAAGCATTCGATTATGGCAATGCCTATTATTTGATGGTTAAAGAAGAGTTTTTAGATGTTCGCTTTGTGGGAACGCCACCTAATTCCATTGGAAAATTTGGTGGAGATACAGATAATTGGGTTTGGCCAAGACACACTGGCGATTTTTCGGTCTTCCGAATTTATGCAGGTCCAAATAATCGTCCGGCTGCTTTCAGCGAGTCTAATGTCCCTTATACGCCACTCCATTATTTACCAATTTCCATGAAGGAAAGGCATGTCGGCGATTTCACCATGGTTTATGGCTTTCCCGGAACAACAGAACAACACGTTGTTTCTTCGTATCTAAAATTTATTATTGAAAAAGAACGCCCAGCTCGGATTCATATGAGGGATCTATCTTTGGGAGTAATAGATAAAGGTATGCGGAGTGATGATTTAATTCGAATTCAATACGCAGCAAAACAAGCAAGTATTGCAAATGCTTGGAAGAAATGGATTGGGCAAATCGAGGGCTTGAAAAATTTGGATGGTGTGGGTATAAAAATGCAACGTGAAAAAGAATACACGGATAGAGCGTCTAGTAATCCAGAATGGCTAGCGAAATATGGAGCGGTTGTACAAAAAATGAACGATCTTGTAGGTAAAGAAAGTGACTTTGAGTTTAAATATGCCATGGGAGTGGAATACCTTTCTGTAGGGCCGGAGTATTTTAAATTAGTAAGGGCCTTAAATGACTTAATAACTAATTACAAAAAATACGCTGATAATGGAGAATTAGCAGGAGTTTTGGAAAAATTAACAAAAACTGGAGAGGGATTTTTTAAGAATTTTAATGCTCAAATAGACAGACAAATTTTTAATTTACTGACAAAAGAGTACATAAAATATTTCACTGTTAAAGACGAGTCTACCATAGGTTTAGAGGTCGATCAGTTAACAAAAATAATTTATGAAAAATCAATTTTTACGAATCAAAAAAGATTCAACGCTTTTATAAGCAATTTCAACGCAAACAGTTTGAAAAAGCTAGAGAAGGATGCTGGTTTTAGTCATTATTCAAACCATATGAGTGAGTTCAGAAATAAAATTATTCCTGGTTATACAAACTTTAGTGCAAGTATGACCGCATTACTTCAGGTCTATGTTGAAGGCAGAAAAATAATGTATCCAGAAATTAAACATTGGCCAGATGCGAATAGCACCTTAAGAATTACGTATGGCCAATTGGAAGGTTCTTCTCCAACAGATGGAATGATGTATACGGAACATACTACTCTCGATGGAATTATTGCTAAGTATAATAGTGGCAATCCGGATTTTGAATTATTACCCAGAATGTTAGATCTTCATAAAGAAAAAAATTATGGTGAATATGCTCAAGATGGAGAATTATGGGTCTGTTTCACCGGTTCTAACCATACAACAGGTGGTAATTCAGGATCTCCTGTTATCGATGCTGACGGAAATTTGATGGGGCTAAATTTTGATAGAACCTGGGAAAGTACTATGAGTGACTATATGTTCGATGCCGCGCGTTGCAGAAATGTAGTCGTTGATATTAGGTACGTTTTGTGGGTTATTGACCGGTATTCTAATGCGAAGTACTTGGTGGATGAAATGACAATTATTCGTCAGTAATCTACAATTTTAAACGATGATTTAATTAATGTATATTTGTCAGGTTTTGTAGAAAGTGAAAATATTTTATATGAAAAATTGGTGTTTTTTTGCTGTATTTTTTTGTTTTGTTAATGGCCTTAGTGCTCAAGTAACAAAGGAAATAAAAGGTCAATTGGTTGACATGAAAACCAATTATGATGTCGAAGATGTCGAAATAAGTCTGACGGCAAAGGAAAAAGGAAAAGTTTGGGTGACAAGGACAAATGATAATGGAGAATTTACCTTTAGGAACATCCCCTTGGGTAAGTTAGAAATTAGCATCATTGATAAGGATTATCGCTTTGAAAAATTTAAGTTTGAAACGAATGCTAAACACCTCAAAAGTTATGATTTTTCTGTGCCATTTGGAATTAATCTAAAGGTTTCGTGGATGTTTAATTGGGGAGACAGAACGGTTTACAGCAATGGAAAAAAAATAATCAAAGAACACTATTGGTCACACTTGACAGCAAAAGTAATTCTAGTGCTGTATGGCTTATGTTTATTCTTAATTTTTTATTATAGTGTTGTGCAAGTATCATTAGCCGTTGCATATGTGCGTACTCGAAAAAAAATTGCTTTAGAAAAGGCACCATTATTTGACGAAACTACTGCACCTAAAGTAACCATACAATTGCCCATGTACAACGAAATGTATGTGGCAGAGAGAATAATTGAAACGACCGCATTATTGAACTATCCAAGGGATAAATTTCAAATTCAGGTATTAGATGATTCTACGGATGAAACGAAAGATATAATCGCCAACAAAGTAAAAGAAATTGCAGCGCAAGGAATTGATATTATTCATATCCATCGTACCGATCGTACGGGCTACAAGGCAGGGGCATTGGACTCCGCAATGGATCAAGTATCGGGAGAGTTTATTGCCATTTTTGATGCTGATTTTGTGCCAGACCCAGATTTTCTACTAAAAACAATTCCTTATTTTCAAAATGAAAAAGTTGGCGTAGTTCAAACTAGATGGGGGCATTTAAATAAAACATATTCAATTCTAACAGAGCTGCAAGCTTTTGGACTTAATGGCCATTTTGCTATTGAGCAAGGGGGTAGAAACGCAAGGGGGCATTACATTAATTTTAACGGAACCGCAGGTGTTTGGAGAAAAACGTGTATAGCAGATGCTGGTGGCTGGGAACACGACACGATTACAGAAGATCTAGATTTGAGTTACAGGGCACAAATGAACGGATGGGAGTTTAAGTATCTAGAAAACGTCGTTTCACCGGCAGAATTACCAATAACCATGTCCGCCTTAAAAAGCCAGCAACATAGATGGATGAAGGGGGGAGCAGAGGTTTTTATAAAAATGTGGAAGCGATTGGTAAAAAACCCAAAAGTTCGATTTTCAGATAAAATACACGGATTGGCTCATTTGTTTAATTCAACAGTGTTCGTTTTTATTTTGTTTCTCTCCATATTAAGTCTTTTCGTTTTACACATTAAAGACAGTTTCTCAGATTTAAATTTTGTAATTCAATTCGGATCCTTTTTTATCATTAGCACCCTATTTTTGGCCTTTTATTATTGGTTTTCCTATCGCGATAAAAAAGGTAAAATAGGCTTAGATTTAGTAAGATTTGTTGGCCGGTTTTTTCAGTTTTTAACCGTTTCTATGGCCCTATCTTTAAGTAATGCTATTGCTGTCATAGAGGGTTATTTGGGAATTAAAAGCTCGTTTGTAAGAACGCCTAAATTTAATGTTTCTAAAAAAACTGAGTTTCAGGGAAATAAATATGATAAAAAAAGTCTGTCAATATTGAATATCGTGGAAGGCTTAATGATGGCAATATTTGGTTTTACTGCAGTTAATCGAGCTTTATATGGCGATCTCGGAATGGTACCTTTCCATCTTATGTTAGCAATTGGCTATGGTGTTATCTTCTTTTCTACACTAAAAGAAAGAAAGGGGGTATAATAATTACTTTTTTTCTAAAACGATAGCCAGTGATTCAAATTGATAGGAGGTTTTCATTTTTTTAAATTGAAAGGAAATTTTATATTTTTCACTTTTTGTTACGTACAAACCCATACAAAAAACACCATCTTCGCTTTCTTGACCTTTGAATGTAAAACTAAATAGACCGTTAGCGTTTTTAGTGAAAAAATCGTTAAGAATTAATTCGGCTTGGGTATGGTTATATCCCCCTTCTTTATCCATTATTTTCAATAATATCTTTTCCTTTCCGATTGATACAATTACTGCGGCATCATTTGAATTAAAGGCATTTTCTATTCGCGAATAGGGCACCTCAATTATTGGATCACTAAAAAGTAGAGCAACGGCTGATAGAATAAAAATAATGGTTTTCATAGGCATTAAATTTCTTCAAAAATAATGCCTTTATTGAATCTATGGTAATATTTGGTTAATTTTGACAATGAGGTTACGACTTATCTGCTTAGGAAAAACGAATTTTAATTTCTTAAATGAAGGGGAAAACGAATATATAAACAGATTGACTCATTACTGTAATTTTGATAGGATTGATATTCCCGAATTAAAAAATGTAAAGTCCCTGTCGTTAAATGAAATTAAAAATAAAGAAGGGCAACTAATACTTGCGAAGTTAAGACCAACAGATCATTTAATCCTCCTGGATGAAAACGGAAATATGTATAATTCTATAGAATTTTCATCCTTCCTTGAAAAAAAAGCAATTCAGGGAAAAACGTCTATTGTTTTTGTTATTGGTGGCGCTTTCGGCTTTTCGCCAGCGGTCTACGAACGAGCGAATGAATTGGTCTCCTTGTCAAAAATGACCTTTTCACATCAGCTAATTAGAATTATTTTTTTAGAACAATTATACCGTTCTTTTACTATATTGAAAGGCGAAAAGTATCACCATAATTAACTTATTTATATAATTTCAGCAAGTAGTTTATTTTGAATGACCAGCGTGTAGATATCATAGACATCCTCATCCCACTATTTTATTTAGGGCTAATTTTTTCTTTGGCTTATATTAAGAAACAGAAAATAGCATCTGAAAAAAACGAAGGGTTTTTCTTCTTTGGACTATTTTATAAATTATTATTTGCATTGTTATTTGGGGGCTATTATTTTTTGTACATTCAAGGAGGCGATTCGGTAGCTTATTGGCAAGGGGCCAATGTATTAAATAATTTATTTTTTGAATCTCCAATTAACTATGTTGATTGCCTTTTTTCCAATCCCTCCCCAGAATTATTGGGCCAGCATTTTAATTCGGTAACCGGATACCCACCCGGATGGTTGTATCGGGAGAATGAAGCATGGTTAGTTTGCAAATTAGTTTCCCTCTTATCAATCATCACATTTAAAAGCTATGCAGCTATTAGTATGATAATTTGTTATTTTTCTTTTTTGGGTTCTTGGCGATTAATGGAACTGGTTGGTAATATGCGAAAACATGCTCGAGGGAATTTGATTTTTGCATTTATTTTTATTCCATCCCTTTGTTTTTGGTGCACGGGCTTATCCAAAGATACAATTGTTTATATTTTCGTGGTTTATTTGTTAATTCGAATTTTTAAAATTATTGCAGGTGAGAAGATAAAATTAAGTAACCTAATTCAAGTCCTTATATGTTCATATATAATTTACCATACACGTTCGTTTGTCTTTATCGCAATTGCAGCAGCGGCTATGATGGCTTATGGAGCTCGGATAACGAAAAGATTTGAATCAAACTCTTTGGCAAAGGTTGGATTTAGGTTTCTTTATCTATCATTAGGCATATTTACGGTCTATATTTTTTTTACCTCTCAAGTTGTATCTAATATTATGGCAGAGGCTTCTGTTGTTCAGCAAGATTTTGTTAATAATGAAATCTATACCGGTCAAAAATATGAAATTAGAGCGATTGATGCTTCCCCAATGGGCTTAATTTCGGCTTTTCCATCTAGTGTAGTTTTTGGGATTTATCGTCCGTTTATACAGGAAAGCCTTAGCCCATCCTTGATTTTTAATGGGCTAGAAAGTCTCTTGCTTCTCTTTCTAACGCTTCGGTTTTTTGTTAGTTTTAATATTATTAATAAAATACAAAAAATTAGAAAAAATGAATTTTTAATGTTTGCTTTAATTTTCGTTCTTATTATTGGCTTCATTTCAGGATTAACCTCCGTATTATTCGGTGTTTTGGTGCGCGTTCGTGCAATTATTCTCCCCTTTGTTTATTTGTTATTGACAGTTAAAGGCTCAAAAACACCTGTTGAAATACCGCTTGTTAAAGATAATTGATATGTGTGGCATAGTTGGTTTTCTTGATTTTAATAAAGGTACTATACGAGAGGATCTGTTAGCCATGAAAAATACCCTAAAGCATCGAGGTCCTGACGGAGATGGCGTGCTTGTAAGTGAAGAAGAAAACTATGTTTTTGGTCTTGGTCATCAAAGGCTCTCTATTATTGATTTATCTGACTCTGGCCATCAACCAATGGTATATCAAAATTTGTCAATTTCATTTAATGGAGAGATTTATAATTACAAGGAAATTAAACTTGCTTTATTGGATCTTGGGCATAAATTTCTGAGCGATTCGGATACAGAGGTCATTTTACACGCTTTTCAGCAATGGGGAATCTCTTGCATTCATAAGTTTATCGGCATGTTCGCCTTTGTTATTTATGATAAGCATAAGAAAGAGGTTTTTTGCGTAAGGGATCGCACAGGAATTAAACCTTTTTTTTATTATTTTAAAGACGGTTTATTTTTATTCGCTTCTGAATTAAAAGCATTTCACCAATTAGCTCAGTTTACAAAAAAGATTAACCACGATGCCCTAAGTCTTTTTCTTCAAGTTGGAAATATTGCTGCTCCTCATACTATTTTTGAGGATTGTTATAAGTTGATGCCTGGAAATTACCTGCTCTTAAATTGTACTACCAAAGAGGATTTTTCTAGATCTTTTGTTAGTCAACAATATTGGTCAGTTTACGATTCATATAATAAACCCAAATTAGATATATCCTTTGATGAGGCTAAACGCAACACGCAAGAGATTTTAACTTCTGCCTGTAATTATAGAATGGTGTCGGATGTTCCAGTTGGTGTTTTTCTAAGTGGGGGATACGATAGCACTGCCGTTACGGCAATTTTGCAAAAAAGCAGCCCACAACCATTAAAAACATTTACTATTTCGGTTCCAGATATTGGATTAGATGAATCGGATGAGGCGGCTAAAATTGCTAAGCATATTGGGACCGATCACACAGAAATTCGCTGTGATGTAAAGGAGGCTATCAATAAAATCACAGATCTCGCCTATTTTTATGATGAGCCGTTTGCTGATAGTAGTGCAATTCCAACTATGTTGGTCAGTGAGGCAGCCAAAAAATCGGTTACAGTGGCCTTGAGTGCAGATGGAGGCGATGAAGTTTTTGCTGGGTATAATCGCTATGATTATATGATGAAATATCAACGAAAATTTAGCGCTACGCCTAAATTTATGCGTGAGATTATGGTGAATTTAATGGATAAGATTCCAGCCGAAAAGCTCCCTGTTTTGCGCCATAAATATAATTTTCATCAACGGTATGAAAAATTAAAAATGTTACTTAAAGATCCGAGTGAAAAGAACTTTATGTTATCGCTTAGCAAGCAATTCACAGAGGAAGATTTAAATTTTCTGCTACTTAAGAAGTCGATAGTACTTCCTACTGCCTATCAATCAACGGAGCTAATAAAGGAATTTTCTTCTCCCTTGAGCTATATGCTAGCCATTGATTATGAAACGTACTTGCCCGATGATATTTTGCAAAAGGTCGATAGGGCGACAATGCATATCGGTTTAGAGGGAAGAGAACCATTATTGGATCACCGACTAATTGAATACGTTGCACAACTCCCGGACGGATTCAAATATCATAAAGGGATAAAGAAGTTTCTGTTGAAAGAAATTGTTCACGATTTAGTGCCTAAGGAATTAATGGATCGCCCTAAAAAAGGATTTGCGATTCCAATCGCTAGTTGGTTATTCAATGATGTTTCTTTTTTACTTGATGAGTATCTAAAAGAAAGCGATATTCGTCAACAAGGACTATTTAATTGGGAAGCAATTGACCAAATTATTAAAGCGTTTAGATCGGGTAAGTTAGAATACACAAACAAAGTTTGGTACCTGCTTGTTTTCCAAATGTGGTACAAGCAATGGATGAATTAATGCGTTTATGAGAGCAGTCGTCAAAAAACACACCTTTAATTTTATCAAACCTGCTGGGACGAGTAGGGGTGTTTTATATACCAAAGATTCTTGGTTTCTAACCCTTTTTAATGAGGATGATTCTATTTCAGGGACGGGTGAGTGTAGTGTAATAAAAGGGCTTTCACCAGATTTTGTTGACGAAATTAGCTACGAGAAAAAACTGAATGAAGTCCTTGAGAAATTAAAAGAATGGTCACTATCTGATTTCTTTTCGAAACTTAAAGTTGATTCTTTTACGCCAAATGGCAATGCCTTTCTGGGTGATTTAGATTCTTGGCCATCGCTAAGATTCGGTTTAGAATGTGCCCTTTTTGATCTCAACAATAAGGGCTGTGGGATTATTTTTCATAATGCATTTAGTCGCGGAGAATCTTCAATCCCAATTAACGGTTTAGTTTGGATGGGCACAAAGGAATTCATGTTGGAACAAATCGATCAAAAGTTAGCGGCAGGATTTAAAACCATAAAGTTAAAAATAGGCGCGATTGATTTTAACACCGAATTAGGGTTGATTAAAGGGATAAGGCAAAAATATTCCGCAGATGATATAACCATTCGCGTTGATGCTAATGGCGCCTTTGATGAACGTTCGGTATATATGGTTTTAAAAGAATTACAACGTTACAAGGTTCATTCCATTGAACAACCAGTTTCCCCAATCAAACTTTCGCTCCTCAGGGAACTTGCGAAAGAAAATATAGTTCCCATTGCGCTGGATGAGTCTTTAATTAATCAGCCACTTAGTTCAGATAAATCAGCCCTTTTAGAAGAGATTAGACCGCAGTACATCGTGCTTAAGCCAAGTTTACATGGTGGAATTAGTGGCACAGCAGAATGGATTCGTTTGGCGGATAAACAGGCCATTCCTTGGTGGATTACCTCTGCATTGGAAGGATCGATAGGTTTGGCAGCCATCGCTCAATTTACGGCAAATTATCCGATTATCTTACCTCAAGGTCTAGGCACTGGAGGGATATTCTCCAACAATTTGCCATCAAACCTTGTTGTAACGAAAGGATCTTTAACTATGACACTATGAAATCGAAAGAAAATTGGAATCCGCTCACTTTTGATGAGGCGTATGTAATTGAAAAAAAAGGAACGGAACGGCCATTTACCGGTGAGTATTATTCGAGTAAAGACCCAGGAGTCTATCACTGTAAACGGTGTGATTTACCGCTTTATCGAAGTGATTCTAAATTTGATTCGGGTTGTGGATGGCCAAGTTTTGATGAATTTATTGATAAAAATGTCCGTTTCGTTTTAGATTCCGACGGAAGAAGAACGGAAATCGTTTGCGCCTCTTGCGATGGTCATCTAGGACATGTTTTTTTTGGCGAACAATTGACCGCAAAGAACACAAGGCATTGTGTTAATTCTATAGCTGTAAAGTTGATTAAATAACTATTTCGTTCCGCAGTGAATGATGTCATCACACTCGGTATAAATCATGTCATTTAAAATGAGTTGGGCAGCTAGTATAAGTTGGCTATAGTTTTGCGAATTATTTCCAAAACTTGCTGCACTTGTCATCCACATTTCCTTTACTAAAGCTTGTGACCCAACACTTGGATTGATTTTAGCGATAACAGCGGCAACATTAGAAGCACCAGCGTGATAGATATGCATGACAAATAACCGAAACCACAAATCATTTTCTTTGTATTGAATGCCATGATTAGCTAATATCCTTTTAGCTTCAGGAATACAAACGCTAAAAATTAGTTTGCTTGCTGCCGCGGCACTTTTATCAAAATCGGCACGCTCATCGATACTCGAATTGACAATTAATCCATATTTTTTGGCAACAGAGGGCATCAATTGGAAGGCCCCATAAGCCCCAGCAACTGACTTTTTTAATTGACCGGGGCTTTCAATAAGCAAGATGGATTGAGCATACCATGGGTCAACTCCATTTTTTTCAAAAGCAGCCACCCCTTTCGATAGCGAATTAAAAACATCTTGAAATTTATAAAAATCATTTTTTCCAGTTGTTATGTAAATGGTCTCCTCGGAACCAATTCCGTTTGCTGCCTTTATCGATAATTTAAAGGCGGATTTTTCGATTTCAGTTAGTCTTGCCCACTTATTTACTGGAATAATACCAAGTATCTGTCGGGTTGCGGCAACATTAACTACACAGGAATCAGGCGACAATAACATTATTGTTTGCCAAAATTGTGCTTGTGCTAATTCATCCCAGCGCTCCTCAAAGATGGACTCCGTATTCATGAGTGTGTGCTTTGTATTATCTTTGAATAGTGTTATTTTTTCGTCATCCCACGATAATCCTTGCCCTTTAATGATGTGGGGCATTAAAACGGAACCCGCAATTATACCTAATGCTATTTTTTTTATCATATTATAAATATAGAAAGAAACGCAATCAACGATAAAACGATACACAATAGTTTAACACAACCTGTTGTTGAATTTCTTATTTTTGTTGGTATGAAATGGGTATTAAAAATAATTACGTGGCCCTTAATTGCCATCATTCGATTTTATCAACTAATTATATCACCTATTTTGCCGGCAAGTTGCCGATATACACCATCTTGCTCTCATTATACCATAGAGGCCATTCGGGTTTGGGGTCCTTTTAGGGGAACTTGGCTAGGCATTAAGCGTATTGCTTCTTGCCATCCTAGAGGAGGTCACGGACACGATCCCGTTCCCGAAAAAAAGGAGCTTTAGTGCACAGTTAATTTCCACCCACGCGCTATTAAGGTTCGCGTAATCGTTAGAACATCACAAGCATTTTCTGAAAGATTTGCCCAATTATCACAACTTAGTTGCTGATCATTTTGAGTAATAGCTAACTTAAAAGGAAACTTGATTTTGTCACTCTTGGCTTGCTCACTTTCGATGAATAGAAACCACTTCCAAAGCAGTCTAACTGAATTATTACTGGATACAGCGAAATCTTTTGCTACCACTGATGCAAAGAAGTCAATATTTCTTCTAGCTCTTGAAAATAAAACGTTTAATCGTTTTCCACCATTTTTTTCATTAACGGGCCCAAAGCGCATTTCGAAAATTCCGTCTTCATTTTTAGCATAACCAAAACTTATAATTAGACGGTCGCATTCGTCTCCTTGGATTTGTTCTAATGCTTTGAAGAAAAGAGTATCTTGGTCTATTCTATTTAATAGCTGTATTTGCAAGGAGGACGAAAGTTTTTCAAATATGCAAGCCAGTTGAGATTCCGAGAAGGCGACAACGCCTATTTTTTCATTTGAATTCTGTAAAATTGAAGCAAGGTGATCAGCAACTTGTTGGGCTTCTTTATCATTCGCTCTGTTGATATAGCGACCATTTTCGATAACATGAAATTTAATAGGCATTTGTTCTTGACTTACTGATGGAAATGCAATAAGATCATCATTGTAGAAATAGTGATTTGAATAGGCTATTAATGAAGGGTGTTCACTTCTAAAATGATAGTTCAATAGAATATTCTTAAAATAAAAACTTGCTTTATGTAATAAGGTCAGCGAATTTTCATCTTTTGGATTGAAATAGTTACTTGGCGCCATTTGTTGGCTATCGCCAGCAATTAGTATTCGTTTTGCCCGATACAAGCACCCAACAGAATGACATAGTAACAGTTGACTTGCTTCATCGATAATAGCCAAATCGAAATAATTTTTTTCTAATGGGATATTACTTGCGAGTTGACTGGGATTAGTTAACCAAATTGGCTTTAGAAGATGAATCCAATGGGAAGCATCGCCACTAAGTAATTCTCGAATAGATTTATTACTGCGTGTCTTAGCAAATTCTTTAACTAATATTGATTTACCAGATTTTAGCTGCCGTTTTTTTTCTTTTTCTTCATTTGTCAATTTATAAGCGGGGGTTTGTAACAAACGATGATAAGAATGGAATTTTTGCTGCTGATGTAGGTTTATTGCGTTTACTAATATTGCTGTATCTTGATCAAATTGATTATTTATGTCAATGATTCGCTTTAAAAAATCAGAAGGATTTTGGATGGAAATGTTCGGGTATTTTGAACGAAATGTAATCCATGTGCTTTGAAAAATCTGTTTTTCAAGTTGGTCTATGTCTGGGGTTTTTTGGTAACAATCAATCAGGTTTTTTGGAATATCGAGGAAGAGAGAGCTAAATATAAGAATAGTACTTATTCCTGTTCTTAGCTCATTTAAGTAATTGCTACAAGTAGCATCATCCGAAAAAGTAAAATTAATTTTTATTTCACTTAGTAGGTTATTAATGTTTACATAGTTTTTCTTGAATGCTGCTCGTTCATCTTCATCGATTTTACTGAAGATCTCCCACTCTTTTTGATCTAAAGCGTCAATTAAGGAAGCAATCATATCGACATCTATTTTTAAATTCTCGACACCCATTTCTGCAAAACCGAGCTTTATGGTAAGCAATTCATTTTCTAAGAAATATTGTTTTTTAAGTGTTTCGATGGCACTGATAAGGTCGATATCGGGTGTTCTTAGCCATTTTTTTAATTCATTTTTCCAAGTTATACGATGTATTAATCCTTTTTTTAGTGCTTTATTTTCTAAATAAATTAATTCCTCTGGGCTTGGTCTTTTTATCCAATGTTCGTGTTTCGAAAAGTTCTGATCTACTAATTGCGAGATTTTTAAATATTTCTTTCTCTTCGCTAAGAATTCTTTACTATTCTTGAGAATGATGTGCTCGAATTTTTTAAAGTAATCAGTTGAGAAACGATGACAAATTCTTGCTTTTTCCGCTACCACCTTCAACTCGCCAAAAGTAGTTGCGCCAAAGGAATTCTCCACTTGATTAATGTCGTTTAACCATTGATTGAGTAGCTTGTCAAGTTGATGTACTGTTTTCATCTGTTGGTGAATGTCTTTAACGTTTCTCAACAGATGCATCAATTCTGGGGGTAATTTTAGTAGCTTATTTTTATTTTCAAGCCAAATCTTACTGTTTGGATACGAACTGCTATATCCCGTAGTGTCATAAATTACCTGCTTATTTAAAGTGAGGAATTCGCTAAGACTAAGCCCACCCAATAATTCAGGTTGATTTAATATCGATAATTCATCTTGAAGTAATTCCATTGATTGCTGAAATGAGATTACTTGATTTTCTTTTTTAAAGATTTGATTTTCTAGGAATTCCCAATTTTTCTTGAGACTGGCTAATAATGCTTTCGATGAATAGTTTGTTGTCGTAATTACACTCTGGTGCCCAAGTCCTATTGCATCTAATTTTTGTTGTATTACCTCTAATGCCACCCGTTTATCGGATACAACTAGGGCCTTATTTTGAGTATGTAATAATTTTCCGATAACATTGCAAATCACTTGCGACTTTCCTGTCCCTGGGGGGCCTTGTAAAACACAGTTTCCGGTCTTTAGTTGATCAAAAACTTCAGCTTGTTTTTGGTCAAAAGGAAACAACGTTTCGACAGGTAAGTTCAATAAAACGTTTTCTTTATTTATTTCTTCTCCAAAGATTTCTAAAAGAGGATTAGACCATTCTTTTTGTTCAATGATCTGTTCTATTTCACCAATCAAGGCTAATCGATGGTGATGGAAGTTACCAATATAGGTTGCTTCAGTATCTATTTTTTCAAATCCCAGCTCCCGAAGTAAATCGATAAATGTTGGCGCTACTTCAAATCCATTGGGTGTTTTTATATGGGGAAATTCTTTCTCTAATTTATGCGCTAAAAATGGGTTGATAATAGCATCTTCTGTTATTTCTGTGAATGTTGCAGTTTTGTTAATTCTATTAACTTGAACGGTTAATGGAATTATAAAAATGGGGGTTTCTACGTCTTTGTTTTGATGGGTAAAACTCACGACGCCGGTGCTTTTACATAAAGGAAAAATACCTTTTTCTCTATCTATTTTCTTCGCATCGTTGATGATTTTTTCGAGTTCTTTGGTGAGTTCTTGTTTCCCACTCTCCATTTTTATGCATTTTTTTTCATTGAGATGAACGAGAATGTCATCTCCTTTGAACAAACTTAATTCACCTAGTTGTTCTTGTAATTGCCCAATAAAACTATCACGTTCCACTTTGTAAAGATAAGGCGAATTCCTTTTTTTTTAATTATTCACTAAATAAAGTAACTTTACCTTATATAATTCTAAACTATGTTGCGATCTATTCTTTTTATTCTTGCGCTGCTTCTTGTAGTAAACAGCCATTCTCAAATTACCTTAACCTCCTCTAGTTTTCCTGCCTCTGGTGATACAATCCGAATGAGTCAAGCGAGTGACCCAGGCCTAGACTTTGTGAGCACAGGAGCTAATTTTAATTGGGATTTCAGCACATTAGTTGCGAATAGTCAGTTTTTGAAAGAGTATAATCCGATTGGATTTGCATCGATTTTAATTTTCACAACCTATGGCCCATTAGCATCAACCCCTTACCGTGCAAGTTATTTTAATACAACGCAGGATTTACCACTTGATCAATTATCACAATTCTTGCCTGTGACATTGAGTGATTTAAATCAGTATACGAAATCTACCAATGATTCAATTACATCGATTGGTTATTCTATTTCTGTTAATGGGCAAGGTGTTCCATTCAAATCAGATACAATTGAAACTAGGTATAAATTCCCTTTAAATTTTAATGATCAACATTATTCACGTGGCTATTCATACATTGACTTAAATCCAATTGTCGATATAAAATATAAGCAGTATAGACAGCGTCATACAACGGTTGATGGTTGGGGAAGTTTGACTACGCCAAAAGGCACCTTCCAGGTTTTGAGGATTAAGCATGATATTAATGAAATCGATTCGATTTATCAAACTTTTTTCGGTGCAGGGGCATGGTTTGGTACTCCACAAATAGTGCGAACAGAATACGAATGGTTTGGTTTAAATAATACGGAGTGGCTGCTAAAAGTGGTAACAACGAATAATAATATAACGTCCATTGAATACCAAGAGGATTATTTAGGATTGGATGCAGGAATCAGTACTACTGATTTCCAATTTAATGTGTATCCAAATCCAACAACTGATTTTATTTATTTTGACTCCGAAATTGCAGTAAATAGCGCGCAATTAATCGATGCCCAAGGTGCAACACTTGCAAATTTCACAGAAGAAGAATTAATAAATCAAAGGATTGATATCTCAAATTACACTGCCGGATACTATCTATTAAAGTTGAACAATAGCCAATCAACAAAAATTATTAAGATAGTTAAGAACTAAATTAACTACCTTTAACCAGGCAAATCGGTTTATCGCTGTTTCGCTTTTGCGAAAGAGAGGAAAGTCCGGGCAGTATAGAGCATCGTACTTCCTAACGGGAAGGGCTAAGTCGAGTAATCTATTTAGTACAGAAAGTGCCACAGAAAGGAAAACTACCTTCTTCGGAAGGAAAAGATGAAAAGGTGGGGTAAGAGCCCACCGCATAGTTGGTGACAACTATGGCAAGGTAAACCTTACGAACTGAAAGACCATGTATACCGAGGCTTGAGGGTTGCTCGCCCAATCTCGGAGGGTAGGTTGATGGACCCCAATTGTGAAGTTGGGGCTAGATAAATGATAGACAGCTAACTCTTTTTTAGAGGAGGTGAACAGGACCCGGCTTACGATTTGCCCTTTTTATTTTCATAACATGGTTCGTTTATATATCTCTCCATTAACTTCTGAGCTTGAACTCCAACAAGACAGGGAAAAAGCGTCTAAAATGTCAGCATACATGAAGGGTATGTTTAGCTATTATGGTGTTTCCAGTGTTCCAAGAAAGTTGATTTATAAAAAATGGAAGTCGAAGATTGACCCCACTTTAACTCAAGAATATAATTGGGAGCTGATTCGTGAATTATGGGACATGGATCAAAGAGAATACCAGTACATTGCGATAGATTGGATGAATTCGTGGCCTGTTTCTGCATACAGGGAAGAAGACATAGAAGAATTAAGGTTTTTAATTTCAAACAAATCTTGGTGGGACACCGTGGATTTAATCGCTTCTAATTATTTGGGGAAATTTGCCTTGAAATTTCCGAAAATTATGGATGAAGTTATAATGGATTGGCAAAATGAAAAATCAATTTGGCTGCATCGCGCCTGTTTAATTTATCAATTGAAGCATAAACGGGCTACAAATCTGGAAAGATTATCGTATTTGATAGATGTGTATAAATCGAACAATACGTTTTTTATCCAAAAGGCAATTGGATGGTCACTGCGTGAGGTTTCTAAATGGAATCCTGAATGGGTTAAGGATATGGTTGAGAATAAACGATTAACTGGATTAGCGAAACGCGAAGCGATGAAATACGTTCCAAAAAATTGACAAATTTTCGTGTATTAACTAGTAATATCTCTTTTATTTTTAAATTTACTCTTGAAATTAAATTATGACGCGTCTTTTTATTCTCTTCTCATTTTTTTTAATAGCTAAAAATAGTTTTTCCCAATTAATGCCATCCAATGGTGTCGCGGATTCAAAAGTTATATATTATGCTTTGCACCATGTAAATGTTTACGTTTCTTCCTCAGAGTTTGTTGAAAATGCAACGGTGTTAATTAAAGGAGACAAGATTGAGAAAATAGGAAAGCTTATTATTCTGCCACAAGGATGCGTGGAAATTGATATGGAAGGCCAAACGATATTGCCCGCTTTTATTGAGCTTTACACCAATATTGCGCTTCCAAAACCAGCGAATGCTTCAGAAGGGTATCGACCGCAAATGGAGAGCAATAATAAGGGCGCTTACTATTGGAATGAATCTGTTCACCCCGAGGTTGAAGCGGCAAACTTATTTAAAATTGACACCAAAGCAAATGAAAATTTAATCAATATGGGTTTTGGATTTGCTGTTACACATGTTCAAGATGGAATTGTTCGCGGCTCAGGAGCGCTAATCTCTTTGGGTAATGAAAACGTTCATAAACAATTATTAAGTAGCCATGCCGGAAACTTTTATTCCTTTTCTAAAGGAATTTCATCTCAATCCTATCCATCATCGCAAATGGGCTCAATTGCTTTATTACGTCAGAGCTTGTATGATTTAAATTATTACCAATCTAATTCTTTATCGAAAGAGGAGTCTATTTCAATGGATCGTTGGTCGCTCCACTTGCATGGACCATCTTTTTTTAAGGTGACTGAAAAATGGGAAATTCTTCGAGCAAATAAAATTGCAAAAGAGTTTGACTTGGATTTTATCTATATCGCTTCTGGAAACGAATACGCAAACATAGATTACCTCAAGAAAATAAATCCGAGGTTAATTGTGCCATTGAATTTTCCATTGGCGTATAATGTTCAAGATCCATATTTAGCGCGTCAAATTCCTTTAAGTGATTTGAAGCATTGGGAGTTAGCACCTTACAATCCAAAGTACCTCATGGAGAATGGACTGACAGTTGCTTTAACAAGCGATGGCATTGCTCTTTCATCAACTTTTTGGAAAAACGTAAGAAAGCAAATAGAAATTGGGGTTAGTGAGAAGCAATTACTCGAATCACTGACTGAAATCCCGGCAAAAATGATTGGACAAGATGCGAGAATAGGTTCATTACAGAATGGTAAACTTGCTAGTTTTAGTGTATTTGACGGGAATCCTTTTACATCGGATGCAGCACTTCTTGAGGCATGGCATTTAGGGGAGCGATTAGTCCTTAAAACTACTCAAAAGAATATAATATTGGGGGATTATTCCTTGATATTGAATGGTAAAACTTATCAGCTAACTGTTACAGGAACGAAAGAAAATCCGTCGGGAAAAATATTTTATACTCAGGAAAAAATCGAAAAGAAAAAAACGATAGTAGATACGATTTCTTCGGCTGTTACTTTTACAATAAATCAAGGTGATGTTAGTATGGCATTTAGTTTTTCTAATGAACCCTCAAAAAATGGGTATCAACTTCATGGAAAAATTAAGCGCGAAGGAATAATTATAGAAGGTGATGTGCTTTTACCAGATGGAAATTGGGGGTCATGGGCGGCAATAAGAAAGCAAAAAAACAAAGAAAAATCAGTTGACGATAAAAAAGACGAGTCTCTCATTGCAACTACCCCAAAATCATGGTCCCCAAATTTAGCTTTCGGTCGTACGAAAGAAATTGCGGATCAACCGCTTGTTTTTAAAAATATAACGCTTTGGACAAACGAAGCCGAGGGTGTAATAAATAACGCATCTCTTGTTTGCTTTGCAGGTAAGATCATATTGATTTCGAAGGGGGAAGTAATAATACCTCCAAATGCCATTATTATTGATGGAAAAGGAATGCACCTTACAACAGGAATTATTGATGAACATTCCCACATCGCGATTTCTAGAGGTGTAAATGAAGGAGGCCAGACTGTTTCTGCTGAGGTAAGTATTGCTGATGTAGTTAACCCTGACGATATCAATATCTACCGCCAGTTAGCGGGGGGCGTAACCGCTGCTCAGTTGCTACATGGTTCTGCTAATACAATTGGCGGTCAATCCGCTCTTGTAAAATTAAAATGGGGCTTCTCTCCAGACGAAATGCTTATCCCAAATGCACCGAAATTTATTAAATGTGCTTTAGGAGAAAATGTTAAACAAGCAAATTGGGGGGATTTTAATACGGTTCGTTTTCCACAAACAAGGATGGGAGTTGAACAGGTGTTTTATGATGGTTTCAAAAGAGCTCAAGTTTACAAAAAAGATTGGGATGCTTATTTGTTAAGCAGGAAAGCCGAGTATACAATCGCTCCTCGAAAGGATTTAGAATTAGAGGTGCTTTGTGAAATACTTTCCGGAGAACGAAAAATAACATGCCATTCCTACGTACAATCAGAAATCAATATGCTCATGAAGGTGGCAGACTCAATGGGCTTTACTGTAAATACATTCACGCATATTCTAGAGGGTTACAAGGTCGCAGATAAAATGAAAGAGCATGGTGTTGGTGCATCTACTTTTTCGGATTGGTGGGCTTATAAGTTTGAGGTAAATGAAGCAATTCCATATAATGCATCACTGATGCATCAGCAAGGATTAGTGGTTGCTATTAATTCTGACGATGCGGAAATGGGGAGACGACTAAATCAAGAGGCCGCAAAAAGTGTCAAATATGGGGGCATGTCGGAAATAGATGCTTGGAAAATGGTTACCTTAAATCCGGCTAAACTTTTACATTTAGATGATAGGATGGGAAGTATGCGGGTGGGTAAAGATGCCGACTTAGTGATGTGGAGCGACAATCCTTTAAGCATCAATGCTATTGTTCAAATGACAGTTGTTGATGGTAAAGTATTATTTAGTTTAGAAGAAGATAAATTATTGCAAACAAGAGATAAACTAGAACGAGCACGTCTTACAAGCGCAATGTTGAGAGATAACAAAACTAATCAGGAGACCCAACAATTTAAGCCAAAAAGAAATAAAAATTTTCATTGCAATACCATTGGCGAAGAAGAAAGTGAATCAGAAAATACTCATTAATGATGACTAGATTAAGAGTTTTAATTGTTTTTTTAATGTGTTTTACATCGTCTTTTTTTGGACAAAAAACACTTTTGGTTAATGGTTTTTTACACGTTGGGAATGGTAATGTTATGCCTACAGCAGCCATTGGGATAGTAGACGGTAAGATTGTTTCTGTTAAAAATGCAATGACAACAAAGTACGACGAAGCGGATTGGGATACTATAATTAATATAGATGGGCAGCATGTATACCCTGGATTTGTTGCTCCAAATTCTACGCTTGGTTTAACTGAAATAGATGCGGTTAGAGCCACCAGGGATTATCAGGATGTTGGGGAATTTAATCCACACGTACGAACACAAATCGCTTTTAATGCTGAATCGAACGTTATAGAAACAGTACTTACTAACGGTGTTCTTTTTTCTCAAGCGACACCCAGAGGAGGAACGATTTCTGGAACCTCATCTGTTATGTTTTTGGCAGGGTGGAATTGGGAAGATGCTACGATATTGATGGATGATGGAATTCATGTAAATTGGCCGAGTGCTACTAGCGGAGGGGGATGGTGGGCCGAACCAGCTCCTAAATCAATTAATAAGGATTATGCTAATCAGAAGAATAATATTGAGGACTTTTTTCAAATGGCCTTGGCGTATTCTGTTAGTAAAGAGGTGACTTTTGATCAACGATTGGAGGCAATGAAAGACTGTTTTAAGGGAAAGAAAAGGGTATTTTTTCATGCCGGCGAAATGCAACAATTACTCGATATAATAGAGTTTTGTGAAAAATATACAATTAATTTCCCCGTAATTATCGGTGGGCATGACGCTTATTTATTAGGTGCAAGGTTAAAAGATTCGCGTATTCCGATTATGTTGGAACGGGTTCATCGTTTACCCGAATTAGAAGACGAACCAGTTGACCTTCCGTATAAACTACCCTTTCTTCTTAATCAACAAGGGATATTATTTTGTTTACAAAACCAAGGTGATATGGAGGCTATGAATGCTAGGAACCTACCGTTTCAGGCAGGAACTGCTATGGCTTACGGTTTATCTGAAGAAGAAGCGATTATGTCGATTTCACTTGCTACTTGTAAAATACTAGGAATTGATGATAAATATGGATCCATCGAAGTCGGAAAGTCTGCCACCTTATTCGTTTCTCAAGGAAATGCCTTAGATATGCGCACCAATAAAGTTACCTTAATTATGCGTGATGGGAAATTGATTGCCATTACAAACTTCCAAGAAGACCTTTACAATAAGTATAAGAAAAAATACGAAAAGGAATAATCTACCTAGAAAGGCAAATCATCATCATCTTCTTTTGTGCCCGCTGCAGGGCCTTTATCTGACGGGAAATCATTAGGGTCTAATGAGATGGGAGACGGGCCACCAGTCGGCATTCCTTGGCCAACTTTTTCAATGCGCCAAGCTTCCAAGGTATTAAAATACTTAATTTCTCCCTGTGGACTAGTCCATTCTCTACCTCGCAAATTAAATGACACTTCGATTTGATCACTAACTTGAAATTGATCCAGTAAACTGCATTTATCTTGTGTTGATTGAAACAAAATATCTTGAGGATATTGACTGCTTGTGTCTGATACTACAAATTCTCTTTTTGAAAATCGATCACTCACCTGAACGGTGGCGTTTATCATTTTTATACTTCCTGTTAATTTAAACATACTATTTTTTTTATCCGTTATTAAATGAAAGAAGGGTTAGCCATGCGTCCTTCAATTTATTTTGTTCTAGCAACAACTTTGCTCGTTTGTGCAAAGCTAATTCTAATTCTTTTGGCTCATTATCTAAAGATAGAAATAAATCACTTAATTCTATCAACTTATATTCATTTACCTCCGTTTCATCTGGAATTTCTTCTATGCCAGCAAGTCGGGCCAATAAATTTTTGGATAGTACAGCACTATTTAAAATATCATTTGGCAATTGATCGTAACCAACACCACAGGTCGTGATGGGTTTTTCGAGCTCAAACATCGAATTATTATCCGCTCTGCAATACCAATTACCACCCATTCTTGAAACTAAATCAATTTTTTGCTGATCAATTAGTTGATTTTCGTCTAATAAGTGTTCATGAATATGGAATTTAACGACCTCACAAATAATTAAATTTCCTGCACCGCCCTCACTTCCTAATTCTATTACTTGATTTACTTTGCACTCGAATTGAACGGGCGATTCCTTAACTCTAAATGGTTTGACAATATCTGACGGAATTGGTGTTAACCCTGATTTAATAAATTCATTTTCACCTACTTTATAAGGCGAACTTGCTAAACTCATCTGTTCTACAATATCATAATTAACTACGTTAATGACCACTTCTGGATGAACCTTAACATTGTTATACGTATCTTTAGTTGTATTTGACCTTCCGCTTCGTGCAGGAGAGAAAATTAAAATAGGTGGATTGGCACTGAACACATTAAAAAAACTAAATGGTGCTAAATTTGGCCTTCCTTCTAAATCTATGGTAGATGCGAAAGCTATCGGCCTTGGCCCAATGGAACTCAATAAATATTGGTGCATCTTTTGTACAGAAAGTTCATCGGGAGTAAATGAAATCATAGTTGTGAAAATTCAATCAAATTTACTCATAAAAATGTCCCAAATTTCGACCTGAATAAATAAATTATACACAATTAAGTTTGTCTAAAACTTAAAAGTTTAACTTTGACCATCATAAATAATTATTGAATGCCTCATTTTACTCGGTATTTTTTACTCATTCTTTTCATAGGAGCCAATTCGCTTTTTGCCCAAAATAAAAAGGATAGCAACGGCAAAAAACAAGGTAAATGGGTTTATTTAGGTTCAGATAAAAAATCATCGGGTTATGGCGCAAATGTTAAAGTTGAGGAGGGTTATTATACAAATGGTAGAAAAACAGGTGAATGGATCAAGTACCATCCGGATGGTAAGACTGTAAAGCTAAAAGGGAATTACGTAAACAATCGCCCAGAGGGAAATTATAGTCGTTATTACTCCAATGGGGTGATGCGTGAAACGGGCAGTTTTAACAATAATAATTATAAAGGAGAATTGGTTCGTTATCACAAAAATGGGCAAGTAGCATATCGGGCCCAATTCAACGATAAAGGAGAGGAAATGGGGGTGGTAAAGCATTATTATAAAAACGGGAAAGTTCAATTGGAGTATGCTAAAATTGATGGAAAATTATCTGATAAGATTAAAATGTACTACTTAAATGGAACTGTAAAATCTATCCAGCTCGTCCAAGGGGGGAAGCCGGGTAAAATAGAGAAGAATTTAAGTCCCAATAAACACAATGTCGAAAAAGTATATCAAGATGAGTTTCCACCTAAAGTAACGAGTCCAAAGACGAAGGGGGTACGATTTATTCCATCCGGATACAATACAATTTACAATGAAAGTGATGAAATTTGGCAAGATGGACATTTTAAAGATGGCCAGCTATATGATGGGAAGGTATATGTTTATGGAGGTAATGGCTTATTACTTAAAATTAAGGTTTTTAAAGAGGGGAAATTTCATTCCTTAGGTCAATTATAAAAAAAAATAGCAGTATGAAAGCATATGTTTTTCCAGGGCAAGGCGCCCAATTTATCGGAATGGGTAAGGATATTTATGAGCATTCTTCGCTTGCGCGTGAGATGTTTAGTTTGTCTAATTCCATTTTGGGTTTTGATATTCAACAAATCATGTTTGAAGGAACGGATGAGGAGCTGAAACAAACGAAGGTGACCCAACCTGCAATATTTATTCACTCTACAATCCTAGCGGCTTGTTTAGGAGATTCGTTTAATCCTAGCATGGTAGCAGGTCATTCTTTAGGTGAATTTTCTGCTTTAGTGGCAAATAAAAGCGTGCGTTTTGAAGATGGTTTAATGCTAGTTTATAAAAGGGCTTTGGCGATGCAAAAAGCTTGTGAGATGGAGCAATCAACGATGGCAGCTATCCTCGGTCTAGACGATCATATTGTTGAAGATATTTGTTCAAAAATTCAAGGTGTAGTGGTGCCGGCAAATTATAATTGTCCCGGACAGTTAGTGATTTCCGGATCATTAAGTGCTGTTCAAGAAGCATGCGAACAATTAACGATTGCTGGGGCAAAAAGAGCACTTATACTTCAAGTTGGAGGAGCTTTTCATTCACCTCTAATGGAGCCAGCTCGAGAAGAATTAGCCGCCGCGATTGAAGGAACAAATTTCTCGAATCCTATTTGTCCTATCTATCAAAATGTTTCCGCTCTTCCCACTGCTCAACCTGAGGAAATAAAAAAAAATCTAGTGCTTCAGCTCACCGCGCCTGTAAAGTGGACCCAAATTATGCAGAATATGTTAGCCGATGGGGTAAGCGAGGTTATAGAAGTTGGGCCCGGAAAAGTATTGCAGGGTTTGTTTAAAAAAATAGACAGAGAAATTATAACTTCTTCGGCTTCAATTCTTTTATGAAGAATGCCCTAATAATTATTAATCCACTTGCCGTTAAAACGTAGAGTAAAGTAATTGGAGGTAAAAAATAAGGCCATTGCTGTGGAAAAAACCACCCCTGTATTCCGATGGTGGTGACGTGAATTATCGTACTATATATCCCAATTCTTCCAAATTTATAGCAGATGTTCCCCTCTGGAAATTTTCTAAACGAAGCAAATAAAGGAAGACTAAAGCAACATAAATTAATTATACCAAATGCAATGATTTGATAGCCATGTATATTGAGCTGGCTTCCATTAAATAAAAGCGGATAATTTGAAGGACTAATTAAAAAAATTGTGCAAACAAGGTGTAATAAACCAAATCCGTAGCCGATAAATCCAAATTGCCTGCGATAGCCGATTATCTTTGGAAACCAAATTTTTGGAGCTAAGGTGAGTGTAAAATAAGTGCCCGCAGTCCATGCAAAGGCTTTATTTAAAACAAACAAAAAATCTTCTTGCCCTAAGTTTTTGCCTATATGGTAACGAATTGCCGCATAGGTGTAGAATAGAACAAAAAGAATGCACGATTTTTTTAACATTAGTAAACAATTTCCCATAAAAATAAGCCTTGTGGGGGAACCGATAAGGATGCGGATTGCCGATCCTTCTTTGCCATTATTTTTTGAATGTCTTCTGCTATTAGCTTACCTGTTCCTACCTCTATTAATGTTCCTACAATAGCGCGAACCATATTTCGTAAGAATCGGTTGGCCCGAATTTCAAAAATCAGTTGCGCACCTTCCATACGCCATTCTGCAAAGGTAACGTCGCAAATACTCGTTTTTACATCAGAATGCACTTTAGCAAAGGATGTAAAGTCATGTTGCCCTAGTAAATACATTGCTGCCGAATTCATTTTGGAGATGTTTAGCTCTTTTGGAAAAAACCAACTCACATCGTTAATAAAAGGATCTTTTGAGGTATGAATGAAATAGCAATAAGTCCTAGAAGAAGCGCTGAATCGTGCATGCAATGATTGATCGACTGCATAAAATTGCTTCAATACAATTGTCTTAGGTAATACAAGATTTAATTTTTTTAATAGTGTGGCCTCTTCAAATTGTTCGGGCAGTTCTACATGAAAATAGAATTTCTTTGCATGCACCCCAGTATCCGTTCTGCCACAACCTACTATTGGATAATGTTTTTTTGAAAATAATTGGGAAATTGCTAGCTCTATTGTAGCTTGAACTGTATTTGCATTTGGTTGATTTTGCCACCCATGAAAATCAGTGCCCTTAAATGATAATTGTCCAAAGTAACGTTTCATAATTAATGAAAACAAAGATGAGTATAATTTTTTAGTTAAATTTATAAATGTTTAAAATTAGGATAGGCAACTATACTAATACCTAATCGTTAATTATCTGCTGATCAACTTGATTTTAAAGTAGAATATTGTAACTTTACAACTCAAAAATTAGTTAAAGACTTTCAAATTAATTGTTTGACATTAGGTATGCGATATTTTTTACAAAAAGTTATTCTATTTTTAGTTGTTTTTGCATACAATTTTGTTTCTGCACAATGTACTATTCCTGTCGTTCCAATAGCTACGGCAACCTCTCAACCCTCATGTATTAACGGCACGGGAACAATTAATATCACAGGACTTACTGTAAATGATTGGATCATTACCATGTTGCCAGGTGGAACTTTGTTTACAGGAAATTCCACAACGCTGACAATAGCTAATCTAGCCCCTAACACGACCTATTCTTTTTCATACGCTGATACAAATAACTGTTCGGGCGCTACTTCTGCAGCAATTTTAAGTATACCCTCGAACCCCTCAATTCCAATTATTGATTCAGTTCAACAACCTACTTGTATTACACAAACGGCAACGGCTTTCTTCTCTGGTTTACCTTCATCAGGTGCTTGGGCCATGGCCGCATCGCCGGGCGCTTTAATTTTAAATGGAACGGGTACTACAGGTGTTTTTTTAGGTCTCCTGCCCGCAACGAATTATACTTTTTCGATTATTAGTTTGGTAACAGGTTGCCAATCAGCTGCCACGCCAATTACTACAATAAATGCTTTGCCTCCTGGACCGCCAGCTCCAATTGCGGGTATGGTTACCCAACCAACTTGTGTTCTTAATTCAGGGAGTGTCCCGCTTTCTAATTTACCCACCCCAGGTAATTGGACGGTTACGGCAATTCCTGGAAGTGGCGTTCCCTTAACTTTTAATGGATCTGGCACAAATCTTATTGTTTCATCACTCCCAATTGGAAGTTATACATTCACCGTTGCAATAACACCAAATGGTTGTACATCCTCGCCATCTAACCAAATTTTTGTTAATCCTGTTACAATACCTGCTGCCCCAACTATTGGGTTAATTGTGCAGCCCACTTGCACCGTTGCAGCTGGTTCTGTATCACTTTCAGGATTACCGGCAGGAAATTGGACATTAAGCTGTTCTCCGGGTTCTTTGACGCTCTCTAGCACCGGAAGTACTGCCCTTTTTAATGGTCTTCCAGCTGGAGCCACTTACACATTTACAGTTACGAATTCACAATTGTGCGTTTCTGTTGCTTCAGCAAGTTTCACGCTTTTATCTCCTCCAAATGCGCCCCCTGCACCAGTTGCAACAGTTGTTCAACCTACTTGTGCAGTAGGAACTAACTCAATGACAGTTCTGTTTCCAACAGGACCAAATTATTCTTACAGTATTAACGGGACCATTTTTCAAGATCCTGCAATTTTTTCCAATTTACCGGCCGGGTCTTATTTTATAACCGTCATAGATTCAACTAATCTCTGCTCTTCGGTTAGTTCAACTGCGTATATAATAAATCCTAATCCTATCGCCCCCTTAATTAGTTTTAATTTTGTAGATGATGTTTCTTGCAATGGGGCAAATGATGGTTCTGCCTCTGTTGCAGTGATAAGCGGAGGAACAGCACCTATTTCCTACGCTTGGTATACCACTGCAGTCCCTCCAGTTAATATAGGTTCCAATGATACCATAACGGGGCTACCTGTTGGTACATTTAATGTAATCGTTTCTGATGCTGCAAATTGCTTGGTGGTGCAAAGTTTCTCCATAACGGAACCAAGTCCTTTGTTATTTAATGGTATTGCAACGCCGATAGATTGTTTTAGCGGTGTTCTAGGCACTTTTTCTACCCAAGCAAGCGGTGGAACAATCCCTTATTCTTTCCTTTGGTCATCTAGTCCTCAAAATTCGGATAGCATTGGCAATTTAGCTGTAGGTAATTATAGCGTCATTGTCACAGATAATAACAGTTGTTCCGATACCTTAAACTTTACAATCGGAGTAATTAACGCATTAAATGTTGTTGCATTACCGGTTGATACGATCATAAATCCTGGTTTTTCCCTTGATATTTCAGTTACTGGTGGTCAGGATTATCTTTGGACACCCATTACCTTAGGTTTATCGTGTTTCGATTGTCCAAATCCAACAGCAATGCCGGACTCAAGCACGATGTATTATGTTACTGCTTCTGATTCAAATGGATGTATTGGTTCCGATTCGGTCTTTGTGGAGATAAAATTAATCTGTGGGGATATTTTTGTACCTACGATTTTTTCTCCAAATGGCATCGGTCCTCAAGAGAATAATAAATTATGGGTCTATGGAAAAGCTTCATGTATTCAACGATTCAGTTTTCAAATCTTCGATAGGTGGGGAGAAATGGTTTTTGAATCCACCGATATTCAAACTGGTTGGGATGGTAATTTCAGAGAAAGACCGATGCAAAGCGGAAATTATGTTTATAAATTAAGCATGCAGTGGTATGACGATACCGTCTACAATGCATCGGGTAGCCTCACTTTGGTAAGATAATTATGAAAACGAAAGGATTTATTTTATTGTTAAGTATGCTGATTGGGTTTTTGTCCCAACCAGTATTAAATGCACAGGACGTTCATTTTTCACAATCTGAGTATTCCCCTATGACATTAAATCCTGCATTAGCAGGCGCCTTTTCTACTTTTCAGGGCATCGCAATGTTTCGTTCGCAATATGGTAGTTTTGCAACCCCTTACACAACAATGGCGGCCTCAATGGATGGTAGATTAAGTCCTGCTGCAAGTTTGCAAAAGGGAATAATTGGTGGTGGCATTAATTTCTATAATGATAGAATGGGCGAGAATAACTACAATCAAAGTTTAGTTAATATCACTTTGGCTTATCATTTAATGTTAAATAAGAAGAGTAAGTTGGGTCTTGGCCTTTCCTCAGGATTTGGACAAGCATCAACAAATCCTGGTGCAGGGCAATGGGGAGTGCAGTACGATGGATTGACTTATAATCCCTCAATAGCTTCAGGCGAATCATTTTACAAACAAAATTATTCTTATTTTGATATGGGTGCGGGTATGCTTTATTCTTTAAAAACGAATAATAAATTTTTTAATGATAAAGCTGACAAATCTATAAATGTTGGTATCTCTGCTTTTCATTTAAACCGACCCGTTTCTTCTTTTTATAATTCTAGCATTCAAAGAATGCCAATTAGATATGCCGTTTTTGTCAATGGAAGCATAGGCCTACCACAAGCCAATGGAGCGATATTACCAGGTCTTTATTTTAATCGACAAAAAACATCCAACGAGTTACTTCTTGGATTTTATTACCAGCAATTTCTTAAAGAAGGTTCTCGAGCTACGCCACTTAAAAAGGATGCTTCTTTTTCGATAGGACTATTTAGTAGGTTTAAGGACGCAATGATTATTAAATTAATGGCAGAATGGGGCGCAGTTTCTGTAGGTTTTTCATATGACATCAATCTTTCTCGCCTTTCTATTGTTTCTAATTTTAAAGGGGGAACCGAGGTTTTTGTGCGATATGATTTAGATAAAATCTACCGTAAAAAAATAAGAATTAAGTAGTTAAAAATTAATCCTTGGTTATAAATGGGTAAGCTGATGAACTAAGGTCTGCTTGAAAAAGATCATAGCTAAAGTTATCACCATTTTGATTAACACTTGCAAAAACACACTGTTTCGTTTTAGTATTAAATTGAAAGTGGGTGTCATTATTCACACTATTCACGGCCCAACCTAAATTGATTGGAGGTCCCCAGATCCCGTCTATGTTCTCACAGTAAAAAACATCATAACCCCCATAGCCAGGTAGCGCATCGCTGCTAAAAAATAAATACTTTCCATCTGATGTCAAATATGGTGTGGTTTCGTCTCCAAGTGAATTAATGTGTTTTGGGAGTGCCTTAGCTGTCCCCCAGACGTCATCTGTTTTTAGAACGGAATACAGATCAACCCCTGAGTTTTCTGCCTTTCTATCACTGATAAAAATCATTTGAATTGCCCCGTCGTTTGTAGAAGATTGAGTTGCCGCCCCTTCAAAATAATCGGTATTAATGGTCTTGTTTTTAATTACTTCAGTGGATGACCATCTGAAGGGTAATTCTCCAGTTATTTCAAAAATATCAGAACTTTTGGTTGTTTTTTCAGCTGCTGATGTGTTAACAGTTGTCAATCCATAAAGGCCTTCTTCTGAGATAAAACTCATCGCATCAAAGCCATTTGTATTTATATCGATAAAAGTTCCGGGTTGTATCACCCATTCTTTGGTTCCCTCATCCCAAACTGCATGATACATATCTTCATAGAACTGTTGATCGTCTGGATTTACATTATTTCCGGTTGTCTCGGGTCTTCTTGCTGTGAAAAACAACTCTTTACCATCTCTAACTAAAATGGGAGCGTATTCTGCATCAATTGTATTCAATAGTGAAGATATTGGCTTACGGAGTTTAACAGCTCCCGATTTTGTGTCTTTTATAGCGAGTTCACATTGTTCGATATACATTGGGATATCATTATTTTTCGCAGCTTTTTGACCCATTATCTGAGCAGTTTTTTTGAAATACATCGCTGCCAAGTCAATATTTCCAAGACGATGATTTACATTGCCTAATAGTTCGTTTATACTCGCCTCAGTATCATTCATTCGACTAATTAAATCAAGTGATCGATTAGCACATTCTTCTGCAGACAGATACATGGTCATGTCATAAAAACACTTCCCCATCCAATATTGAATTTTCCAATTTGCCGTATCCTTCAGCTCCGCACTTTTAAATATGGATATGGCATCGTTTAGACGGCCCAAACCGTAAAGGTCAATGCCCTTTGTAACCATTAGGTTTACTCCGGCTTTATCAATAACAGATTTGTCTTTTTGAGCAAATATATTTTGGTTTGAAAATAGGATGCCTAGTGTTAATAAGATGGATTGGTATGTCTTCATTTTTTAAAATTAAAAATTTTATTTAGTTTCTATTCCCTTAGGTAATTTTTTTTCTAATCGGGTTTTTAAATATTATTAAATTTTATTTCATTTGATTCAACTATTTGTATGCCTGGTTTATTATTTTTTATTTCAAATAGTATTTTTTGTGCTACTTTTTCTGCGGATATACCACGATATTTAGATAAGCTGCCAATGAGAAAAGGAGATAAGACAAATAATATCCCTTTAGATAAGTATTCGAAGAAACGAAATGATTTTCTTTGCCCAAGCAGAACGGAAGGTCTATAGATATAGGTTGAAAGAAAGGGTAGTTGGCTCACTAAACGCTCTATTTCTCCTTTAAGAGCGGGGTAAAATACAGCTGAATTTTCATTTGCACCTATTGAGCTTATTAAGTGTATTTGTTTATGGCCATTTTCTAAAGCTCCTTTTGCTGAAATAAGCGTATACGTTAAATCGATTTCACGATAGTATTTTTTATCAGGTGTCGTTTTTCTAGTTGTTCCTAAGGCACATACCAATGCATCTCCTATTGTTTCCTTTATTACTGATGAAAGGTCAGAAAAATCAATAACAAGTTCATTTATCTTTGGGTCTTTGAATGCTAAAGACCTTCTTACAATCACATTAATTTTTGTGAAGTAATGGTCAGCGCAAGCTTGCTTAATAAGCTGCATTCCGATTAATCCTGTTCCTCCAATTATGGTAATTTTCATAAGTTTAGACAAATGTAATTTTTTCTATATGAATTTGAATTAATTTTATACAAAAGATATTTTTATGAAATGTGTTGTTTTGTGTTATCAAATAAATGAGTTGTTTTCACAAGCTATTGCGGATGAAAAACACGATGGAAAGCCCTCTGCCGATAATGTTAAAAATCATTGGGAAGATGAATTGCAAATTTCCTCAAGCGTATTATCAGTAGAGGAATTAAAGGATGAATCTTATCAATTAAAAGGTTCTTATGCAAATGGCGAAGATTTTCAATTTGAAATTTTAGCTATGCGCTTAATTAAAATAGTATCTGAAAATGCTCCCGTTTGTTTCGTGGGTGCTTCGGAATCTATTATCGAAAAAATACAAATATCAAAAAATACAGAGCAATTTATCGTTAAATTATTCTTAAAGGATTTAGAGCCATTCGCTAATCCAATACCAGGAATTTATATATCTACAAAAGAGTTCCCAAAAGAGTTGTCTTCCTGATGTTTCGAGCTAATGACATATCCTTATCTTTTGAATCAGAAGTTTTATCCAAGGTATCACTTACGATTAGTAAAGGTGAAATAATCGGCTTGGTAGGAAAAAGTGGAGCAGGAAAATCGTCGCTCTTAAAAATTATGGCTGGTTTGATTGATCAAGATAGCGGTGATGTTTGGCTGAATGATCAACTGCAACCTAAATCATCATTGCGTTTAATTCCGGGATCTTCTGGAGTGGAATTAGTTAATCAAGACTTTAAGCTTGATGTTTATCACACCGTTGAGGAGAATATTCGTGAATCTATTTTATTTCTTCCCAATGATCAGAGACAACGAAGGGTTGAGCAAATGCTAAATCTTTTTGAGTTGAAATCTTTACGTGGGCAAAAAGCAATCTTACTTTCGGGTGGTGAACAGCAACGTCTTGCTATTGCAAGGGCAATTTCTAGAAAGACGAAATTGCTTCTTCTTGATGAACCTTTTGCTCATCTAGATGCAAGATTGCGCCTGAAACTAACAAATTATTTGCTTAAAATTAGAGAAAAAGAGGGGGTGGCAATAGTTATCGTTTCACATGACGGACAAGAAATTTTAGGGATTTCTGATACAGTATGTATTTTAAAAAATGGCCGACTTAGTCGCAAAAAACAACCGCTAGATGCCTATTACAATTCAACTAGTAAATCCGATGCAATGTTATTTGGACCTATTAATACTATTTCATTAAATGAAAAAAAGATTCTGTTTCGCCCAGATGAATATACCGAAAATCTAAGGGGTGGTATTGAATTGAATTATATTGCTTCTGTTTTTCTTGGTGTGGTATATTATAATTATTTTTATTCTTTAAAAAATGAGGAGATTATTCTTCTGAGCTTCGAACCGTTTAAAAATAATATATCCATTGACATTAATAAAAAAAACAAGAAAAGACCGTTTATTCTTTAATATCATTGTGTTGAAAGACGCTTTTATTGAATATATTAAAGAAGGCGCTTTTTTTCATGGCGCAGCGCTTGCCTATTATACGCTATTTGCCTTGTTCCCTATTTTGTATTTATCAATTGCTTCATTCGGTGAAATTGTTGGTCGAGAAAAAATGATTTCAATTATTCAACAGTTATTTTACGATAGGGTGGGTATATCTGATACTGACACAATAATTGACTATTTAAAGGTTATTGATATAGGTAACGGAGGTTGGTTTATCGGGATTATTAGTGTTTTTGTATTGCTTTTTGCTTGTTCTGCATTTCTTGTATCCTTGAAGAGAAGTTTAAATGAATTCTTTGGTTTTACGCAAAACGATGGCAAAAATATTATTCTAGATTTGATAAGATTTCGATTTTTATCCGTTTTCTTATTGGCTGGTTTCGCTCTTTTAATCATATTATTTTATTTTTTACAAATCTTTGTTGTTTCTCTTTTGGAGCATTGGGTAATTTCCAATAATGGTTTTGTTAATCTTAGCATGTCGCTATTCCATCACAGCTTATCAATTTTGAGTAATGTGATAATTTTTTGGATCATGTTTAAATATGTTAATGATGCCAAGGTTCTAGGAATAATAGCGTTAAAAGGCGCATTTCTTACCGCATTACTTTTATATGGAAGCCAACTGGGCATAAAGTATTACCTGCAAAACTATTTTTTTCTTGGGAAATCAGGTATAATAGGTTCCCTATTTATTCTCTTAGCTTGGGTTAATTATTCTGCGCAGATTATATTTTTTGGTGCTAAATATACATACGTCCTTCAGCAACGAACAGAAGTAAAAAGCTGCTAAACGATTTTTTTATTTAATTTTATTTAAAATTGAAATTTAAAATTTTAGTTTTAACCAATATTTGCTAACTTTAAAAATATGAACAATTCAACGGTACTTTTTTTTATTACATTTTTCATTCTTTTATCTTCTTGTAAAGATTCGGGTGTTTTAGTAAAACCGAAGTATAAAACAACGGTTTTTTGAGGTCAGCAAGGCGAGACAGAAGTAAACAATTTTAATCGTAAACAAGCGGAACGCGAAAAAAGTCTAGCAGAAACGTTGGAGAAAGCTGATGAGGCAATGCGCAGATTAGAAGATCAAAAAAAAATGTTCTATTCTATTGATAGCACTGAGCGTATTACTGAAATAGATGCTCAATTAGATAAATTAATCGAAAGAACGCAACAAATTATTAATTCACTTAATGAAACAGATCCATATTCTCCTGCAGGTCATGAGAAGTCCTTGCTTTTGGCCTTAGAATTAAATGATTTATTATTTCATTATATTTATCCAGTAGGTGAATTAATTGTTTCTAATAAAGAAATTAAAAATATATCTGCTGATATTAGTTTTGATACAGGAAGCTCTTTGCTAACCAAAGAGGGTAAACTGGCGATAACAAAATTGATTGAAACTATTTCTAATGATATTTCTGAATGGAAAATATACCTGGATCAGCATAATGAGAATGTCTTTGATCAAGAGGATTATCGTACGATATTGCTAATTAATGGCTATTCTGACCTTCAAGGGTCAGGAAATCCAAAGGAAAGAGCGGCAATGAATCTTGATTTATCCAATAGAAGAGCCGCTGCAGTTGCTGCGGAATTCGAAAAACAACTTACTGAGCTAAAAGCTAAGTTAAAGTTATCATATAATGTCAAATTTTTTGGCCAAGGTGAAAATTTACCTCCCAAACAAATTGAAAATGGTAAAGCCAATAACCCTGATCGAAGAATAACCACAATTAGTATGGTCGTTGGGCCAAAAATCCTACTTTATATCGATTAATCTATAAAAAGCTTGGTGGTTTCCGTACCTCTATTTTTGCATCTCTGAAGATGGAAGAAGTATTTCGAATACTTAATAAAAAACTTTTGTTTCCCCCAATTGGAGTCCAATAAAAGGATAAGGCCCAACAATGTAAATTTCGATTTAATGAAAAGTTTATGTTTGTTAATTGCTTCGATTGTATGTCGAAGTTGATATTACTTGCCATATTCCAGCGCTTGGTGAAACTTATGTCGCCATTCAAAACAAGCGTCTGTACAAAAGAATAATTATTATTGTTTATTACTGTTTTTGATGTGTTTGCATTGATAGAATAAACGTGAGATAAATTGACTTTCCAGGGTATATTAAAATAAATTACCTGTTCGGGATGTAAACTGAATTGATTAAAGTCACTGTTCCAATTTGTTTTTATTGTCTCTTTCGTATCTTCTATAATTTCCCGGCTTTTTCTTGTCGCAAATGTGAGGGTAGAAGTGAAGTTATTAGATAAAAAGCGACCCAAACTTTGCCCTGCTTTTATGGCATAAGTTCCAATAGTTTTTCCACTACTTGTATTCCAAGCATAAGGGCTAAATCCCGCGTTTGCAACAAAGTTCAGCCAAGAAAAAGGACTTACACGCAAATTTAATTGGATGTTTGATAGATTCATGGAATCTTTATTAAAGTCGTAATTTCCGGTTATTGAAAATTGATCAATTAATCTAATTTTTTGGTAACCTGTAAGGGTGTCTTTCTCTGATTTAACTTTTAGCTCCAAGGAATTATTTATTCCAAATGTTAAAAAAGATGATTTGCTGGAATTTCCAACATTATAGATGCTTCTTTCGTAGCTAGAGTAACTAATTAGGGATTGGTTTGCGCCGGCATTAGCGGTCACTAGGGGATTGATCAAAGGAACAAATCGATAACCAATACTTGGGGTCATTAGGTGCCTTAACAAGGGCTTATTTTTACCAATAAAGCGGTAATAACTATAAAGTACGGTGGTAAGGTTAATGTTCATGCTAAATTCATTAGCCATACCGGTTTTCGTTATGGTATCTACCTGTGTCCCGTTAGTCAATGGGTTGTATTTTTTTTCAATTTGTTGAAAATTAATTTTATTCCCATAGGTTAAACTGGGCGTTATCTTAACGGCATTTTTAAAAAATCCGGTAGTTGTCTGCATTATAATGGCCTGATTAACACCATTCATGAACTCATTTCCAATGCCTTGAAAATCAAAATTTGTCAAAAGAGAGTCGCTAAAAGTCGATTTATTTTGGCTTTCCATCGAATAGCTCAAACCGATGCGGGCCAAAGTTTTTTGCCATTCTTTTTTTGGATTTTTTACAATATTTTTGAATGGAAATACGCGTGTTACGTTGGCATTAAATATCGGACTAGTTAATGAAATATTTTTGGCAATTGAATTTTGTCGGAGGGATATTTTCATGCCCATTGTAAGCGGCTTCCCTGGGAAAGTCCTATTTAAATTGATATCTGAGTTAAAACTATTATTAAAATATTGAGGATTAATGGGATCCAAATTATTTTTGGTATTATTATCCGAAATAAAATTAACATTGGATGAAAATGCCCATAAGGGATTTGATTTTGCTTCTTTTCGATGTGTCCAAACAATCGAAACTTTGTTCTGTGAATTATTGTATGGAAAACCTTGCCTAAATTGTTGAAGCCCCATTGATAGTTTACCGCTAAAGGCGTATCGTCTTGAATAATCTAAATCATTCCTTAGGCCCCAACTCCCTCTGCTATAAAGGTTTATATAAGCACTTGTTTGAAGCCGGTCATTGATTGGAAAATAATATCCCAAATTTTGAATCCCAAATCCATATTGTGAAATAGGAATGAACTCTGGGAATAATAGACCATGTGTCCGCTCTTTTTGCTGAGGGATAATAGCAAAAGGAAGACCCAAAGGTGTTGGAATCCCTTTTACCCATAAATTTATTGGTCCGGTAACAATACGTTTGTCGGGAACCATAACGGCCTTTGATAACAAAAAATGGTAATGTGGGTCCTCTAAATCGCAGGTTGTTAATCGTCCTTTTTTTAAATGTATTTCATCATTAGGGTATTTCTTGGCCTCACCCATATGAAAATATAACTCGTCTTGTTTCAAAGCCAATTCTTCAATATATCCTTTCTCGGTTTTTGTGTTGTAACGCATTCTCAAACAAGTAATCGCCTCTTGCCCGTCTGTAAAGGATGGGAATTCTAACTTATTACTATCCTTGTCGTAGCGGAAGGATGCTTGTATTTCATTTGAATTAAGATCAATTAAAATGTATCCTGCTGTTAACTTTATGTCCCCCATTTCAACTTTGGCGTTGCCATACAAATGAACTTTTCTTTCTTTTAAATCGTTGTGAATTGAATCAGTAGCGGAATATAAAATAACTTCGGTGATACTTGTGTCAATAATGGAAATAGTGTCTTTTAAAACGCCTGTTTGCCCAATTACTGCAAGTGATGCCTGCATTATTAACAATGTTGCGAAGATAATTCGATAGAATGACTTATTTACTGTCAATTAATAAAAATTATATTTGTCAAAGAGTTAATTTGATACAAAGCTACCAAAATTCGTTATGTGTGCAATGAACGTTTTTTTTAGACCTTTATTTATTATCATGTTGGTGGCTTTTATGCTTCCAGTAAAGTTTGGGCTAGCCCAAGCTAGAAATGCAGAAAATCAAGTAATAAAGACCATTGTTATCGATGCCGGACACGGAGGCAAAGACCCTGGCTGCCATGGTTCTTTTGCCCAAGAAAAGGTGGTTTGCTTGGCTATGGCCTTACGTTTAGGAGAATTAATTAAGGCTCAATATCCTGGTGTAAAGGTAATCTTCACTCGGGATAAAGATGTGTTTGTTGAGTTGTTTGAGCGAGCTAATATTGCCAATAAGGCAAATGCCGATTTATTTATATGCATTCACGCTAATGCAGGAAGCTCCTCAGCTTATGGTACAGAAAGCTATGTCTTGGGGCTTCATCGAACAGAGTCGCAACAAAAAGTGGCAGAAACGGAAAATGCGATTATTACCTTAGAAGATGACAAAGGGGCGAAGTATGGAGATTTTGATATGTCGCCCGACGCCATTATTGGTATCCAATTGCAAATGTCAGTTAACCTTGATAATTCAATTCGATTTGCTGAATTGCTTCAAAAAGAATTTAAACAGCTCGGACGTTACGATCGTGGTGTAAAACAGGCAGGATTTCTTGTTTTGTATAAAACAACCATGCCATCAGTTTTAATTGAAACAGGATTTCTTCCAAATCCTGCAGAAGAAAAATTTATTGGGAGTGCCGAAGGTCAGGAAAAAATGGCGCAATCGATGTTAAAAGCTTTTATAACCTATAAAAATGAAAGGGAAGGAAAGGTCAATAAAGTGATAGAGAATAAAATTAATGAGCCAGCAATAATAGCCGCTGATACCTCCAATTATATTAAGGAAAAATCACTTTTCTTTAGTGTCCAAATAAGTACATCAGAAATTAAAATACCCCTCAATTCTCCTGTTTTTAAAGGGTTACAAGTTAAAGAATACTCGCAGGATAATTTGTTTAAATATTATGCTGGATTTTTTTTAAATGACGTTGATGGAGCAAAGAATTATAAGGTAGAATTAATTGAAAAAGGGTTTAAAAATGCTTTTGTTATTGCTTTCTTGGGTGGTGAGCGTATTAGTATAGAAAAAGCTATTAAATTAGCAGAAAATTGAAGCTTTGAGATATTCTAAGGAAATTAAAATAGGGTTTATTGCCATACTCGCCATTGCTGTTCTTGTTTTGGGTGTTAATTTTTTAAAAGGAAATAGTTTCTTCGGGGGAGACGAAAGCTATTACAGCTATATGGAAAACTCAGGGCAATTGATGGTTGCTAGTAATGTTACGCTTAACGGCGTTATAGTGGGTAAGGTTTTAGGTGTAGATTATGTGCCCAATGAATCTCCTAAAAAGCGCGTTAAAATTACATTTACTATTCAAAATTCTTCTGTTAAGCTACCGATAGGTACAATTGTCGAAATTGGTTCGCTGGATATATTAAGTAAAGGATTGTTAATTATTTTGCCTTTAAATACATCTAAAGGTTTTCATAAATCAGGAAGTGTTTTACCAGGACGAATATCAGTTGATATGGTATCGCAAGTGAAAGCTTACGCAGATCCCATATCTCAAAAATTACAAGCTATGATGTCTTCAATTGATAAAATGGTGGGTTCGCTTACTGCTTTTTGGGATGAAAGTGCCACCTCACAAATTGAAGAAAGCTTGAAGGAAGTGAAAATAGCTATCGCTCGCTTTGGAAGTTTGGCTAAAGAAATGCAACAATTTATTGGCGAAGAAAAACAGCAATTTGCGCGAATTATGTCAAATATTGAAAATATTACGCTAAACCTAAAAAAGAGTAATGATCAAATATCCAAAATAATTGGTAATCTTAAAACTGTTTCAGATGATTTGGTAACTGCAGATTTTAAGGGTGTAATTTTAGAAGCACAAACGACATTAAAAAAAATAAATTTTATTCTAGCGGAGGCAAGTTCAGGAAAAGGAACGCTGGGGAAATTGATATATGACGCGAAATTATATAACGAATTAGTCGATTCGAATAATCAACTGCAAGAACTCATTGATGATATTGAAAAACATCCAGAACGGTACATAAATATATCCCTAGTAGGAGGGAAGTCAAAAGCACTAAAATTAAATAGTACCCAAGAAAAAAAGCTTGCTAGTTTCTTAGACTCATTGCCAGATTGATATGCTATCAATAGTTGTTTTTATTTCTTTGTTTGTGTTCTCTACTGGGCTGTTCTTGCTCAATGCTAATAAAATTCGAAAAAATATCCGCTTAGGAAGAGATGTAAATCGATCAGATAAGCCTTTAACAAGGCTTAAAACAATGGTTTTGGTCGCTCTCGGACAAAAGAAAATGTTCACTCGGCCTATTGCAGCCTTCTTACATTTAGCATTGTATGTGGCGTTTGTCATTACCCAAATTGAATTGCTTGAAATTATAGCTGATGGAATAACGGGAAAGCACAGAATGTTCTATTTCTCGCTTGGTGATTTTTATGTCTTTATGGTAAGTTTTATTGAGATTCTTTCAGTGCTGGCCTTTGTTGCAACAGTCGCCTTCTTATGGCGCCGTAACATGCTTTCGCTGCCTCGGTTTAATAAAGCTGAATTGTTGGGTTGGCCTAAAAAAGATGCTAATCTAATTCTAATCATGGAGCTGGTGCTCATTGTTTTTATTCTTACCATGAATGGAACGGATGAGGTGCTTTATAATCGCGGAGGTTCTCATGTAGCTTATGCAAAAGGTAGTTTTGGATTTTCAATCTCTGCTTGGCTCGGACCATTAGTATTCGATTCTTTTAACGTGGAAACCTTGCGTGTTTTTGAACGCATCGGTTGGTGGGGACACATTTCCATGGTGTTCTTATTTCTGAATTATTTACCGTATTCTAAACACCTTCACGTTCTCTTGGCTTTCCCAACTACTTATTTTTCAAATCTTCAAGCAAAAGGTAAGTTTTCTCATATGAAATCGGTTGAAAATGAAGTTAAATTAATGCTTGATCCTAATGCAATACCTCCCGAAAGTGACGCTCCTCCAGGCCGCTTCGGAGCCAAAGATGTTGCGGATTTAACATGGAAAAATCTTCTTGACGCTTACTCTTGTACTGAATGTGGACGTTGCACGGATGTTTGCCCAGCTAATAATACGGGTAAGTTATTGTCGCCTCGTAAAATTATGATGGATACGCGTGATCGCATGGTTGAAGTTGGCGAATTGAAAAAGGGAGTAGTGGATAATAAGTCCTTACTCGGAGATTATATTACGCCTGAGGAGTTGTGGGCATGTACCTCGTGTAACGCTTGCGTAGAGGCTTGTCCAATCAATATAGATCCCTTGGCTATCATTATTGATTTAAGAAGAAATTTAGTGATGGAGGAGTCGGCAATGCCTTCTGAATTAGCAGGAATGTTAACCAATATTGAAAACAACGGCGCACCGTGGCAATTTTCACAAAGCGACCGCTTAAATTGGGCAAAGGAAGAATAATACATTGGTAGATAATTTAATGTAAAGGTTTAGTGGTAGATTTATCACATTGATTGATAAAGTAGTAATAGTCAAGTTTTTGAAGAGTAAGTTATGCGTTTGAACGTTCCCACAATGTCTGAAATGATGGCCAAAGGAGAAACTCCAGAAATTCTTTTCTGGGTGGGCTGCGCCGGTAGTTTTGACGACCGTGCTAAGAAAATAACCAAGGCCTTGGTGAAAATATTAAATCATTGTAAAGTGAGTTTCGCTGTGCTTGGAACGGAAGAATCTTGTACCGGTGATCCTGCGAAAAGAGCGGGAAATGAATTTACTTTTCAGATGCAGGCCATGATGAATATTCAAGTGCTTGATGGCTATGATGTTAAACGTATCGTAACGGGCTGCCCGCATTGTTTTAATACGCTGAAAAATGAATATCCTGAACTAGGCGGTAAGTATGAAGTTATTCACCACACTCAATTAATTCAAGACTTAATCAATACCGGAAAGCTAGGCTTAGAGGGAAGCCAAACGTATAAAGGAAAAAAAATTACTTTCCACGATCCTTGCTATTTGGGGCGTGCCAATGATGTGTATGAAGCGCCTAGAGCCTTGATTGAGAAATTAGATGCCGAATTAGTGGAAATGAAACGGTGTAAAACGAATGGCTTGTGCTGCGGAGCTGGTGGCGCTCAAATGTTTAAAGAGGCAGAAAAAGGAAACAAAGAAATAAATATAGAACGCACCGAAGATGCGCTAGAATCAAAAGCTGAAATCATTGCCACAGGTTGTCCTTTTTGTAATACGATGATGACGGATGGCATAAAAAATTTCAATAAAGAAAATGATATTCAAGTGCTAGATGTAGCCGAACTTATTGCCAATGCAGCCGAACTTTAACACCCTTTTTCCAGCATTGCCAGATGATAGTCGCGTATGGCTTTACCTAGCTGATCGACAATTGGAAAAAAGTGAGGAAGAATGGTTCAACGCGGAGTTGGGTTTGTTCTTGAATGCTTGGTCTGCCCATAATAAACAGTTGCAGTGCGGTGGTGTTGTCTTGTTTTCGCAGTACGTTGTTTTGGTAGTAAATGAAGGGTTTGAGAAGGCTTCCGGATGCTCCATTGATTCATCAACACATTTTATCAAAAAAGCGGGTACTGCTCTCAATATTGATTTTTTTAACCGTTTATTTGTGATGCAATTGGAAGGTGATACTTGGATTAGAAAGCCATACACGATTGCTAAAACGGGAACTTTCTTGACGCCATTCATTCAAACTTTAGGCGAATTAAAATCGCAATGGACTTCTTTAAATTAAGCCATAAAAAAAGGGCTTAAAAAAGCCCTTTTAAATCCAAAAATTCCTTTATTTTAGCTGTTTCTTCCTACGACAATAATAGCATGTATTATTCCAGGGATTCCACATAATAAAGTCCAAAGCAAATTAATCAAAACCGTATTAGTATCCCAATCGGTTGCCAAACCAACGGCAAGAAAAGGAATAAAAAAGCATAACACATATAACAAGCCTGTTGATGGGCCATTTTTAAGTGCTTTTTTAACTATTTTAGTTGAAGCCATCGTCTTGTTGGCACTAGCCACTTTCTCTGAGCTAGAAGCTTTAGGAGCACTTATTGCCTTTTTAACTTTTTCAATTTTTGTATTGATTACTACGGAGCTTTCTTGTGAATTAACTTCGTTGGTAGTGTTGTCCTCAACAAATACAGGAGCTTCAATTGACTCATTTAAAGAAACACCATCAACTGAAATTGCGCTGCTGCTGTTTACTGAAAGTGTCTTTATGGTTTTAGTACTTACTACAGCTATTTCTTCTACTGCTTCTGAAGAAACATAATCTTGTTTTTCTTTCTTATCTTTTTTCAAAGAACTAAGGTTCTTATTCCATTCTACGTTAAAGCCTTTCTGATGTAATCTTCTTTCAATGGAACACGAGCTGATGGCAAAACCAACAACCAAAACGGCAAGTAATAATTTTTTCATGGTTAAATTTTTTAGTTAATATTAATTTCAAATCTAATAATTAATTTTTAATCTTTTTTAATCTTTTTTTAATTTCACTTAGCCATAAAAAAAGTAATACTGGCAATACCAAAACAACTAATTTATTGTAGTGCCAGGCTCTTGTAAAATCAAAGTGTATAGCATGTTGGATAGCCCTGGTGATGCCGCATCCTAAGCACTCTCGATGTAGCAATAACTTAGACATGCAAAGGGATTCTCCGGTATCAAAATAGTTTGCAGGGAGAATAAAAAATGGGAGCGGTAAGGCGATTAAAATAACGAGATAAATTTTTGAGAAAATGGATTTTTGCTTGGATTTCATTCTTTTTGCTTGCCTAAAACGAAGTTAATTTTATTTTTGAATATTCGCAATCCTACCAGTAAATTATGTTAATCTTAAAAACCAAGCCTAATTCACAATGAAATGTCGGAGCCTTTCGTTGATTTCTATAGAAGCGTCTCTCGGCTCCGCTCGATTCACTTAAAGGGCATCGAGCGAAGTCGAGAGGCACGGTACCCAATAAAGGGCATCGAGCGAAGTCGAGAGGCACGGTACCCAAGTTTTATTTCAACAGGGTAGTTGTCTATTCAAAAAATAATCCGTAACTTAAATTTAAAAGAAAATCATGATGGATAAAGTGTGGAAAATAAAACCTGCGCCAGCACCTAAGCTGGTAAATGAATTATCAAGCCAATTAAACGTAAATAATAGAATTGCGACTCTCTTGATTCAAAGAGGAATTACGGATTACCAAAAAGCCGAACGGTTTTTTAGACCCAAAAAAGAACACCTTCACGACCCTTTTTTAATGAAAAACATGGCTAGTGCTGTTGAGCGCTTAGTCATGGCCTTGGCGAACAATCAAAAAATACTTGTTTATGGCGATTATGATGTTGACGGAACCACTGCGGTAGCGCTAATGTATTCTGCGCTTAAGTCGCACCACGATGCAATCGATTTTTATATTCCTGATCGTTATCAAGAAGGGTATGGCCTCAGCGAAATAGGGGTGAGGTGGGCGAAAGAAAATGGCATAGAACTAATCATCACCTTGGATTGCGGCGTGAAAGCGCTTAGTCAAATTCAACTGGCTGTCGATCTAGGAATGGATATCATAGTGTGCGATCATCACGAGCCGGGAGAATTGCTGCCGAATGCCATTGTCTTAGATCCTAAACAAAAGGATTGCCTTTATCCGTTTAAAGAATTGTCAGGTTGTGGAGTTGGTTTTAAACTCCTTCAAGCCTTATTTACTGCTCAAAAATGGGATGATGAACTATTGTTTCAACAACTCGATTTGTTGGCCTTAAGCATCGCTGCAGATATTGTTTCCATAACTGATGAAAATCGAGTGCTGGCTTTTCTTGGGCTTAAAATAGTCAATGAAAAACCGCGCAGGGCATTCTCGGAATTGTTGTCATTAGCCGGTAAAAAAGGCCCACTTACGCTTACGGATTTAGTTTTTATCATTGCACCTAGAATTAATGCCGCTGGACGATTGAGGTCGGGCAGGACGGCGGTTCAATTGATGATTGAAGAAAATAGTGCGCTTATTCAAGAATTAGCGAAAGAAATTAATCAGGATAACGTAGACCGTCGACTTTTAGATAAACAGATGACGCAAGAGGCGCTGCAATTAATTGCCGAGGATCTTTCTTTTCAAACAAAATCATCTACCATCGTTTTTAATCCTAAATGGCACAAAGGTGTCGTGGGTATCGTGGCCTCAAGGTTGATTGAAACGCACTTTAAACCTACCATCGTACTGACAGAATCAAATGGAATGATCTCAGGTTCCGCAAGAACAGTAAATGATTTTGATTTGCATGAAGCCCTGATAAAATGTAGTGATTTATTAACGCAATTTGGTGGGCATACCCATGCGGCAGGTTTGTCAATGTTACCAGAAAATTTGCTTGCTTTTTCCGAACGATTTGATCGCGTAGTCCGTGAATCCATTTCTGATGAAGATAAAAACCCTCACCAAACGATAGATGCAATGCTTAGCTTAGAGGATGTCTATTTACCTGATGAACCTCGGTTAAAAATTCCAAAATTTTACAGGGTGCTAAGCGAATTTGAACCTTTTGGTCCTGGAAATATGAAGCCGGTTTTTTGGATGCAAAATGTCTATTCTCACCAAATTTCCGTACTCAAAGAGGTGCATTTAAAATTGAAGGTAAAACAAGAAAACACCAATCTGATGTTAGATGCAATTGGTTTTGGATTCGGTGAAAAAGAAACCATTGCGGCTTTTGGTTTGTCGTATAGTTTAGCCTGTACATTTGATGTGAATGTTTTCAGGGATGTTTCTACGCTACAACTTATTATTAAAGACATCAAATCAACTGATTCGCTCTAATATTTTTGTAAATTAAAGAAATGATTTTGTAACCCTTATTTGTAACTGCCGTATAGCTCGCTGTCTCAACTCACAAACATTGAGGCACAATAACTAAACAACAAACAAATAAACGGCATTATGAAATCTCTATTTTTTAAAAAAGCTATTTGTCTTTTAGCATTATCATTAACAGCAAATTTTACCTTTTCGCAAGAAAGTAAATTATGGGTGCGATTTGACAATCCCGGATTCTTACCACACTTTAATTCAGACGGTCGCTTACTTTCTACAAGTGAGGACTTGAATGATTTGATAAGTGTGAATAACATGACTGGTTTTATTCAAGTCTTGCCCAACTCAAAATCAGAAAATTTACAAAATGTGTATGAAGTGTCTTTTCTTGGTAACGAGTTGGACGTTACTAACTCATTAAGTAAGTTGCCATTTATTGGTCTTGTTGAAGAAGCGCCAAATTATCAGGTTTTATATACACCAGACGATTATAATGTTACCTTAGGTGCTGATTATGCATTAAACTTAATTAATGCCCAGGGAGCTTGGGATATTTCTCAAGGAAGCGATAGTGTTGTAATAGCAATTAGCGACCAAAACTATTATCAGCACCATGAGGAGTTGCAAGGAAAAATTGTTTATTACGATTCAACCAACCTAACAACAGCTACGCATGGAACTGCTATTGCTATTTTAGCAGCAGGAAATACTAATAATGGAATAGGGTTTAGCTCTATTGGCTTCAAATGTAAGTTAGCGCTTTATAAAATGTCATTTAACGAAATTTTAGTTGCATCATATAACGGCGCAGATGTTATAAATCTAAGTTGGACAAGTGGCTGTTTTTATAGTCAAATTGCTCAAGATGTCATTAATGAAGCATACAATAATGGTACTTTTATTGTTGCGTCGGCTGGAAATGGAAATACTTGTGGCGGGGCGGATAATATCGTATTTCCTGCATCATACGCAAATGTTTTCGCTGTAACTAGTGTTGGACCTACAGACAATCACGAAAGTATTATTGGTGATCCATTATCTACTCATCAACATAATTTATCGGTTGATATTTCTGCGCCGGGATATGGTGTAAATATTTCAGCAGCACCAAATTGGTATTTTAATAGTTCAGGTACTTCCTATGCAGCTGCCTATGTTTCTGGAACGGTTGGTTTAATGCTTTCTGTTAATAAATGTATCACTAATGCTGATATTGAAATGATTTTAAAGTTGTCTTCACACAACATCGATTCATTAAATCCACTTTACGCTGGTAAATTAGGTGCTGGAAGACTAGATGCTCAGGCAGCCCTCGTTATGACAGGTTCCCACATTGGTGACTTTACGTCAACATCGACTTTAAGTGATGGTTGCATTGCCAATGATGTTTCAATTAATTCAGTGTCATCGGGCGGTCAATTGCCTTACTCATTTTCTTGGTCAAATGGAAGTTCTACGCTAAATCTCGATTCTATTGGTGCTGGAAATATTAATTTAATTATCTCTGATGCCCATGGTTGCTCTGTAAATCACCAATTTAATGTAGTAGATATCCAAGAACCAGTAGTTGATATTCAAATTACAAATGTTTCTTGTTTTGGAGATAATAATGGTCAAGTTGAATTGGTATTTTCTAATCCTTCTGAAGTTTCTAGTGTTATTTGGGACAATGGCGCGAGTGGAAGTGTTATCAATAATCTACCACTTGGTTCTTATACCGCTACCATTTTTTACAATAATGGTAACTGTTCACTTTCGCAAGCAGCTTCTGTTCTATCACCAACGGCCTTATCCATCTCCGCTGCAACTATTGATGTAGATTCTTTAAATGCGGGAAGCATTGACATTACGGTGGTAGGCGGTACGGCTCCTTATTTATATAATTGGGACAACAATGAGCAATCGGAAGATATCGCTAACTTAATAGCTGGCGTTTATTCTGTTTCTGTTATGGATGCAGCTGGTTGCAGTTTTGCTACTTTTTATGAAATATTTGAAGATACCACGCAACAAAGTGCAGGCGTAGTTGAAACGATTAACTTTGCTATTCACGCTTATCCGAATCCATCAAATGGGGACGTAACAATTAGTTGGACTGGTGAATTAATCTCGCTAGAGCTAATTAATGCTTCCGGACAATGTGTTTCACGGCACCAAAACTTTCCAACGAATTCGATTCAATTAAATTCTATCGGAACGGGTGTTTATTTTGCTCGGTACTATGCCAAAGATCAAGTAGCACCTAAAACCTTAAAGTTGGTGGTTTTATAATAAATACCCCTAAATAGTTAAATAAAAAGCGCCTAGTTTATGGGCGCTTTTATGCGTCTTTATCTTTCTTATAAAGCATTGTAAAACAATAGTTTAAGATCTTATATCGCCGATTTATTCTTATTATTACAGCTAAAATTTATGCATTGAGAATTTTATTTATTCTTAAATAGAGCAAAATATTCATTGGATTAACCCCAATGTTAATTGTTGCTCATATTATATAACCAAATTGTTAACTTTACGTAAAGAACTTGTGTTTTCTTTAAACGCATAATTTTTAACGTTTTACCTTTTATAAAACCTTCTCCATGAAAATAAATTTACGCAAAACATTAACACTATGTAAACTTATTGTTTTCCTAGTAATTTTTTCTGGGCAACATGCTTATGCTCAATGTACCCATCAAATTCAGCTTACTGATACTTGGGGGGATGGTTGGAATGGAGGAGCAGTCTCTGTTTCTGTTAACGGATCAACCGTTCTAAATAACATAACATTTAACAATGGTTATGGTCCGGCAACGGCAAACTTTTCTGCTAGCAGCGGACAAACAATTATTGTTTGGAGAACTTCTGCTGGCTCATACCCTTCAGAAATGAGAATTAAGGTTATTGTTCAATCTAGTGGTCAAACAATAATAAATACAGTACAGCCTGTACCGGGGAGTGCATCTTCCGGAGGTCACTTAGGAACCGCCACTTGCAGTGGCGGTGGTGTAGTGGGATGCGTCAATCCATATGCTTACGGATCAGCCAATGCACCATCTTCACCTGGTGTTGTGACAATTAATGGATGCAATTATCAGTCAGAATACAATACTATCTATGGTGTTGTTTCGGGTACTCAATATCAATCAACCTTCAGTTTAGGAGGATGGATTACAGTTAGACGTGGTGCAGTTAACGGTACAGTGGTTGGGCAAGGTTCGACTCCATTAACTTGGACTGCAACAACATCTGAAACTTATTACGTGCACTACACCGTAAATTCGGGATGTACAAATGCATACAATTGTGGAACATCAACAATACAGTGTTTGTCGTGTGCTGCACCAGCCGCCCCAGCAAATGATTTGGTTTGTAATGCAACTGCGATTAGCTGCGGTCAAACACTAGCAGGCACCACAGTTAATGCCACAAACTCGGGAACTGGTGAAAATGGTTTTTGTTCTATTAGTCAAACTCAACCTGGGGTATGGTATGCGGTGTCGGGAAATGGTCAAATAATGACCGCAAATCTTTGTGCCACTGCGTGGGATAGTAAAATATCAGTATTTAGTGGGCCTAATTGTTCCTCTTTAACTTGTGTGGGTGGAAATGATGATTGGGGACCTGCGTGCAATAGTTCCTCTGCATCATTCTCGTGGACTTCAACAGCAGGGTTAAATTATTATATCTTGGTTCACGGCTACTCATCAACTAGTGCATTCAACATCGGGTTAACTTGCGTTTCACCACCACCGGCAAATCCAACATCAATATCAGCAACACAAAATACTATATGTAATGGGTCATCCACCACCCTAACAGCCAACGGTGTTTCTGGAACAGTTTATTGGTATACAAATGGTTGTGGGGTTACACAAATTGGTACTGGTAATTCAATAAATGTATCACCAGGATCAAGTACAACATACTTTGCAAGAAATTACAATAATGGCCAGTTTAGCGCAGGTTGTGTTTCAACTTCAATAAGTGTCAACGCTAATCCCACAGTTACTATCAGTGCGAATACAAATAGTGTTTGTGCAGGTAATACAGCTACATTAAATGCATCAGGTGCAAGTACCTATGTTTGGGCTCAAGGCGGAACTGCCGCATCCACGCAAGTAAGTCCAAATGCAACAACTACTTATACAGTAACAGGAACGTCAGCGGGTGGCTGTACAGGAACAGCGCAAAGCACAATTTCTGTTAATGCCGCACCTGTTGTAACAATCAGTGCGAATACGAATAGCGTTTGTGCTGGTAATACAGCTACATTAAATGCATCAGGTGCAAGCACGTATGTTTGGGCTCAAGGCGGAACTGCTGCATCCACGCAAGTAAGTCCAAATGCAACAACTACTTATACAGTAACAGGAACATCAGCGGCTGGCTGTACAGGAACAGCGCAAAGTACAATTTCTGTTAATGCCGCACCTGTTGCAAATGCTGGAGCAGATGTTACATCGGATATAACTTGTGGTCAAAATACAGCCCAAGTATCAGCACCTGCATTAGCGAATGGTTTAACTGGTACATGGCAGGTATTTGCTGCTGCTGGAGTAGCTCTTCCTGGTTCAGTTAACGGCGTCGGAAATGCTGTGACTACTTTAACAGGATCATATGGTGGTACATATACGCTTACATGGACGGTTTTAAATGCAGCTACAGGTTGTACTGGAACTGATACTATGATTGTAACGTTTAATCAACCAAATGCGGCTTCTTTAGGCGGTATGATTGGTTCTCAAGATGTATTGTGGAATGGTTTATCATCATCCGATTGGTCAACATCAAATAACTGGTACCAAAAACAAGCAGCTGGACATTACGTCAGAATGACCTCAGGTCAGCCGGCATCTAATACCGAAGTGTTTACGATTTCAAATGCTGTTGGTGGAATGTGTATTGGAAATAATATGCCAACCCTAAGTGTAACAAGTAATGCGGAGGATGTATACTTAAATACGGGTATGTCCCTTAATTTAACCAATGACATCATCAACTTGGAAGGTAACTTAACGAATCATGGAACGATCAATGCCTCAACAGGAACGATCAACTTCACAGGTGGGCTTTCTTCTTTGATAAGTGGTTCAGGAACAACTTCTTTGAATAACCTAACGGTTAATAAGAGTGGTGGTCAAGCGCTTACTGTGAGTATGCCAGTTACTGTTACCGGAGTATTAGATATGACCTTAGGTAATATCTTTACATCTACTAATAGTATACTTACCTTAGGAAATAGCAGTGCTGTACCTGGATCATTGTCTTGGACAAGTGGAAATATAGTTGGTCCATTTAGACGTTATTTCATCAATGGAGCAACAACAGGTAATGCAGGTTTGTTCCCAGTAGGAACGGCGGCTTACAATCGTTATGCTCAGGTGAACTTTTCAAGTACGCCAGGTTCTGATCAAAACTTAACAGTTTGGTATAAGACTGGTGCACCATTAACTCCTGCGAATATTCCTCTGTACAATGGTTTACCGTTAACAACGCAAGATAATCAGTTGGTACAGAATTATTCGGCAGATGGTTATTGGAATGTGGATCCAACAGCAAGTAATTATACTTCATCGATCACATCGGCTCCATACAGTATGACGCTTTATGCGAATAACTTGAATGGAATGGTAACGCCAATGATTACAAGAATAATAAAAGCTTCAGGATCAAACTCAGCTCAAAATCACCACGTACAGTGGCAAGGAGCTGGAGTTCATACACCAATTGCTGGTGGAACAAGTCCAGTTGCATTTGCAATCACAAGCACGAACTTGCAAGGGTTTAGCTGGTTCAACGTGGGATCATCAAACAATCAGGCTTTGCCGGTAGAATTGTTGAGCTTCAGTGGAACGTGTGCGAGTGAGCAAGTTGATTTAACATGGCAAACTGCTTCCGAGCACAATAGCTTAAGCTTCGAATTAGAGAAGTCTCGAGATGGAGAAGTTTGGAACGTGATCAATACGCAAGCAGCAGCAGGCAATAGCACGCAGTTGTTAACGTACACATACAGCGATAAGGCTGCCTTAGAGGGTAATAATTACTACCGCTTATCACAATACGATATCGACGGAGTTGATGTAAAGGCAGGAATCAATTTGTTCAGTGTTCAAGACTTGCAATTAGCGCCAGGTATATACTATATCAGTATAACCAATGGTGATAAAACAACGGAAGTCATCAAACAAAGTATCCGATAAGTAAAACGGAAAAAATAACGATACAAATCCCGGTAAGGCAACTTATCGGGATTTTTCTTTTCTTTTTTAACTGTTTAGCATAAATTGTTTTCCCAACTATCTTCTGTGATTAAATATTCAATCATAAGGCAGGTTTATTCATTTAATACAGGTTTAATTTAATTTTTGAAACAAATAATTACTTAATGTAGTAATTTAGTTTTCTAAAACCATTACTATGAAAAATTTATACTCTAGAGTTCTCCCTTCTATTTTAGCTCTTTTGCTTTTTATTGCATTTTCTGCTGAAAAACTTACTGCGCAATCTGTTGTGTATGACATTAACAACTCAGGGATGCTTGTTAATATGACATCAAACTGCGGAGGTGGTTCGTATTATAACGGCTGTTCTGGAAACACCGGTTTTAACTTCACGGCAGCTTTGCCAGGTGGTGCGACTGTAACAAGCGTTGTATTACAACTTAGTGTTGGTGTGGAATGTGCGGGTGGGACAAGAACTACCACCTTTAATGGTGTAGCTGCACCAAGTTTCAACACGAATAACAATTGTAGCTGTTCAGGAACCACTAATGGCATTTTTACCCTAAACTTAAATGCGGGGAATTTTGTGGCCAATGGTAACAATCAATTCCTAATTACTAACCCGCCAAGTTGTTTTGGTTTATATCAGTACAACAATGCTTTAAACGGATCTTTTGCTCGTGTAACAGTGAATTATACCACTGGGCCACCACCAACACCCACTTCAATCACTTCAACCTCTGCAACAATTTGTCCTGGAGGAAGTTCCACGCTTACAGCTAATGGAGCAGTTGGTACAGTTTATTGGTTTACATCAGGTTGTAATACTTCTGGACAAATTGCTACTGGAAATCCAATCAGTGTTTCTCCAGGTGCAACAACAACGTATTATGCAAGAAATTTTAATGCTGGTTTGTGGAGCTCAAGTTGTGCTACATCTACTGTTACGGTCTCTTCGGCTGCGGCTCCAAGTGTTACTTCTACTACAATTGCTTGTGGTCAAACGGCAACATTGACAGCTAGTGGTGGTGGCGGTGGTACCTATGCATGGTTTACCAACGCAAATGGTACAGGTCAAGTAGGTACAGGCGCGTCTTATACAACTCCAGCTTTAACCGCTAATGCAGTCTATTATGTAGGATTGCAATCTGGTGGTGGTGGCGGAGGTGGTAATGTTTCAACATTTACGGCAGCTTATGCTCCGGCAAATTGGACATTATCTCATTTAAACGCTGGAAACGGAAGCGTTAACGCAGGTGGTGCACCAAGTTCTATTCAACTTACTGGTCCCAATTCAACCAATGCAAATGCTTATACCTTATATACAATCGCAGTTGCTACAAGTGGAACAATTAGTTTCAACTGGAGTGTTGCCCATAATGATCCAACATACGATACCTTCGGTTATCGAATTAACTCAACGGATTATCCGATTACAACTACAAGTGGCTCAGGCGCTACATCTGTAAACGTTGTAGCAGGCCAAACTTTTGCCTACTACGGAAGGACTCACGATGGTTGTTGTGGTACGTTTACGGCAACGATTACCAATTTTGTCGGTCCAGGTGCCGCGGCAGCGCAATGCCTATCGAATTTAGCAACATCAACTGTAACGGTTACATCAAATGTAGCTGCTCCAGTAATTACTGGAAATACAACCGTTACTTGTGGAAATACAACAACGCTTACTTCTTCAAGTGGTGGTAATACAGCTTGGTATGATGCGGCAGCTAATGGAAATTTATTAGGTACGGGTGGTACGTATACAACTCCTTCATTAACAGCCAACACAGCGGTATATGCCGTTCAAGCAACATTAAATCAAGGATCTGTATCATTTAATTATACAGGTGGTATGCAAACTTGGACAGTTCCTGCTGGTGTTGCCTCAATTAATGTGGATCTTCAAGGTGCTCAAGGATCTGATGGTTATTATGGTTATGGTGGAAATGGAGGTCGTTTACAAGCGATTTATCCTGTTTCTGCTGGTCAAGTATTAAATATTTATGTGGGAAATCGTACTGCTTCATCTGCCGGTGGTTATAATGGTGGTGGAAATGGTAATCAATATAGTGGTGGCGGTGGTGGCGCTTCTGATATTCGTATCGGTGGAACAGCTCTTTCCGATAGAAAACTTGTTGCCGGCGGTGGTGGCGGTGGTGGATATAATTGTGGTGGAGCGGGAACGAATAATGGCGGCGGCGGCGGTGGAACAACTGGTGTAGATGGTTATCAGTGTCAATCTCAAACTTCTTATGTTGGTTTAGGGGGTACACAAGCTGCTGGTGGTAGTAACCTTGGTGGTGGCGGTCAAGCTGGATCTTTAGGAATTGGAGGAAATACCTCATATCCCTACGGTGGCGGTGGTGGCGGTGGCTACTACGGTGGTGGTGCTGCATCTTACGGTGGTGGCGGTGGTGGAAGTAGTTATGCCGCTGGTACAGCAACTAATGTCGTTCATACACAATCATATAAAGCAGGAAACGGTTTGTTAACTATTTCTTGGAGTGGTATGGGTTGTTCTAGCTCTGTTGTTGCAACTAATATATCAGTTAATTTACCTGCAGCTCCAACTGCTTCTAATGCGGTAGTTGCTTGTGGCGCAACGGCATCTTTAACCGCAACTGGTGGTGGAGGAAACGGGTACCAATGGTACAGCAATCAAGCAGGAACTTCTTATGTAGGTTCAGGCTCTCCTTTTGTAACCCCTTCTTTAACGAGTAATACAACTTATTATGTTGCTTCGGCTTCAGGTCAAGCAGGAGGAACAACTTATACATTTACGAATGCTGGTGCAACAGGACAGAATGGTCCAAATCAAAACCAATTGAATGCTGCGTATACAGGTACTAACTTGAATGCTTTAGTAACTACTACGAATGGTATTCAATTATGGACGGTACCTGCAACTGGTGCTTACACCATTGAGGCTTTTGGTGCTCAAGGTGGTGGAGCAAACAATTATGGTAAAGGTTCACAGATAAAAGGAACTTTCCAATTAACAGCGGGACAACAAATCAAAATACTAGTAGGTCAATCTGGAGGATATTATGGTAGTGGATCTGGTGGTGGTGGTTCATTTGTGACTACTTCGGCTAACGTTCCTTTGGTTGTTGCCGGTGGTGGTGGTGGTCAATATGATGCAGGATCTCAATTATATAATGCGCATTCAGTTGTTGGAAATAATGGTCAAGCAACAGGATGTACTGCTGGTGGTACGGCAGGAGCTGGTGGAAATGGATGTAATAATTCTGGTGCAGCTGGTGGTGGTGGATTAAGCTCCAACGGTGGAAACGGTACTTACGGTACAGGTGGAATCAGTTTTGTAAACGGCGGTACTGGAGGAAATCATGCAAGTCAAGCGGCTTGTGTTGGTGGATTTGGTGGTGGCGGTGGAACACACGGTAACACCGGTGGTGGTGGTGGTGGAGGTGGATATTCCGGTGGTGGTGGTGGTTTCCATGATGGAAATACTGGTTCTGGTGGTGGCGGTGGTTCTTATAACGCTGGTACAAGCCCAATAAATGTTGGTGGTGTGCGAGTTGGTCATGGTCAAGTAATCATTACGGTGTTAAGTTCTCCATGTGTTTCTGCTACGGTTCCTGTAATCGTAACGGTAAACGCTGTAACTACGCCAACGGTAACCAATCAAACAATAAATTGTGGTCAAACAGTAACCTTAACGGCTTCTACAAATTCACCAACGGTGACTTGGTACAGCAACGCGCAAGGAACAACCGCTGTTGGATCCGGTGCTAGTTGGACAAGTCCTCAACTTACCGCAACAACAACTTATTATGTGAATGCAGGCCCAGCGGGTCCGTGTGCAACAGGCTTAGTTGCTGCTGCTATAACTGTAAATGGTTTAGCTGCTCCAACTGCAAGTGCTGCTGCTATAACTTGTGGTCAAACAGCTACTGTAACAGCATCTGGTGGTGGTGGAAACACAATTACTTGGTATTCAAATGCTAACGGTTCAGGTGCATTAGGTACTGGAGCTTCGTTTACTACGCCTTCCTTAACTTCTAATACAACCTATTACATTACGAGTGGTGCTGGTGCTGCAGGAGGTTCGGTTTTCACTTTCTCTAATGCGGGCGCTACTGGTCAATATGGTCCAACTCAAGGACAGGTAACAGGTGCTTATTCAGGTACTACACTAGCTAATTCGGTTACTATTTCAACGCAAGGTATTCAGGAGTGGGTTGTTCCTTCTTCAGGAAACTACAGAATTATGACAAAAGGTGCTAAAGGTGGAGGAGATGCAAATGGTGGTTTGGGTGCAAGTATGCAGGGTGATTTTGCTTTAACTGGAGGTCAGAAATTGTTCATAGTTGTCGGTCAAATAGGAACTGGTGGTGCAGATGGTCAAGCATGTGGTGGTGGTGGTGGTTCTTATGTTGCAACTGGTGCAGGAAATTATACAACAGCTACACCATTAATCGTTGCCGGTGGTGGTGGTGGTGCAAGTCCGCAAGTTGGTCAGAGCGGTTTAATCACTACAAATGGTGGTGCCGGAGAAGGTTGCCAAGCTGGAGGAACAAATGGAAATGGTGGAGCTGATGCTGCATCTTGTGGAAGTGGAACAGGTGGCGGCGGTGGATTTTATACAAATGGTAACAGTGGTGGTAACTATGGTAACCAACGTGGTTTCGGTTTTATATCTGGGGCATCAGTTGGTGGATCATCACAGTCCGGTAATCGTTTAGGTGGATTCGGTGGTGGTGGTGGAACCCACTCTAACAATACAGGTGGTGGTCCTGGTGGAGGTTACTCCGGTGGATCTGCACCAAATCACGGTTCAAACTATGAAGGCGGTGGCGGTGGATCTTTTAATAGTGGTACCAACCCTGTAAACACGCAAGGAAATAATAATGCGGTAGGTTCTGTTGTGATTACATCATTAGCTGCTCAATGTGCTTCAACTATTGTTGCAGTTCCTGTAACTGTAAATGCAATTCAAGCGCCTGTTGTAACTGGAAACACTACTTTTTGTGCTGGTGCAGCTGTAACGACAACTTTGACTGCATCTGGAAGCCCAAGTGGTTATACTTGGTGGTCTAATGCAAACGGTACAGGTCAGTTGGGAACAACTGCTGCTTATACAACACCTTCTATAAATTCTACAACTACTTATTACGTTCAGTCTACAAGTCCACAAGGTGGTTCTCAAACGTTCAATTATACAGGTGCAGTTCAAACATTTACTGCTCCCGTTTCTGGAACATATTCTTTTGACCTTTATGGTGGTCGTGGTGGAAATGTAACATCTTACTATGTTACTGCTGGTGGTTTAGGCGGAAGAGCGCAAGGGCAAATGGCCTTGTCAGCTGGTCAAGTTGTGAATATTTATGTTGGAGGTCAAGGAGCGGATCGTCAAGGAAATCATCCTTACGGTAGCTGTACGTTAACCAATGGTGGTTGGAACGGTGGTGGCGCTAACAGAAGTGCTGGAAATGGCACACCTGGTGGTGGTGCTTCTGACATTCGAATAGGAGGTAATGGATTAAATAATCGGTACATTGTTGCTGGTGGCGGCGGTGGATGTGGTTGGACTTATGCTGCTGGTGGTGCAGGTGGTGGTTTATCAGGAGCTGGTGGTGCTAATGGTACCGGTGGCGGTACGCAAAACGCTGGTGGCAATGTTGGTGGCTCAAGTGGTGGATGTGGTCAATCTGCTGGATCATTAGGTCAAGGCGGAGATGGTTCTGGAAGTTCTGCCGGTGGTGGTGCTGGTGGTGGTGGTTATTACGGTGGCGGTGGCGGTGGTTACAACCAAGGTGGTGGCGGTGGTTCGTCTTATTATGGAGGAGCCGGAGTTACTAATGGTTCCACTCAAACAGGTGTACGTAATGGTGATGGTCAGATTCTTATCACTTGGACTGGAACAGGATGTGTTTCTGGAGTAACTCCCGTAACTATTTCTGTTGCGGCTGCAGTAGTTGCAAATGCTGGAGCAGATGTTACATCGGATATAACTTGTGGTCAAAATACAGCCCAAGTATCAGCACCTGCATTAGCTAATGGTTTAACTGGTACATGGCAGATAACTCCTGCAGCTGGAGTAGCTCTTCCTGGTTCAGTTAACGACGTCACAACTCCTGTGACTACATTAACAGGATCATATGGTGGTACATATACACTTACATGGACGGTTTTAAATGCAGCTACAGGTTGTACTGGAACTGATAATATGATTGTAACGTTTAATCAACCAAATGATGCTGCATTGCTTGCTTTAGCTTCTCCTATCGGAGTTGGTGATGTATTGTGGAATGGTTTAACAACAAGTGACTGGTCTACATCTTCTAACTGGTATATGAAAACGGCTACCCATTATTACCGAATGACTTCGGGGCAGCCTGCTGCAAATACCGAGGTGTTTACTCTTGCCACTGCGCAAGCTGGTATGTGTGTAGGTAATAATATGCCAACGTTGAGTGTAACAAGTAATGCTGAGGACGTATTTGTAAGTCCAGGTATCACACTTAACCTATCAAATGACCTAATTAACATTGTTGGTAACTTAACGAATAATGGAACAATCAATGCCTCAACAGGAACGATTAACTTCACTGGTGGTCAAGGCTCTACGATAAGTGGAAACGGTACTACTTCATTGTATAACATGACGGTTAACAAAACTGCTCCTTATTCCCTTACTGTGAATATGCCAGTAACTGTTACCGGAGTATTAGATATGACTTTAGGTAATATCTTTACTTCTACTAATAGTATACTTAGTTTAGGAAATAGCAGCGCTGTACCTGGTTCATTGTCTTGGACAAGTGGAAATATAGTTGGTCCATTTAGACGTTATTTCATAAATGGAGCTACTACGGGTAATGCAGGTTTATTCCCTGTAGGAACGGCGGCTTACAATCGTTATGCTAAGGTTGATTTCACAAGTACACCAGGTTTGGATCAAAACTTAACAGTTTGGTATAAGACTGGTGCACCATTAACTCCTGCGAATATTCCTCTCTACAATGGTTTACCATTAACAACGCAAGATAATCAGTTGATACAGAATTATTCGGCAGATGGTTATTGGAATGTTGATCCAACAGGCGGTAGTTATACCTCTTCAATTACAAGTGCTCCTTATACAATGACGTTATGGGCTAACAACTTGAGTGGAATGGTAACACCATCTATTACACGGATTATTAAAGCTCCGGGTAGCAACAACGCTCAGAATCACCACGTACAGTGGCAAGGAGCAGGTGTTCATACACCAATTGGTGGTGGAACAAGTCCAGTTGCATTTGCAATCACGAGTACTTCTATGCAAGGCTTTAGCTGGTTCAATATCGGAACGTCAAACAATCAGGCTTTACCGGTAGAATTGTTGAGCTTCAGTGGAACGTGTGCGAGTGAGCAAGTTGATTTAACATGGCAAACTGCTTCCGAGCACAATAGCTTAAGCTTCGAATTAGAGAAGTCTCGAGATGGAGAAGTTTGGA
>JAPLEV010000053.1 GCA_026391005.1 Flavobacteriia bacterium | reverse complement strand
AATAGTTTCCTTCTCCTTAATGGCTTCTAATGCAACTTTAGTTTTGAATTGCGCACTAAATTTTCTTCTTTCTTTTTTCATATACAACTGTTAAAATTACACTTTAACTAGCTGTCTTAAAAATGGGGGGAATTATATTATTTCTTTTTTGATAGCGTCTATGGAATACTTCAACACGCGTCTTATAACTTCTTTTTCTGTTTAGTTACAAAATATAAAGTGTGCCAAGAGATTCACTCTTAGTGCTAATTAAGTTCTACTGATGGACATTAATTGTTTGCTGTCTGAAGTTATATAATCAGAAGCCAATTTTTTACGGTGTAAAAAGTATTATGTATTAATGGTTATTTTTTGCCATATTTTATTAGAAAGTGTTCCGCTGAGAACCTCAATATTATGAATCGTGTCTAATACTATTTGGTCATTACAATTAAAGCCGTATGTGGCTGCAACTTTTGATGTAAGGGATAACATTTCACTGCAATAATCTAGGTACCTGTTTAATTCGCTTTTTGAGAGAGCCCTTTCAGGAGAATGTTCCGTATTGTTTTGTAAAATAGGAGTAGGGTCCTTGGTTAATTGGTGCAAATCGATAACATGAATTATCGTTCTTAATTCTTGCAAAGCATATAATATTTTTTTTTGTTTCAAACTGTTTTCAAACTTTCCAATAAAGTAAAATGCAGCTCCAATCATGACTAATTCATTCATCAGTGCTTCACTTGTTGCGATAAAACTTTGAAAGTTTGAAGGAAGGTCCTGACTTGAAATATGCCATATGGTATAGGTTATAAGCACTATTGTTAAAATAATTAAGAATGAAAAAATGATTCTAAAATAAACATATGGCTTGTTTAAGTGCTGAATGTTGGCTTTAGCATTATTGGAAAGCTCCTTTAATTCATTACAGACATTTAGTAAGTTGGCTGTTGGAAATCTTTCCTGTACTCGTAAGCGCAGTAGTTCTATTGCAGCAGTAACCTTATCTATATCTAGATTTTTGAACATTGCGTTTTTTATTTAACAAATAAAGTTAAAATTTAACTGGTTTTGCATAAGTATGACTCCATCAATTTATTAATTTCCGTAGGTTTTTCCTATTCCTTAACTTTCACGCTGCCCCCACATATTTGACCTTGAGGAAAACCTGTCAGCCATTCATTTATGGTTTTTATTCTTTCTTTGAATAATTCTTGTTGATATAATGAATAACACATGGAAAAACAACTACCATCTCTCGTTGAATCATCTTCTGGAAACCTTGCTAATAATTGCGCTTCCATATATCGTTCCCACAATTTTTGTGACTTTTTAAAGTTTGAAATAAAGGTAAGTTGATCTTTATATTCCAAAATAACAGCATTATAAACACTGTCTAATAATTCTCTTGAATAGGTAGCGTTGTCAATTTCTTGTGAATTCAGTTCTGTTTGACTTCCAGTTAGTTCCTCTTTGCTTGGTTTTTTTTCATTTTCTTCCTTTTTATCGCTTGTAGAACAAGAGAAAAGAGCTAGAAATAGTAATAATGATAAATTTTTATAGGTCATTAATTTTCGAATTAAAAATTACGATTTTTAGTAATATAGCACCCGAATAACAACTCTTTGTATATTGATACTTTATTCACTTTAAAATCAAATATAATAAAACAAAGGTGGATCAGCAATTTTGTTTACAATAAATAACGACACTTCTCAAAGGCTGCCTTCAATTCGTTCGATTATGTCACCTATTGCCGTTGCAGCACAGTAGTAAGTACTATTGTTATCAGTAAGAATTTTAATGTTAAGATAGAGCGATATTACATTCGCTCCTGTTTTCTTATGGATTAGCCGTTGGAGTGAATTGTCTTTATTATTGCCAATTGTATTTTGATCTAAACTAAAATCCTGTGTAACCTTAATTTGGTTGGATCCTGTATATTGAACTTCCGATAACCCATCGCTAACTTCTTTGATTATGTAATTCAATGTAAGCTCGGAATTCAATGTTGTCTTCTCATTATCCCATCCAATTGTATTTATGTCATTCCCATACTCTAGAACAACATCTTTTCTTCCTGAGGCTGCAGAGGATAAAATAATAAAGAATACCTGATCATCAAACGATTCTATGTCTTTCAAAAACGCTAAAAAGCTTGGGTTGAATTCTGCGATATCATTTGCTAAGTAGCTTTGATATTCTTTGGATGAGTTGCCTAAAATACTTTCGCCTGATTGATTTAATAGTTCAAACTCACGAGCAAGGAAGTTGAGTTTAAGCCCTTTCGCTATGGTGTAAGAGAAATGCGAAATACCACGTTCATTTTGACCAATTGCATTAATAAGAACCACCTTACTGTGTTCATTGAATTGTCTATAACCATATGCGCAATTAGATTTGAAAGACTCAATGATTCGAATATCGGATACGCTTCGCTCTGGGCTCGACTTTAAAGCCCTAAATCGGAGGCACTGCGCCTCACGAATACATTCAAACAACTCGCTCTCACTTAATAAAAACTTACTTTGAATGTAGTCAGTTGAAGCATAGCGTGGATGGGTTTTGTATTTAAAATGCTTACCGCCACCAGTCAGTTTAGCAAAGTGTTTTTCAATTGAATTAATGCGCTCATTGATCGTCTGCATTTTTCTTTTTTTCTCCAGTTGTTCGATAAAGGCAGAGGCTAGAAGGCCGGCAGGAAGTGCAAACAAGGCAATCCCTAATAATCCATTTATAGTGGCGATAACTTTTCCCATATCACTAATGGGGGTTTTTAACGCAATCGCACCATAATCACCTGTGTATTTTCCAATGGACCAGATAAATACCTCCAATATATTTTTAAACGAGCTTTCTTTATGGGCGTTTTCGAAGTGAAACATAAACGCGGACAGGGTTAGCGAAAGTAGTACTACGCCCAGTAATGAGGTAATAATATCTTCTTTTCGTGCATTAAAAGCATTTGATATCACACTAAAGGAAGGTATATAACGAGCGACCCGCCAAAGGCGAAGAATGCGTAATGCGCCGAATACACTCAAGAAAGGCACTGCAAATAAATCGAGTAGAATTGGGGCTAAGCTGAGTAGATCAATCACCCCTAAAAAGGAGAAAAGATAATTTAATTGTGATGGAGATTTGAATCCAAGCGATTTTGAGTAACAAATTCGAAGTGAGAATTCGAGCGTAAAGAAACTAGCAATTAGATATTTTACAGGATTACTTGTAATAAGAAAACCGCCTTCGCCATTACTTAAAATATAATCCAATGTACTCATTAAAATAGCGATAATTATGAGTAGATTACCTATGACACTAACCTTCGATCCCCATAATTCGTCATCCAATATGTCAATCACAATTCGTGAAAATAGATGCTGATTTGATTTGGATGCCCTGGATGAGTTTTCGGATAATGTAGTAAAGGGGAGCTTCAGGAAGGAACTAATAATTTTACGCTTCATTAAACAAAGATTTAGTGTTAAGTTAAACAAAATTAAGGGAATATGTGCGGTTTTGCGCTACCCATAATTATTTAGTCGCACATTTGGACTACTATGAATCGTTTATCGCAATGGGATAAGATTGATTTTGGATATTATACGCAATGTGTTTTTGGAAAATCAGCTCAAACCAATCACCCTGTTTTAAACAAAAAACCCTGACGGAAGTATCAGGATAAATTTGTGGTCCACAGCGCTGAATTATCGAGTATTCTTATGGAGGATGTGGGGGCGGATATCATTTTAATTAGATTAATTATATTATTTATACATGAAACTACTATCACGTAAAAACACTTTACATGACAAAAAATGAAATGAATAGAAAAGATAACGCTGATTTACCATTTAATGAGCCGCCTTTATTGCCTCCATCCAAATAGCATATTTTGAAGCAATTGGTAAAATCCTCAATTTCACTTGCTGAATTAAAAGGAATAATAATTATTTTACCCAATCGAGAAATTTTTCTCAATGCGGTTATCCTAAAAGAAGCAAGAGCAAGTTCAGAAATAGATAATGTAATAACTACTCAAGATAAATTATATCAAGCTTTGTCAGCAAAAGGAGATGCTATTTTTGCAGTTTACAAAAAAAATAACGCCAGAAGGAGACAGTAATAGTTCAGGATGCTATGAAAACTAAGTCCCAATAGATGCAAAAAAATATGTAACTTTAAGGAAATTATTATAACAGAACATGATAAACACAAACATCGGTAAATACAAAATACTTCGATTAATAGGCGAAGGTGGAATGGCGACAGTTTACGAGGCGGAGCATGAAGTTCTGGCAACAAGGGTTGCCATAAAAGTATTGAACCCTATATTATCTGCAAATAGCCAAATACGAGAACGTTTTAAGAATGAAGCAAAAATAATGGCTTCGCTTAACCATCCTAACATAGTCAAAGTTATTGATTTTGATGAACAGCCCCAACAACTTTCGATTGTTTTGGAGTATCTGGAAGGCGAAGATCTTGATGACAAGACAAAAAAAAATGGACCATTGAATGACGAAGAGTTGAATAATATTTTTTCTCAAACACTTTCTGCCTTTGAATATGCACATAGCAAAGGAATCGTACACCGAGATATCAAACCAGCCAATATTTACATACTTCCAAACGGCACGGTTAAAATTCTTGATTTTGGCATCGCTAAACTTTTTGGACAGGGCAATGAAATGACCCAAACGGGCACTCAAATGGGCACTCCGATATTTATGAGTCCTGAGCAAATAAGAGGCGAAAAATCCATAGATCACCGCAGCGATATTTATTCACTTGGCGTAACACTTTTTGTTGCGGTAAGTGGCAAAACACCTTACGATTCAAAAACCGAATCACAGTTTGATATTTTTAATAAGATAGTTCATGAAGCCATACCCGAAATTAGTGGAAACGAAAAATTTAATACACTAATTAATAAAGCTTGTAATAAGGACCGAGAGCAACGATTTCAAAGTTGTGGGGAGTGGTTAGAAGAAATGAAGTCCCCTAGCAAAATAGATTTAACTGTTGGTTCAGCAGAAAAGACAAAAGTTGAATCAGCTACTGATAAAATAGCATCAGAAACAGCAAAGCAAGCACCAGACGATAAAGATCCCCCAATCATTGCAATTGAAGAAAAGAGAAATCATAAAAAGAAAATAATCGCTATTGTAGGTGTTCTTTTATTTTTATTGGCCATAGGCATATTTGCTTTTTACAATAAGGATGAGGATGGAGATGGAGTGCCTGATAGAACGGATGGATGTCCACAGACCTACGGTTCTCTATTCGGATGCCCAGATTCAGACTATGATGGTGTTAATGATTCTGAAGATTTATGCTCTACTATATCTGGGAGCATTAATGGATGTCCAGATTCAGACGCTGATGGTGTAATAGATTCTGAAGATTTATGCCCTACTATATCTGGGATTTATAATGGATGTCCAACAGGTAGTTATCTGTTTTGGATGAATACTGATAAAAATGGTAAATTCCCCGAAGCCATTTCTATATATGTAAATGGAGCGTATCAAGGTGAAATTGATTTGGGGTACAGTGTCCGTCCAGGTTGCGCAGCAAATGGCTGTGTTACTTATTCTGACGCTCCCGGAGTTTATAATTGGACTGCTCGGACAGAAAGTGGTGTAACTTGGGATGGAGGATCATTCGAAATCACGGGTGGTGGTTGCGGAGAGCAAGGTTTGTATTTTAACTAAAATTAGTTTGCATAATTCCTAAAAAAATGTATCTTTGAGTAGTTTTCTGCACAAAATTAAATTAATCGATTAAATACTATTTTTTGCGCTACTTTTTTTAATAAATTTCAAATGAAATTAAAAAATCTACCACTATTCGTTTGCATTTCCCTGACAAGTTGTTTAGTTGGGCAACGTACAAAAGACACGATCAAAGAATTAAAAAAAGATGATAAGTGGGTGAATGAAATTATTAAATTAGATAAAGAAATTAGCAGTAAATCTGATTCAATTAAACTATTAAAAATAAACCTGTCTACCCTCAAAGATAGCATTGCCAAAATAGCCAATAATCCCAATGATTCTAGTAAAGAAAAAGAAAAATTCAGTAAAATTGGAGCGCAATTTTGGTTGAATACAAATCTTGAAGCGACCACTCTAAATGATGGGGAAAAATTATTCTTTGCTCAAGCGAAAGAGACTTGGGATAGTTGTTTCATACATAAAATTCCTGCATATTGTTATCATGATAAAGACACACTAAAAGAATTTGGAGTATTGTACAACCTCCATGCCTTAAATTCTGGAAAATTAGCCCCGGCTGGAAGTAAAATACCTACTATGCAAGAAGTAGAGGAGTTGATTAAGTCATTCGGTCCTATGGACTTGTCAGCATCGCTATTACTAAAAAGTAAGGATCCAAAATTATGGGGCAAACCTGGTGTTGGTTTATTTGATATGAACGTCAAACCAGTAGGATTTCGTTTGATTGATGGAAATGATTGGTACTTTGGGGATAAAGTTTATTTTTATTGTGAATCGCTAACTAAAAATGATTTATCCTTTTATGTCTTTAGCGACTTTTCAGATAAAATCTATTTTTTGAATAGGAATATCACATCCGATAATGTAAATTATGGAATGTACGTGCGTTGTATAAAAAGTAAATAAGTAATTAAATATTATAACTATGAATGGATTTAAAAAATGTAATAACGGGCACTTTTACAAGGAAGATTTAAATGATTGTCCTTATTGTCCGGGAGGAAAATCAACCGAAAACAACAATGTTGGCGGAGATTTAGACAAAACGATGATTCCAGGAGCTGGAGGCAACTCTAGTACTGATAAAACAGAAGTTTTTGGAGGTTCAGCGTTGGAAAGTGACCAAACGAAAGTTTTTGGAGGGGGGAAAAGCAGCGAAAACAAAGCGCCAAAGGATTTGGGAAGAACTTTTATTGGAGGTCTTACAGATTCCCCAGAAGTAGATGATGCTGGAAAAAAAATAGTGTCGGAACCTAGAGCAGCTAGAAAAATTGTTGGCTGGCTAATTTCATATACCCTGGATCCAATGGGTGTTGATTATCGGATTTATGAAGGTAGTAATACAATTGGTAGAAACCCGGGGAACACAATAACCATTGCTACAGATGTAACCATTTCTGGTGAACATGTCAATATTTTATATAGAAACAGTAAATTTTATATAAAAGATAAAATGACCGTGAATGGCACTTATTTAAATGGTGAGGAACTTGAAGTAGAAAAAGCATTCCAAATGATGGATGGTAATGAAATACGTCTTGGGGATACCGTTTTTAAGTTTAAATCTTGTGAATAAATAATCTTTTGAAAATTCAATTAATAAATGCTATGAAAAATAACATTCTTTTTTTCGTGATTCTAAGCTTTTGGAGTAATTTATATTTAGCCCAAAAGACTGAATTAGAGGTTAGAGGGCAAGATCTAACTGATTATCCGATCGTTAAAGGAAAGTTATGGGTCCGAAATCCTGACGGTATAAAAACTGAGGGGATTAGTTTTTTAGAAAATGATAAATCTGTTTCTATTAATTTTCAAGGTTTAACAAAAGTTGATTCTATTGCTACTAATAAAAGTGTATTATTCCTAGTGCTCAATACGCCAAATAGAATTGAAATGGATTGGTATAAAGAAGTTATCAAAGGAGCTATACGAAAAGGAGCGATAAAAAAAGGAGATAAAATTGAAGTTTTATCTTATGGACAAATGGTAAGTCAGCAGATTTTATTTCCAAATATTATTCGATTAACTGATAATGCCGACGCTTTATTTCATAAAATCGACTCAATAACCATAAATAGCAGGCCAAATTCGAATTCTAAAGGCTCACACATTTACCTCGCGCTTAATGAAGCACTGGCATTGTATGGTAAAGTCCATGTAGAAATGCCTGCTGCTATTTTTGTGTTAGCCGATGATCGGGCCTTTAAAATAGAGGGTAATTTTAATGGAGAACGTCCAGGTGAGCGATCCAAAAGATTGAACATTCCAGTGTATGGAATATCGTATTTTAAATCCAATACGCCTTATGAGATTTCTGGACTTTGCGCCCAAACCTATGGACTTTATTTTAGGGATCCTGAAAATAATAGCGCAAAAGCTTCGGATCAATTATTGAAATTTATGGACGATCTCAATCAACGATACGCAGGTGTAATTTACCCATTTTCTTATGCATCATCGTTTGAAAAAGATGGAAAAACCCATGTAGTTAAAATTGATTCAAAAGATGGACAGTCAGTATTTGCCTTGATAGCACCAACTAAAAATTTATTCGAATGGATCGTAGCCAACTTGATTCTATCAATAATACTTTTCATACTTCTTGTGGGAATTAGTATTGTTCTTTTTCAAGTCAATAAAAAAAACAAATTGAAGAAATTAGAACTTGAGTTAAAACAAAATGAGCAAATGACTGAGATGGAAAGACAACAGCAAGAAGCAGAAGAAAAGTTAGGGAATCAAGAAACAGAACTTAATCGGATTAAAGAAGAGGAAAATAGAAAAAAAGAAGCAGAAATACGCAATCAAACGGAAAAGAAGCAGAAAGAGGATGACGATCAACAAGTGAGATTGATGTTGGAAAGAGGAAATCTTCCTTGGTTTAAGTTTAAATTTGAGAATGAAGTTGGACAGTATCAGATAGACAAGCCACGATTTAAGGTTGGAAGGGATGCTTCTAATGATTGGACCATCAATCACCCAACTGTTTCTCGCAATCATTTTACCTTGACTTTCCGAGATCATAAGTATACTATTAAAGATTTAGGAAGTTCTAACGGTCTTGTAGTAAACGGGAATAAAATCATGGAAATTCAATTGAAACATGGCGATCATATTCAAGTTGGAGAAATATTATTAACCTTTCATATATAAAATAAAGAGATGAAGTATAGAAATCATTCAATTACAAATGTTGGTTTAGTAAGAAGTGCCAATGAGGACAATTACGGAGATACAATGACGCCAAATGGGCATCTATTTGTTGTTTGCGATGGTATGGGTGGACATGTTGGAGGGGCAAAAGCATCCTCTATTGCAGTTACCAGTATTGTAGAATACTTTATGCGCGAACAATATGGTAATTTAATTCAAGCAATTGATAGATCTTTATCCTTTGCCAATGAACAGATTTTTGCCAATGCATTAAGCGATCCAACATTAAAGGGAATGGGTACAACAGCCGTAGTACTTATCATTTCAGGAGACGATTGCTTTATTGGTCATGTTGGCGATAGCCGCATTTATTTAAAATCTGATAATAAATTATATCGTATCACGAAAGACCATTCTTTTGTTCAAACGCTCGTAGATTCAGGTGTAATTTCAGATGATGAAGCAGAAAGCCATCCAAACAAAAATCAAATACTAAAGGCGCTTGGCACATCTTCGGTCGTAGAAGGAACCATTAGCCAGAAGGCTCTTAAAGTAAAGACTGGAGATGTATTCTTGCTTTGCTCAGATGGCTTAAATGGAATGGTAAATGATAAAGGTCTTGAAATGATGCTGCAAGGAGAGAATTTGCAACTTTCAGGGGACAACTTAATTCGTGCAGCACTTGATGCCGGAGGGACTGATAATATTACAGCGACAATTGTGGCAATTGATGAAAGCGTTTATGGCAACTCAACTTTTGTGGACTATAACCCAATCAAAAAATTTAATGCTGCTAGTACACAATCTTATTCAATACCATCCCAACCAACCCAAGGGGGTAAAGCTGGACTTTTTTCCGCTAAAAACATTGCGCTTGCTGGAACGTTCGTTGCACTAATCGCTATTATTGTTTACTTTTTAGTTCCAAGCCCTGCAGCTCCAAGAAAAGTTACTGTTAAAGAAAAAAATCAACCGTCTAATTTACCTAGTACAGATAATAAAAAGGTTATAAAAAACCCGTATAAAAATACGAAGGTTGTAGATAATAAAGATGGAAAGCCAGCAGGAACAGAGACAGGAACTATTAAATACCCTCTGGAACATAAGGTAAAGGAAAGAGAAAGTTTGGGCAAGATTGTAGAAATATATAATTCAAAATATAATTTAAAACTTACCGTAGAAGGACTAAAAAAATACAATTCTAGTAAAGCAAATAACCCAAAATTAAAAGATGACGATAGAGCAAAGTTGGATGAAGAGAAAATTAAACCTGGTGTTATATTGATGATTCCAGATAAAAATTGAAAAAAATAAATAACATACAAATCATTCAACCATTAAACTCGGGAGGTACTGCGCACGTATATTTAGGGGTTGATGTGTATACAGGTGCACCAGTGGCAGTAAAAGAACTGAAACCTAGTTTTTTTAAGAGCGAATTTGTACGTGAAAAATTTTTAGAAGAAGCAAACCAATACTTGTATTTAGATCATCCAAACATAGTAAAACTAAAAGATTTTATAAAGCATGATGATACCCATTACTTAATAATGGAATTCGTAGATGGGAAAAATCTTAGTGATCATATTTCAAAAGTTACTGGCCCTATCCCTATCCAAAACATTGCCTTGTTCTTAAATGAAGTATTAAGTGCAATTGGATATGCACATGATAAAGGGTTAATCCATTTGGATATTAAACCTTCGAATATCATGTTGTCAGATAGAAATGAAATTAAAGTCATAGATTTTGGGATTTCGCATGACTCAAAGGGCAAAGAGATGGACAGCGTAATGGGAAGCCCATCCTACATGAGTCCAGAACAGATTAAAGGTAAAAACATAGATTTTCGTTCAGACATCTACTCATTAGGAATTACGCTATATGAAATGGTAACTGGAAAATTGCCTTTTTCCTATTGCGAATCAAGAGAAGAAATGTTTGAAGCTATTAAAAACAATCAAATTCCATACGTGGAGGTGCCATATGACTTTGATGAGCTGCATGAGGAGAAAATAAATAATATTATTCAGAAGGCCACTCGAAAAGACTTGAAAGCCAGGTATCAATCATGTGAAGAGTTTCAACTCGATTTATTAGAATTTATATGAGTTTCAAAACAATAAGAATTGGCAGAGCAAGTGATAACGATATTGTTCTAATCCATCCGTCAGTTTCACGTAATCACCTAGAATTATTTTATGATGGCGAAGGCAATGTTTTTTTAACAGATCTTAATTCTGCGAATGGAACATTTGTAAATGGACAACGAATAGTAGGCTCTATCCAATTAAAATCAAATGACATTGTAAAGGCTGCCTTGAGCGACCCATTAAAATGGAAGAATTTAAATACCTTAAATGCTCAAAATAAAGTAGAAACGAATAAGAACAGTAACGAAGAAATTTCTAATGAAAGTGATTTTGATACCTTACCTCCCCCAAAGAAAAGAAATACATTCAAAACTATTGGAATAACTCTTATGATTATTTTTCTGCTCGTAGGCTTATTTTACATTACGAATGAGTATATTTTAGTTGACTCCAAACCTACAGAGATTGACCCTAATATGCCTAATGACAAAAATGACCAGCCAAATAAAGTAGAAAAAGAGAAAAGAAAAGAAATCGTTTATGACTTTAGTTGTTTGAATGACAAAGGTGATCTGGGTTCAACCGATGTAATTAACGTGTTAGAGCAAGTTGACAGTGAAATAACTGATGCTGTAGGTGGTGAAGTTACGATTCAAGAAGAGATGAAAGTTGGTGATCAATTATTAAGCGATTGTCGTGAACAGTATACTTTTATTGAAAGTGGTGAGAAAATTGATAATTTAACCAAGATTCTAAATTTACTAACTGATCAAATACTTGTCCCTAAAGGATTTGAATATTCAATCTATTTAATTGAATCGGATGAATTAAACGCCTTTACAGCAGGAGCGAAAATTTTTGTAACCACTAAAATGTATAGTTTTTGCAAATCCAATGATGAATTGGCGTGTGTGATTGGGCACGAAATTAACCATAATGAATTAGGACACATAAAAGAACAGCTGCAAAAAGTAAAAATACTTTCTGAATCCGGCGCAGCACTTAATCAAATTTTAACAATACCCTTTGGACAAAAGAAAGAAACACATTGCGATCTAAAAGGAATTGATCTTGCAATTGCTGCTGGTTATAATGGTTGCGTTAACATTACACTTTGGAATAGAATGAAAAAAGAATCAGGAGAAGGTGATTACAATGCTTTTGATAATTTATTCCGGTCACATCCTTATTCAGAAAAAAGATCCAACTGTTCACAAAATCATATTAGTCAGAATTACGGGTTTGAATGCATTGATAACAACTAGAAACTCTCTATTAAATGAAAATTACCTGCACTATTTTTCTTCTAAGTTCCCTATTGAATTTAGCGTTTTCACAAACGAAAAAAGAAATTAAATACGACTTAAGTTGTTTAGAAACTGATGCTATATCCACAAGCACCTCATTATTTGGAGACGTGGAAAAAGACCTACTGAACATGTTTGGCACAGAGGTGACAATTGCTGAAGAAATCGAATTAGGAGAAACCCTATTAAAGGAAATTACCAATACTTTTACGTTTATTGAGAAAGGAGAAAAGCTAAAAAAAATAGAATATATACTTTCTAAGTTGAAAAAGGAAATTTTTAGTCCTAAAGGCTTTGACTATAAAATTTATTTGATAGATACTACCATGTTAAATGCCTTTACACTTGGTGGAAAGATATATTTTACTACTGGCATGTATAATTTTTGTACAAATGACAATGAGATCGCATGTATTATTGGCCATGAAATAGCACATAACGAATTAGGTCACATCAATGATCAAATTAAACGATCAAAAACAGCAACTACTTTTTTAGGTGACGATGCAGGAGGTGTTACCGCTATGATTGGGAATGTATTGACCACTCCATTTAATCAAAAAAATGAAGCACATTGTGATTTAGTAGGTATTGATTTAGCATATGGAGCAGGATATGCTGTTTGCGATAATGTAAAACTTTGGGAACGAATGAGTTTAGATGAAGACTCGGATAATATTATGGGAATATTTTCATCACATCCTTATTCAATAAAGAGATCCGATTGCTCAAAAAGACATATAGAATCAAATTATAATTTAAAATGTCCTAAATGAATTGGGTAAAATCTAAATGGTTTTTAGTTTGTACCACCATTTTTATTGTTGGAATAATAATGTCACAAACTATTTCTACTCCAACATTTTCTGGAATTAGCAAGTTTGAAATTGTTGATTTTTCGAATGGAAAAATGAAGGCTAATGTACTTCTAAAAGTTCAAAATGATAACTGGTTTTCATTTACTGGTGAAAAACTTCAATTCAAAATGTATTACAAAAGTCATCTGATTGCTGAAGGTAAAGGTATTGAGTCATTTCAATTAGAAAAAAAATATGAGAGTCTTATACCTGTTGTTGCAGACTTTTATGCAGACTCACTTTTAAATGATTTAAAGACCATACTTTATCAAGATTCCATTCAATTAAAAGTTGAAGTGCAAGGTGAATTCACATTTTTCAAAATAAATACATCTACCACACTAGATACTTGGCTAAATACTAAAGATATAATGGATGCGGTAATTACAAATTCGATGGGAGATGATGGATTAAATGTTGAATCCATTAAACTAAAAGAATTCACAATTCCAACGACCTTTTTAGATGTTAGTTTCAATTTTAAAAACAAACTACCATTCGATATTTTACTCAAAGAAATTCGCGGCCGTATTTTTTCTGAAAAAGAATTGAAAACTAAGGTCTCTGATTGGGCTTTTACTGCAGAAAAATTACTAAAAATTAATGAAAGTGCCATAATAGAAGGCACGTCAAACGTAAATAATCTTACTTCTGCTTTAAGCGGATTTTCGAAAGTGTTGACAGGATCCTTAGATTATTATCTTCATGGAGATGCATTGATTTCTATCGATGGCAGGGAAATCAAAATTCCTTTGCGGCAGCACTTCAAAGTAAATATCCATACAAAAGAAATAGAAATAATAAAATGACCAACAATAATTGAATAAAAATGAAAATTGGATTTGTAAAAGATAATCAACTTTATCGTAAAATTTCATTTACCCCTAATAAATCGGCAGTGGTTGTAATAGGACGAGATGCCACTTGCGAAGTTTCATTTCCTACTATACGCAATATTTCTTCGGAACATGCTCAACTAATTCAAGATGAAAATAATAACCTTTACATTGTTGATTTAGGAAGTACTAATGGTACATTTATTAATAATAAAAAAATTGAGAAAGGTGTGCAGTACCCTTTCTCTGTTAATGATATTGTTAGGTTTTCCGGTGACGGTGGCTTAACAATAGTTTTTAACCCAGATAATTTTTCTTCCATACCAAAATCGACACCTACGCCTGTATCATCCGAAAACTTTGGAACAACAGACATCATTGATAAATTTAGAAATAAATCCAAAATAACCCTTGGTCGAAGTACTGACAATGATGTCATCTTAGACAATCCAATTGTCAGCAGAGTACATGCAACTATTGAACAAAAAGGGAAAGATAATTATATTTTAACGGACTTAAGTACATTAAATGGCACATTTCTAAATGGAAGAAGAATAGCTGGATCTGTAAATGTTTCCGAAAGTGATGTCATCATAATTGGTCGTTTTAAATTAAGTTTAAGAGGCAAGGCACAAGATTTAACTAAAGAAGTTGCTATTCGTGCAGAACAAATATCCAAGCAATTTAAAGGAGGCAAAATAGGCTTGCATATTGCATCATTTGAGATTCAGTCGAAATCTTTAATAGCAGTAATGGGGCCATCAGGCTGTGGAAAATCAACGCTTTTGAAAGCATTAAATGGTGACGCGCCGCCAACAAGTGGTCGAGTTTTGATCAATGGTTTAGACCTTAATGAACATTTCGATTACTTAAAAACGCATATAGGTTATGTGCCCCAAGACGACATTGTGCATAGAGAATTAACAGTAGAACAATCCCTATTTTATGCAGCAAAATTAAGGTTGGAAAATGCTAGCAGTGATGTTATTAGTCAAAAAATTGAACAAGTACTTGAAGAATTAAATATAAAACATATTCGTAAAAGTTTAGTGGGTAAAATAAGTGGTGGACAACGTAAACGCGTTTCTATTGCGGTAGAGATATTAACAGATCCATTAATATTATTCCTTGATGAACCAACATCCCCCTTGGATCCACAAACTATTGAAGAGTTTTTAGGAATTCTTAAAAAATTATCTAAAAAAGGCACCACTGTAATCATGGTTACCCATAAACCGGAAGATTTGAATTACATGGACGATGTGATTTTTATGGCTGAAGGCGGACACATGGTATATCAAGGAGACACCAAGGCTTATTTGAATTATTTTGGGGTAGACGACACCGTAAAAGTCTATGCACAATTAGTGGATGCTAAAGCAAAAATTTGGGTAGATAAACATAAGAGAGATAATCATGTTGGTGCCGTTAAGCCCATAAATAATAACAAGCTACGAAAATTAAATTCAATTAATTTCTTTTCACAATTCTGGTGGTTAACTATAAGGTACTTCAATATTAAATTAAATGATAAGATGAATTCGCTTATCATGGTTGGACAAGCACCAATTATTGCAGGGTTAATTTGTTTGATTTTTTCGAATATTACCCAAGCAGTTCCTTTTTTAATGGCTGTTTGTGCTGTTTGGTTTGGGACCAATAATGCTGCGAGGGAAATAGTGGGGGAAACGCCAATATTTAAAAGAGAACGGATGTTTAACCAAGGGATTCTTCCTTATATGTTATCCAAAATAACAGTGTTAAGCACCTTTGCAGCAATGCAAGCGCTATTGTTCACCTTAATACTCTCCATTCGTTTCTCTTCAACTAATCCAAGTTGGAATAATCCTGTTGGAACTTTTGCATGGATGTTATGCCTTTCAATAGCGGCTACAATGATGGGGCTTTTGCTATCTGCTGTTGTTTCTACCACTGATAAAGTTATGACACTAGTTCCGATTGCTTTAATTCCTCAAATTATGCTTGCTGGAGTGGTTGCGAAAATTGAAAATCAATTTGTTGAAACATTAAGTTATGCCACTTTATCAAGATGGGGAACAGAAGGATTTAGCATAATTCAAAAAAATGTATTTCCCGATGTTCCAAGTCCACTTAAAACTGGTGAAACAACACAACAACCTGTCGAAGCGATAGTTCAATTAAAAAAACTCTTTCATGAATCTTATAAGGAAAATTTTGGAAATTGGGCATATAATTTACCTATTGACCAAATTGCCGTTTTAATTATCACGTGCACGTGCTTCATTGGTATTTATATTTCCTTGAAGAATAAGGATTCAATAAGAATAAAATAAGTTCAATTTATTATTAAAAATTAACTATGGAAAATAGCAACAAAACAATCGGTAAATACAAAGTACTGCGATTAATAGGTGAAGGCGGAATGGCGAGCGTTTACGAAGCAGAGCATGAAGTTCTGGCAACAAGGGTTGCCATAAAAGTATTGAACCCTATATTATCTGCAAATAGCCAAATAAGAGAACGTTTTAAGAATGAAGCGAAAATAATGGCTTCATTGAATCATCCTAATATTATAAAGGTTATTGATTTTGATGATCAACCCCAACAGCTTTCCATAATCTTGGAACTTCTGGAAGGCGAAGATCTGGATGAGAAGATGAAAAAAAATGTGCCTTTGAATGACGAAGAGTTGAATAATATTTTTTCTCAAACGCTTTCTGCCTTTGAATACGCGCATAGCAAAGGAATCGTACACCGAGACATCAAACCAGCCAATATTTATATACTTCCAAACGGCACGGTTAAAATTCTTGATTTTGGTATTGCTAAACTTTTTGGCCAGGGCAATGAAATGACCCAAACTGGGACTCAAATGGGCACTCCGATATTTATGAGTCCTGAGCAAATAAGAGGCGAAAAATCCATAGACCACCGAAGCGATATTTATTCACTTGGCGTAACACTTTTTGTTGCGGTAAGTGGTAAAGCACCTTACGATTCAAAAACCGAATCGCAGTTTGATATATTTAATAAGATTGTTCACGAACCCTTACCCGAAATTAGTGGAAATGGAAAATTTAACCAACTAATTTATAAAGCTTGTAATAAGGACCGAGAGCAACGATTTCAAAGTTGTGAAGAATGGTTAGGAGAAATGAATAATTCAGTCATAAAAAGCCCAGAGACCGCGAAAGAAAGTAAGGTGGAAAATGCAACAATTGAAATCAACGCCGATCTTTCAAACCAATCTACTGTTCAAGAAATAAAAGCGGCAGAATCCCCGAAACCGATTCAAACAGAAGCGGAAATAGAAAATAAAGCTGTGTTAGATAATATTCCTACCAAGTTTTTCAACTTAAACAGATTATTGATCGGGTTAATTTTAGGGACCTTAGTTTGGGCCTTTCTCTCACGAGTTCTAATGGGAATGGGAAGTGGGCTGTTTCACATAGCCTTATTGCTTTGCATTATTTCATCTAGCATATTATTTTTTAAACCAAGTAAAATAATTTTACGGATTACAATCACTGTTTTTGCGCTTTTCTGGTTGGCACATTTTCCAAACATGTTCTATATTTTTGGTTCTCCAATTATTATTGTGATAGCTTTGTTTTGCAGTTTTATGTCATTCAATAAAACAGCCTTTGTTTTTCACATGCTTGCATTCGCACTATTAAATTTAGGATTATTCCTAGGCTTTCCCGGATCCTCTGGTGTAATCGGATGTTTTTTACTTCTCTATTTATGTTCAATTTTTGTTTTCTTTTTTAATAAAAAATATTTTGGTCAATTTATTTTCGGCACAATTTGTTTCATTAATTTAGCTATCTTGTATAGTTATTTATTTAGTATTGATTATTTATTTAATTCCTTCTACTACGTTTCTATCAACAATTTTTTGTTATTACTTTTACCGATCATTGAATTGTCTTCAAGAATTCAACCTAAGGTTCCAACAAGTTAGTTAATAATAAAAGTGATTTCCTAATATAAAATATGGACTACATCAACCAAACAATCGGTAAATACACCATTACGCGAAAAATAGGTGAAGGCGGAATGGCATCCGTATATGAAGGAATTCATGTAAAATTAGGGACAAAAGTGGCTATTAAAATCCTAAGCCCAATTTTGGCAAGGAATCCACAATTGCGTCAACGCTTCGAAAATGAAGCAAATTTCATGGCTTCGTTGAGTCATCCGCATATCACGCGTGTTTTAGATGTGGAAGAGCAAGATGAAACCCTTGCAATTATCATGGAGCTTTTAGAAGGCGAAGACTTAGATGCCCGAGTTAAACGAACTGGGCCGCTTTCAACTAATGAGGTAAAGATGCTATTTACCCAAGTATTGAATGCCTTTGATTATGCCCATTCAAAAGGAATTGTGCATAGAGATATCAAGCCCGCCAATATTTTTATTGACAAAAACAATCAGGTAAAAATACTTGATTTTGGCATCGCAAAACTATTTGGGACCGGCAATGAAATGACCCAAACAGGTACGCAAATGGGAACGCCTGTGTACATGAGTCCGGAACAAGTTAAAGGCGAAAAATCAATTGATCATCGCGCTGATATTTATGCTTTAGGCGTTACGCTTTATTTTACATTAACAGGGAAAGCTCCCTATGAAAGCGCAGAAGAATCGAGTTATGAGATTTTTACAAAAATCATCAATGAACCAATTCCAAGTCTGAAAAACAATCCAATATTTGATGCCATCATTCAGAAATCCGCTTCCAAAGATAGAAATGCAAGGTATCAAACAGTTCTAGAAATGTTAAAAGAATTGGACACCTCGGCTTCAGCTTCTAGTGTTGAGGCATCGACGAAACAGCAGTCAATCGATGATGGTCCTAAGGAGAAAATCATTGAAAACAAAGAGGTTAAACAACAAAAGCCAATCGTCGCTTGGCAAAAAAGCAGAGCAGCAACTGCTGCATTGTTAGTTGGTATTGTCGGAATTTTATTTGTAGTCGTTATAATGGTGATTGGCCTGATGAAAGGGTCTGAGATTTGTAATTGTACGGACATTTATTTAGGAATTTTGAAAGAAGCAAAAGCTGCTAATGGAGATCCGAAGGAGATAGAAGCGATCCAAAAGAAATACAAGAGCGATATTGAGTCTTGTGAAAAGATTTTCAATGACAAATCTAAAGATCAGTCAACTATCAAAAAAGAATTGGTTAAATGTCCTTCTTACATGGAAATAGAAAAAATGAGATAGTCTCTCTTTAAAGAATAAATAAAACTTAACCCAACCAAACTCAAACTACATGATGGTATTATCGGAATTTTAATAGTGAATCCAAGCCTTTATTTAATATTGGCAATTACTATTATAGGATTGGGTGTAAAGTGTCAGAAAGATCAAAACTGAAATGCCTCAAAAAAATAAAGGTTCAGCAATAGCCGGGTTTATTTTAGGGGTGTATTTACACTATTAATAAGTTTGATTATGATTATTATTATGCTATATTAGCCAACATATAATTTTTAATCATGATCGGTCAACAAATTCTAAATTATAAAATAATCTCTCTCCTCGGCGAAGGTGGAATGGGAACTGTTTACCTTGCTGAGCATGTTAAATTGGGAAGAAAAGTAGCGATAAAAGTTTTATTGCCTCATTTGGTAAAAAATGAGTTGGTACGCAGTCGTTTTGTTAATGAAGCAAAATTGATGTCTGCACTTCAACACCCGAACATCGTAACACTGTTTGATTATGTGGAGGACGAGAATGGCATGAGTCTAATAATGGAACTGGTTGATGGCAAACCCTTGGATGAATACATTCAAGATGTAACTGGACCAATACAAGAAAAGGAAGCAATCCAAATTATGGAACAAGCGCTTGAAGGATTTTCATATGCGCATAAACAAGGATTGATCCACAGGGACATTAAACCATCTAATCTAGTTAGAACACAAACGAATGAGATTAAAATATTAGATTTTGGTATTGCAAAACTGGTTGGAGACTTAGGAAATAAATTAACCAAAACGGGTTCACATATAGGGACCGTATATTACATGTCTCCTGAACAAGTACGCGGACTTGAACTAGACTTGAGAAGCGATATTTACGCACTCGGTATTACCTTATATCAAATGTTAACTGGCTTATGTCCGTATGAAGGATTAACAACGGAATTCGATGTGTTCAATAAAATTGTTGGTGAAGACTTACCTGATCCCAAATCGATATATCCGGGTATATCAGATCACATGTGTCGAGTAATAAAAAAAGCTACTGAAAAAAAGCCAGAGGACCGCTTTCAAAATTGTAAAGACTTTATTCAGGCCTTAAAAAAAGACGATTTTGGCTTGTCTCTTGAAACTAAAAAAGAGGTAACTATTGATGCAACTGATCAACCCATCAAAACCACTGTAGTACCTATCATTATAGAAGAAAAGCCAAATTTATCCGTAAAGGAAAATGTGCTAGAAAAACCAGTAGAAGAAACAATCACAACAGCAGAAACTAACAAAGCGAATAATCCAAAGAACCCAGAAAAAGATAAAAAGAAAAACAAAAAAGGTATGCTGGTTTTGTTTGCTGGGATTGGTTTAGTAACGCTATGCACCATTATTTTCTTATTATCAAAATCTACAGGCGAGGATAAAGGAAAATCTGAATCACTATCTGAAAATCAATCAACAAATAATAAAAATAATATGGTTCCTCCAGAAAAAACCATGAACGACCCTTCAAACCAAAATGGCAACGAAACCAAGAAAAATAAACCTGTTTTGAATGAGAAACCAGTGGTAACTGCTAAGGTGGTTCAAAAAACTAATCCTACAGTTAAAGATCAAGTAGTTGTAAAAAGTAATCCCACAGATGAAATAATAGCAGCGGAAAGAGCTGATCCATTAAAATATCTTTCCTTTAAAAATGATGAGGGCAGAAAGAATATTGTTAATATAATTAAAATAAATATTGAGATTTCTAATAGCGCAAAATATGTAGGGTATTCGAAATTTGAATTAAAGACTTTCTATTTTGACAATAATGGCGATAAAATAGGGCATGATACTAAGATTCTTTCTATATTAATCAAACCAGGAGCTAAATATACAGATGAACTTAAGTTTAGTTGTCCCATCGGTGTAAAGAGTTGGAATATTAAATTGAAATCTGCTACTGCTGCCAATTAATTATCTGAAATGCTACAGCAAATTATTAAAGATTATAGGATAATTTCCCTTCTCGGCGAAGGGGGCATGGCCAATGTTTATCTAGCAGAGCATCTAACTTTAAGAAATAAAGTCGCTATAAAAATTCTTAAAGAAGATTACGTTCAAAATGCAAACATTAGAAAACGCTTTCTAGCTGAAGCAAGAAGTTTAGCGCAAATGTCGCATCCCAATATCATTAAAGTAACGGATTTAATCGATGCTGGCGATATTGTTGCTTTTGTAATGGAATACATTGAAGGGCAGACTTTAGAAGCGTATTTATCTAAAAAAGGAGGATTAGCACGAGCTGAAATAGAAGGGTTTTTCAATCAAATGATTTTAGCTGTAGAATATGTTCATGAGCAAGGTTTAATCCATCGAGATATCAAACCATCTAATTTCATGGTGACAAAAAATGGCCAAATAAAATTATTAGATTTTGGAATTGCTAAGAACACAAATGAAGGTGCTGTTGATTATACTAAAACTGGTTTAATGCAGCAAATGGGAACACCTTTGTATATGAGCCCAGAACAGGTGAAAAACACAGCAGATGTTACCAAACAAACAGATGTATACAGTTTGGGAGTTGTTTTGTGGCAGTTGGTTATGAATAAAAAACCGTATGATTCAGATGAAATTTCTTTACCTGAAATTCAAGTTGCAATACTAAAAGAACGCCTGCCGTTAACGCATACTATTTGGGACTCAACAATCCAACAAGCAACAGAAAAAGACCCTGCAAAACGCTCCTTAAAAATTAATTATAATAAAATACTAAAAGCAAACGCTGTTTCTGATAATAAAATTAATCTTGCGATTCCAAAGCATAATCCAGAGAAAAAGGAACCAAAGCGAATAGCATATTTTAATTTTAAAACGATAAGTATTGCAATAGGGATATTGCTTTTTGTTGGTATTCTTATAGTCAGTTTCAGTAAATATGGAATGGCTGATGGACCAGTTACAACTATTTCGGATGATAAAGAACCGGAAATTGTTTTACCAACAGAAATTGAGAAAGTAAAGCCAAAACAACTCCCTAAAGAAAAAGAAAAACAGATAGAAGTTGTAAATGCAACTCCAATTGTATCATCATCTAATTTAAAAATTGGACAAAAACACCAAGGTGGCATTATTTTTTATTTGGATAATTCAGGAAAACATGGGAGAGTATGCACTGAAAGAGATCTTGGAAGATTTAATTGGGATTCTGCTATGGAAAAATGTCAAAATTTGAATTTGAAAGGCTATTCCGATTGGTATTTGCCAAGTAGTGATGAATTAAAATTGTTATATAATCAAAAACATGTCATACCAGGTCTCTCTGTTGCTGACTATTGGAGCAGTTTCAGTTTCACCAATCTCAAAAGCTATAAGTTCAGCGTATACTTAACCAATGGTAACTCCACCTGCAATAATAAGGATTACGTAACCACCGTACGTGGAGTAAGGGCCTTTTAAAAATACACATACAATATTTTATCCATGATAGGAGAACAAATACAAAATTACAAAATCCTTTCTCTCCTTGGCGAAGGAGGCATGGGAGATGTTTATTTGGCGGTTCACTTAAAATTGAGACATGAAGTAGCAATTAAAATATTGAAATTTAAATATGCTAGTAAACTAAATATTCGTAATCGTTTCCTATCAGAAGCTCGAATTTTAGCTCAATTAAACCATCCTAATATTATTAAGGTAACGGATTTAATTGATGCGGGTGATGTAGTTGCTTTTGTAATGGAGTATATTGCAGGGATTTCGTTGAAAGAACTAATAGAGAAAAAAGGTAATTTAAGAAATGAGGAAATAAGCGAAATCTACCTTCAAATGCTAAATGCAGTTGGTTTTATTCATTCTAAAGACATAATTCATAGAGATATTAAACCAGAAAATTTCATGGTTAAATCTAATGGAAACATAAAATTGTTAGATTTTGGAATAGTAAAAAAAACTAATGGAATAAAGATGGACTATACAGAAACAGGGATATTAGATATAATGGGAACACCACTTTATATGAGTCCTGAGCAAATGAAAAATACAAAAGATGTGACACCTTCAACCGATATTTATAGTATGGGGTTGGTTCTATGGTTTATGGTTAAAGGGCGAACGCCTTATAATACTACTAATTTAAGTTTAATCGATTTGATGAAAATGAAAAACGAAAGATTACCATTGACGCATTCCAAATGGGATAAAGTCATCCAAATTTCCACTCAAAATCAAATTACAAAAAGAATTAAAAGTATTAAATTATTGAAAGAATTATTTAATGAAACTTCGATTAAAGCAGACAATACAATAAATAAAAATCAAAAATATGCAGTATTCAAAGAGAAGATTTTTTCTTTATTCAGATTTAGAAGTATACATTTAAATGGATTTTTAAAATTAAAGAAAAAGGAGGATAGATTTTTTTATTTTTTTATTGTAGGAATAATTCTTTTCATATCAATTTGGCAATTATTAAGTTCAATTAAATGATCAACCAACAAATACAAAACTATAAAATCCTTTCTCTTCTCGGCGAAGGGGGTATGGCCAATGTTTATCTAGCGGAGCATATAACTTTATTGAACGCTTACCGCAGTGACTGAGAAATTTGGTTCGAAGTCTAATCTTTTTATTTCTCTAAATTCAAATTCGAGATACCGCGTCTCCCCAGCTTCCAAATAAATTTGCTTGGATTTAACATATTCGTTGTCTTCTTGAGTACAAGTGGCAAACACTTCAACATTACCGGCAAAATCAGAACTGTTTGATATTGTAACTGTTCCTATGGCTGTTTTATCCATGAATCCTTTTTCTTCATATCTTATTGATTCATCTGAGACTATTGGAACTATATAACTTTGTGTATTCCCGTATGAATCATTGTTACGGGGTGACAAAATAATTTTCCCCGCTATTATTGCTATAGTAAGAAGAACTCCAATGACAGCCAATATTCTCAACCCTCTCTTACTTTTTTTAGCGGGCTCAGCAACAAATCTATCATCAGGAAGAATATTATTGTTTTGTCCCTGGTTATTGGCATTATCCGAATTTTGAGATTGATCTGAAACAATTTTAGTTTTTCTTTCTTCCTCATTGTTTTCCAACACAAAATAATTTCTCCAAGGAATTAAAACTGTCCCCAATTTTAAAATATCATTAGTTGAAAGGGCTTGCTCCCCATGTATTCGATTTCCATTAACGAAGGTCCCATTACTAGAACCATTATCACTAATAACAATGCCACTTGCGGTCTGAATAATGGTAGCATGATGTCTTGAAACACTTGCGTCGTCTATCGTGATGTCATTGTCTTTACTTCTTCCAATGGTAAATTGCTTCATAAGTTTTACTTTATTGTTTAAATACTAAAATTGATTTTTAACCATCATTACATTAGCTACTTAGCCCAATTAAGTCAAGCGCAACGTTAACTATTTTAACTATAATATAGCTAAAGCTATAAAGATGCCAAGAAGTGAAAAAATAAGTCCCGCAATTGCTAAGCCCCTTGGACTCTTAAACAAACCAGCAAAAGAAAAAATCAAACCAAAGAATCCGCCTATAAGCCCCCCCACAACAGTCCAAGAAGTTAAAAAGCCTAAAAGTCCAAGAACAAATCCAGCTGTGCCCAAACCATTGGAATGGCTTCCTATTTGTTGAACTATTACATTTTGTTGAACATTTTGATTTTGAACATTGCTTGATTCTACTGCTTGCGCAGGTTTAGGGCTTGGTATAGGCACTTCCTCTTTAATTATTTTTGTTTGAAGTGAATCACTTTCCTCTTGTAGACCAACATAATTCATCCAAGGAATTAAAACGGTCCCTATTTTTAAAATATCATTCTTTTTTAAAACTGATTCTTTATTTATTCTATTTCCATTTATAAATGTCCCATTACTGGAGCCATTATCATTAATCATAATTCCACTTTCGGTTTTAATAATTGTAGCATGATACCTTGAAACACTTGCGTCGTCTATCGTAATATCATTATCTTTACTTCTACCTATTTTTATTTGTCCCATTTCAACTATTTATTTTTTTCATCTGAAATTCATGCGCTAGTATTCCATTATTTGCTTTCCAAGCATCTGTCGCTTCGGCTACAGAATATGGACCTAAACAATTAGAGCCTTCTTCATTTGCGTTTGTTAATTCATCAAATTTACATATTCATAGTCTATTATCCTAATATACAAAAGTCCTTGATTAAATGTTATTTTTCAAGTTTTTGCCCCAGTTTTCATGGTGGTGGTTTTGTTTCTCAGAGGATAAACGGTAAATTGAATTTAATGTCTAAAAACTGCAAGTAATTATTGTTTAATCAGTAATTGCTTGGAGGATTTTAAGTCACGATTTTGAATTTTACGAAATAATGAAAATTCGACCATGAAGTTTACAATACCTTTTTATGGGGAAGCATTGCGGAAAAGAACAACTAGAGCTCCATTGATCTATTTTCAACGATTTCTCAATAAGTATGACTCCATCAATTGATTCACTTCCGCAGGTTTTTCATACATGCATAAGTGTCCAGCGTCATTAATTACCTTAAATTCATCCGATTTTATGTAATTATAATGGTAATATCCATGTTTTTTTAAACTCGTTATTGAGTTATCGTTTCCCCAGATCAACAAGTGTTTCATTGCGATGTGATTGTGCATATACTTTTCAATGTTGAAAGTGTGCACGGAGAAAACTAGGTTAACCCTAGAAGATGTTTGTGATGAGAGCTTGAATTTTTCAATGTATTTTTTGCTTAGGTCGTTATCTGAATTGAAATTGCGACCAAACAAGATTTTTGGAAACTTTCGTTTAACCGGTGTTTTTGTGAAGGCAAAAATAAAGAGAGACCGAACTATAGTTTTGAGAAAAGGCTGGTTGTTTAATGCTGGTATTAGTGTCCTTAAAATCCGAATAGGATAAATCAATGTGCCAGGACAAATATTGAAAATGATTAAGTCTTTTACCTTAGCAGGATGTATTTTGGAGTAGTTAAGCGCTGCCGAACCACCAATGCAATTCCCAACAAGGGTAACCTTATCAAGACTTTTTTGTTCAATAAAATGAGCTAAAACATCAGTCAATAAACTAAGCGAAATAAGCCCGTTTGGAGCTTCCGACTCACCGAATCCTGGCCAATCCAATCCATAAACTGTATTTGTTTTTGAGAAATAGTTGAGTTGATGTTCCCAACTGTTCCAAAATCCACCTCCATTATGAAGGAAAATCATAGGTGGTCCAACCCCTTTTTCCACGTAATTGATGGATAAATTACACAAGGTTATTTTAGCAGCTTTCAACATCTATTCATTACAATATTGGTCCATAAACTTTAATTTAACTAAAATCGGGGCGAGTTCTTCTTTCGATAATCGCTGATAGGAGTTTGTGTTTTTGTGCATCTTACCACTAGCTTTTACGGGAAATACTAGATCGACTAACGGAATGGATAGAAATTCTGAAATTCGAATTATTTCTTCTTTGTTTTGTGCTATCAATTTCTTAAAATCGATTTTGATGTGCTGATTTGGGAATTTAGTGGCTAGACTTTCATGTGCCATGGCATACCATGCGATAAGTTGTTCGATGGTCTGTGATTCTACTGATTCGTTTGTTTTTATAGATGTAAATGCTGCATAAATACTTCGATTTAACGCTAACGTTGATGGAAGTGTCTCTGCTAAATCTCGGTTAATATTAATTATTCTAGCATCGGGAAAAATAGCATGCAAACTATCTATTTTATTCATCATTAGCGGATTTTTAGATAAGAATTGACGATCACTTTTCCTATTAAAAACAAAATTATGTCGCTTTATATAGTTGCTGTATGTCTTCATGATTCGATTCTTGGCTTTTTGATTCATACTTCTATCAAATTGATAGAAGTTCTCAAAAAAATTGGAATCACTGTAAAAAAAAGTCATATACAATGTGGATAAATTCCATAGCAAGAATCCCTCATCCTCCTCTGGTAATTCGAGTCCAATTACATGGATTTTACTAAATTTTCCAAAAATTAAATTCTCGAAAAAACGCACACTTTTTTTTAATGGAGATTTCATGTAGCTATCTATTTTAAAAATGATAATCAAGCTATATTTTTGAAGGATCGATGGTGCGAAAATTATTTCCCATAGTTTCACACAGGTGTACTTATCTTTATTTTGTGCCAGCGAATGGAAGAGAAATGTTGTTGCACTTCTTGGAGCAGCAATGATGTAAACTGGATCTTTAATTTTCTGACGAATAAAATGCGGAAAGAAAATATAATCGAGCAATAGAAAAATGCGGTTGTTGATGAGAATAAATATGAAAATCGGCAAGACGAAAAGACAGAAGGCCATCCGTTTCAGATTGAACCATCTCATGTTACTTGGATTTAATGAAAAAACGCCAAACATCAACTGAATAAATAGTTTAAATGTCAATTTACTCGTTTTTTTAAATCAGAGAATGGAATTAGTTTTTTGGCTTCTTCATCCCACAAAACACAATTCAAGTGATGAAATAATTCCTTTAAATAAATTACATCAACATCAACATATGGACTTACTTTTTCCGTCGCAAACGGCAGTTCATAACAAGGTATTTTTGTATTCAAATGATGGATATGATGACATCCCACATTCCCTGTGAGCCATCCCATAAAACGACCAGTTTTTACGTAGGATGATCCATGAATAGATGCAGTGTATAGGTCCCATTTTTCATCATTCTCCCATGATGTCGTCTCGAACTGATGTTGCAAATAGAACATGATAGAGGCCATTACATTAAAAAGATACACCGGTAAAAGGTAAATTATGGTAAAAGGAAGGAAATTACCACTAACAATTATAAAATATAATATGACGGCATATATGACATTATGTACCAGCACAGAAGACACAATTTTAAGGCCTAAAAAGGGCAGAGGTATACGCGGAATTATCATCCAAAGAAACGGGGTAATGATTAAGCGCATTGCAACAGATCGAAAAATTCGGTAGGCAATTCGTTTTAGGAAGGATGCATTTATGAATTCAGTTACTGTCATTGTCCATAACTCTGGATTTTTATTTCTATGAGCTAGATTCCCCACGCTTCCGTGGTGTAAATCGTGAATATGATTCCAAAGATGACTTGGTACCATTGTAAAAAATCCAAGAATAAGCCCTGCTATTTTATTATGTCTTCGTTCTGTAAAAAAACTATTATGTCCACAATCGTGTTCAATCACAAAAAAACGACATAAAAGTATTCCACTAGGAATAGCAAGGAACAGCGTAAGCCAATGAATATATTGGTAGAGAAATGCATTCAATGCAACAATGGCAAGGAATGAGAAGAGGGTAAAGAGATAAATTGAAAGCGACTTTCTGTCTTTTGTTACTTCATGTTCACGCAAAACACTAAAAATCAAGTTTTTATTTTCCATTTTATTAATATTTTAGTAGTACACCACCAATTGAAAAACCTGCGGAAGTGCCGCTGAGAAAACAAATGTCACCTCTTTTTATTTCGCCTTTTTCTACCGCATCCATAAATGTGAGTGGAATGGAAGCTGAAATACAGTTCCCATATTTTGCAAGGGTTTCCTTCACTTGTCCAGGCCTCAATTTATATTGACTAGTAAAAACAGTCATGCCAATTTTGGATGCTTGATGGGGAATAATTGCATCTGTAGATTCTATATCATACGGAATATCCTTAAAAAACCAATCCATAAACTCAGGTACTTTTTTTCTTGCAAGTCTTAACAAATGTCGACCATTCATTTTGAAGGAATATAAATCGACGTTATATGGATGATTTTTAAAGTGATTTCGTAAGCCTCCCCCTTCTATAATAGTGTGATAAACTCCTTCAGAATAAGTGCGCTGTCCTCCTTTGATAAAAGTAGATTCTGAGTTTTCGTCATAACTAACTATCATTGCTGCTGCCCCATCTCCAAATAAGGTGAGTGTTTCCCAATTCGATGGATTAATGCCGATAGAAGAAACTTCTGAGCTTACAATCAAGATGTTTTTATAGGATTTTCCATCTAAAATTTTCGCGGCAAAGTCTAATGCTGCAACAAAACTTAAGCATGTACTATCAATATCGATTGCCGGAGTGTCGTATAAATTGCCATCCTTCATTTCTGCTTTGATGATACTCGATTGATTGGGGATTGGATAGTCAAATGTTCCACTTCCACATAATAATAAATCGATGTCTTTTAAGCTCATTGATGCCTTCGACAGTGCTTCTTCTGCAGCTCTTGCGCCCATTATTCCATTGTTTTCGTTAGTAACAATGTGGCGATTTTCTACCCCAGAATACTTTTGGGACCATCCGATTGGCAAGCCGTGTTTCCGTTCAATTTCTTCTGAAAGCACTGCTTTAGGTAAATATTTACCCATTGCAATGATACGTATTGGTTTAGTTTGGTTCATAACTTATACGTCTTAATTTATTTCCTTTTTCGTGTGGGTGTATGTTTGTTCGTTTAATTTCCACCCCTTCTATTAAATACTGTTGGAGGAGTAGTTCAATCTCATTTTTCGCGTTATTAAATCGTTCTTGGTCTCCATTCAAATATAACTCAATCAGTGTGCTTGATCGTTGGACTAGCATGTAATCCACGATGGATTCATCCGATATAATGATGGCTCTTCTAAAAAAATCAGGGTATATTTTTGTGGCAATTCCATCTTTATTCTCAAAAATTAGTAGGTCGTCAGATCGTCCTTCTATTTTTTCAATTGCCATCGTTTTCAATCCACAAGGGCAATCTTTTAACTCGTGAATAATGTCGTTTAATTCATAGCGAACAATGGGCTGAGAACAACGCTTTAAATCTGTTATTATGGGGTGAAAGCGAGTTTTTGTATCGTCTAAGTATTTTTTTTCGATGATTAGAAAGTCTTCGTGGAAGTGCAATACTCCTTCGTTGCATGTACTTGCCAAAAAACCTTCTGTGCACTGATAAACTTGGTGAATTCGTTGTCCAAAAACTTTTTCTAAATACTTTTTATCTTCTGGATAAAGGACTTCTGCCACCGAAATTATTTTTTCTGGATGAATGGTAACAACACCTTTTTCAATTTCTCTCCCCAATTCTAAAAGCATACTTGGTTGGGCAACAAGAATAGAAGGGTTCAATAAATTTAAGCGAGAGATATGCAATTGTAAGTCTTCCAACAAATCAAAAAACTCAAACTTCAGCACATTTGATTGAACTGAATCATACAAATTACTATTTGCTCGAAGAAAAAACGCAACGCTACGTTTTTTTAGTGTAAATCCAATTATACGATCCAGCACGCATGCCACCCATTGTGCACGCTCCTTTTTGTCGATAAGAAAAAGCCCTCTGTTACCACTTGTTCCTGAGGACAATCCAACTGTAATATTATTAATCATCTGAGAGAAAACCCGAGACAATTCAGCTTTTAAGGCGATTTCATTTGCGATTTCTTTTTTTATCCCGTGAATATTGATGCTGTCAAAATGTTCCATGAATAGTTGTTTATTCATGATGGGATAATTTTCCAATGCTTCATTTTGTTCTGAAAGATCAGCATAGAAGGGTGACCTAGCCAGTGTAGATTGGAATTTTTTCCAGCGGTAGGATTGTAGTTCTTTTATATTAGAACGATAGCGTCTCTTCAGCAGTTTCAATTCAACTAATGCCCATAAAATTTGAAGTTTAAAGCGCATTCATATCAATTTTAGTTTGAATTAATCGGTTGGTTGTTTCTGAACAATGCGAGGGTACAATCAGAACATTCGGATTTGCGATATGGTATTTATGAACTTTGAATAATGAACTTTTAAAATCCTTCCATGAATGGAAAAACAGTCGAACAATTGGATTCGGTAAAACATATTCTTTATACGACCTGCTTAGCCAGCAAGCATCTGCAATCAGAAAATAGCGTTGCTTGTTCGTCTCTAATAATAGCCCAATTTGTCCTGCCGCATGACCAGGTAATTCATAAATCAACATTGAATTGTCTCCGAATAGATCATACTCTTTACCTAGGATTGCATCTTCTTTTTTGGTAATTTTCTCATCAATAAAAATCATTCGATTTGAAATATCATCAGGTAATAATTTCTTTAATACACCTTTTGAAAAGGCAATTGAATTGGGAAGTTTCATCGTATACTCATACGCTTTTTTAGAAGTGTAAAATGAAGCGTTTTTAAAATCCCTAATGCCTGCAACATGATCAGCGTGAAAATGAGTAATGATCACATGTTTAATCTCATCTGGAGAAATTCCATTGGCTAATAGTTGCTTGGCAACCTCTTCATTGGCCTTAATTTCGACTTTAGTAATCTTCCCATATATTTTATTTGGAAAACTTTTCGTCTCTTCATGAAATCGTTGTGTATATCCAGTATCGTATAAAATATAACCATGATCCGGGTGTTCAATTAATCCCCAAAGCGCATGGAATTTAATTTTTAATTTCCGCCCGCCTCTAATGGATTCATTCTCCTTTGCAACACAAAAGCCGGCGTGATTAAGGTAGAGTTTAGTTTTTTTCATTTTCTGCGTACCAATTTACAAATTCTGTGATGGCTTCATCCGTTGTTACGGTAGGATGATATCCTAACAATTCTCTTGCTTTAGAAATATCCAGGGTCATCGATTTAGAAAGAACCCCCACACCATATTTTGTAAGCGCTGGCTCTTTCATATTTGTTAGTTTTGATTTCCACTCAAATAGTTGTGCAATCGAAAGTACTAGAAAATAAGGGATTTTCTTTTGTGGCAATTGCTTATCCATCAAATTAAGCACTAAGCCAATCTTCTCCCATAAATTTACCGGTTCTCCATTCGTTATGTTGTAAATTTGATTGAGTGCTGCGCCCTCAGCTTTAAGGCTTAATAGTATCGCATCTACCGCATTTGCGACGGAAGTTAAATCAACAATGTTTTTTCCATTTCCAATTATTTTTAATTTTCCTTCTTTGAAAGCACTAATTATTCTTGGCATAATAACAGTATCTCCTCTCCCTGTGAGCGCACGTGGCCGCAGAATTACATAGGGTATTCCCGAATTGATGAGTTCAATTTCTGCCATTCGTTTTGTGGAAGAATAGGCATTTATAAATTTTCTTGGAAGAGGGTCATTTTCCTTAATGTTTCTTCGATTGGTTGAGTCAAAATACATACTAGGAGTAGAGATATAGATGTACTTTACTAATTTATTTCTCTTAATTGAATTGATTAGATTAATTTGTGAACGAAGATTTGCATCTTCAAATTCCTTGTATTTTCCCCAAGGAGAAGAAAGCGCTGCAGCATGAATTACGTATTCCACATCTTGCGTGATTGATGCTACAAAGTCCATATCAGATAAATCACCTAGCCTATAGGTTATCTTTGAATTATTCAAATAATGCGATTGCCTAATCCTACGGCCAGCAGCAATTATAGACGTAACACCATCTATTTCTATTAGCTTCTCCAACGTTCTAAACCCCAAAAATCCTGTTGCACCTGTGAGTAATATTTTCATTTTAACGGGTTCTGTTTTTTCCTATCAAATGTAAACTTTTAATCTTTCATCTTAATATCGAATTTTGCAATTTTTTGGGTGCTATTTGCGAATTATGCAATTATATTTCTGTGTAAAAATCCAGTTGTTTTTTCTTCCGAATTTTCAAATAAAATCAATCCTTTAAGCAAAGGTGTTAAGTTGATTTGCTTGTGTATTATTGAATCCTTTATTTTTTTAATTAAAAATGATACGTTAGTAGAATTCTAAATTTGTAGTAATTATGACGTTTATAAAGATTTTGGACTTCCTGAGCATTTACTAAATTATATTCTCCCTCGCCAATTCTTTGATAAACCTTAGAGACTACTGTTGAAACACCTAGTTCTTGCAGTTTAGATGCGTATCCTGTTTCTACATTAGCTGTTAATCGTTTACTTAAATTGAAATCAAGACCCAATAGGAGTTCAAAATTGAAATAATTTCTCTCACCTTCTTTCTTTACTGTAGATTCTGTAGTAGTATTCCAGTAGGTGTTCCACGCGCCTCCGTAGGTATTTGATTGGACATAATAATCTTTACCGTATTCTTTAGTAATACCAAAGTTAACAGCTCCGCTCAAATATGGGGCAATGAGTTTTTTAGACTTGCCAATTGGATAATACTTAGGGTTGACTCCAATTTGAACAATGATATCTTCACTTAAATAATTGTAAGGGTCACCTAGCATAACCGGTGCAGTTGAATAATTAAGATATTGTGAATCGAAGTTAGGTTTTTTAACATAATAAGATCGTCTATTTCTTGGGATTCCTATTGATATAGGAAGCTTTACTGAAAACAATTCATTAATTCTATATTCTGGTTCAATTGTAACTCGACCGACTGTCAAATTAAGTGGAATCAGAGCTGTAAGGTTTGTTGATACCGAAAATTGACCGTAATTATACTTTTTTATTCCGCTTCTTTTGATATTAACCTCACTTGTTCTTTTGCTAATTGAAGCAGTATTCATAACAGGATCAGCGCTTCCTTCCAATTTCGAATGAAGAACTATTTTATCAAAATTCAAGAGGTTTGAATAAATAGTATCGTTTGAACTGATATATACAATCAGATTTGACTCTTTTTTCCAACTTAGAATTTTAACCTCTTCTACCTTTCCTGTTCTGAACACTATGGTGTCTTGAGCCATCAATTGAAGGCTAAGTAAAACCAATAAAGTAGTAATTAGATTTTTCATTTATTTTAGGTTGATAGCGTAATTCAAAAGCACCTGATTGAAAAGGCGCTCAGAATATGCTGACATTCCGGCATCTTTATTAATTTTCGCTAATTCTTTACTATTTAATTTCCCCTTGTAAACATCTTGAGGAATGTAATGTCCTTTACTGTGCAAGAATATAGTTCTATTTGCTGCGGCAGGTTTAAGACCCGTAAACAGAATATTTGTAGAATCACCTGTTCTTAGATGCTCCATATATAAATCATCATCATTTGATAATGCAGCTTGATCGTTTGAATTTGTTCCAGACGCCGAAGTAGGAGAGAGGTGCTGCACATCAAGCTCAGTCGTTGGAGTAAAGTCAATATTAACGTAGTCTAAATCCCAGAACATAAATCCAGAACGAATTCGAACTTCAATTTGCTCTCCTTCCAATAATGAGGCATCAATTGGTACTACCAATGAATTGTAATTCACTTCACCAATCAAGTCGATAGTTTCAATATCAATCCATTGATTTCCTTTTTTCACAGAAACAACCATTGGAATTCCCGTTTTCTTCAAGCTAGCCATTACTTCATCTTTCGATTTCTTGTGATTTCTCTTCACCCAATTGTCGTAGTATTTCCCAAATAGTTTAGAGAACTCATTGTACACAAATCCACCCCACCTAGTATTCTTGGCCTTCAATACCAATTTAGCATTTGAAGCATCTTTCGGCTTGTTGAATGTTGCATAAACGTTTTTGTAATCAGATTCTCCGCTGTTGTCAAATGAGTGGCCTGAGTCGTCATTGTAAGCTAAGATATTTGCTAAATCAGCTCCATTGTCATCAAGAATTGTTGTTGGTTGAATTTGATTTTTTAAAGCGTAAATTGTTCCTTTTTGATCAGTTACAACATCAACATCGCTATTATGATTCACGACTATTAATTCAAGCAAGTTTGTGTAATGAAACTCATTATTTTCATTTTTAATAATCATGCTATAGTCTTCTGATTCAGGATGGTAATCAGGCATTCCTTTATAATCATCTCGCTCCAGTTTTTCAGAAGTCGCACCTGTAAATAATGTGTTGTTAAAATGATAAGCAGTACCATCAAAAGAATACGCGTGAGGGCAGTTACACACAACCTGAACGAAAATCGCAATAGCACCTGCAGTAATTAACAACGGAGTTCCTACCATGGATAAAGTTGTTAATGCTCCGTTCTTTTTCATTACATCAATCTTAGTAATGTCTGATGTTTTGAAAGTCACCGAATTATCACTTTTCTTAAATTGTTCAACATGCAAATGCAATTGACTGATAAAATCCATGTTGTCTTTCTCTACGCGATAATTATTATCTTCAACAGCTTTGCGGTAGTACTCTGCTGCTTTAGGTGTCATTTTAGATAATTTCCCAGTAACCGTTTCGGTGGTAATAAAGGCTTCCTCAAGCTGCCATAAATTATCACCAAGGTGCACAATAATATAGTTCGACTGATTTTTAGCAATAACTTCTGCTGAAGTTGATTCGTCTATATTAGCTGTCCTTAGTTTGTAGTAACTACAACTTTGAAGTAGACTTATTGCAAGTACTACTGCTATTGATCTATTGAAAAGAGAGTGTTTAATCATGTTGAATTGGTTGAAAGTGGTTTTAATTTAAATTTTCGAAAGCACCGCAGCCTTCATTTCGCATTTCATGAATGGATGATTCTCGTTCGTCTTCATCTAGAATGTGTGTTTTCTTATTTCTGCAGAAGGGGCATGAGCTCATGTATCCGTCAGTATCAATATACAGGTATTTAGCTCCAGCGCCGGGACATCCTGTTTTTCGCTGGTGGTATCCAGGATAAAGGACGATAGGGAGATGCCGGTATTTTGGATCTTCATTTGCATCAAGAAAGAAGCGTTCGGCAATTTCTATATGCTCATTTTGAAGATGGACATTTTGCATAGCGTAATTGCCAACCGCTCTTGGTTCGATCATTTGTACAAAAGATGCACCTATTTCACCTGCGAACTCCAGATAACGCTGTAAATTTTCTTTTGTAATAAATTCTTTAGTTATACAAGGTGATAAATTTATAACCAATCCTGCTTCGCGAGCATTCTTTGCAGCATCTATTGCCCATTGGAATGCTTTGTCATTTCGGCGAAATTTATTGTGTTTATCTGGATCGTGATGATCCAGACTAATGCTTATGCCTGTTAGACCAGCCGTTTTTAGTCTAAGCGCATTTTCAGATGTGAAATTGAATCCAGATGTACTAATCCAGAAGTCTGATGTTTTTTGTGCAAATTCTAGCAATTCAACTAGTTCATTCACTTTTGCCATTGGATCACCTCCGCCATATTGTATCATTGGTATTCCGGCATCCTGTACTTTTTTTAAGATTTTTTTATGATCTTCAAGTGTAAGCGTATCTCGTTTATTCAGTTCTTCAGCCTCGTAGCAATGTTCGCAATTCAAGGGGCATTTCTTTGTCAAAGCGATAAGAACAATGTTCAGTTGCTCCAAATTACTTACGTTATCGTTCAACGCAGTTCGAGCTTCGATATCAATTAATCGATTAAAATGCTTGGCTGGCCATCCATTGTTGTTTGGAGAAATAAATGTACGTCCGTCAACGTAAGCAACCTTTTTATAGCCGTTCTCAAAATTATACCGATTCTTCAGTTCTTTAACTCTACGAACGATTTTTATAAATTTAATGGGAGTTTTGTATTTGCGAATAACGAAAATAGAAACGCTCATCCACATTCGAAACATAATCCAATTTTTCCTGGTTCCAGAAATAATTCTTGGGTTATTTATTGTTGTGTTGTTATTTGATGTGGTTTCAGTTTGCACGGCAATTAATTAAATTAAATCTCTATAATGAAATAAAGATACCATTAGTTTGCTTTTTTTACAAGAATAGGAATAATTACTCCAATTGAGTTACTGATATGCACAAGTATGAAATTATGATTTGCGAATTTCGCAATAGAGAATTGTTTACGGACAATTTCACTAAAATCAGTATTTAGGTAATTAAAATAAAAAAAAGCCCTGACACCAATCGGTATCAGGGCTTGTGGGCCAAAGGTCTGAATTATCGAACTTGCTGAAGGATATGAAAGAAGTTACAGAATGGGAGTTATAAAAGGTGATCCTAACAGAAGAGCGAGAATGAAACTGGGATCGAAGTAAAACAAAGTGGAGTGAACCGCTCTCGCTTTTCACTCTCACTCTGTTTTGGTGGGCCAAAGGTCTGAATTATCGAACTTTTTGAAGGAGGATATTGAGAGGTTTTCGAGTGATGATTTCATTTAGTGTTGTAAATGCGTTTGATAAAAATCAAATTAAATTTCAGTATTGGGAAAACTTAAGTCAAATTCCCAATTCACACTTTTAAGTTGTTCTCGAATTTCTTTTAAACAATCAATTAAATCGACAAAAGTTGGCGGATTTTGCTCGTAAATCATATCCTCTCTCATTTTTGTGTAATCCGACTCCCAATCACTAATTACATTTTCAGGGGGAATAGGGTTAACTGTTTTTGGATTATGAGCATTGTAATTAACGCCGCCAATTTTTGAAAATTTATATCTATGTTGAACAATTGTTTCATACAACTCTTGATCACTAATAGCGTTTATAGCAATTCCTGCTTTTGAGAGATGATATACATCGTATATGTGTCTGCTCAATCTGTCTACGCGCATTTTTTCTGCAGGACGATGAAATTCTTCGTGAAGAAGGAAAAGTTTTTCCAGAAAGGTACGTTCTGGAATGACTGTAGGAACGGCAAATAATGGTTCTGCAAAATCTTTATCTTTATATACTTCATCGACTAATGAACCTAACATTTTTATAGTATATGGTTCTCTTAATGAGCGGCAACTTACATCTATTTGTACACGAGGTAAAATATAATCTGTTTCAAGTCCAATGATATTCGGATAAAAAATCTCTAATATTCTCGGATCTTTATCGCTTTCGTTTGTTTCAATTATGTTAAATTTAAGTTCACTGTATCCTCTTTGATTGAACTCTTGTTGTAATTGTTGAAAGAAAATTTCTGTTGAGTATTTGCCTGCTTTCTTTCTTAGCTGAGTTCGTTCACTTTTTGACCAGTTTTTCGTTGGAGTTATAAAAAAGTCCATATCGATTGCTAAATCGATATCTTCGGAAAAACGATTTATCAATTTCCAGGCTTTACTCAAGGAGGTTCCTCCTTTAAACACCAAGTGTTTTGAAATACCCATCTGAAAAATAATTTCTAACGTTAGGCTTACCCACCAGTCTTTTTCGACGGCAAAGGGTTTCATACCTTCAAAGGTTGCTATCTCATTGAAAATTGCTTCTCTCTCAGATTGTTTTAATTTGTGAAAATCAATTTTGGCCATCAGTCAATGCTTTTTTCATTAGTTTTTGAATCCATACCGGCGCTAAGGCAATGTCGTGTTTAAGGTCTATAATGTTTTCTTTTTTCAACAATTCAAGTATTTTATGCTCTTCCTCTATTTTTATCTTGCCAATCCCTATTTCTTTTAGTGCTTGTATGACAAGGCGACTTATTTTTCCTTTTGCCATCAAGTTTTTTGGTGTAGTTCTTTTGAATTTTATTGTTCGCTTTCCGACTTTGATTTCTCTTGGCGAACCATCTGTAAGTAAAACAATTTTCATAGGTACTTGAGAACTTAATCCCAAAGCATTCAAAGCGTAACTTCCTGTCGGTATGGTTCTGATTTTATCTCTTTTTGCTATGGCTTCGGCGACTTCCTCCGCTGAAGGTGATATAGGTCCAATTAGTTTACTTATCTTAGGCTGTACATAAATACCTTGGGAAACTCTGATAATTATCTTTTTATCTTCCAAACGTCCTAGGGCTTTACGAATTGCTTCGGATGAACCATAACTTAAAAAATCATCGGGAAGAAACAAAGTACCTTTACTCTTGGTTGTAATCGACTTTTCTATTTGTTTTTCAATACTTTTCATTTCTAATTTCACTTTTAATCTGTCACAAAAATAGCAAATATTTGTGACAATTTACTAATTCGATTTGAAAATAAAAAAGGTGAATTAAAATTGAAAAAGCCCCTGAATAAGGGGCTTTTAGGGTGGTGTGGTCCCACTTGGAATCGAACCAAGCACCTACTGATTATGAGTCAGTTGCTCTAACCGAATGAGCTATAGGACCAATATTAAACACCAATAAAACAACTTTTTGAGTTATTAAAATTGGTTTGCAAAAGTAGAAAATTCTTTAATATATACAAGATTTTTACTTTCTATTTTCAATCAATTTAGCGTATTAGCGCTATTTTCCCTCGTTTAATATCATTACTATTGATAAAATGAAGTTCCCAGGTGTACATCCCTTCAGGAAATGATTTTACATCAACTTGCGCTATTGTCGAATGAGTGATTTCTTCTTGATGAACTAAAGCTCCCATGTTATTATATAAATAGAAAATACCTGAAGAGTTATTTATTTTATTAGATAGCTTCAAGTTGACCATATCATTTGCTGGGTTGGGAAAGATACTTATTGCTTCATCCATTTCAGACTCCTCCAGCCCCACGCCAATACCAGGTAATTCAGTCCATTTAAAAATTTTTGGCACGCCTAAAGAATCAAAAGTCATCTCTGCAATGGCTAGTTTTCCGCCTTTTCCAAGCCATGAATAGCTGTGGGTGGTGTCTATGGTAACGGAAACTAATTGCCAAACGGGTGGGAAAATGGGCAGTGCCAATATGGAATCGGTAAATATTTCCATGCTGTGAACGCGCAATACGTCATAAGTTCCAAAGGGTGTAGTTAATTGCCCCCAAGCGTCCGTAGTGTCTTTCACCACAGAAGAACGCAAATAATTTATTTGGCTGATTAATGGATTAATGGTGGCTCCTGGAATCGTGACGTTAATTCCATAAGTATCAGTAAAAGTTGAGCCAAAGGTTCTCGGAAATTGATGTAAGGTAAGGGCAGGGTTGAACACGGCATTGATGATTCCTGTGCCTAATAAATCACCAGAAAAACCTTGTGTCGTGAAACTTTGCGCCGATTTGTTGAAGTACAAATAGCTCGCATTGTCATTTGTCATGGCTAAGTTAGAGCTATTGAATTGATTCGCGCTGGGCGTAGAGGCCACGGAAACAATGGAGGTGTTTTCATTGATTACAGAAAGACTAGTCGCCGTAAAATTCCAGGTTTGGTTGGCACCACTGCCGCCAGGACCAGGATGTACGGTCATGGTATCGGATTTTCTAGGGATGTTATCCCCGATACTCGGCATATCGCCTTGATCGATGGTGATTTGAGCAGAAATGGCACCTGTAAAAAGGACCAACGATAAAAGTAAGGGTTGTTTCATAGTCTTTATTTTTTTTCTAAGGTATAAATTTTTAGTAATAAAAATCATATTTTTGACATTCTCATCCAACATTAAATATTTTTGTTTCGATTAAATGGGAGTTAATTTAATTACATAACAGTGCCTACCGTGAAAAATGTTATTTTTTGTTTCTCGTTTTGTCTTTTTGTCTCGGAAATTCAAGCTCAGGTTTTTGCAGCAGGTGAAGGGCACAGCCTATCTATTTGCAATGATGCAAGAATAAAAGCATGGGGACGAAACAATCGCGGTCAGCTAGGAAATGGTACCACAACGGATAGTAATCTCCCCGTTCAACAAAGCATTTTAACCAATGTCATAGCTGTTTCTGCTGGATCTGAATATTCGCTAGCTTTAAAGGGAAATGGGACCGTGTGGGCTTGGGGTGACAATAGCAGAGGGCAATTAGGTATTGGTAATAATTCGGATAGCCCTATCCCTGTTCTTGTTAATGGGCTCAATAATGTAGTTGCAATATCGTGTGGTGGCTTTCATAGTATGGCTTTGAAGAGTGATGGCACCGTTTGGACTTGGGGATGGAATCTTTTTGGTCAATTAGGTCATTCGGATTATGTTGACGTCAATAGCCCCGTTCAAGTTCCTTCACTACTAGGAATTGCTGGTATTTCCGCAGGATGGAATCATTCATTGGTACTAAAAAGCATGGGGGCTGTCATGGCTTTTGGTGATAATGGCAATGGACAACTTGGAATTGGTAATACAAATTCAAATACTTGTCTACCAACAACCATAGTAGGATTCGGAAATGTTGCTGCGGTTGAAGCAGGAGGGTATCATTCGTTGGCACTTAAAAATAACGGTTCTGTCTATGCTTGGGGGGCAAATTCCTTTGGACAATTGGGAGACGGGACTAATTCAGATGCTAATAGTCCGGTTAATTTGGATGTATTAGTTGATATTATTGCTGTGTCCGGTGCTGGATTGCATTCTTTTGCAATCAAAAGTGATAGCTCATTACTGGCTTGGGGAACTAATTTGAATGGTGAACTGGGTTTAGGCACCAACATAAGCAGCAATGTTCCTTTATTAGTCTCTACTATTAGTCCTGTTGTATCTGTTGCAGCTGGTTTTAGTCATTCGCAAGCCATGGATGCTAATGGCAATTTCTTTAATTGGGGGACTAATTCGTTAGGTCAATTAGGTATTGGACAAAATATCGATAGCAATATCCCTGTTACACCTATTAATCTTTGTGAGCTTTCAAATTTTATAGCAGAATCTGAGCTGGAATCTCGCCTTAACATCTTTCCGAACCCATCAACAGGTATTTTCTTTATGGATGAAAGTTTCCGAAATGAGTCAATTATGGTTTCTATTTTTGATCTTTATGGAACGCTTGTTTACAAAGGTTCTGCTGATAAGCAAATTGATATTTCCCATTTAGTAGGTGGTGTATATGTTTGCCAACTAATGTCTTCCCGATTGCATTCGGTGAAGCTAATTAAATACTAATTGGGTTTATTGTATTTTTCGAAAGCGAAATATACCCATTCCAAGAATCCCTAACAATACGCTTGCAAAAACTAAGTGAGCAGTTTGAACTAATCCTGGCATATCAAAGTAGGCCAACATAACGCCTGCAAACAATTCAAATCCAAGAACTATGATGGCATAGCGAATGATGGATATCTTGCTTTGTTTTTCGTTTCTCCATGTAATAATAACAAGTAGTACGAGCACCATCCAACTAAAACTACGGTGAATAAAAAAGGCCATTCCAAAATGATCACTCCAAGTTTCACGACCCAATCCCGCCTTGCTTAGTGCATCGATATACTCTCGAACCTGGGTTCCCAAAAACATTTGATAAAAGCTAATTCCGAAAATAAACCACCAGATGTAGAAATCCAATTTAGGAAGTGGAATCTTTTGCTCTTCTCTTGGCTTCAAACGATAGATGATATACAACTGAATCAGTAAAATGATTAATGCCAGCAATAAATGGATGGTAATTGTCCAGGGTAATAAATTCGTTGCGACTACAATAGAACCGAACCAAGCCTCAATTCCGATGAGAATTACATTAAGTGCTGATAGCCAAATTAATTTCGACTTTCTATAATAAAGGAGAAACCAACCGAAACCAAAAAGGAGCATGTTCCCGCCTATAAATCCCAATAAACGATTAATGTATTCAACCCATGTCTTCCTTGCATTAAATGATTCCTCTTTATAGATATCGGGATCGCCGTTTAACTTATTTGCGGTTTGATCCATGCCAATTGCCTTAAGGAGTCGATTGAATTTTTCTACTTTTTTTGTTCTTTTGTCGAGAAAAATTTCCTTGTAATTAGCGGGCAATTCTTTAGCTGAGGTTGGTGGAATCCATTTTCCAAAACATTTTGGCCAATCGGGGCACCCCATACCGCTTCCGGAAATACGAACAAAACTTCCAGCTGTAATAATGAGATAGATAAAGATTAAGGCACACCAATTAAATCGAACAAAGGCTTTTGAAAATTGCATATGCAAAATTAACTTTTTGGCATAAAAAAAGGGGCCGAAGCCCCTTTATATTTTCAGATTTATTTTTCTTACTGAACCACCAATCTTTTGGTTGAGATTTCTCCACCAATAGTAACTTTTACTAAGTAAACACCAGCATTAAGTTGATTTGTGTTCATTTCAACGGTTGATAAACCAAGCCAGTTAGCGTAAGTAGCAGCTTTTAGCAAGTTTCCATTAAGATCGTAAAGTTCTATAGAAACATCTTTCGCTTCTTTTAAATCAATAGCAATCGTTGCTTTTTCAGATGCAGGATTTGGGTATAGTTTTATTGCTGCATCCAACTGATTAGGCAATGCATCAAAGATACCAGCCGAAGTTCCATCTTCATATCCATTTGCAACGGCTTCAGTTATGTTAGCTGTTCCGGCATTATCAATTCTTCCGTCAGGGCTAATGATCATTCCAATGATGTTAATTTGATTTTCATCCCAAGTTGCAGGTAGGGTAAAGCTAAAGTTAACTATGTGATTTTCTCCCACGTTAACTACCGCTGGAAATGCTCCAGCAAATCCAGTGAAGCTTGGCGCAATAACTCGTGCAACATGGTTATAAACCATTTGAGCTGCTGGAACAGGATTTGGTAACGATTGGAATCCACCCATCACGCCGTTTCCACCTCCTGCATATGCATTAGATTGATTGTAAGCAGCACCTACACCGGTTACGTCATCCTCAGTTAATACACAAGCCATAGTATAGCTGCTTGTAGCAGGCAAAGCAAATGTTGCTTTAACGGATACATTTAAGATTCGAGTGCTTGCGTCCCATGTTGCCCCGTTAATTAAAGTAGCAACTGGAGGTGTTTGTAATCGAGCAAAAAAGTCGGGTGACATTCCTGAAGGATCCACTTCACCTCCTCTATCAACTAAAGCACTAGGATATCCAGAGATTAAAGCGCCAATTCCTGCATCATAATCCGCTACAGTCATTACATCACCATTGTGAACAGCGATTCCTGCCCAAAAACCTTGGTATTTTGTATTAAAGTCATCCATAAAAACAGCTCCTCTTGGACACCATTGGCACCATGTTCCTGTTCCTTCTTCGCTCACAACCATCTTGCCTGCAGCTGGAACAACTGGGTTAATTGTCGTAGTAAGTACATTGTCACTAAGGTCATTGTCAACGCCACCGTTTATATCGTAAACTGTTGCTACAACATTTTGACTTCCCGCTACCAATAGCATCGAAGGCATAGTAACATTGTATGTTGCCAAACTTGCCAGGTTAACGCCCGTAATATTTTGAGTGGTTGTTGCTCCATTGTAAGTAATATCTACTTTGAATGAGGTAATTGCAGTAACGCCCGCATTTTTTATGGAAACAGATGGGGTAACATTTTGACCAGCAATATTTCCTCCTACGCTTAATTGTGAAACCATCGCATTCAAATTTTGAAGGGTGTAGACCTGGTGATCAAAACTTACGTCATCAACATAGAATTGAGAATTTTGAGTAGGGAAAAAATCAGTACATGCTACTGTATTTACTCCATTGGTCCACGTCCCAACTAAAACTCCATCAACATATGCTTTCCATACTTGTAATGTTAAGTTGGCTACAATTTTTAATTCAAACCAGGTGGCTTGCGGATAGTTGGTTGAAACTAAGTTGGAGGTGATGCCATCGTCAATGATTAAACTTCCTGCATCTAAACTTACATTCAATGCCCATAAATTTCCAATGGTTAAAGCACCTTGTATATTGTAGTAGGCTTTTTTAGCAGTATTCACATAAAATTTATTTTGTAGTGTGAAAATACCAGAATTGTATAATTGTCCAAATTTTAAAACAACATCTTGAGGTCCTCCATTAGCCGCAGTGGATGAGAAATAGATTGAATGGGGATTTGAACTAGATTGAGCAGTAGTGATGGTAGCATCTTCTGCGCCACCTTCGGTTCCAGACCAAGTAGACCAAGTTAATGATTGAGGCCCTAAATAAGATCCAACTGCATACGAGTCAAAATTATCAGAAAATAGTTGCCCAAAATTGTAAAAGCTTATTGTAAAAGCCAAAGAGAGTAAAAGTATTTTTTTCATATTAGTAGTTATAAATTGTTAGGATGGTAAAGTTAAGGAAAAGAATAACATTTCATAATGTAAAATTAATCCTTTTTTAAAGCACCTAATAAAAGGCTTTACAAGCTTATTTATTAATTTTTCAGTTGCTTTGATTACCTGCTTTTCGCAAAAAATAGTAGCGAGAAAAATGTAAGTAATTACGTCGTTTGTTAATTTCTTTAACTCATTTTTATAATTTTTTAATCAATCGTAAACAATTATTATTAAATTCGGCTCACACAAAAAAATAAAATCATGGAAAATAAAGTAGACAATTCGATTAAAATTCAAGCAAAATCTGGTCATCCAAAAGGGCTTTACTTTCTTTTCTTTACGGAAATGTGGGAGCGATTCAGTTATTATGGAATGCGTGCCATCTTCATATTATTTATGACAAAAGTATTGCTAATGAAAGATGCGGATGCATCAGAAATATACGGAAGTTATACGGGTTTAGTTTATTTGACGCCACTTTTAGGAGGGTATTTATGTGATAAATTTCTTGGTAATAGGCGAAGTATAATAATTGGTGGCTTGCTCATGGCAATTGGTCAGTTTTTTATGTTTTTCAGCGCATCGGCCGGAACAGATGGTGGCGTGATGCTCATGTGGATGGGCTTGACATCAATAATAATCGGTAATGGCTTTTTTAAACCCAATATTTCAACAATGGTAGGGCAGTTATACCCGGCTAACGATCGAAGAATTGATAGCGCTTTTACTATATTTTATATGGGAATAAATCTCGGCGCTTTCTTTTCGCCACTCATATGTGGTTCTATGGATTTTAAATGGGGTTTTTTGTGTGCGGGCATAGGAATGTTAATTGGCCTTGTGGCATTTATTTGGGGACAGAAAAAATACCTAATATCTGAAGAGGGAAAACACATTGGACTTCCTGTCAAGAAATTAGACACAAAAAGTATCGGAATGATTTTAGGCTCTATCTTGATTATTTTCTTTATGTTAAATTTTAAGCAATTATTTAAAAGCAATGTGGATATCATTAGCTATTTTATCTACGGTGCGATGGTGTTAATGCCGATTCTAATACTTAGTGATAAAAGCTTGTCAAAAATTGAAATACAACGCATTTCTGTTATATTTATACTTGCCTTCTTCGTAATATTCTTTTGGGGAGCCTTTGAACAAGCAGGTGCTTCATTAACGCTATTTGCAGATAGGCAAACTGAAAGAACCTTGTTTGGCTGGGAAATGCCAGCATCTTATTTTCAATCTGTCAATCCATTAGCTGTTATTGCACTTGCACCAATTATGACTATTATTTGGGGCTTTTTATATGCCAGAAAACTGGAGCCGTCTTCCCCTAAAAAAATGGCAATCGGATTAGGTCTAGTTGCTTTAGGTTATGTAGTAATTGCTATTGCTGTTAAAGGTTTAGGATTAGGCGAAAAAGTATCTATGTGGTGGTTAATCGGATTGTATGTAATTCATACGATTGGGGAATTATGCTTATCTCCTATTGGTTTGTCAATGGTTTCGAAACTGGCGCCGCTTAGGTTATCTTCATTGATGATGGGGACTTGGTTTTTAGCTAATGCAGCCGCTAATAAATTTGCTGGAACCTTAAGTGCTTTAATTCCTGGTGGTGAAGACGGAAAAGGTGGAGCAACTTCCTTCGGTGGTTTTCAAATCACTAATTTATATGAGTTTTTCGTGCTATTTATTGTAATGTCTGGTATTGCAGCGGCTATTTTATTCTTCCTTAGTTCTTGGTTGGAGAAAAGGATGCATAATGATCATGTAGAGGTGCAAGAGGCTTAATTCGAAGAGTAATCATAAATTATTGCACTAAAGATTGTTGGTTAACTCCTATAAGCACCTATGTAATTAACTAATAGTTAGATTTTATTTATGTGGAAGAACCACCCAAAAGCATTGCCATTTTTATTTTTATCTGAAATGTGGGAACGTTTCGGGTATTATTTAATGATTGGTATTTTCACTCTTTACCTTAAAGACGTTGAAGCTGGTTTTGCAATGACCGAGAAAGAAGCGTCTGACTTATACGGAACTTTTATTGCTCTGGTCTTTTTAACACCGTTTATCGGTGGATTAATAGCGGATCGTTATCTTGGCTACAAAAGATCGATTGTGATTGGTGGATTGATGATGGGAGCGGGTTATTTTATGATGGGAATTCATAATACAACAATGCTTTATGTTGCCATGACGCTCGTTATTGTAGGAAATGGATTTTTTAAGCCCAATATTTCAACGCTCTTGGGAAATTTCTACAACGATGAGAAATATAAGGACAAGAAAGACGAAGGGTACAATATCTTTTATATGGGGATAAATATTGGGGCTTTCATTTGTAATTTTTTCGGTGCCGCATTGCAAATTTTATTGGGTTGGCAATACGCTTTTATGGCAGCTGGATTGGGAATGTTTGTTGGGGTTTGCATTTTTCTTTTAGGGACAAAATACTACGGGGATAAAACGGAGAAAAAAGGCACACAAGAAGGAGACATGCCCTTTTACAAAATTGTACTCTATATTTTATTTCCGTCTGTTGTTTTTGGTGCCATTGGTTGGTTATTGAAAGGAGTACAATCGGTAAGTAATCCAGATAGTTACATTTTTGGATCGGATAGTACGGATGCCTTTATATTTGCTTGTATTCCTGTCATCTTTTTCTACGGTAGCTTGTATGTGAAAGCAAAAGTGGAAGATAAGCGTCCAATAGGTGCTTTACTGACAATATTTTCGGTTGTTATTTTATTTTGGGCGGTCTTTAAATTAAATGGTTCGGCCTTAAATACTTGGGCTGATCGTTACACAGACAGGGAGATTTCCGGAAAGACGGAGCAGGTTTTTAATGGACTTAAGTTTGCTAAAGAAGTCACTTATAAAGCGGATTCAGTCGATTTGTATGATGCAAGTTTTCGACTTCAAAAGAAAAATGGTATTGTTGAAAAAGAGATGGGTTATCCCATTTATTTTAGAAATGTAGCGAAAGAAAAATTGCCCAAGGAAGGTTCTACTGTTTCTCTCTGGGCCACTAATTTAAGTCAGTCTATAAATCCTGGTTGGGTAATTATACTGACACCTCTTATTGTTGCTTTCTTTACTTTTTTGCGAAGGAGGAATAAGGAACCTAGTACGCCAACTAAAATTGCATTTGGTTTGCTCATATCCGCTTTATCTGTTTTAGTCATGGTGGCTGCTGTTCATATAGGAGGGAATGGCTCTGAAAAGGTAAGCGTTTGGTGGTTAGTGGCGAATTATGGAATAATTACAATTGGCGAATTGTTTCTCAGTCCCATGGGGCTTTCAATTGTTTCCAAATTAAGTCCTGTTAATATCACTTCTTTAATGATGGGAGGATGGTTTCTATCCACTTCTATTGGAAATAAATTAAGTGGTGTCTTGGCAAGTTTATGGGATACCTACAATGATAAAGCGGATTTCTTTTGGATTAATTTCGGCTTATTACTTCTTGCATCATTGCTGATGTTTGTTCTCTTAAAGCAGCTTAATAAAGTAATGAAAGAAAAAGGTATCAATTGACATGGAAAATAAATTAACCCTCGAACAAATTCAGGATTTTAAAGGCAAGTACCCCAAGCAATTGTGGTACTTGTTTTTTATAGAAATGTGGGAACGCTTTTGTTTCTATGGAAATCGTGGAATGCTCACCATTTTTATGGTGGATGTCTTATTGTTAAGCGATAAGAATGCTAATCTACAATACGGTGCCATTCAAGCATTTGTTTATGCTTTTACATTTATAGGTGGCTTGTTTGCCGATAAGATTCTTGGTTTTCAGAAATCGTTGCTGTGGGGTGGAATTTTGATGATTTCAGGAAGCGTTGTTTTGGGTATTTCAGCGGAACATTATTTTTATTATGGTATCTGCTTACTTATTATTGGCACAGGTTTTTTCAAGCCAAATATCTCCACCATGGTGGGTGAGTTGTATAAAGAAGGTGATGTGCGCCGAGATGCAGGTTTCGGTTTGTTTTATGCGGGAATTAATGTTGGGGCGCTGCTCGGTGGTGCCATTTGTGTATATGTAGGGAAAATGTATACCTGGGATTTAGCTTTTTTACTTTCTGGTGGTTTTATGATTGTTGGTTTGATTACGTTTCTGGTTACTAGGGCAAATCTTGGTCCTATCGGAATGCCACCAAAAACAGAAAAACCGGCAACTGCTAAAAGAAATCAATGGTTGGTTTATGCGGGATCTATTTTAATCCTGCCAGGTATTTACTTGATGATTACCAATACGCGTTACACCGATATATTTATGTATGTTATTGGTCCTGCAACATTGGTTTATTTAATTTATGAAATGTTGAAGTTGGGTTGGGCAGAAAATAAAAAAATGTTAGCGGCGCTTGTATTTATTCTCCTTTCTATTCTATTCTGGGCATTTTTCGAGCAGAGTGGGGGGTCTTTAAGTTTATTCGCGAAAGACAACCTGAGTAGCGATTTATTCTTTTTCAGCATGGATCCAAATGTGATTAATAATTCATCCAATTCCTTATTTGTTATTCTGTTTAGTCCGCTGATAGGCTTGCTGTGGATTTGGTTGAAGCGCAAGAAAATTGAGCCCAATTATTTTGTAAAATTCGGGTTGGCATTTCTATTTCTTGGCGGTGCTTTCTATGTTTTTTATGTTAATCGATTTTTTGCGGGTGCAGATGGTAAAACATCTCTTCTGGTTTTTACAGCTGCCTATTTTGTGATATCTATTGCTGAATTGTTTCTTTCGCCAATTGGTCTTTCCCTCATGACAAAACTTTCTCCTAAGAAACTTTGGGGTGTAATGATGGGCTTGTGGTTTTTAGCGAGCGCTTATGGACAATATGTAGCTGGAATTCTTGGTGCTGGAATGGCATCGCCAGATAATAACGCAAGCGCTACTGTGAAACTAAATCTCTACACAGAAGGATACCATCAATTAGCGATCTACGGAATAATTACAGGAGTAGTGGTGATTATTTTAGCGCCTTTCCTAAAGAAATTAATGAGAGGCGTTAACTAATTTTATATTCTAAAATCACTATTATCCTCCGTCCCGGCGGAAAAATCGGACGTTATTTTCTTTTGCTTTGATGCAAAAGAACGGGTAACGCGCCTCTCGGCTCCGCTCGATTCTCGTTTAGTGGATTGAGCGGAGTCGAAAGACACGGCTAATAGAAATGATTAAGTCTCGATTGAAGACGTTCAGCTAAATTATATTCTAAAATTTTAAGGAATTATATTTTATACTTCTTAAAGAAAGCATCCCAGTTCCAGAGGTAGTTCCCCATAATTTCATCCATTCTTTTTAAGAATAGTGGATTTGGAACTTGCATACGTTTGAAGTATTCGTCTTGGTATTCATTCAAGTTGTATTTATAAAAAACGGCCTTTGACATACCATAAATCATATTTTTCGATGGCATGTTAATCCTGTTAATGTAGGCCTTATAATCTTTGATGATATTCCGAATATCTATTTCTGACATTTCGTAAACTTTTGCTAATTTTTCGTAGATTAGTTTTTCTACGCGCTCAGCTTGACTTGCCTCAAACGTGCTGTCAATTAGGGATAAATTTCCAACTATCACAATTAAAGCGAATTCATTATTGTTACTTGTGTCAATTTTCGGCGAATCAACGAAGGCTGGGTCATCATTAATCCATTGAGCGATCACGCTAAAACCATTATCGACAGAATCAAATAGTGCGTTTATAAATATATTCGCCAATTGATTATCGGTCAGTTTTTTCTTTATAAATGTTCCAAACATAAAATGTATATTTCTATTGGCTTTCTACAAAGTTAATATTCGCCTAACATCAAATTTGATTTATTTTAAGGGGTTTTCAACGTAGTTTTCAACAGAATGATGAATATTTAGTAATATATTCATAAATTTGCCCAAAAATTAATTGAATGAAAGGAATTATTAAAACAGTTAAAGGAGATATGCTTGTCTCTTTTTATACCAAAGATGCTCCAAATACAGTTGCTAATTTTATTAAATTAGCACAGGAAGGCTATTATGATGGTTTAACATTTCACCGTGTCCTAAACGATTTTGTTATTCAAGGTGGTTGTCCAAATTCTCGATCTGGAGCTAATGGTATGCCAGGAACTGGTGGACCTGGATATCAAATTGACTGTGAATTAACAGGAGAAAATCAATACCACGATCGTGGCGTATTATCAATGGCTCATGCTGGACGAAATACTGGTGGTTCTCAATTTTTTGTTTGTCATTCAAGAAATAATACCTCTCATTTAGATGGTGTTCATACCTGTTTCGCAAAAGTGATAGATGGAACGGATGTTATTGATGCTATTCATCAAGGTGATTTAATCGAATCTATTGAGATTTTAGAAGATTAATATTTCGGTTCAGAAGTTGGCATTCTTTAGCTAGCTGATAAGAAGGCTGCTAATGATTTTATGATTTAGTGTTTTCTACCAAATATTTCCATATCACGACCATTCCATAGGTGTCTCTTTCACAGTATTTTAGCAAATGCTGTCTAGTTGCATTGAAATCACCCTCGAAGGTATTATTAATCATACTCAAAAATATATTACTCGCATCACCTCCATTGGATATTTCTAGATCCTCATAACTAAATGCTGGCGCAATAGCGGGCAAAACAGCTTTTATTGATGCAGAACCACCCATTTCCGGTTCATAATGCCACCCATTTCTAAAGGGAACCAAAAGATCTACAAAGCGGCTAATTAATTCTTCAATAAATACCTGATCTTCAGGGAATGCAATTGCTAATTCCTTGAGTCTACTTATTTCAAAAGTAGCATTGTAGGCAACAATAGAACCAGTTTCTCCAAAGTCAAGTTTCATTTGTTCTATCAATTTTTTTCTCGGGTCAACTGAAGAAATATTAAAATCTATTGGTTCTGCCAAAAATTCTTTGTGTATATATTCTCCGCCTGCTTGTTTTAAAATATGCAAGGAATATTGAAACGGAACTTGCTGAAAAGGTCTTGTTCCGTCTAATACTGGCAATGCTGGGAAAATTGTTTCAAAATCAAAAAAATACAGTGGGAATTCCCAAGTGTTTAAAAATTCATTAATCCTTGCTTGATCAATGTGACTAGCGGTGTTTTTTTGACCATTTACTTGCAAATTTTGCCTATGATTCAGGGGGGTATTTTCTGGGATGTCAATTATTTTAAATATACCTTGTTGGTATAAATTCCAATCTAATCCTCTAGGACTGTAAAGTGAAAATACTGATTGTTCTGGGATGTGCTTCCAACAATGGTGTTTGTAATCACAGCTGAATGGCGCATTACAATGTTTGCCAATTTCAACGACAGGTTCTTTTTCACCGGCAATAATGGTCTTTAACTTCTCTAAATTTTCCGTTACCCAATCTTGATTTTCAATAACTTGTTGGGTAATATCAGCCAATGTGAAGAGTTCATCCGGATTTATCTCGCCTTGTTTGATATAGGCTGTATTGATGTGCATTAAAAAGAATTTGTCAGGTTTTAATCCTGATTTATTCATTACCCAATATTGTAATGAAGCGTCTGTTAAATGATATTTTTTAACTTCTGAACTGCTTTTTACTTCGATAGCCCATCTTTCATTTTCGGTATGATGAAGAATGTCCAGCGCAGCTAAAACTCCATGAGAACTAAATGCTGCTTCGTAAATTGTATCAATACCAGCGTCAATCCAGTCTTTAGTATCTTGAATTGATTTAGAAAAATCATAATAATTTTCTGGTGATGCATCTTTTCCATTTGGGAAAGCACTTTGAGCCAATTCGCCTATTTTATGCCCAGTAGCAAATAGTAATTCTTGTTGTTCAGAAATTATTGGTTTTAAATCTTTACGATGGATATCAAAATATACTTTTTTTGAACATTGAATGCCGGATACAAAACGAGATTTTGAAATTATTTTTGTCATTTTTTGCTGAATTGGGATTTAATGATGTTAAATTAAATAATACGTGTTTAGTTGTAATTCAATTATAATTTATATTGATTTAGAAGGTTCTTTGTTAATGGCGACTTGTATTAACGCTCTTTTACTTCTTATCTAAAAATTCAGAAATCTGTTTGTTCATTTCGGGAATCTTATTTTTCATAACATCCCAAACTATTGAATAATTAACTCCAATGTAATCGTGAATTAATCTATCACGCATACCGGCCATATTTTTCCATTGAATAGATTTCCATTTTACTTTAAAATCAGCAGGGATTTTTTTGGTTGCTTCTCCAATAATTTCCAAACTTCTTACAGTTGCACGTTTTAAAGTTTCATTCCCCAAGAAATCTTCATATATTAAATTTTCAGATACTGAAATTAGGTATACACATTCATCTTGTATATGTCTGAGATAGTCTTTCGGCTCTTTAGACATATTGAACTTCATTTAGAATTTTCGGACCAATATAGGGGCTTAAGCCATTTATCGTAACAACTTCTATTTTTTCGTTTTTGAAAATTTTTTCAAACAAATCATAAGCTGCCATAAAATTGTCGAAGTTTTCTTTTTCAGGTTCAAAATCAATCAACAAATCAATATCACTTTCGATTGATTGCTCATTTCGCAAGTAAGAACCAAACAAACCAACATTTCGAATACCAAATTTTGAAAGCTTTAGCTTATTTGATTTCAATGTTTTTAATATGTTCTCCTTTGTTGTCATTTCCAACTTTGTTCAAATATACAAAAGTTTGTTGCTTGACGATTCGTGCGGATCAATAATTAGCGGAAAGTCATTTATCTTCAATTAGCTAATCAATCAATTGTTATTTTCCAAACTGCCCGATAATCAATTGAGCAAGTTCTTCTCCAATTCGATCTTGTGCTTCTAAGGTAGCTGCGCCAATGTGAGGTGTGCAAGCTATTTTGGAGTGATTCAATAAATCTTTTCTTGGGTTAGGTTCGTTTTCGTAAACATCTAAGGCAATACCGCCTATTACTCCCTCTTCAAGTGCAACTAATAAATCATTTTCATCGATAACCCCTCCTCGCGAAGCATTGACCATAAATACGCCTTTTTTCATTTTCGAAAATTCATTGGCTGAAATCACCGCACTTCCATCTGCTTGCTTTGGAACGTGTAAAGAAATGTAATCCAATTTTCCTAATACACTTTGCAAGTCTGTTGTCGGGGTGATTTCAATATCAAAATTGTTATTCAATCCAAGCGGCACACTGATTTTTACAGGAGTAGTAAACTGATCAATTGCGATAACATGCATTCCAGCACCCAAGGCATATGAGGCGAGGCTTTGTCCAATTCTTCCAAAGCCAATAATCCCAATGGTCTTGCCTCTTAATTCAACACCTTTAGCATACTTCTTTTTTAGGTTTGAAAAATCATCACTTTCCATGTTTTTAAATGAATCATTGAGAAAACGCGACAAGGAAAACAAGTGCCCCATTACTAATTCTGCCACAGATTGCGAAGAAGATGCCGGTGTGTTGATCACGGTAATTCCTTTTTCACGTGCATAGGCGACATCAATATTGTCCATTCCAACTCCTCCTCTGCCAATTAATTTTAGATGGGGGCAGGCATCGATCACTTCTTTCCTAACAGTTGTAGCACTGCGGACCAAGATCATTTCGATTCCTTGTTCATTGACCGTTTGAGCGAGATTTTCTTGCGCCACTTTATCCGTAATAACAGTAAAACCAGCTGCGCTTAAAAGTTCTTTACCCTTAGCAGATATCCCATCGTTAGCTAATATTTTCATAATCGTATATTTTTTAGTACTTATTTAATTATGATTGGGATTCGAAGTGTTTCATCACATCAACTAAAACCTGAACGCTTTCAATTGGTAAAGCATTGTATAAAGAAGCTCGGTAACCACCCGTTGAACGGTGGCCGGGTAAACCAACAATCCCAGCGCCTTTCCATAGCGCGTCAAAAGCAGTGCTTTTTGACTCGTCTAGTAGCGTAAAAGTTACGTTCATATTCGAGCGATCTTCGGTTTTTACTGACCCTACAAACAGAGCATTTCGGTCGATTTCGTTGTAAAGTAAATTTGCTTTTGCAATGTTGCGTTTTTCCATTTCTGAAACACCGCCATTTTCTAGTAAGTTTCGCAGGTTCAATAGCGCTACATATACAGAAAATACAGGAGGCGTGTTTAACATCGACTCTTTATCGACTTGTTGTTTTAAATCTAAATAGCTTGGCATAAAAGGCGAAGTGGATTTCCCTAAAACACTGTCTTTTACAATGTAAATAGTTGCACCTGCGGGACCTAAATTCTTTTGTGCTCCAGCATAAATTAAATCAAATTTAGATACATCGATTACTTGAGAAAAAATATCAGACGACATATCGCAAACTAATGGAAGATCAGTTTGTGGAAATTGCTTGTATTGTGTACCGTAAATGGTATTATTAGAGGTGAAATGAAGATAATCCAAGTTGGATGGAATGGAATAATCTTTTGGTATATAATTGAAATTTTTATCCTCGGAACTTGCAAGTACGGATACATCTACACCCACTTTTTTCGCTTCTTTTATAGCTCCAGAGGCCCAAGTGCCTGTGTTAAAGTATCCTGCGCGTTTGTTATCACGCATCATATTAAGTGCTGCAATAGTAAAGCCCAATGACGCGCCTCCTTGCATAAAGACAACAGAATATCCAGAGGGAACATTCAATGCTTTTTTTACTAAGTCAATTGCTTCATCCATCACCACTACAAAATCTTTGTGACGATGAGAAACTTCCAAAATAGATAAACCATTAAAATCAATTACTGCCGCTGATGCTTGCTCAAATACGGCTTGTGGAAGTATGCAGGGTCCTGCTCCAAAATTATATTTCATATTTTTATTTTTATATTTTCAATCGTATGCCTATAAAAAAAGCCGTCGGTTAGGACAGCTTTTACATTTTATTCAGCTTTTGACTTTTTTACTGCGACTTTTTTCGCAACAGCAGTCTCTTTTTTGACAACTGGTTCTTTTTTCTCTTTTTTAATTTTAGCAGGGGCGATTATTGCTTTTTCATCACTTTTTCGCTTACGTGTATTTCCGTATGACCCCATTACTCTTTTTCCCTTAGCGGTTTTTTTATCTCCTTTACCCATTACCTATTTTGTTTTTAATGTAATTTTTAATTATTGAACAAAGTTAAAATTCTTTTTGCAATATACCCTCTCTTAATTCATCAAAACTTTTATGAGCTATTCTTGTTTAGTGTAATCCTTTTTTTTAATCCAACCTTTAGATACAAAATAGGCAACCAAGCAAGCGCCAATCAGAAACATTACCCCAAGGCATATGAAATAGCCATTTTTCCACTTTAATTCTGGCAAGTTTTCAAAGTTCATACCATAGACGCCCGCAATAAAAGTAAGTGGAATGAAGATGGAACTAACGATTGTTAATATTTTCATAATTTCATTCATTCGTTGACCTTGAGCGGCATAATAGAAATTTGCCATTCCATCCAACACTTGTTTTTGCGACTCAATTTCTGTGAGTACATGCGAACAACTATGCTGAAGACTATTAAAATATTGTTGATTGTTTATTTCAATAAAAGGAGAATCATTATTGACTAATTGAATACTGATATCAAGCATTGGACTTGCTATTTTTTTTAGCTCAATTAATTTCCTTCTCTCTAATTCTATTTTTAAGAGAAGGGATTTATCCTCTGATGAATGCAGAATTTGGTCAATTTCATCTATATTGGTAGAGATGACGTCTAAGACTTCAAAATAATTATCTACAATTGCTTCAAGCGTTCTATATAATAAAAAGTCACTTTTTTTTGTTCTTATTTTACCCCGATTCTTTTCGATTCGTGATTTAAGATCTTTAAAGTGCTCACCATCAATTGCCTGCAATGAAAGTAAGTAGTCTTTGGATAGAAAAAATGTAATTTGGTCTTTTTGTAATAGTTCATCTTTATCATTACTTGGTAGCGCAGAAATTACACTAAAAAAAATATATCCTTTGTTTTCCTCTACTTTTGGCCTCCTAGATTGGTTAAAAATATTCTCAATGCTTATTTTGTCTATTCCTAAATTTTGGCATAGCGATTCAATGGATTCTTTATCTTTAAATGAATTGAAATTTAACCATGCAACATGATCGTCGTCCAATTCAACGTCCAAAAAATCCTTAGCAAAATAAGAAGGCGTTTCTTTTTTTACTAAATAAAAAGATGAATTGTATTTATATAATTCGCAATCTTGAGTTTCCAAACTATTTTTTTTGCTGTGAATATAGGAATATTTTTAGATGAAATTAATTCTTTTCGATTTCTTTTTTCTCTGAAAAAGCACATGAATCACACGTGTTAGTAGAATTGAAAAATTTTCTTTTTGCGCGATAGGCTATATACGCTGCTGCAAGCATAAGCAAAATTAAAACGATTATTTCTTGTATCATCTTACAAAGTTACTATTATCATGCGATTAATTGATAGGTAACGAACGCTCCTACATAGGCCAATATGCCCATTAAAACTAATTGAATTAATGGCCATTTCCAACTTTTTGTTTCTTTTTTTACCACGGCAAGTGTTGCCATACATTGAAGCGCAAAAACATAAAACACCATCAAGGATGCGCCTGTCGCTAATGAATATACAGGTGTTCCATCAGCTCTTTTTGCCATTTTAAGTCGGCTTTGTAAGTTTCTAGAGGCACTATTTTCATCATGAACAGCATAAATTGTAGATAAGGAGCCAACAAAAACCTCCCGTGCAGCAAATGAACTAATTAATGAAATGCCAATTTTCCAATCGTAACCAAGCGGCGCAATAATAGGAGTTATAAATTTCCCCATTATCCCCATGTATGATCCTTCGAGCTTAGCTGAGGAAATGATGTCCTGCCTTTGAGCTTCCTTTGATTGCACATAAAATTCCGTTTTTTTGGCCAAGTTAATATTTTGTTCCATTTTCCCCGATGGCCCATAAGTCGCTAGTACCCATAGGATAATAGAAATCGCTAGTATTACTTTCCCTGCATCCCAAACGAATACGGTTATTTTCTCGGTAACTGTAATAAATATATTTCTCCATTTGGGCTTTTTATACTCAGGCATTTCCATAATGAGAAATCCTTTATTTTTTGTTTTAATGCATTTTTTAAGGACAATAGCAAGCAACAGGGCAGCAACTAGTCCAAGGGAATATAATCCTAATAACACAAGCGCTTGAACACTTATAAAACCAAAGAGATATGTTTTCGGAATCACTAAAGCGATTAGCAAGGTATAAACGGGTATTCGAGCACTGCAACTCATTAATGGAGCGATAATAATAGTAATTAGTCGCTCTTTCCAATCAGAAATGGTTCGCGTAGCCATTATTCCAGGAATGGCACATGCGATGCTTGATATAAGGGGCACAACACTTTTCCCGTTTAAGCCAAAGGGGCGCATTAGTCGATCCATAATAAAAACAACGCGCGATAAATAGCCACTTTCTTCTAAAAGTGAAATGAAGAAAAATAATAAAGCAATTTGTGGAATAAACATTAGAACACCTGAAATTCCGGGGACAATTCCTTGAGCTAGCAAATCGCTTAATAAGCCCTGAGGTAATTGGTTATTTATCCAACTGCTTATTTGAAGGAATAAACTATCAATCCAAGCCATTGGGATGGTGGCGAACGTAAAAATAAATTGAAAGATAATCAATAGGATCGCTAAAAAAATAAAATAGCCCCAAAATCGATGCACAAGCACCTTATCGAGTTTTCTTGAAAAGGAGTCCTTAATAGATGAAGTCTTATTTTCTACTTTTTTAAGAAGTAAGCTCAATTTTTCATAACGCTCTAATAGCTCTTTTTTCTGCGCATCTTTATCCTCTATTGCGCAAGGAAAAGGACCTTCGTGAAAAGAAATGTTGTTTTGATTCAAATCCAAGGATGAAATAGCGCTTAAAAGTCGATCTTTACCAAGCCCTATTCTTGCATTCATGGTAATAATTTGTGTTCCAGGAAAAAAGGATTTTAGCGCATTGATATCTATTTTAATATTATTTTTTTCGGCAATATCCCACATATTTAATACCAAAACAAGCGGAATCTTTAAATCATAGAGTTGGGTGAAAAGTAGCATATTCCTTTCCAAATTGGAAGCATCTACAACTACGATTGCGAGTTCTGGGAAATATTGATGCTCCGGATCGGTGAGTACTTGACAAACAATTTCTTCGTCTAAAGAGTGGGGGTATAAGCTATAAGTACCTGGAAAGTCAGTTACTTGATGTTTCTGGTCACCGAGTTTGAAGTTTCCGGTTTTTTTTTCAATCGTTACTCCTGGGAAATTGCCTACTTGTTGGCGTAAACCGGTCAATAGGTTAAAAACAGAACTTTTACCTGTGTTGGGATTACCGAGTAATGCGATTTTCATGCTATCGCAAACTTACTAAAAATCAGATTGGTGAACTGCATACCTGAATGTATTTTGCTTCGTCAAGTCGCAAGGTTAGTATGGAACTATTCATGGCAAGCGCAATGGGGTCGCCAAACGGAGCTTTATATAGTAATTCGAGTTCTATGCCGGCATGAAGGCCCATCTCTATAAGTTTATTAGATAGATAAGGATGGGTAATTGCTTCAACAATTACTTTTTCACCTGCTATTATCTCGTTGAGTGATTTAGACATGTACAAATTTACGCATGAATTAAACAGAAAGGAATACCTTTTTTAAGGTATAATTTTTTAATAATGACTTAGTTCGCTGCTTTTAAAACAAAGCGTGCTGTATAGCGCGTCTTTTGTTCAATAATAACGGTTTTACCCGCGCATATTGACTCAATGGTTTCGGTGTTATAATGTCGAATAGTAACTAGCTCTAGGTCATCGTTGTACCTCACATCAAAGTTATTTTTTAATAAACTTAAAAGACCAAAAATATCGACTTTTTTTGCATCTACTAAAATTGAAAAGCTTAATGCAGAATTTTGCATCAAGTTAATTTTGATCTGCTCTTTTGCCAGTAATTCAAAAATTCCATGGAGATTTTGCTCGTCGATGAAAGAAAAATCCTTAGGTGTAATGGAAAATAATACTTGCTCTTTTTTTATGATGAAAGATGGAATGAGCCCATCGTCTTTGGTCTCTGATTGAATTTCTGTTCCGGCTCCATGGGGGTCAATAAATGATTTTACAAATAAGGGAATATTTTTATTTTGTAATGGTTTGATTGTTTTGGGATGAATAACACTGGCGCCATAATAAGACAATTCTATGGCTTCTTTAAATGAAATTTTAGAAAGTTTTTTTGTATTTGAATAGTATTTTGGATCAGCATTAAGCATTCCAGGCACATCTTTCCAAATGGTAACATTTTCAGCATCGCAGCAATAAGCAAAAATTGCGGCGGAGTAATCAGAACCCTCTCTACCAAGGGTGGTTGTGGATCCATTTTCAGTATGCCCAATGAAACCTTGAGTGAGGATAATATCAGAATGGAGGAAGCTTGCTGCAACATCTTCTTTTATTAATGCTTTTGAAAGCGTCCAATCAACGTTTGCCTCCTGGTAGTTATCGTCGGTGCGAATCATTTTTCGGGCATCCATCCATGTAGATTTAAAACCCAATTCAACAAGAAATTCATTTACTATGTGGGAAGAGATTAGTTCTCCTAATGAAACAATTTGGTCGTATTCAAATCCTAGTTTATCCGATATTTTTTGACTAGATAATTGCCTTAATCCATCAAAAATTAGGTCAACTGTCTGTGTTATTTTATAGTGCTTTTCTCTAAATAATTCGCCTAAAATAATGTGATGGTATGATTGTAAGTCGTTAATTAATTGGTGGAATTTGAGGTGTTCATTGGCTAATAGACAAGAAAGAATTTCCTCTAATTTATTTGTTGTTTTACCCATTGCTGAAACGACAACAAGTATTTTTTCTCCTTCGTATAGCGAAAGAATGGCCCCTACATTTTTTACTGCTGCTGGGTCTTTTACTGATGCACCTCCAAACTTAAAAACTATCATAACAAGGCATTTCTAAATTAACTTAGTTTTTCTGTTAGTAATTTTATTTCATTCTTTGGCGATTTCCGCGCATACAAAATTCCATAAACGGCATTCAAAATTGGCATATCTACATTGAATTTTGAATTTATTTCCATAATACTTTTTGTCGCATAATATCCTTCAGCTATCATATTCATTTCTAATTGTGCCGTTTTTATTGAATAACCTTTCCCAATCATATATCCAAAATTTCTATTTCTTGAAAATTTAGAATAGGCCGTTACGAGTAAGTCGCCTAAATAGGCACTGGTTTTTGTATCGCGGTGAATAGGACTCACTACATCAATAAAACGTTCTATCTCTTGAATAGCATTCGATACTAATACTGCTTGAAAATTATCGCCATAACCCAATCCTGCACAGATACCTGAGGCGAGGGCATAAATATTTTTGAGGACGGCCGAAAGCTCAGTTCCAAATAAATCATCTGTCGTGCTGGTTCGAATGTAACGACAGCTCAGTAAGGAAGCCATATTTTCAGCAATATCAATCGAAGCGCAACCGATTGTTAAGTAGGATAGTCGCTCTAAAGCAACCTCTTCTGCATGACAAGGGCCACAAATAATTCCTATATTTTCATATTTTGTTCCAAAGGTTTTGTGAATGAAACGCGCGGGAATGGCATGATACTCTGGGATGATCCCTTTTATAGCAGAAAAAACAATTTTGTCTCTAAGTAATTCTGCAGGAAAATCCACGAAAGTCTTGGTTAAAAAAGCAGCTGGGGTCGCTAAAACAATTATATCTGCTTGTTGGATTATTTCTTCAAGATTTGAGCTAAGGTTAATTTTTGTCAAATCAAACTCAACATCCTGTAAATAATTTGGATTGTGCTTAAAGGTCAATAGGTGATTAATTGCATTTTCATTGCGCATCCACCAAAAAACGGTTTCGGTATTATTGGCAAAAAGTTTAACAAGCGCTGTTGCCCAACTCCCACCGCCTATTACAGCGACCTTCTTCGTGTTATAATTCATAAGGGTAAAGGTAAATAAATCGATAGGGTTTTTCTACTTTCTTTCAAAATAGATAAATCAAAAGTTAATTGTAATTAATGATTTCCCCTCCACGCAGTGCGAAGCTAAATGCTTCACGCATTTTCTCTAATTTTAATTTAGAATGAGGATTGCCTTCAATTGCCTGGTTTTTTAATTGGTAATAAATGTTTAAAGATTGACCAAATAGGTCTTGTTCTAATTGTTTTTTTATTTCAATTATTTTCGCATTTACCCCCAATAAATAATGTTCAATTTCTCCTAGGCGACTGAGTTCTTCTTGTGTTAATTTCTCTTTCTCAAGTAATTCATGATAATGAGGTAGAAGTTCACTTAACATACTGATAAAACGATCTAGTTCTTGATCTAGTTTGTTTTTATTTTCCTTAAAGTCATCCATAAGTAGTACTTTGATGAATAAAAGTAACTTTTTTTACGAAACAACAAGTAAGTCGTAATTTTTTTTTTTGAGGTTATTTTAATTTGCCTTTTAATTATCGATGATTCGCCAATCATTAATATCATTTCCGGCGAGGAATGCCTTATAATTCATGCGCGTTCTTCCCTCAACTTGTAATTCTTGAATGGAAATAGCTCCGTCTGCACAAGGAAAAAGTATTCCATCAGTTCCTTGGAATAGTCCTAAATTGATGGATGGTATTTTCTCCTCTGTTAATTTTGACGCAAAAAATTTAAACTGAAGTTGCTCGCCTTTTTTTACGTTATGTAAATTGCACCATGCTGCAGGATATGGCGACAAGCCTCTTATGTGATTGTGTATATCGATTGCACTTTTTTTCCAATTTATCTCGCAATCTTTTTTGAATATTTTCGGGGCTTCCGTCGATACCTTTGATTCTTGTTCCATTGCTTGGATACCTCCTCTTGAAAGTTGATTGATTGTTTCAAGTAACAATGCTGCACCTTCATTTTTCAATAAATCATGCAGCTCTCCGCAATTCATATTTTCACTTATTGACACCTTGCGTCGGTCGATTATTTTTCCTGTATCAATAACTTCATTAATGAAAAAGGTGGTTACACCGGTTTCACTGAGCCCATTCATTATTGCCCAATTTATGGGAGCTGCACCGCGTAGTTCGGGAAGTAGTGAGGCATGTAAATTAATCGTGCCTTTTGGTGGTATCGTCCATATTACTTTTGGTAACATTCGAAAGGCAACCACCACAAATAGATCTGCTTTGAGCGCTTCTAATTGAGCAACAAACTGCTCGTCTTTTAAGTTTTCGGGTTGTAAGACGTTCAACGCTTGCGCTTTCGCAAAGACAGAGACATCGCTTTCTTTAATTTTTTTTCCTCGACCTGCCGGTTTGTCCATAGCAGTAACAACACCAACCACTTGATGATGGCTATCCAAAATTGTTTCAAGCGTCTTAACGGCAAAGGCTGGTGTACCCATAAACACAATCCGTAAGGAAGGGCAATCACTTATAAAACTTTCTTTTTCCAATTGTAAAAGGTTAAATAAAACAAGGACAAGCCTCCTAAAATACTAAAATAAATATATTCAACAGTCCAAATCCAATAAATGTCCCATTGAAATACTTTAATGAATAGGTAGCTGAAAATAGTATAGATGACTACGGAAACTATTTCAATTGACATGGAGACGAGCGTATTACCGCTTCCGTGTATTGTTTGAAAATAGACAGAAACCAATCCGTATAATAATATAGAGCACGAGATTAATCGCAATATTTCGGCGCTTTTTTGCACGTAAATTTCAGCAGGATTAATGGCTCTGATTAATGCTTCAGGATATAATAAAGCGCCATGAAATGTAATGAGTAAAAAGCCAAAGGTTAGTAATTGGATCCTGCGTTGTATAATGGGTAATGCTTCTAGCTTTCCACTACCAATGTATTGAGAAATATAGGTTTTTGTTGTGCCTGCAAATCCCCAAATAGGGACGAAGGCCAAAAAGTAGATGGACCTAATATTTTGTGAAACGGTTAAATCATATTGCCCTTTTTGCTCAATCCAGGTAAAAAACATGGTCCAGGTCGCTAAGGCGAAGAATCCTTGTATTAATAGGGGAGTCCCCACTTTGAGAAGTTCGATAAATGATTTTAGCTGAAATGAAAAATAGGAAAATAAGCGGTATTCTTTTCGCTCTTTTGACCTAATTAAATAAATAATTAAAAACAGCATACAACACGCATCGGCTAGTGTGGAGGCGAGGGCAGCTCCTTGTATTCCTAATCTAGGCATTCCAAAATTTCCAAAAATGAAAGCATAAGCCATTAAGACATTGCTTCCAGCGGTAATTAATGCGGCAATTAATACCACCACCGTTCTTCCTTTAGCAATCAGCATCGCTTGGATACATAATGTAATCATGGCAAAAAACAAGGAAAAGGAGCGGATGTGTAGGAATTCTCCTTGGAGTGAAGCAATATTTTTATTAGCTGAATAACTTATAATCCAATCGGGTATTAAAAAATAAAGGATTGAAAACATGCTTATCGCGAGGAGGAACAATGTAAAAAGACTGGTCCCAAATACACGGCCAATCGTTTCAAGGCGATTTTCACCAATTCTTCTAGCTATGATGATTTGTGCACCATCACTCATCCCTAATAGCATCATGTAAAAGGTAATGTAAATCAAGCCGCCATTTCCCAAGGCATCAAACGCTTCTGTTGAATATCGGCTGATAAATGATGCGTCGGTAATTAAAACGATCGATTGAATAAATCCAGAAACCATCATGGGTAAAGCGACTCCTAAAAGTGTTTTGTAGCGATAATCTAGCATTATTCCACTTGTAAAATTAAGCCTTTTAAATACTCACCTTCTGGGTGAAATGCGCTGATTGGATGGTCTGCCGGTTGGTGTAACTGTTCTAAAATTCGAATGTTTCTTCCCGCTTCAATGGCTGCCGCAATTATGGTATTGGTGAAAAGTTGTTTGTCCACAACTTGTGAGCAGGAAAAAGTAAAAATAATCCCGCCTGGTTTGATTTGCCTAAATACGTGCGCATTCAAACGCTTGTAGCCTTGGACCGCTTGGTGTCTCTTATCGCGGTGTTTAGCAAATGCAGGTGGATCAATAACTATAATATCGTACGCTTCTTCTACTTCTTTTAGGTATTCCATAGCGTCTGCAACAATACACGCATGATTTCCTTTAAATGTATTTAGTAAGATATTTTCTTCGGTTAATGCAATGGCTTTTTTGGAACTATCTAAGGAATGAACAATGTTTGCTCCTTTATACAGCGCTTGTAAGCTGAATCCACCTGAATAGCAAAAAGTGTTCAATATCTTTTTCCCTTTTGCATACCTGCCAAGGATCGCCCGGTTTTCTCTTTGGTCAATGAAAAACCCTGTTTTTTGTCCATTTATCCAATCAATATGGTAATTAACGCCATTTTCCATTGCTTGATGAGGTAGCTCACATGCGCCAAATAAATAAGCGTCTTCGATCTCATTTTTGGTCGATAGCGTATCGGAAGATTTTGAATAAATAGCTGTTAATTTATCCTTCAATATAGTTTGAAGCGCAAGGGAGATATCCGCGATGCAATGATACATACCTATCGAATGACATTGAATAACGGCAACGCCGTTGTAGTAATCTATGATTAATCCTGGCAATCCATCTCCTTCGCCATGACAAATTCTAAAGATGGAATTCACTTTGCTGTCAAGTCCCAAATCATAACGTAACTGCAGGGCATTTTTGAGTTTTTCAGTAAAAAAATGCGCGTTAATCAATTCATTTTTAAATGTTTGAATTCTAACTGAGATGGTCGCATGCTGAAAATGACCAATGGCTAAAAAGTCGTTTCGATGATTGTGAACTGCTACGATATCACCGTCTTTAATGTCACTGGTATCGGTATAAATCGCGCCTGAAAATACCCAAGGGTGCTTTCTTAATACGGAATGATCTTTCGCTTTTCTTAAATTTATAATTGGGTATTTCATGACCTCAAAATTACGGAATCTTAAGGCATGGATGCGATTTCATTATACTACAAACTCAAATTTCTTTGTCTATCGAGTGAAAAACTAGAATAATCGCATTACTTTTACTCAAAAAAATAAAAATGGGAAATAAAAGAAGTTTAAAGAAAGGCCTTAATGAAATGGTTTTTGATGTAGTGGATGAGTGTTATTTTATCCAAATTGCTGACTCAAAAAAAATAGAAGCAACTGAAAAGTTAATTACAGAAGTGGTTGATTTTCAAGATGATCAATTAAGCAAAATGAACAAGGCGAAAGGCAAAGCTGCATTTAGAGCTATCTATACTGATATTGAGACTAAATCTGATTACTTTGTTGATGCTTTAAATACCTTAAACAAGTAAGAGGATAGGATGAAGTGGAAATCAATTTTTGCCTTGTTAGGGTTCATTGGTTTCTTTTTCACTTTGTTTATCTCTGGTGGAAATTCTACTTTCTGGAATGCCGTTGCACTCGGTGGATTAATGGTTTTTTTATGGATTTTAGAGATCATCCCCATCTATTTAACAGCGCTTCTCCCTTTGGTTTTAGCTATTCCACTTGGAATTCTTAAACCTGCTGAATTAGCAAGTGCTTACGGTAATAGTAATGTTTATTTGTTTTTGGGTGGATTTATCTTGGCCTTAGGTCTTGAAAAATGGCGGGTTCACGAACAAATTGCCCACGGAATATTAACTATTGTTGGGGATTCAAAACCTAGAATTTTGCTTGGTTTTATTTTTAGTACCGGATTGATTAGTATGTGGATTTCCAATACCGCAACTGCGCTAATGATGCTTCCCATGGCAATGGCTATAATTCACGCACTTCCTGTAGAACATCAAAAATCAAAATTTAGTCTTTATTTAGTGCTATCGATTGCTTATGCATCGAGTATTGGTGGAATGGCTACGCTTGTTGGGACGCCAACCAATACCCAAATGGCTGCCATTTTAGAACAAAATTATGGGATTACCATAGGGTTTTTTGAATGGATGAAGATTGCTTTGCCTATTAGTTTGTTAATGCTTTTCATTACTTACGTTTATTTTTATTTTTCGCTTGGTAAAGAACGACTGGATTTACATGATTTTAAAATTGTGAAAAAACCCTGGTCCACGGAACAAATTAGAGTGGTCTTAGTTTTTGGTGGGGTGGTGGTTTTATGGATCTTCAAGGATTTAATCAACGATCTTACACCAGTAAAATACGACGATGAAAACGTTGCCATATTAGGCGCTGTCTTACTATTTATTATTCCAGCTAATAAAACGAAAAAGCCACTTTTGAATTGGTCGGATACTGAAAAATTACCTTGGGGAATTTTAATACTCTTTGGAGGTGGATTGGCGCTTGCTAAAATGTTAGAAGTGAATGGTATAGTTGCCTTATTAACGGATGTACTCGCATCGTTTAATAATGAATCGATATTTGTCATTATTGTTGCAATGGTCGCGATAACTATTTTTGCATCAGAATTATTATCGAACATAGCTTTGGTAGTTATTTGTGTTCCAATTGTTGCTGCCTTCGCAAAATTTGCTGGTTTTGATATTCTGCAATTATGTATTCCCCTCACCTTAGCGGCAAGTTGTGCCTTTATGCTTCCTATGGGAACTCCGCCTAACGCTATTGTTTTTTCTTCTGGTTTTGTATCTATGGGACAGATGGCAAGGGCCGGTTTAGTGTTAAATATTATAGGTATTATTCTTATTTCCTTTTTTGGAGTATTCTTTTTATAATCTTTTGGTTATATTCGCTTAATAAATTAAGCCTATGTTCTACGCTAAAAGACTTTTTGATGTTCCCTATCACCAAGTAAAAAATTATCCGAATGCTACGATGTTTGTCACCAAAGTATCAGGCGATTGGATTGGTACTTCAACACAACAATTTCTCGATGAGGTCATGCTTGTCTCTAGGGGACTAATTGCACTCAATATTCAAAAAGGTGATCGGGTATCCGTATCGGCGAATAATAGGGTAGAGTGGAATATCTTTGATATTGCCGTCCAACAAATAGGGGCAATTCTTGTACCGCTTTATCCTACAAGTTCAGAATCTGATTATTCTTTTATAATCAATAATGCTTCCGTGAAATTAATCGTGGTTTCTAATAAAGAATTGTTTGATAAAGTAGAAAAAATCCGTCCCAATACGCCTTCTCTAAGCTCAGTTTTTACTTTTGATGAAGTGGAGGGAGCAACTAATTGGAAATCGATTCATCAACTAGCGGCTAATGTCGAAGAAAGTGAGGTTACTAAGCGAATGGCTGAAGTTGCCCCTGAAGATATGGTGACAATCATTTATACTTCTGGTACTACTGGTAATCCCAAAGGTGTAATGCTTTCACACATAAATTTATTATCAAATGTTGAAGCTTGCATAGCGCCAATTCCTGCATCTCAAGGGTCGAAAGTCCTTTCCTTTTTACCTGTTTGTCATGTCTATGAACGCATGTTACATTACTTGTATATGTATTTAGGCTGCTCTATTTATTTTGCAGAATCCATGGAAACCATTGGTGAAAATATTCGAGAAGTGAAGCCGGAAGTTTTTTCAGCTGTTCCACGTTTAATTGAGAAAGTGTTCGATAAAATTATGGCAAAGGGCGATGATCTTTCAGGCATCAAGCGAAAATTGTTCTTTTGGGCCGTTGCCTTAGCAGAAGAGTACGATTTTATGGGAAAAAGTGCTTGGTATACCTTTAAATTAACAATTGCCCGCAAATTGATTTTTAAAAAATGGCAGGAAGCACTCGGTGGTAATGTCCGCGCTATTGCTTCAGGAAGTGCAGCTTTACAGCCTAGACTTGCACGCATCTTTTTTGCCGCTGGCTTGCCCATTTTAGAGGGGTATGGCTTATCTGAAACATCACCTGTGGTCTCAGTAAATTGCTTTGTTAAAGGAATTCGTATTGGATGTGTTGGTCAATTAATTGAGAAAGTAGAAGTCAAAATTGCCGAGGATGGAGAGATTTTGGTTAAAGGCCCCAATGTGATGATGGGGTATTTCGAAAATGAAGAAGCGACAAAGGAAGTTTTTGATGTGGATGGTTGGTTTCATACCGGTGATATCGGAATGTTCCAAGAAGATAAGTTTTTAAAAATTACGGATCGTAAAAAAGAAATCTTCAAAACCTCAGGAGGAAAGTACATTGTGCCTCAAGCCATGGAAAATAAATTTAAAGAATCACGCTTTATTGAACAAATTATGGTAGTAGGCGAAGGAGAAAAATTTCCTGCAGCATTTATCGTTCCTAACTTCGCCTATATTCGCGAATGGGCAGAAAAAAAGGGTGATGATTTTAGCACATTATCTAACGCCGAAATAGCAAATTCAGAATTGGTGTTTGATCGAATTAATTTGGAGGTAAATGAATATAATCAGCAATATGGCAATTGGGAACAGCTTAAGAAATTTTCTTTATTAGAAAATGAGTTCTCTATTGCTGCAAGTGAATTAACTCCGACCTTGAAGCTAAAACGAAAAAGGATAATGGAGAATTATCAGCATTTATATTCTAAAATGTATGCTAATTGACAAAAAAAAAACCACCGGTAAGGTGGTTTTTTTTTAATCTTAGTTTTAATTAATTCGTTTTCTTAGTACAACAAGCTTTTTGTTCGCCTGCGCCACAAGATTTTGTTTCTGATGCACAACAAGATTTCTTTTTCTTACGCTTCTTTTTCTTGTCATCATCATTTAATTCAACCTTAATACCATTGGCTGCTGCATAGGTATTAATTGCCATCGGAGCAACAAATGTGCTTAATGTCAATACTAAAAGTAATTTTTTCATGATTTTTAATTTTTGATAAAGTTATATATTAATTTTTAATTTTTCCTAAGATTGTTAATTTTGATTGTACCTTATCTCCAATTGCAATTGAAAGCTCGGTATTCTTTGGTAAGAAAACATCAATTCTTGAGCCAAACTTGATAAAACCGAATTCTTCTCCTTGTTTTGCAATACTTCCAACTTCATTGTAATAACAAATTCGTCGCGCAACTGCACCTGCTATTTGTCGAACTAATACTTCAACGCCTTGATCTGTTTTAATGACCATTGTGGTTCGTTCATTCTCCGTGCTACTTTTTGGATGCCATGCGACTAAAAATTTTCCTGGGTGATATTTTTGATAATTTACTACACCATTAACTGGGTAATAGTTCGCATGAACATTTAGGGGGGACATGAAAATCGAAACTTGGATTCTTTTATCATTAAAGTATTCTGTTTCTAAGGTTTCTTCTATTACAACAATTTCACCGTCAGCTGGGCAAACTATTTCATCGTCTTGATAGGTTTTTTGTCTTTTTGGAATCCTGAAAAACTGAACGATTAAAATAAAGAAAATTAAATTGATTGCTTCGATTACGCAAAAAACAATGCAATGTAGATTCTTTAGTAGCAGAAAATAGCTGGCAATACCAATAATTAGCGAAGCAATGAAAGAAATTAATAGTATTGAATACCCCTCTCTATGAAATTTCATGACGGGAAATTAATAAATTAGATCGACTTTGGCAACATTATGAACTTTCTAAGACAACCAATAAGAATAAACCATGCTCCAGCAATAAAAAAATGGGATTGAAAATAAGGCTGAGTCAAATCGATCCAAAATTCCTCCATGACCTGGAAGGATACTTCCGGAATCTTTTATTTGTAGACTTCTTTTAAATAATGATTCTAATAAGTCACCAAAGATCGATCCTGGTACAATGATCGCCGCAGATATCATCCAAAAGAGAATATGGCCTTCATTTATATATCGCCCAATAATATAACCCAATAGAATTGTCATAACGATGCCTCCGATGGTTCCTTCCCACGTTTTTTTTGGGGAAATACGTTCGAATAATTTCGTTTTTCCGAATAATCGTCCGGTAATATAGGCAAAGGTGTCGTTTGTCCATATTAATAGAAACATTCCTACCATACTTGGTAAAACGAAGGTGTTTCTTAAATTCAAATCAATAGTTAAATAAAAAGGTATTACTACATAGATTATCCCAAATACCAATACAGATATGTTGATTATTGGATTGGCATGTTTTTTCCACAATTCAACCAAAACTAAGGTGAAAAATAATGGAAAAATAAATGCTATGGATAATACTGGCAGAGTTTTCATGCTAATACCAACAAGTAATACGAAAATAAAAACACCGATAAAGACGCCTATTTCTTTACTAATATTTAGTAAGGGGTGATTTTTAAATAATCGATAAAATTCAAGTAATCCAATGAGCATGAAAACTGAAAATACAAGAGCTTGAACGTATGGTCCCCAAAGAATTGAGCCAATAACTACGGTGCCAAAGATTAGCCCTGTTATGGATCGAATCACCAAATTATTCATTTGTGTTATCGATTAGATGTTTCGCTTTTTCTAACTCTTTTGAATGAACATATAGCTCGTATACCCCAAAATTTTGATACATGCTGTCTACTGTGTTCCTTTCTCGAAATTCAATTTCATTATTCATAAGTAAGTCTTTACAGATCTCGAAATAAAATCGATCGGTGGTGTTTAGTAAACAGACTAAATCATTCATTGGTTTTAGAACTTGTATCAATGGTTGAATCAGTTGTTGAATCAATGGTTGAATCAGTTGTTGAATCAGTTGTTGAATTAATGGTTGAATCAATGGTTGAATCAGTTGTTGAATCAGTTGTCGCAACAGTAGCAGCTTTCTTTGGAATCCTTTTTGGTTTCGGTTTAATCGTTTCCTCAGATGCGTCCTCTAATAAAACATCTTTATCCCAAAGTCTTTTACCAAAGATAAGTTCTAAATCTTCTTTAAAAATAACTTCTGTTTTCAACAGTTTATCAGCCAACAAGATTAGTTTATCTTGGTTTTCTGTTAACGTTTTCAGCGCTCTCTGGTATTGTGATTCAATTAATGTGCTTACTTCTTCATCTATAATCCTCGCGGTATCGTCTGAGTAAGGTTTTGTAAAGGAATCTCTACCTTGGGAATCATAGAAAGAAATATTACCAAGTTTTTTATTCAAACCATAGATGGAAACCATTGCATAGGCTTGTTTAGTTACTTTTTCTAAATCACTCAAGGCACCCGTACTGATTTTTCCAAATGTTAGTTCTTCCGCTGCTCTACCTCCGAGTGCTGAGCACATTTGGTCAAGTAATTGTTCTGTGGTTGTAATACTTCTCTCATCTGGTAAATACCATGCGGCACCTAAGGACTGGCCTCTAGGCACTATAGTCACTTTAACGAGTGGATGCGCAAATTCTAATAACCATGAAATCGTTGCGTGTCCTGCTTCGTGAAAAGCAATTGCTTTCTTTTCTTCAACGCTTATTATTTTATTTTTCTTCTCTAATCCACCGATAATGCGATCCACAGCATCTAAAAAGTCTTGTTTTTCAACTTTCTTTTTACCATTTCTAGCTGCAATTAACGCGGCTTCATTGCATAGGTTGGCTATATCGGCACCTGAAAAGCCAGGAGTTTGTTTAGACAAAAAATCTACATCTAAATTCGGTTCTAATTTCAAGGGTTTCAAATGGACTTGGAAAATTTCTTTACGCTCGTTTAAGTCCGGCATATCAACATATATTTGCCTGTCAAAACGTCCAGCTCTCATTAAGGCGCTATCTAATACGTCGGCACGATTGGTTGCTGCCAAAATAATTACACCTGAGTTAGTTCCAAATCCATCCATTTCAGTAAGAAGTTGGTTAAGGGTATTTTCTCGCTCATCATTTGAATTAAAGCCGTTGTTTTTACCTCTTGCTCGCCCAATTGCATCTATTTCGTCAATAAATATGATCGCCGGGGCTTTTTCTTTTGCTTGTTTGAACAAATCACGAACGCGCGATGCTCCTACACCTACAAACATTTCAACGAAGTCTGATCCTGATAATGAAAAGAATGGAACTTTGGCTTCACCTGCTACTGCTTTTGCTAACAAGGTTTTTCCTGTTCCTGGAGGACCAACTAATAAGGCACCTTTGGGAATTTTCGCGCCTATGTCGGTATATTTTTTTGGATTTTTTAAAAACTCAACAATTTCTTCAATTTCTATCTTTGCTTCTGCTAAACCGGCCACATCTTTGAAAGTGGTGTTTGTGGATTTACCTTTGTCATAAACTTGAGCACGCGATTTACCAATATTAAATATTTGGCTTCCACCACCACCACCGCCAGCACCAGACATTCTTCGCATAACGAATATCCAAATCAGGATGATAATACCGAAAGGCAATATATAACTAAGTATCTGAGAAAAATAATTGACTCGGTTAACTATCGAGTAATTTGCTTTACGATCATCTAAATCATGCTGAAAATTACCCAAATCACCAATATTTTCTATTTCGAAAATAATTTCTTTCCCTTTAACGGGACCTTGTTTCTTTAAAGCTTTCTTAATAGTTTCGAAATCGTATCCACGCGCTTTATTCACATATTCAATACCTTCCTTAGAAAGATAAAAGTCGGCACTTGTTTGATTAACAATTTCAATTTTTTTAACACCTTTAGCATCTACTAGTTCGAAAAGTGTTTTTTTATTTGAAATAGTAACGTGGGTGTCACCACTCATCATTAATTGGAAAGCAATTAGTGATACTCCTAAAATGGCGTAAATCCAATAAACTGAAAAACCACCTTTTTTATTCTCTTTAGCCATAATTAATTTATATTGGGTATATCTGTTCTAATTCCATCTGCCCACAAGTCCTCCAATTCATAGAAATTTCTTGCGTCTTTATAGAACACGTGACTTACCACATTTATGTAGTCTAACAAAATCCATTCACTATTTGTTTTGCCTTCGATGTGCCACGGTTTCTCTTTGAGCTCTTTTCTAGTAAATCGAGCAACAGAATTGGCTATGCCATCCACGTGAGTGCTTGAATCGCCCGAGCAAATAACAAAGAAATCACATACTGCACTGTTTAATTTTCGTAAATCTAAAATTACAATATCTTTTGCTTTATTCTCTTGCATTCCCTCAACGATTGCTTTAACTAATAAATCTGAGGAATCAGTATCTTTTTTCTTTCGCATTAATTTTTTTAGTTTACAAATCTAAACCTTATATTTTAATTATACCTTTGGAATATTACAAATAGATTATCCATAATGTTTTTTGGCAGTCAAATTTTCCGCTTAGACCAGGTTGACTCTACCAACAATTTTGCTGCCAACTTAATAGAACAAGCGCTTTGTCAAAATGGTACACTTGTTTTGGCAGATGCCCAAACTGAGGGAAAAGGCCAAAGGGTTTCGTTATGGGAGTCTGAGTCAGGAAAAAATATACTCTGTAGTTATATTTTTTTTCCCGACAAAGTGTCAGTCGATTGCTTAGAAGAGTACTCTTGGAGTATATCTCTGGCTCTATTACACTGTTTAAATTATTTTGGAATTGAGTCCAAAATTAAATGGCCGAATGATATTTTAGTCAAAAACTTAAAAATAGCTGGAATATTAATTGAAAATAATATCATTGAAGGAAAAGTAAAATCGATGATTATTGGAATTGGATTGAATGTCAATCAGCTTGATTTTAGCAATGTTAATGCAATTAGCATGTCTCAAATTAAGTGTAAATCTTTCGTGATCGACGAGGTGTCAATAATTTTAACTAGGGAATTAAATTATTGGACTTCTTTTGTTGGAAAAAATAATGCCTTGATTAAGAAAGATTATTTGCAACAGTTATTTGGATTTCAAACATTAATGCGTTTTGAAGCGCTAGGCCAAGAATTTGAAGGGACGATTATTGGTGTAAATCATCGCGGAGAATTGGAAATGTATGTCCAGGATGAGATCAAAACATTTAGGAATAAAGAAATTAGTTTTTTATTGTAAATCGTTCAACTATTTTCTCCGCCATAAAATTAAAAAGGTTTTCCAGTGGTTTTTTTGCCACCATGGCTACAAAAGGACTAAGTTCTCCGTCGAATTTAATATTCCCTCGTGTGGAGTTAATAGCCTCTATCAAATTAACTTTTAGTGTAAAAGGAAATGGACTTTCTACTCCTGATTTAAGTAAAATAGCACCCGTTTCGTCTACTCCACTTTGAATTAATTTAATAGTTATTCCGCCTTGAACTTTAAAGCTACATTCAGCCATTGTGGCTTTGAAATCAGATATTTTATCCTGTGGCAGCAATAGCTCGTAGTTTGTACAATCAATCAGAAAAGATTGTAGCTCTTTTTTGTTAGTAAAAACAACGATTTCATTACTCGTAATAATCATGACATTGAATTATGCCATTTCGATGGATTTTCTTTCCATTTGCGTAGTTCTAGCAAATCATCTTCTGTTATGTAATTTGAACTTAATGCTTGTTCGATAAGCGTTGAATAATCTGATAAGGTGATATGATGACATTCAGCCTTCTTAAAACTTAGGTCAGCAACACTAAATCCGTAGGAAAAGATAGCAGCCAATCCTTTTATGATTAGACCTGCCTCGCGCAGGGATTCAACGGCTTTAATACTGCTTCCGCCAGTAGATATTAGGTCTTCAACAACAACTACTTTTTGGCCTTTTTCATATAAACCCTCAATTAAATTACCCATGCCATGCTCTTTTGGCGCGTTTCGAATGTAAATAAAAGGTAGGCCAAGCTCTTGAGCCACCAATACTCCCTGAGGCACACCTCCCGTCGCAACACCAGCAATTATATCAGGTTTGCCATAATGAGCTAATATAGCTGCGCAAAATTCTTGACGAATATAAGTTCTAACAGCAGGAAATGAAAGGGTAATTCTGTTGTCGCAATAAATGGGTGATTTCCATCCAGATGCCCATGTAAAAGGGTTTTGGGGGCGTAACTTTATCGCTTTTATTTTTAACAGCTCGTCTGCAATTCGAAATGCTGTATCTTTGTTATGAATCATGGCTCAAAAATATAAAGTATTTATAGATAATGTTGAACTTTTTTTTGTTTCAGAAGAAATAAAAAATGTTGCTGTCCTCTTGAAACCTTTTTCACCTCAAGATTTGCAATGTCTAACGGAAAAAATGTTGGAAGTAACAACAAAGCAATGTCAAATTATTTCGGATGATCCTAAGCGTGCTTTTAAAAGCTTTTTCAAGTCATTTGTAAAAATAAAAGCGGCAGGGGGGCTGGTTTTTCGTGATAAAGAAATGCTATTTATTCATAGAAACAATAAATGGGATCTGCCAAAAGGTAAAGTTGAAAAAAAAGAAACTTCAAAAAATGCAGCGGTGCGGGAGGTAATGGAAGAATGTGGCTTGATCAATAAGCCTCAAATAAAAAGTAAATTATTGAATTCCTATCATGTTTATTTATTTAATGGTAAGTCATATCTTAAGAAAACAAGTTGGTTTCTCATGAATTATGACGGGATTGAAAAGTTAGTGGCTCAAAAGGAAGAAGGGATCACGAGTGTATGTTGGGTGAGTGCCAGCGGGCTTCCAATCAAACTTAAAAAAAGCTATGCTTCTATCGCTGAAGTATTGAAATGTGTAACTTTATAAAAAATATAAACCGATGAAAATTTTAGTATTATTTCTTATTCCAATTTGCTTTTCAATTGCGCAAGCTCAAAATTCTAACCCGACCGGTTATGTTAAGAAAGGTCTTAAGTTTAAAACTGTTGAAATTGCACGTGGCGATATCGAATTTGCAAGTAAGGAGTTATTCGTTTTTGAATTTGTTAATACATCAAAGACGCCGGTAATTATTGATAATGTGCAAACAAGCTGTGGTTGTACTACTGCGGAAAAGCCGAATGGAGAAATCAAAAAACGGGGTAAAGGTAAGATCTCTGTTTCTTATGATACCTATCGTGTAGGGCAATTTACAAAAACAATTACTGTTACATCGAATGTTGGCTTACCTGTGGTATTGACTATTTCGGGAAATGTATTACCGGAAAAACACTAACTTTTTTTAGTGTAAGTTTTCTTATTCGAATTCTCAATTTTCTTCATGAGCTAGATAATTTTCTATCTTTGAGCCAAAATTAAGTAATGGAAACGCCTAAAATATTTGAGCCTGGCAAAATAGAAGAGAAATGGTATGCCCATTGGATGGAAAAAGGCTATTTTCATTCTGTTCCTGACAACAGGGAACCTTATACAATTGTAATTCCTCCTCCAAATATTACCGGTGTCTTGCACATGGGCCACATGCTCAATAGCACTATACAAGATGTTTTGATTAGACGGGCTAGGATGTTGGGTAAAAATGCGTGTTGGGTTCCCGGAACGGATCACGCTTCCATTGCTACTGAAGCAAAAATAGTACAAAAACTAAAGGCGGAGGGAATTCAAAAATCTGATTTAACACGTGATGAGTTTTTAAGTCATGCATTTCAATGGAAGGATAAGCATGGTGGAATTATTCTTGAACAACTTAAGAAACTTGGCGCTTCTTGCGATTGGGAACGTACTCATTTTACGATGGATAAAGAGTATTCTGAATCGGTTGTGAATGTTTTTATCGACCTTTTTAATAAAGGTAAAATATATCGAGGTGTCCGAATGGTGAATTGGGATCCTGAGGCCCTAACGGCGGTTTCGGATGAAGAGGTAATCTATAAAGAAGTTAATTCTCGTCTTTTTTATGTCCGTTATAAAATTGATGGCTCAGATGATGAGTGGATAACTATTGCAACCACACGACCTGAAACTATTCTTGGCGATACAGCAATATGTGTTAATCCGTTGGATAAGCGGTTTACTCACTTGCATGGTAAAAGCGTCATCGTTCCGATTGTAAATCGCATCGTTCCTATTTTGACAGATGATTACGTCGATATGGAATTTGGGACAGGATGTCTTAAAATTACACCTGCTCATGATATTAATGATTATGAAATAGGAAGGAAGTTTAATCTAGCTTCAATTGATCTTTTTAACGAAAATGGGACATTAAATAATAATGGTTTGCATTACGAAGGTGTGGATCGATTTGAAGTTCGTAAATTAATAGAAAAGGAATTGCATGAAACGGGATTTCTTGTAAAAACGGAAGATCACATTAATAAGGTCGGGTTTTCAGAACGGACAAATGCTATAATTGAACCGAAACTTTCTATGCAATGGTTTGTAGAAATGAAAGATTTGGCGAAGCCTGCTTTGGAAAATGTTATGAATAATAATATTCAATTTTATCCTGAGAAGTTCAAAAATACCTATCGTCATTGGATGGAAAACGTCAAGGATTGGTGTATTTCAAGGCAATTGTGGTGGGGACATCGAATTCCTGCATGGTATTATGGAGAAGGTGTAAATGATTTTGTTGTAGCACTAACTGCTGATAAAGCGGCTAGCTTAGCGCATGAAAAAACAGGTGTCGTTTATAAAGCTGAGGCGCTTAAGCAAGATGAAGATGTGCTCGATACTTGGTTTTCAAGTTGGTTATGGCCAATTTCAGTTTTTAATGGCTTGACACAACCTAATAATCCAGAAATAAATTATTATTTTCCTACCAATGATTTAGTAACTGGTCCTGATATCATGTTTTTTTGGGTGGCAAGGATGGTGATAGCGGGCTATGAATATAAAGGTGATTTGCCCTTTAAAAATGTATATTACACGGGAATTGTTCGCGATAAATTAGGACGAAAGATGTCTAAATCATTGGGTAACTCACCTGATCCGATTGCCTTAATTGACCAGTATGGTGCAGATGGTGTTCGGATTGGTGTGCTGATTTCATCTCCTGCAGGAAATGATTTACCTTTTGATACCTCTCAATGTGAACAAGGACGAAATTTTACCAATAAATTGTGGAATGTTTATCGGCTTGTGTCTGCTTGGGAAGTAGTTGATTTTGAACAACCACAATCAGCTAATTTGGCGATTAATTGGTTTGAAAGCAAATTTAATAAGGCCTTATCCGAAATAAATGATGCCTTTGATAAGTTTAGAATCTCTGATGCACTCATGCTTACCTATAAGTTGATTTGGGATGATTTCTGCTCATGGTATTTGGAAATTGTAAAGCCTGGCTATGAACAACCTATTGATAAGTTGTCAAAGGAACGTACTATTTCATTTTTTGAAAAACTTTTGATATTGGTACATCCATTCGCTCCTTTTATTTCGGAAGAATTATGGCATCTGATTGGAAATGACAAGAAAGGAAATGATATTATTGTAGCATCTTGGCCTATTGCTGGAAAAGTGGATGATGCCACATTACTTAGTTTTAATCAGTGTGAAGCGGTCGTTTCAAATATTAGAAATATTCGGAAGCAACAAAATATTGCTAATAAGGTGAAGCTTTCTCTCTTTGTCAAAAGCCAGGTCAATGAACAATTAAATTTTCATGCGGTAATTGTAAAACTTGGGAATCTCTCAACGATGGAATATATCAATGAAGATATGAAAGGTGCTTTTTCTTTTCTTTTGGGAGGGAAAGAATTTTTTATTCCTTTTGGAGAGGAAATAGACATTGTCGCTGAAAAAAATAAAATTCTTGCTGAATTAGAATATATCAAGGGCTTTCTTAAAAGTGTTCAAGGAAAATTATCAAATGAAAAATTTGTTTCAGGTGCACAAAGTTCTGTGGTAGAAAGCGAAAAAAAGAAAGAGCAAGATGCCCTAGCAAAAATTAAAATTCTAAGTGAAAAATTGGCGGGATTTGAGTAGCATTTATATAAATTTGAACTCTACCCTTCTATTTTTTCTTCTTCCTTCTGCTGTTTTATTTGAATCTGCTGGGTTTTTTTCACCATGATACTCAATTAGAATTCGATCTCGTTTTAATCCTCTATTCTCAAAGTATTGTGTTAATGATTCTGCACGCCTTAATGATAAATTTTCATTGAACCTGTCTGAGCCGTCAGCATCTGTATTCCCGATTATTTTGATTCTCAAATCAGAATGACCTAAGATTATTTTAGTCATTTTATTTAAAAAAAGTGTGTACTTCAATGGGATACTGTCGGAATTATAGGAAAAATAAATGGGTTCAAATTGAAATTCTTGAAGTTCCTTTTGTCGTTTTTCGACAGCTGATAAGCCGTATATTACATCTGATCTAAAGCGATCTACCCAAGCGTGAGGACTCAACGGTTTTGGATCTAAATTAAACGCTAAACTAGATTTGTATAAGATGATTTTACCTTTTTCGCTAGGACACTTAGTGCTTGTATAGTTTCCTTCAAAATAGCCCGTGGTATCATTATATTTAATTGTGAAATCGAGTAGGCATGATTGGACATCCTTTCCAGATTTAGAGGGGTGTATAAATTGTGAAATCACGATCGATTTTATCGATTTTCCTTCACTAAGTTTTCCATTAATTATTTTCAAGGAATAATTGTTTGTATTGTATTTTTCATCTCGGCTTTCGCCACTTATTGTTGACCCAATGCAGATGAGGTCAAAATAAATTGGTTCAGAGGTTATCCAATCTTGATTTTCTTTACAAATTAATCCTTGCCACGTACCACTGATTTTGAATTGACAAAAACTCCATGGTGCAAGTAATAAACAAAAAAGGATTAAAAGTTGGAATTTATGCATGTTATCTTATTCGTAAAACCAAAAAAAAGGTTTGTTTTTTGTTTATGAAACAATTTTTTATTTACCTTGTTATACTTAAAACCATTATATGAAAACAATTACTTTTAGTTTAGTTGCATTAATTTTTGTTGTTTGTTCGAACCTAAACCCCAAAAAAACTATGTCAAGTACGTCTCCAAAAATATCCATTCATTCCTTTACTGTTCAAGACATTAACGGACAAACATACGATTTTGCTGCACTAAAAGGAAAAAAAATTTTAGTAGTCAACACGGCTTCTAAGTGTGGATTAACCCCCCAATATGAAGATTTAGAAACCTTGTACAAAACCTACAAAGACAAAAATTTTATAATTGTTGGATTTCCAGCGAATAATTTTATGGGACAAGAACCAGGTTCAAATGAAAATATAGCGGATTTTTGTAAAAAAAATTACGGTGTATCTTTTCCTATGATGTCCAAAATTTCAGTTAAAGGTAAGGATATGCATCCTATTTATAAGTTTTTGACAGAAAAGGAATCAAACGGTTTAGAAGATAGTAATGTTCAGTGGAATTTTCAAAAATACCTATTGGATGAAGATGGTTTTTTAGTTAAGGTTATTTCTCCTCAAACCTCCCCAATGGACGCTTCTATTGTCGATTGGATAAAAGGATAATTTTCGTTCATATTTTGTTGATAAGTTAAGGGTTTTCAGTGTTTTTTTTTCACTTAAAACACGCTTATTATTTGTATTTTTGTTATTAAAATACAAATGATTTTTAACGAAATAAAATAATAATGGCAGACGAAGGAAGAGATAATTATTCAGCAGATAATATACAGGTTTTAGAAGGCTTAGAGGCAGTTAGAAAAAGACCAGCAATGTATATCGGTGATGTTGGTATGAAGGGATTACATCATCTTGTTTATGAGGTGGTAGATAATTCGATTGATGAGGCATTAGCAGGTTACTGTAATTCCATAATTGTCTACATTAATGAGGATAACTCAATTACAGTTATCGATAATGGTCGTGGTATACCAACTGCCATGCATACAAAAGAGAAAAAGTCGGCACTTGAAGTAGTTATGACTGTCCTGCATGCTGGTGGTAAATTCGATAAGGATACGTACAAAGTTTCTGGTGGTTTGCATGGAGTAGGTGTTTCGTGTGTAAATGCATTGTCGGAGCACCTTTCGGTAAAAGTAAGACGAGAAGGAAAAATATTTCAGCAAGAATATAATATAGGCAAACCCTTGTATGATGTTAAGGTTGTTGGTGAGTCAACTGAAAATGGAACGGAGGTAACTTTCACACCTGATAAAACAATCTTTGATTATTCGGAGTATAACTTTGATACGCTTGCCGCTCGTATGCGTGAATTAGCATTTTTGAATAAAGGGATAACCCTTACGCTAACCGATAAAAGGCAGGTAGATGAAAATGGGAAACATACTGTTGTAACCTTTCATTCTGAAGGTGGTCTTCGTGAATTTGCCCAATACCTTGACCGCAATCGGGAAGCACTGATATCTGATGTTATCTATTTTGAAGGTGAACGAGAAGGGATTCCTGTGGAAGTTGCATTAACATATAATACTTCTTATACGGAAAACATTCAAGCTTATGTAAACAATATCAATACCCATGAAGGGGGGACGCACTTGTCAGGTTTTCGAAGGGGATTAACAAATACCTTGAAAAAGTATGCTACTGATTCGGGTATTCTAGCAAAAGAAAAAATTGAAATTGATGGGGATGATTTCCGAGAAGGTTTAACGGCTGTTTTATCTGTAAAAGTTCAAGAGCCACAATTCGAAGGACAAACAAAAACTAAATTAGGAAATAGAGAGGTAACTGCTCCAGTTAGCCAGTCTGTTTCTGAAATGCTTTCTGCTTATTTGGAAGAACATCCAGCAGAAGCTCGATTGATTGTTGAGAAAGTTATCTTGGCGGCGCGCGCAAGACATGCCGCTCGAAAGGCTCGTGAGATGGTGCAACGTAAAAGTGTACTCACTGGATCGGGTTTGCCAGGTAAATTAGCAGATTGCTCCGAGAAGGATCCTGCGCTATGCGAAATTTACTTTGTAGAGGGTGATTCTGCAGGCGGAACGGCTAAGCAAGGAAGAGATCGGCATTTTCAAGCCATAATGCCGCTTAGAGGTAAGATTTTGAATGTGGAGAAAGCAATGCACTACAAAATTTTTGAGAACGAAGAAATCAAGAATATGTACACTGCTCTCGGTGTCCGCATCGGAACAGAAGAGGATTCTAAGGCACTCAACATGGAAAAATTGAGATACCATAAAATAATCATCATGTGTGATGCCGATGTGGATGGCTCACATATCGAAACACTTATTCTTACCTTCTTCTTTAGATTCATGAAGGAACTTATTGAGCATGGTTACATCTATATTGCCACTCCTCCATTATATCAAGTTAAAAAAGGAACAAAATCTGAGTATGCTTGGAATGAAGATCAGCGTGATCGTTTAATTCAAGATCTTAAAGGCGGAGGAACAGAATCCTCAGTTGGTGTGCAAAGATATAAAGGTCTTGGTGAAATGAACGCGGAGCAACTTTGGGATACAACCATGAATCCTGAAACTCGAACATTACGACAAGTAACAATAGATAATGCAGCAGAATGTGATCAAATATTCTCGATGTTAATGGGTGACGATGTTCCACCAAGAAGAGACTTTATTGAGAAGAATGCCAAATACGCTAAAATCGATATTTAAGCAACTTCTATTTTTAAAGCATTAAAAAAGGCGCTCATTGAGCGCCTTTTTATTTTTTATATGATTTATTTAATGAACCAATCCGTTATACTCTTCGGCTTTAAGTAATTGATCTAGTTCACTAGGATTGGAAACTTTAATTTTTACCATCCATCCCTCGCCATAAGGGTCACTGTTCACTAATGCTGGATTGCCTTCTAATGCCTCATTAAGTTCTAAAATTTCACCGCTCAATGGCATGAATAAATCTGATACAGTTTTAACGGCTTCTATTGAACCAAAAACTTCTTCTCGATCTAAAGATTCACCAACCGTTTCTATTTCTACATAGACAATATCTCCTAATTCTCCTTGCGCAAACGCTGTAATTCCTACAATGGCAATTTCACCATCCATTCTAACCCATTCGTGGTCTTTGGTATATTTTAATTCTGCTGGTACACTCATGTTTCTTGCTTTTTTTCAAAGGTAAATAATTTCTATTATTTAGCTAAGAAATTTTAAATCTCTTTTGTTCTTAAAGATTAATTATTTTTGCGTTATGACGAATGAACAATACAAGGATTTAATCAAACGAGTAGAGGAAATTTCAGTTTACTTGAAAATTAGTGATAAAAGACAGCAATTACGTGAGGAGGACCTTCGTTCTCAGGATCCAAATTTTTGGGATGATCCTAAAAAAGCAGAAAAACAAATGAAGATTATCCGTGGCTTGAAATATTGGGTAGATAGTTTTGATCGGCTTAATACTGCAACCCAAGATCTTGACGTATTGATGGAATTTGTTAAAGAGGGCGCAGCTGATCAAAAAGAAGTGGATCTCAATTTTATTGAAATTCAAGCAGGCGTCGAAGAATTAGAATTAAAAAACATGTTATCCGGCGAAGAAGATGCTTTAAGTGCGGTTGTTCAAATCACTGCAGGCGCTGGAGGCACAGAGAGTTGTGATTGGGCGTCCATGCTAATGCGCATGTACATGATGTGGGGACAAAAGAAAGGGCACAAACTAACAGAGCTTAATTTTCAGGAAGGCGATGTGGCGGGTGTTAAAACAGTTACCATTGAGTTTGAAGGAGAGTTTGCTTTTGGTTATTTGAAAGGCGAAAATGGTGTTCATCGACTTGTACGTATTTCCCCATTTGATTCAAATGCGAAAAGACATACGTCTTTTGTTTCGGTTTACGTCTATCCTCTCGTTGATGATAATATAGATATTTATGTGAATCCTGCGGATGTGAGTTTTGAAACGTTTAGATCTGGTGGAGCAGGGGGGCAAAATGTAAATAAAGTGGAAACAGCTGTTCGTCTTCGACACGCCCCTTCTGGAATTATAATTGAAAATTCTGAATCTCGTTCTCAATTGGCAAATAAAGAAAAAGCCCTGCAGCTTCTTCGTTCGCAGTTATATGAATTAGTACTGCGTGAACGTCTTGAAAAACGAAATGAAATCGAAGCTGGCAAAAAGAAAATAGAGTGGGGGTCTCAGATCCGTAATTATGTAATGCAACCTTATAAATTAGTCAAGGATGTGCGCACTGGAACTGAAACCTCAGATGTTGAAGCAGTTATGGATGGTCACCTCGATCCTTTTCTGAAAGCGTTTCTTATGCAATATGGGGCGTAATAAAATAGATCAATAATTATAAGAGTGGCAAGAGTTTTTCTAATGCAATACCTCTAGATCCTTTTAATAAAATCAATGCATCTTTTAAGGGGGACTTACTTAAATAAGTACTTATCTCATCTGTAGATAAAAACGATTTTCCTGCTAAAGTAACTGCAGCAAAATAGCCGCCCACAGTCAGATAGTTAATTTGATTGTTTTCACAATAATGAATAATTTTTTCATGCTCTGAATTAGTTTCCTTTCCTAACTCTAACATATCGCCTAGAATAGCAATTTTATTTTCATGGTCGATCATTAAGAAACTTTCAAGGGCAGAAGCCATACTGCTAGGATTAGCATTATAACAATCAACTATCAGGGTGTTATGAAGCGTTTTTTCTACTTGAGAGCGATTGTTTTTTGATATATATTCTTCTATTGCGCTCTCAATATTTATCGCATTGACTTTAAAAAATACGCCGATGCTTATAGCGCAAAGAAAATTATAAAAGTTGTATTTCCCTATCAATTGTGTTTGTAATGCAGCAGATTCGTATGAATTGTGGGCATAACGCAATTTAACAGCGGGATTTAAAGCGATTAGTTCCCCAGTGATGTTGCTTTGAGGATTCGTTCCAAAAGATATATTTAATGTATTTTTAGGTAGGTTACTAGTGAGTAATGAATCATCCAAATTATAAAAGATTACACCATCATTACTTTGACTCACCGAATTGTATAATTCTTTTTTAGTTTGAAGTACTCCATTAAAGTCCTTAAATCCCTCTAAATGAGCCTTACCGATATTCGTAATTATACCATGAGTTGGTTTAGCAATAGCACAAAGCTCGGCAATGTCACCATGTTTATTTGCTCCCATTTCAATAATGGCAATTTCATGGCTATGGGAGAGATTCAGAATCGTTAATGGCACTCCGATGTGATTATTTAGGTTCCCAACAGTACAAAGTACCTTGTACTGTCTACTTAATACACAATTGATAAGTTCCTTTGTACTTGTTTTACCGTTGCTTCCTGTTATTCCAATGATTGGAATTTTAAATTTTTCTCGATGGTGAAGAGCAAGTTCTTGTAAAAATACAAGCGCGTCTTTAACGTAAAAAATTGTTTCGTTATCACAGATTGATTGTCTATCGGAAATGCAATATTTAGCTCCTTCTAATAATGCATTTTTTACATAGTCATTCCCGTCGAAGTTACTTCCTTTTAGGGCAATAAATAGTGTGTCTTTTCTAATAGCACGTGTATCAGTGCATATACCAGAGGATTCGTAAAATAAACTATATAAATTCATAGTACCATAAAAAAGCCCCTCGTGAAAGGGGCTTAAATACTTTTATTTTTTATTTCCGTTTTTTCTCATCAACGTTTTGTCGAGAGCTACCAACTCTGTCCATTGCACAACGGAAGCCTATCATAGCAGAAGATTTATCTTCATCTAAGAATCTTCGATTTCCTTCTGACATCCAATAGGCACGATCCGCCCAAGAACCTCCCTTGTATACTTTTGATTTATCGGATATAAGTGTCGTTGGCCAACCATTGACACCAATATTTAATTGTTTGCCCTGTAAATCATAGTTTTCATGTTCATTTTGATAGACAACTTGAGAACCATCTCTTTTTCCGCTATTGATATCCTCTTTTCGAGATTTGTCATTATAGTATATTGATGACTCTAAATCACCATCCAAATAATCAATGTAGTCGTCTTTTCGGTAATTTAGACGCCCTACGTTTTCCTCTTCGGTAACATTTCTCCAACGTTGTTTTCCACGACTCTCTAAGATAAATTCACTTAAGCCATTTCTAAGGACAATTATCCATGATGATATGGTAGGATCTAATTTGTAGTCATGAAATCTTAATTCGAGATAATCATCAGTAAATATGCTAAAATAATCGGCTTCATCATCTTTATTAACTAATGGTACCCCAAACCTTTCCTCATCCCCATTTTCTTTATCAAATCCTTTTCTAAATTCGCTTGCTTTTACTGACTTATTTGGGTTGCCAAATAATACCTTTTCAATATATGCAGACGCTTTAATGGTATTACCTTTATTGTATAAGAAAATTGCGGTATCTAATAGAGCATTAATATCGTCAAGGACTGCAAACTGAATACTGTCATTTAGAGTATACTGGCTGCTATTTGCTAAATAGGTATTACTAGGGCTATTAAATTGATACTTTCTCTTGTCTTGATTTGATTTGATTTTCGTTTGACTACTTATGGTATTTACTAGTCCTTTTAGTTCATCACTAGTATTTACAACTCTGATTAAGTCTGTTTTTATTTCACTTTGAGCACCTTGACTAAGTTTTATGGTGTATGTACCAGGAGTTTTGAATACAATTTTAATTTCATTGTCTGAACTTTTGGTTCCACCAACAAACTCAGCACCTAAAATAGCCCAGTTGATTGGCGATTTACTTTTGTTACTTAACACCGTATCATTAGTAATAGTTAGGATGTCGCCAGTTAATAATTCTTGGGAGCTTACGGTAAAATCCAAAAACTTCCTTGTTGAATTATTTTGTTGATCAGCATAATTACTTTGGAACTTAGTAGAAAGATCAAGTGGGTTATTCGTCATTGCTAAGTATTTAACCCTAGCATACTCATTGACAAATTCCTTCATTCCATAGACATCATAGATATTTTCAGATGCTTTTACTTGCTTATCATAAAGTCCGTCAGGTACTAATAATTTAGTTTGATATACATTTCCTCTAAAAGGCATGAATTCGTCAGTAACCTCACTTGATAAAGGTCTGTAAGTATCCATCACCCATTCAGAAACATTGCCTGCCATATTATATAAACCATAATCGTTTGGCCAGAAATCGTCTACACGACACGTAATGTCTGCACCATCATTAAGTGCACCAGAAACACCCATTAAGTCACCTTTTCCTCGGGTAAAGTTTGCTTGGATTGAACCTTGAAATTGTTCCTCATCTTTACGAACGTAATGTCCATCCCAAGGATATATTCTTCTTTGGTCAATGTTCTCAGAGTTAGGGTCTAAATTACCTAATAAACCGCTCGCCGCAAATTCCCATTCAGCTTCTATTGGTAGACGATATTTCGGAAGAAGAATTCCATCCTCTATTCGAACCTGACGTTTACCTCTGTAAACACTAGATTTTGGGTTGTTAGGATCATCTTTATAGGCATATACTGGATCATAATTATCTAACATATAAGGATCTCTAGGCACATCTTTTTTATTTTTATCTTTAAAATCACCCTTCATGTCTGTTGTAACAGTATACCCATCCTTGGTGGTTTGGTTATATTGGCCTGCTAGATAGGAATCAGTATTAAACATGTTTTCAGGTGCTGATCGAAACTTAGTGCCATACTTTGGATCATTTGCTGAGGCCACATCCTCTCCTTCTGAGAAATGCCAATCTAAAATACCTTCTCTAACTAATATGGCTTCGTTTACTCGGTCAGTTCTCCATTTACAAAAATCGTTTGCTTGAATCCAAGAAACGCCAACAACAGGGTAGTCTCTATAACTTGGATGTCTAAAATAATTTTCAACATATTTTTCTCTATATGATAATGGAGATCGCCAAACTAAGGTATCAGGCAAGGCCTTTTTATAAATGTGCGGGTATGACTTATAGTAAACACGCTTCATCCAATAAACATACTCTAACCAATGAAAATTGGAAACTTCAGTTTGATCCATATAGAATGATGCTACAGATACTTTACTTGCACGCGCGTTCCAATCATCCATTACATCCTCTTCCGTTCGTCCCATGGTAAAAGTACCACCTTCAATCATTACTAAACCTGGACCAGTTTCTTGTTCTTCAAAGTCTTTCTTTTCAAAACCACCATTTTCTGGTTTATTGTATTTCCAACCAGTGGAAGAGGATTCATCTTGAGCACAACTTCCTAAAAAGAAAATTCCTAGGCTTATAAGACCAAATCTTTTAATGTTTGAGATTTTCATAAATAATCTATTTTGAGCAAAAATAAAATTAATTTTTTTCATTTCGTTACATTATTTAAAACGAAGGACAGGAAATTTTCCTGAAATTCTTAGCTTTTTTCTTACACTTAAGGTTAATTTGCATTGATATTTCGTGCGAACCACCTGTTAAACCATTGCCTAGCTTAGATACTGTTAAATCATAACTATATCCGATATTAAACTTTTCTGTTTTGGCACCTACAATAAAAACAAATGCATCTTTATTACGATACCAAACCCCAATATTAAGAGAACTATAATTTAGGTAAGCTCCAATGTTCAATTCTTGAAATCCGTTTTGTAATTGATAGATAACTGCGGGCTTTATGCTTGTTCCGTCAGAATATCGTCCTCGCCTGCCTATGGGAATAGTACCCCCCATGTGAGCGGTTATTCGAACAGGAAGTTTTGATTCACCTAAAATCATTGATTCATCGGGTTGATTGGCGTGATGGCCTGCTACACCAACATAAAATTGTTTGGTGAAAAGAACTGCTCCACCCGAAACATCAAAAAAGCCACGTTTCCCTCCTCTAGGAATATCATTGGTTTGGTAAATGAATCCGCGCCTAGGGTCAATCATATCACCAAAAGTTAATTTATTCCAATCTAAGAATTTCTGATAATAAGCAGCTCTAGCACCAAACATAAAGGATGTTTTTCTATTTACTTTTAAATTGTAAGAATAAATAGCCCCTAACATAGTTGTTGAAATTGTTCCTTCCGCTTGCTGATCATAAGTGGCCATTAAACCTATGCCTCCATTGATATCTTTAGAGTAGGTATCAAATGAAGCTGAATAAGTAACATAGTTTCCCGTTAATTGCGGCCACTCGTTTCGGTAATTCATATTAATTCTTGGGCAGCCAGTTGATCCTGCTAACGCTGGATTTAAATAAAGTGGGTTAGAGTAAAATTGTGTGAAAGTGGGATCTTGGGCCAAAACTATGTTTTGGGCAATAAGTGAAACTAAAACTACTACTAGTAGCTTGTGTTTTAGGAATGTTTTAAAGGTTTTGTTTTCTATTACCACGCTGTCCAATACGTTCTTAATTAATGATGGTTACAAATATCGTAAATAAAATCAAATAAATAAAATACCAGTGCGTTTTTCAAACCGAATACTTATTATTTTTGTTTTTCTATGAAGCTAGTCTTATTTTATTTTTTCTTTATTTTTTTAATTTGTCCAAAAGTAAAAGCTCAAACTTTTACAATTGAGGTTCCATGGGAAGAACCTGTATCCACAAAATTTAATGAAGAATCTCTTTATATCCCATCCATTAAGGGGCAGTCACTGGATAATGTAAACCCTGTTTTCTACCATACCATATCCCTCAAAAATGATCGCTTTACCGCTGAATTAATTACTTACACAACGGCCCCTGCAACTTCAGCTGAGGTTTCGTTTATTAATCGATTTTCTGTAGTAGTTACCGAGGACATTCAATTAGATTTAAAGGTCACCAAAGCCGGAAAAGACGCGTTTTTGGTCATTTTTAGTATTCCTTACATTAAGGTTAATAATATTATTCATCGTGTGCAACGATTTGATGTGAAGATTGCGCCAAAAGAAACTTCTCAATCTTTCTTAAAAGACTTTGTTCCAAATTCTGTTCTTCAAGAGGGTTCTGGATTTTGGTACAAAATTGCTGTTTCACGAGATGGTTTATATAAGTTAGACAAAGAATTTCTAAGTGGTGTTGGAATTGATGTGCCAAATTTAAATCCGGCTCATTTACACATTTATGGTAATGGTGATGGAATGTTGCCGGAATTAAACTCAATCCCAAGAACGGATGACCTAGCTCAATTGGCGATTAAAATTAGCGGCGAAGCTGATGGCGTTTTTAATGATCAAGATTATGTTCTTTTTTATGGTGCTGGGCCACATAGATGGTTCCCTAATGGCACTGTTGAGTTCGATCAGAAACGAAATGTTTATTCGGATTTATCCTATTACTTTATCAACGTAAATCCAAATGTCTCGCCTCTTAGAATACAAAATGCACCTTTAATTACGAGTAATCCAGATGTGGTCGTAACTGATTATGATTTTCGAGATGTTTATGAAAATGATTTAATTTCGTTGGTTGGTGGTGGACAACGCTGGTATGGAGAATTGTTTGATATTGATTTAGAACGCACTTTTAACTTCTCCATTCCCAATATTGTTACTACTTCCCCTGCAAGATTTAAAACAGCTATTGCTACTAATTCATTGAGTTCAATCGGTACTGCACAGCAATATTTCTGTAATGGTTCACAATTATTAAACGAGGCCCTTCCTTCTGCTCCATATGATTTTGCTAGGTCTTCTAAATCCATGGTGTTTTCCAATCCAAGTTCACTTTTAGAATTTAAAATAAATATCACAAGAAATAGCCCAAATACGCTTACTTATCTAGATCGAATTATTTTAAATGCCAAACGAAATTTGGTTTTTTATGGTACGCAGTTTGGCTTTAGAAATTTAGTGAATTCAGATTCTCTTTTATTAGGAGAATATCAAATTTCTAATTTTCCTACTCAAGGATTTATTTGGGATGTTTCCAATCGACAGATTCCTAAGTTAGTTTCAGGAAGTATTGAGGGAGTCAGTACTTATACATTTAAACAAAATATGAAGTTTAGCGAGTTTATAGCGTCAAATGGAACTTCGTTTTATGTGCCTGATAAAATTGGAACGATTAATTATCAGAATCTTCATGGATTAGCGCAAGCAGATTATTTAATTATAACTAATTCATTGTTTTATGAACAAGCGAATAGACTAGCAAATCTACATAGGGATGAAGGTTTGATTGTTCATGTGGTCACCGATGAACAGGTTTATAATGAATTTAGTTCCGGCGCAAAAGATGCTGCCGGAATTCGCATGTTTGTCAAAATGTTTTATGATCGGTCACAATTAATTTCAGGAAGTCTAGCCCCAAAGTATCTTTTGCTTTTTGGTGATGGAACTTATGATCCTAAAGATCGGGTATCTAATAACAATAATTATATATTAACCTATCAGGTTGATAATAGTGAAAATCACATATCTGCTTTAGTAACCGATGACTTTTTTGGGATATTAGGAGATAATGAGGCAATCACACAAACGGATTTGCTAGATGTAGGCATTGGGCGGCTATTAGTAAGTGATCTTACCCAAGCAAAACAACAGGTTGATAAAATTGAACATTACATGAAAAATGGTTCTGATTTATTTTTAAATGCTAGTGCAAATAATTGCTGCCTGGATTCGTCGACTAATGGAAGCTTTGGTGATTGGAGAATGAAATTTATACAAATTGCGGATGATGAAGAGGGAGGATATTTTGTAAATAATGATACCGAACCTCAATACGATATCGTTAAATCAAACCATCGAGAAATGAATTGCGACAAACTGTATCTTGATGCTTATCCGCAACAGACCTCTGCTGGCGGCCAGCGCTCTCCGGAGGTTTATTCCGCAATTTCTGATCGTGTTCAGCGCGGCGCATTAGTAGTGAATTATGTTGGTCACGGCGGTGAAGTTGGTTTGGCCGAAGAACGAATAGTGACCATTCCTCAAATTCAATCTTGGACCAATATAAATGCAATGCATTTGTTTGTTTCTGCTACTTGTGAATTTACAAAGTTTGATGACCCCAAAAGAGTCTCTGCCGGCGAGTGGCTTTCTTTAAATCCTACTGGCGGAGCTATTGCTCTTATGACTACCACTCGTTCCGTTTATTTTGGCGTAAATACAGCAACAGGTATTGCATTTTTTAATAACGTTTTTCAGCGCGATCTAAATATGCAACCTAAAACATTTGGTGAAATTGCTCGTCTTACAAAGAATCAATCTGGAAGTAACGATAATAAAAGAAGTTTCACATTAATAGGCGATCCAGCTCTAAAAATCGCATTACCTCGCTTAAGGGTGGTAATAGATTCATTGAATAGTCAACCTAGTATTGTAATTGATACAATTAAGGCATTGGGAAAGGTGACGATTAAAGGGCATGTAGAAGATTTTTTTGGGAATCCACAAACTAATTTTAATGGGTATGTTACCCCTTCAATTTTTGATAAAAGTAAGATGCTAAATACGCTCGGCCAGGATGATAGTTCCCCTGTAATCAACTATGAATTACAACGAAACGTTGTATATAAAGGAAAATCTACTGTGTCCAACGGATCATTTTCTTTTACTTTTATTGTGCCCAAGGATATTACACTAAGCTATGGTTTTGGTAAAATTAGTTTGTATGCTTTCAACGAAACAACAGATGCCTCTGGGGTTGATACCTCATTTATTATAGGTGGAATCGATCCACTTGGTGTAGCAGATGCTACTGGACCAACAGTTGAATTATTTCTGAATGATGATAAATTTATTGATGGTGGAATAACAGATGCATCTCCTGTACTTTTTGCTAAAATTTTCGATGAAAATGGTATAAACACCGTTGGTAATGGTATTGGGCATGATTTAACAGCGATTATTGATGACAATTCTGCTGAATCGATTAACTTAAATGATTATTACTCTTCAGATTTAGATACTTATCAGTCGGGTACAATTCGTTATAAATTACCCGAATTAGCTGAAGGCGCGCATTCTGTTTCACTTAAAGTTTGGGATGTTAATAACAACTCTTCTTTGACTAAAGTAAATTTTTTAGTTCGCCCAAGTGAAACCGCTGAGTTAAGTCATCTATATAATTATCCAAATCCATTTACAAGTAGTACAAAATTCATATTTGAGCATAACCAATCTTGCGATAATATGGATGTTCAGATTCAAGTCTATACCGTTAGTGGAAGATTGGTTAAAACTATTTTAGAAAAAATTCCAACACTTGGATTTAGAATGGATGGTATTTCTTGGGATGGAAAAGATGATTTTGGAGATAAATTAGCGAGAGGTGTCTATGTTTACAGTGTTGCCATAAAAACAGACTCGGGTGAAACGGCTCAAAAAACTGAAAAATTAGTAATCTTTTAATTTTTGCACAATAAAATGTATCTTTGAACGTATATTTACCCAATTTTTTTAAAGATTTAGATGAAATACATATACTCAATTGCATTTTTAACAATATGTTTTAGTAGTTTTGCTCAACCTAATGGCGGTGTCGATCAAAACGATTTACAATTAAATACTATAACGACTGCCCTTCCTTTCATGGCAATTACGCCCGATTCGAGAGCAGGTGGTATGGGTGATGCGGGAACAGCTTTAAATGCAAGTTCAAGCTCCGTTTATTGGAACACCTCTATCTTAAGTTTTTCTGAAAAAAAGTCTGAAATAAGTTTGTCATATACGCCTTGGTTAAGACAACTTACAAATGATATTCATTTGTCCTATTTATCAGGCTATTATAAAATAAACAAACAACACGCAATTGGTGGAGCATTACGCTATTTTAGTCTTGGTGAGATAACTTTTACGGACGCTTCAGGTAATGTTATTCGTGATGACAAACCAAGCGAGTTCGAACTTACTGGGGCTTACGCATTTAAATTGGCTGATAAGCTGAGTATTGGAATAAATGGGAAATTCGCTTATTCAAATCTTACAGGTGGTCTAACCGTAGGTGGAGTTAATACTAAACCTGGAGTTGTAGGTGCGGCTGATTTATCTTTTACATATTATAATGACAAGGTTAAATTTGGCAAAACGAAAGGTGTCTACACTTTTGCAACTACAATTAATAATATTGGAAATAAAGTAGCTTATTCCGAATTGTCTCAACGCGATTTTATTCCAATGAATTTAAAAATTGGAAATTCTTTCTTGGCCAATTTTGACGCTTACAATCAAGTGGTTTTTTCAATTGATATTCAAAAATTATTAGTTCCTACTCCCGCTAGTTATAATGATAATTTAGGAGATGATTTAGGCGATTTAATGTCCGGTAAAACAAGTGATGTAGGTATTATAAACGGTATCTTGCAATCGTTTTATGACGCTCCAGGAGTTGTCGCAACGGATGCTTCTGGCAATTACATAAAAAACCCTGACGGCACATACGAGGTTGTAAAGGGCACAAAGTTTAAAGAGGAAATGGCTGAAATTAATTTAGCTGGAGGAGTGGAATGGTGGTACAATAATACTTTTGCCGTTCGTGGTGGTGTTTTTTATGAAAGTAAGAATAAAGGAAATAGACAATTTATGAATATCGGAGCAAGTTTAAAATACAATATGTTCGGGATTGATTTTTCATATTTAGCATCGTTGAACGGGCGTCAAAGTCCTTTAGCCAACACCTTGCGTTTTACACTTCGCCTTTATTTAGGTGATAAACCTGTAGTTAAAGATGCCAATTAATTTCTTTCAATGAAATTACGAATTGGATACGGTATTGACGTTCATCAGCTTAAAGCAGGGATTCCTTTAATTATTGGTGGTATTAATATACCTTCAGACGTAGGTGCTCTTGGCCATTCCGACGCGGATGTGCTACTCCACGCTATTTGTGACGCTTTATTGGGCGCAGCTAATATGCGGGACATTGGATATCATTTTTCTGATAAGGATCCAAAATTCAAAGGGATAGATTCGAAAATATTACTTAAAAATGTTGTCGATTTAATCTCAGGAAATGATTATAAAGTCATTAATATCGATTCTACAATCGTACTTGAATCCCCCAAGTTAAATCCCCATGTGCCAGAAATGCAAGCAATTATTGCAAAGTTGTTAAAGGTAGATATAGATGCAATTTCTATAAAGGCAACCACCCATGAAAGTGTGGACTCTTTTGGAGAGAGAAGAGCAATAAAGGCCTATGCAGCTTGTTTGTTGTCAAAAGACTAATTTAGTCATTACACACTAACATAAGCGGAAGAATAAGATATAAAATCGGATTATAAAAGTAATTTTTGAGATTCTTGTTTTTAACCTTATCTTTGCATAGATGGAAAAGCAGGTCATTCTAAATGCAAAACAAATCGAGTTAACCATCAAACGCCTTTGTCATGAATTAATAGAGTCCCATGACGATTTCAAAAACTCGGTAATCATTGGTTTACAGCCGCGAGGAATACAAGTTGTTGGTAGACTTAAATTGGAATTAGAATCTATCTTAGGTCATTCTATTCAATGTGGAAATTTAGATATTACTTTTTTTCGAGATGATTTTAGAAGAACAGAAAAACAATTACTGCCCAGCGTTACCAACCTTGATTTTAGTATAGAAAATAAAAAAGTCGTCTTAGTCGACGATGTTTTGTACACGGGAAGAACTATTCGAGCGGGATTAGATGCGCTATTGACTTTTGGCCGACCAAGTAAGGTGGAGCTTTTAGTTCTTATTGATCGGCGATTTAGCCGCGATTTACCTATTCAAGCAGATTATTACGGAAAGACAGTAGACACATTGAAAATGGAGCGTGTTTCTGTTGATTGGAGTGAAATAGAAGGAATTGACCAAGTATTACTTTATACAAAAGCGGGAAATGAATAATTTAAGTGTCGATCATTTAACGGGTATTCGTGATTTAAACCATGATGATATTCAGTTAATTTTTAAAATGGCTGATAGCTTTAAGGATGTAATTAATCGCCCAATTAAGAAAGTGCCTTCTCTTCGCGATATAACGATTGCTAATTTATTTTTCGAAAACTCCACTCGCACGAGGTTATCATTTGAATTGGCAGAGAAAAGGTTGTCCGCTGATATTATCAACTTTAGTGCGTCAAGTAGTTCTGTAAAAAAAGGTGAAACATTAATTGATACGGTTAATAATATTTTATCAATGAAAGTTGATATGGTAGTCATGCGCCATCCAAATCCTGGAGCGGCTCATTTTCTTTCTCAACGAATATCTGCAAAAGTTATTAATGCAGGCGATGGCACACATGAGCATCCAACACAAGCTCTTTTAGACGCTTACTCTATTCGCGAGGCCTTGGGTGAGGTTGAGGGTAAAAAAGTTGTTATAGTGGGCGATATTCTTCATTCGCGAGTGGCACTTTCAAATATTTATTGCCTTCAAAAATTAGGAGCTGAAGTAATGGTCTGTGGACCAACAACTCTAATTCCTAAATATATTGCTGATCTTGGTATAAAGATTTCACATAATCTTAAAGATGCTCTACAATGGTGCGATGTGGCTAATATGCTCCGAATTCAATTAGAACGCCAAGAAATAAATTTTTTCCCATCCTTGCGTGAATATTCGATGTTATTTGGACTTAACAAACCTTTACTCGATTCTTTGGATAAACGTATCGTTATTATGCACCCGGGTCCAATAAATAGGGGTGTTGAGATCACAAGCGAAGTGGCAGATTCTGACCAAAGTATCATATTAAATCAAGTTGAAAATGGAGTTGCTATTCGAATGGCAATAATTTATTTGCTCGCATCTAAGATTGAACGCTGATTTTTTTTACATTTGGAAAAACATCTGAATATGAATTTCCCAAGTGAGTACCATGGTAAAATTGTTGTGATTGTCTCCAATGTTGAAAAACTAGATACAACCAACGCTGCAGAGCTTAAGACAATCTTTACGGTTGTTAATAAATCTGGAAATAACAAGATTGTTTTTAATTTAGAGAAAACGAAATACTGCGATTCTTCGGGATTAAGTGCTATTTTGGTTGCAAATCGGCTATGTAAAGATACAAATGGTGCATTTGTAATGTATGGATTACAGCCAACCGTAATGAAAATGGTTGAAATAGCACAACTGAACAAAGTATTACAAATTTGTACAACGAAAGAAGAAGCATTATCTAGTCTTGAGTAAGCTATTTGAAGTTGTTGTCTTAGGGAGTGGTGCGGCATTGCCCACTTCAAATAGAGCTCCAAGTGCGCAGTATATTGTTTGTAATAATCGACATCTATTAATTGATTGCGGCGAAGGGACACAAAGCCAGATGCGAAAATATGGTGTTCATTTCCAAAAAATAGCACATATTTTCATTTCTCATTTGCATGGTGACCATTATTTTGGATTAATTGGTTTGTTGAGCACAATGAGTCTTTTAGGAAGAAATCAAGGGTTAACCATATATGGGCCAGTATCGTTAGAAAATATTTTAAAGGTACAATTTGAAGCAGCCTTTTCACCTTTAAATTTTCAATTAAACTTTATTCCCTTAACTGCAAATCAAAAAGAAGTTATTTTCGAAGATAATTTAATGCGTGTTAGCGCTTTTCCGCTTAAGCACCGCATACCAACCTTTGGGTTTTTAATTGAAGAAAAAGGATCAGAATTGAAACTCAACTTACCAGCTTTAAAAGAAGCGGGAATAAAAAAAGAATATTTTCGATTATTAAAACAAGGAAATTCAATTGAATTATTAGATGGCACTCTATTGAATTTCGCTGATTATACTATTTCAGCATCACCACCTCTTTCATATGCATATTGCTCAGATACAGCTCCTTTCAAGAATATTTATTCCTTTATCAAGGGCACTACTTTTTTATATCATGAGGCAACTTTTTCAAATCGGCATAAAGAAAGAGCTAAAAATACTGCGCATTCTACTGCCGAGCAAGCAGCAACTGTTGCCTTAAATTTAGGCGTTAAACAATTGTTTTTGGGCCATTTTTCATCACGCTATGCCAATTGTGAAGAGCACTTGTCTGAAGCCTCCGCCATATTTCCAAATACAACTATTGTTGAAGACGGAATGAAAATTAGTATTCACTAAGTGAAAGATTTATTCATTCTCTTTTAATGTAGAATTTTAATCACCTTTTTTCGTTAGGTAGTTGTTTTATTCAAAATCTTAAATCAAATAGCTATTCGTATGGAGCTTCGAACTTGTTTGGAATGTTGCAATAAACTTTCGGGACGGAAGGACCAAAAGTTTTGCGGAGACTATTGCCGCAATTCGTTTAATAATCGCTTAAATGAAGATGCTAATTCAATCGTGAGAAGAGTAAATAGAATTCTTCGTAAAAACCGCAGGATCCTCTATAAATTAAATCCGAATGGTAAAAAAACATTAAACGGGATTAGTTTAGCGGAGGAAGGATTTAATTTTCATTACTTCACTAATTTGTATCAGACCCAAAAAGGGTATAATTATTATTTTTGCTATGAATACGGATACATTAAATTAGATAATGATCAATATATGTTGGTGCAAAAGCAAGATTATGTTCAGTAAGCTATTTGTCTAAAACTTTTGGGATTCGAAAATAATCACTGTCTTTTTTGGGTGCATTTTTAAGAGCTTCTTCTTGTGAAATACTTATTTGAGTTACATCATCGCGTAAACGATCAAATTCTTCTGTCATGAAAATCAAAGGTTCAACATTCTCTGTATTCACCTCGCCTAGGGTTTGCATAAAACCAATTATTTTGATCATGTCTGCTTTTATCGCCTCTTTATCTTCCCCTTCGAATTTAAGTTTAGCAAGATAGGATAGATGGTCGATTAATTCGTTGTCAATTTTCATACTACAAAATTAATAAAGTTCTGGATGCTTTTCTTTTAAAGGTTTGGAAATAATTTCAAAACACATCTCACTAATTTCGGTCACTTCCTTTTTTTGAATTACATCGGCCGGAATAATATCGTGAATATGCACAATTGACAATCCAGGTCTTGCTGGGCCCCAAATGTTGGTTGGATCTGAAAATAATTTATGATTATTCTCAAATGTTAGTGGTAAAATTGGAATATTTAAAACTTTTGCTAATTTAAAAGCCCCATTTTTAAAAGGTAGCATTTTTGGCGCGTCGTTGTCTGGTATTGTTCCCTCAGGAAAAATCACGAGTGACCAACCATTATTAACAGATTTCAATGACTCCGAATACGCTTGTCCAGCTTTTGATTTATCATTTCTATAAACTGGGATATTTAGATTTTTAAAATAAGTTCTTATTATGGGGTAGGAAAGAATTTCACTTTTCCCCAAGAAGACAAATGGGGATTTAGGAAGTATTGAATACATCAAAAAGATATCTAAGTAAGAAACGTGATTCGATACAATAATGTAGGGGCCTTCATGAATTTTGGAATAGATAACTTTTTTGACTCGGTAGAAACAGGCTATTCGCATGCACCAACTCCAAACGATAAAGAATTTAAAACTAATTTTTTTCCACTTCTTATTCAATAGTAAAATGTACAAAAAAGGATAAAAAAGAATCGCGAAAATGCTAAAAATAATAGCTATATACAACTTCCATAGGTTCGCAGCACTACCATAAATGTATTTCATTTTCAAATTTAGTGAATTAACAGCATAAATTACATCTATGCTTTGCCTGCTTTTAATTATTTTTGTTAAAAATAGTCACTAATGTCAAGAATTTTAACTGGAATACAAAGTACAGGTACACCTCATTTAGGTAATATTCTTGGCGCCATACTACCTGCGATAGCTTTATCCAATGAGCCAGGTAATGATGCGTTTTTTTTTATTGCGAATCTCCATTCACTCACTCAGATAAAGTCTGCTGAAGAATTAGAAAGAAATACTTTATCTACTGCGGCCACTTGGTTAGCATGCGGTTTAGATACCGATAAAGCAACTTTTTACAGGCAAAGCGATGTCCCGGAAGTAACTCAATTAATGTGGTATCTTTTGGCATTCTATCCATACCAACGACTTACATTGGCGCATAGCTTTAAAGATAAATCGGATCGTTTAGAAGATGTAAATGGGGGACTTTTTACCTATCCAATGTTAATGGCCGCTGATATATTGTTGTATGATGCGAACATTGTACCTGTTGGAAAAGATCAATTACAGCATCTTGAGATGACGCGCGATGTTGCCATGCGTTTTAATTTAAAGATGGGAGACACCTTTATCATTCCCTCTGAAAGGGTTAGTGAAAGTACAATGCTAATTCCTGGCACAGACGGGCAGAAAATGAGTAAATCAAGAAATAATTTCATCGATATCTTTGCTCCAGAGAAAGAGTTGAAAAAACAAGTTATGTCTATTTCTTCTGATAGTACTCCTCTTGAAGCGCCCAAAGACCCTTCTAAGTGTTCTATTTACAGCTTATATTCGTTAATCGCCTCTAAGGAGGAAGTTTCAATTATGCATCGTAATTATCTGGCTGGTGGCTTCGGCTATGGTCATGCTAAGCAAGCATTATTTGATACAATCTTAACAAGATTTCATCAAGAACGTGAAAAGTATGTATATTTTATGTCGCACGAAAAAGAATTGAATCTTATCTTAGCTCAGGGGGCAGAAAAGGCAAGAAAAACGGCTCAAGTTGTTTTGAACAGGGTACGGACTAAACTAGGTTATTAGCCAAATCCTCGTTAAAGAGCGTGTTATTATCTCTTAAACAAGCTTAATTTTCATCTTTGTGTAATCTTTTTAGGTTTTTTTCATTAATAGCCTAACCTTATTGATTTTCTTTCGTTAAGGTATTCACTTTAATAAACAATTATACAAATTATGAGGCAATTAAAAATCGCTAAACAGGTTACCAATAGAGAAACAGCTTCTCTTGACAAGTATTTACAAGAAATTGGTCGAATGGATCTTATTTCGGCAGATGAGGAGGTAGAATTAGCAAGAAAAATCAGGGCAGGGGATCGCTTAGCACTTGAGAGATTGACAAAAGCTAATTTACGATTCGTTGTTTCGGTTTCTAAGCAATACCAAAATCAAGGATTGGCCTTGCCAGATTTAATCAACGAAGGTAATTTGGGTTTGATTAAAGCTGCGGAGCGTTTTGATGAGACACGTGGTTTTAAATTTATCTCATATGCTGTTTGGTGGATTAGGCAGTCTATTCTGCAGGCACTTGCCGAGCAGGCTCGGATTGTCCGTTTACCTCTCAATAAAATTGGGAATATCAATAAAATAAATCGCGCATTTTCAGAATTAGAACAAAAATTTGAGCGTCCGCCTTCAGCCGAAGAGTTAGCTGAATTTTTGAGTTGTAGTACAGATGAAATCAAACAGTCTTTGGCACAAAATGGCCGTCATATTTCAATGGATGCACCATTAGTTGAAAGTGACGAATCATCATCTAATATGTATGATGTATTAATGGGGGATTCATTACCTAGTCCCGAAAGTAATTTAGTTTTAGAATCATTAAGAAGCGATATTCGTCGCTCATTAACATCTTTGACACCACGTGAGAGTGAAGTTATTTCAATGTTTTTTGGCCTTGAAGGAAAAGCGCCATTGTCTCTTGAAGAAATAGGAGACCGATTTGAATTAACACGTGAACGGGTTCGACAGATTAAAGAAAAGGCGATTCGTCGATTGAAACATACCTCCAAGAACAAGATGCTTCAGGAGTATTTAGGTTAAATAGGATCGACATCAATTACCACCCGAACACTTTTGTTCTGTGATTTTGAATAGAATTCAGTTAAGAGCGCTTGAATGCGCTCTTTTACTTTTATGTCAGAAAGGCTTTTTTCGTATTTGATCTTTATTTCTTTCAAATATAATTTTTGAATTTTTTTTATAATTGGAAATTCTGGCCCTAATACCCTTTCTTTAAAACTAGTTCTCAAGGAATTCGCTAATTCAATTGCAGCTAAATTTAATAAAGGTTCTTCGCTATGTTTGAGGGTTAAAACAATCAACTTATAATAAGGGGGATAGAAAAAGTTTTCTCGCTCAATGATTTCGTGATTATAGAATTCAATAAAATCATGATGCATTACTTTTTTAATGACCCAATGATCAACTTGCCCAGTTTGAATAATTACTTTTCCTTTTTTTTCTTTTCTTCCGGCTCTCCCCGCAACCTGAGTCATCAGTTGGAAAGACCTTTCAAACGCCCGAAAGTCAGGGCGATTTAGAAGCATATCGGCATCCATTATACCAACGAGTGTAACGTTATCAAAGTCTAATCCTTTAGATAACATTTGGGTGCCAATTAACACATCAATCTTTCTGTTTTCAAAATCATTTATTATTTCTGAATATGCATTTTTAGATCGAGTCGTATCTAAATCCATTCTTTTGATAACGGCAGCCGGAAAGTGAATCGCTAAGTCATCCTCAATTTTTTCAGTTCCAAAACCAATCATTTTTAAACGATTGCTTCCACAGGCACGACAAGAACCCATTGGGGGGATAACGAAGCTGCAATAGTGACATTTTAAAACATTCCCAAATTTGTGATAGGTTAGGGTAACATCACAATTGGTGCATTTTGGTGACCAAGTACAAACTTCACAGGACCAACGAGGGGTATATCCTCTACGATTTTGAAAAAGAATAATCTGTTCATTTCTCTTTAGTGTCAAATTAATTTCTTCTAATAAGAGAGTGGAAAAATTAGTGTTTACCGTCTTTCGTTTGTATTCACTTTTCATATCAGAACAAACAACTTCTGGCAGTTCAACTCCTCTGAAGCGTTCCATTAATTCTACTAAGCTATATTTTCCTTGTTTTGCATTAAAATAGCTTTCAAAACTTGGCGTAGCTGAGCCCAAAAGGGTTTTCGCTTTATGGCTATGTGCCAAGATAAGAGCAGTATCTCTTGCATTATACCTTGGCGAAGGATCATGCTGCTTAAAGGATGTTTCATGCTCTTCATCTACAATGATGAGTCCTAAATTTTGAAAAGGTAAAAATACTGCCGACCTCGCACCAATTACGAGTCTAAATTCTTCGTTATCATTTGTCAGCACTTTATTCCATATTTCTACTCTTTCATTTTGATTAAACTTGGAGTGATAAACGCCAATTTGTTTTCCAAAATAGATGGATAACCGTTGAATTAGTTGTGTTGTTAGGGCAATTTCTGGTAATAAATAGAGCACTTGTTTCCCCATATCCAAGTACGATTGGATGAGTTGAACGTATATTTCTGTTTTTCCGGATCCTGTTATGCCGTGCAACAATGTGATGGCTTTGTTTTGGAATGAATCTTCTATTTCAGTTAAACAACGTGTTTGATTTATTGACAATGGCTTGAAAGCAAGTTGATCCTTGTTAGTTGAAACAAGTCGATCTATTGTCATTTTGCTGCTTTTTAGGACCCCTTTTTTCTCTAGCGTATGGAGTGCTGAGGTGCTTACTTCATTTTTAATAAGTTGATTTTTAGGAACAGGATGCGTAATTCCACCCAGCTCCATTGCCATTTTAATTACCATTAATAAAGCATTTTGTTGACTTTTTCCATTTGCTTTATTTTCCAATTTTTGAACTAAGCTATTTAAAGCCTCATCATTTGAAAATAGTTCAGTTAATTCTAGGCATGTAATGGTTTTGGGCGAATATCGTTGGTTAATCTCTTCTTGTGTTGCAATGATTCTTTTTTCAATTAATCGTTTTATGATGGGCTGAATATATTTTATATCTACGATATCTGATAATTCTTTAAGATCTATTGATTCTCTCTCTTCTACGATTGTCACTATGGTTAATTCTTTTTCAGATAGTCCGTCGAGATTAGGGTCATAATCAGGATGTATAACTATTTTAGTTTCACTTGCCAGTTTGAAATTGGCAGGTAGTGCAGCATTCATTACGTCTCCGATAGGTGCTAGATAATAGCTTGAAATCCAATTCCACAAAAAGAATTGTTTTTCTGTTATGATTGGAGATTGATCCAGAAGTAATTCCAGATATTTTGCCTGATAATTAATAGGTGCGATTTCATGAATTCTCGTTATAATCCCTGTTAATCGCTTATTTTTTCCAAAGGGAACGATAACCCGAATTCCAAAGCAAATTTGCTCATTTAGCTCAGTAGGAACGCGATATGTAAACGCCTGCGCAATTGGCACAGGAAGGACAACGTCAACAAAAAAAGTGGCACGTTCAGTCATGAAGATAAATTTACCTATTATTCTAAATAAAGTGGCAAGTCATTAAGGACAAGCGTACGGCTCTTCTAAATTTAAAACATTGTCACCTGGATGATCGGAGCAAAATAAGAGTAATCCTGTTATTGGACCACTACAAAGTTCTTTTGTGCTTTTTTTATCAATAGCACGAAGATAGGCTTGACCTGCACCTACAAAGAATGGTTTGTATGCAGTAACTGTTTGTCGGGATGAAAATATTCCAATAACGCGTTTACCGTTTGTAACGCTTAAGTTAGTGTATGATGGTTTTGTTTGCGCAAGGCTACTACTTGGCTTGTTCACTACCATATAGTTGTAGAGTTCTTCAGCACCTCCTGTTAATGTGATACGAATGCCATTAAATGTTCTACGTGTTATAAGTGGGTCAATTACCACTTTTGATTTTACTAAGTTATAAAACGTTTCACCTATAGCAATAAAAGATTTACTTGAATTCGGTTCCACATCCACTTCACCGAGGTTCCAATCAAATGATTTTAAGGTTTTATTGTTTCCAATATACTCATTGTATTCGATTTCTAATTTTGTATTCACAACAAAGCAATTGCCTGTACTTGAAGCAGCGACAGATGTGGAAACATATTCACCTGGATTATCTGAAAATTTGAATGTAAAATTCTGCGAGGATGCTGTGGTTGTTAAGCCACTTGCTAAAAGTGTCTCTCCATTTACTTCAAACTCACCATTATTAAGAATAACTTTTAAAGTATAGATAGCATTTTTATTTAAAGATGTTTCGCTAGGGATTTGTGAAATTACTTGTCCCTCATTAGCATCCGTTGCTAAGGTTTTAAAATAGTATACTTTTTGAATTGGGCCATAGAAAACGCCATTCGTATTTTTTTCTTGAATAAGGGTATCTTTTAATTGCCAAGTACGAATTGTAATGCCATTTAATTTCTCAGATATGGTAGCATCAACTTGATCAAAATAGCTTGAATCAGCTATTTGTGCTATTTGCATGGCATCTCCAGGACCAATAAATGCACGTGTAATTTTAATATAGTGCAGGGTATCTGCTTGATTTAGAAGGCCATAAATTACAGCGGTCTCTTGAAAATTACCAATGAGATCTATCTTTTCGCTACAACTGCTAAACAAAACCGTTAAGAGCATTAAACTACCAATTATTTTTTTCTTCATTTCTCAGTTTATTTTTTTTCTCCTGGTTTATTTTCTTTAAGATCTGTAAAGCTACCTGATTTTCCTCTGGCAACTAGTTCTACCACAAAACAAAGTGATTCCCGTCTATTTTGTTCTCCGTATGCAAGTTCCCAAGGCAAATATAATCGATACGTTCCTCCCACTTTCATTTTAGGTATGGCATACGACCAGCCAGGAATTACACCACCATTTAAACTCAATGCCACAGGCTCTATTTTATTTTCATTGTTCGTCATTTCGAACGAATTTTGAATAGTGTCACCTACGGCAGAAGTTAATATGTAATGAACTTTTACATCATCAGTTAGTCCGGGCATAGGGCCATTGCCTGCTTTAATTGTTTCAATAACAACCCCATTTTCAAATAGTTGTGCGCCTTTAATGAGTTTGGCTTGTGCCATCATTTTAGCACCATGCTTTTCATTTAATCCAACATAAAAATTATACGCTATTTGTTCCTTTAAACCGTTGCTCAAAAAAGCATCTTTTTTGTATAAACCATCGGCATATCCTTTGTATACAAGGCTTTTATTAACGTAGTCATTACCTCTCACTTTACGAATATCATAATAAAAAGAATATGCTGAATATATACCTATATTTAGCGAGCCCTCTGAAACATATTTTTCATTGAAGTCTTGGAAATTTTTTCCAAATAACTTTTGAATTGCTGAAATACATTTAGATGGCGAGTATGATTTTATATCGGAGTTAAAACCGATTATTATTTGCTCTTTGTTTAAACGCGCAAAATCTTTGCCGGTTTCTTTAACTATTTCTTGTGCAATTTTCGCCCCAAGTATATACGACAAGCTATCTTTTGCATTTGAAAGTTTAACTTTGATTTCAGTTTCAGTTTCATTTTTATTAATTTCGTAGCACACTGCAAGAACTATCAAGGTAAAAGCAAGTAAGAACCAGGTTATTTTTAGCATAGGAAAATTCAATGGTTAATTTTATCTTAAAATTCGAGAACAAAGATACAATTTTTAGTCAAAAATAGTGTCTAATTGAAGTCAAGTTTGAGCAATATTTACTGCTGATTAACAAAATATACAGCATTCATTATTTGCAATTTCCCATTTTGCCAAAACCCTCTAAAAAGGGGATTGTCGAGCAAGTAAATTACACAACCTTTGCCTTTCGATTCAATTCCACTAATTATTGCCGAAGCCTGTTTGTTCTTAACAAATGCCCCAGAGAACCCGGCAATTAATGCATCAGTAGCTTTAAGCTTAAAAGGGGTTTGTTCTTCTGTTAGCGTGTACAATTCGGGCGTCAATCGGAGAGTAAAATACGCTTGAGTATAGCCAAAGCAAAGCGGATTAGACTTATCGAAATCACAAGCATAAATTGCGCCAAGAATGGTTTTGCTAATTTCGTTTCGTTCTGTATTTTCGTAAGCGATATTTTTTATTAAAGTATCTACTTCCTCTTTTTTTAGATCGAGGCTATAATTTTCATCATTGACAAATGAAGCTGCAGCATTTCCCATTACAATTAATTTCCCTCCTTCGTCTACCCAACTATTAACTAAAAAATTAGGTGAATAATCTCCTTCTGGTATAAATAAAACATCTATCTCGGCTAGTGCATTTGTTATGTCTTCCCCCATAATTAAGGATACTCCCAGCTTAACTTCTTGTTCGAAGAAGTGCCATATTTCGCCAGCAGAAAGGGAAGATGTTTCTGCTCCAATTAAAACGCCGATTCTTTGCCTTGGAATATTTTTCACTAAGGAAGAGCCGAGATCATTCCCTTTATCAACCATACCTGAAGAAATAGAGTGTAATTCCACACCAATCTCGTTAGCAATTTTAGTAATGATTTTATCAAAGTCGGCTTGTTTGTTCTGTCCCCTCATAATTATCAAGGTTCCTTTTTCGTAGCTCATTTTATTTATTTCAAAGCTTGTTTCACTAAAAGAAACAGCTAGGTTATTTGACAATAATCGCGTCAAAAACTTAGCAGAATTCAAATTGTCCCATTTACATAAATAGGCATAATTGGATTCGTTTACTAGGTTTTCTTTCGTTTTATTCGCGTATTTTTTTCCTTCAAGCACCGGGCCTAAGGCAATGGTTGAGATGCCGTACGCATAGGGCAATGACCAAGCGGTTAAATCGTAGGTTAAGGAATCGGATAATTCTGTTTTGGGTTCAAATAAGACATTAATGAACGTCCCTTTTATTTGATTGGTGGAAATGATCACATCCCCTTCTTTTGTTTTATAGGTGCTTTCTTTCGATGTGAAATAATCAAATCCTTTAACCGTATTATTTGGTAGCGCATTCGAATAGCTAATTTCGTGTTGATCCATTAATTTTAATAAGGCTCCTAAATTCGGTGCATTTCCATCAAGAAGGTAGCTTTGGTAGGTGAATTTTTTCTTTGTTGCAAATTGTTGGTATTCATCAATAAGTTTTTTACATTTTTCTGAACTCACTTCAACGGTAGAGATTCCGGTCATTACGTGGTGCGCGACACGGTCACTAAGTGTTAATGTATCGCCTGTGTTTGTCAAAACTGCAAGTCCTGATCTTCCGCTACCACCTTGTTCATAGGTCATTCCGATGGCTCCATTATAGGTGGGGTAGGTATCGCCATAACTAGGGTAGAGTAGGTCAAAGATTTCTTTTGAAAAATACAACCAGCCAGCTTTATCAAAATACTTTGCGTGATTTTTTCCTATTTCTTTTTGAAAATCTCGTTGCCATTTTGTTATCACTTCGTGATAGGGTTCTGCCGCTGGTGGAAAATAATACGGTTCGTTAATTGATTGTTCATGAAAATCTACATGAACGTGTGGCAACCATCGGTTATAGGACTTTACCCGCTGTTTAGATTCTATTTGTGTTAGCCACGCCCAATCTCTATTTAAATCAAATAAATAATGATTTGCTCTTCCGCCTGGCCAAGGTTCATTATGGTCAGCACTTATGCGACTCACGTTCACTGGATTTGCGCTATATTGGTAGAAAAAATTAACGTAACGTTCTCTTCCATCTGGATTTAAGCACGGATCAATGATAACGATGGTATTTTTCAGCAGCTCTTTTTGTTGCGTTAGTAATTCATAAGCCGTTTGCATAGCTGCTTCTGTTCCGGAGCTTTCATTGCCATGTACATTATAACTAAGCCATACAATGGCAACATTTTCTGAAGGGTCATTCTTTAGGTGATTCATTCGAATTTCTTCGATTCGCTTAAAATTTTCCTCTGATGCTATAATAGTGAGGAATAAATTTCTTTTTTCATTGGTTTGACCGTATGGATCAATTCTTACTTGTTTAGGAAAAGCACTTTGGAGTTTTTCAAAGTAGTTGACTACTCTATCATGTCGTGTGAATTGCGTACCAATTTTATATCCTAGTATATTTTCAGGGGAGAAGGACGTTTGTGAATTCGCCTCCAAAAGAAGCAATGTAAAAAGAAAGCAGAAGATTGGTTTCATAAGATGAATTAAGCTCCAAAGCTACTGAATTTTGATTTAGGATAAAAGGGCTCTGAAGCGTTAAAATAGTTAAATCAAACCTTTTGTTCTTAGTAAATCATCGAGTGATTCAATGTCGCTATAAAGGACTTCGCGAGCTTTGCTACCTTGAAATGCACCGATAATACCCATTCCTTCCAATTGATCAACAATTCGTCCAGCCCGATTATAGCCTAATTTTAGTTTACGTTGAAGTAAACTGGCGGATCCTTGTTGGTTAATTACTACAATCCGAGCAGATTCCACGAACATGGCATCAATTTCATTCATGTCTAAGTCGGCGCTTCCCTCAGCACCATCGGGAATATATTCAGGTAAAATTAATGCTTCAGGGTAGGCACGTTGTCCCCCAATAAAATTACAAATACTTTCAACTTCTGGTGTATCAACAAAGCCACATTGTAATCTAATCATGTCTGATCCGTTCATTATTAGCATATCACCTCGTCCTATGAGTTGATCGGCTCCGGAAGAATCTAATATGGTTCTTGAATCTATCTTTGAAAGCACTCTAAAGGCTATTCTCGCTGGGAAATTAGCTTTTATCATTCCGGTAATTACGTTTACCGAAGGCCTTTGTGTGGCTACAATTAAGTGAATTCCAATTGCCCTTGCTAATTGCGCAATTCTTGCAATCGGATGTTCGACTTCTTTGCCTGCGGTCATGATTAAGTCAGCAAATTCATCAATTACCACCACGATATAGGGAAGGTAACGATGTCCTTTTTCTGGATTTAATCGCCTCTCAATAAATTTGGTATTGTATTCTTTAATCGTACGAACCTCTGCCGTTTTAAGAAGTTCGTATCGATCATCCATTTCAATACAGAGCGAGTTTAGGGTATGAACAACCTTTGAGGTGTCAGTGATGATGGCATCTTCATTTCCAGGAAGTTTGGCTAGATAATGTCGTTCTATTTTATTGTAAAGTGTTAACTCAACTTTTTTCGGATCCACTAAAACGAATTTAACTTGAGCGGGATGTTTTCTGTACAACAAGGAGACTAAGATGGCATTTAAACCTACTGATTTCCCTTGACCTGTTGATCCAGCAACCAATAAGTGTGGCATTCTCGTTAAGTCGAATACAAAGGTTTCATTGGTGATGGTTTTTCCCAATACGATTGGTAATTCGCCGTCAAAATTTTGAAACTTTTCAGAGGCAATCAGCGACCTCATACTTACCATTTCCGGGTTTAAGTTAGGGACTTCAATACCGATCGTTCCTTTTCCTGGTATTGGTGCAATGATTCGTATCCCAAGAGCGCTTAGACTAAGTGCGATATCATCCTCCAGATTTTTAATTTTTGATATACGAACTCCGGGAGCGGGAACGATTTCATATAAAGTAACCGTAGGACCTACAGTTGCTTTAATTTTGGCAATGTCAATTTTATAATGCGATAGCGTTTGCACAATTTTATCCTTGTTTCCTTCTAATTCCTCTTTGCTTACAGTTGTACCATTGCCACCGTACTCTTTTAATAAGTCAATAGGAGGGAGTAGGAAGCCATCAAGATCTTTGGTAGGATCATACATTCCAAATTCGGCCACTAATTTATCAGCAAGCGATCCTTCCTCATCTTCTTTTTTAATTGTTTCCGATTGCGGAATATTAACCATTGCTTCTTTTTCAGGAATTTCTATTTCGAAATCATCGTCAGTGTGAATGGTGTCAATTAATTCGGACTCATCATCGTCATCATCTTCTTCTTCTTCTTCATTTTCTCCGAAGTGGATTGTTTCGGAAATATTTTCTTTTTCTATTTCTTCATCCTTTATCGTATTTATAACATGCATGTCATCATACACTGACGTATAGCTATCCTCTTGTTCATCGTTAGTTTCCTGATCATTGGAAGCAGCAGCTTGTTTTTTTGATGATAAAAAGGAAAACAGTTGTGCGTAATTCGGATTAAAAAGTAAGGTGACGATTATGTATAATAGAACTATTATCAATGCTATCGCACCGATATTACCAATTGTTGTTATTAACCACTTATTTACGTAGAAACCAAAAGTTCCTCCAAGGTAATTAACATAATTTGAAAAATAGCCGAATAATAATGAACCCCAAATCATGAATGAAAATGTAATTGCAGTTGTTCTTTTAAAAGGCAATAAATCAACATTAAATAGGATTTTTATACCTAAAAGGAATAAGAACAAACAAATTCCGATTGCGCTAATTCCAAAGGTTCCAAATACTAAAATGTGAGATATCCATGCGCCGAATTTACCTAGCCAGTTTTCTGGAGCAGGAATACTAGAATTAAAAATATAGTCAAAAAAAGAGGTGTTTAAAATAATATCTTGGTCAATTTTCCAAGTAAAAAAATAAGATACATACGAGACGAATAAGAACACAGAGAATAATATAGTACTAGATCCTAAAATAGTTTTTACCTTTTTTCGATTTAGCCAATTCTCTTTTACTTCTTTAGAATTTATTTTTTTTTTGTCGGATTGAGTGGGCTTTCCTTTTGGAATGCCTTCCTTAGTTTTTTCTTTGGGTGTATATTCGTTGTCTGACATTTTTATAATCTATTTCACGAAGATAGGTAAAGCAGTATTTTCATTAAGAAAAGAGCGTGATATCTATAAACAATGTTTTGTTAGTTAAAAAAGACGTTAAAATGCGCCACTATTATTGCGCAGAGACTTCTTGAATAAATTCTTCAAGGCTGACTTTTTTGTAGTCGGTAGGAATCATAAAAATTCCCAAAGGTACATCACTATGTTTTATATTTTCAAGCGTATATTTTATGAGGCCATTTTCATTGACCACATAGTATTCGAGCAATAAGCCTGGAAGGTTTTGATAGGCACTTCCGTATTTCGCATTTATTTTAGGGTGATAATAAAAAATAAATTTTTTTTCAATACCCGTTAATGTTACTAAAATTCTTTTCGCTCTAATTCCCGCAATTTTTGTTCTACCAAATTTCTTTTTGAAGGTATATGTTTCAACAGTATCTTTATCAGTATTTAAGTCGTTTTTAATTGCGAAATTCCCCCTGGTAGTAGATACAAGAACATAGGATCGATTTAATCTGAGGTGTTTAATCATCTCTTGTTTGCCCAAAATAGACGAAAAATTAATAACCTTTAATAAACTATCTTTTGCATAAATCAGCATCTTTGAAGGTGTTGAATCTGCAGGGCTTAATTTTTCAATGTTGTAAAGTAATTCTCCGCTAAACGCTGCTTTATTTTTCTGAGAAAAACAGCTCAATGAAAGTGTTGAGAATAGGATGATTGCTAGTTTTTGCATCCTCAAAGTTAATTATTCTGCTAATAATATGATTTTAAATCTTTTTATGTCTTAAATAAATTTGTACAAAAAGGGTAATCAAGCTTACTATGGTTAGGAGAGGCCAAATAACACAGAAAATGAGTGCATTAAAGTCTTCATAGGTTATCCCAATTAAGTTAGCGGAGGTAATCGTAAAATCAGTACAGTATATGTAAATGGAGTTTATTAATTCAGTCATCTTTCTTTTTTCGGGTGAGAAATAATTCAATATTGAAGATAAGCAATCCTAGTAGTAACAGGGGCCATAAAATCACTAAATTCATAACAGATTGCGACTGATAAGAGTTGCTTTCGCCGTTGGAAATCCCATTGAATTCAAGTATGCCCCAATAAATTGTTGCAACAAATCCTGTATTAATGACGTTTTTTTTTTTGTGAGGACAACGATTCGGTTTTTGTGTTTTTCCGCAACCGTGGTTGTGACAAAACCAAGTGCAACGGTCTTTCATGCAACGACTGGGATTAATCGAAACTACCTTTTTGCCCATAAGGTTAATGGTATTCAATTGCGAAGGTCTGTTTAATTCATTAACGCAAACAACAAGTAAAAAGGGAGCGATAAATAAACTGATATAAATTAGTAACCGCTTCATAGATACTAAAATTTAACGTGAAAATGGTCATCGTGGCGGACGCTAGAACATGGGTGATTTCCCCAACTATATTGTAGCACTTCCAATCTCTTTCTTAGGTGCGCTTCAAGAATTATTTCTTTATCAAATTTGTAAAATCTATTAATAAGTGAAGCTGAAGGGATTTTGGACAATTTAATACTTTTATTAATTGGAATAATGTGATACATGAATGAATATAAAACATATTCCTTATCACACATACATGGTGTCCCTTCATTGATTTTTCCTTTCGAGTCTTTTCTCTGAGATTGATGATTTGTTTTGCAACCACATTTTGGGTTAGCATATCCAGGTTCATCTGGTAATGGATCAACCGAACTTCCATAACCAATCGCGGTCGGGGTTAAATTAGAGGGTTTTCCAGTTTCATCAGTATATACCAAAGCTATGTCAGCTTTATTGCCAAAATGAGATATGTGGGGTATTAAGCCTTCAGTCAGTGGAAAGGTTTCCACTTCTTTCTTCGAGATATATCCTTTGGGTATCGTTGGCGTTGGTATATTAAACGGATAATTACAGTCCATGTATTTCACTTGCAGGCCAGGGTATTTTTGGGCGAATTCGTCGGCTATCTTCGACATCTTTTCTTTTCCTTCCTCCGTGATATAATTTCTCATGAAGATGGCTGTCCAATACGTCACAGGAACTAGGTTCCCCGATTTGGACATTGGTAGCCGTACTTTGCCACCCAGTCCTGCGAGGAAAGGAATAATCAACAGATTAAAAATCATGTAAAAGGCCATAAAACCGAATACGTTTGTTGTTCGTCGCGCCCATGGTTTGGTAAGTTTGGCTTTAAAATATCGAAAAATTAGTAGCCAAAGCAGAAGAATTATTCCGCCTACTTGAGAAAGAATGGTTAAAAGAATGAATAATAGTACTACAGAGAAAATTTTAAGGGCTTTCATAAATGATTCAATTTAAAGCTACAAGGTGGTATTTTTTAAGAAAACAAAAGGCAAAAGACAATTTTTTTGTTTCATTAAAATCTGAGTTAGTGATTAATTTGAATGTAACAATTTGGCTTGACGGCATTGTAAATTTCTTTCATTTCCGATTCCGTTAGTGCAATGCAGCCGTCTGTCCAATCAACCCAACGCAGGAATTTACCTGCGAATTTATTCATTTGGTTTGGGCCGTGTATTAAAATTCCCCCTCCCTGTCCTGGGTATTTTTTTTCGTAATTTAGTTTCAGCGCGGGTTGGTATTTGCCGTGAGAGGGTGACAATCTATACTCCCCTTCTGGAGTTTTCGCATCACCAAACCGATTTTTTGGACCATCATCATGATTTAAGAATGGTCCCCACTTAGGTGACGGCCATTTTTTCGAGCCTAATGAAACGGTATATCGCGCAATTTCTTCATTCTTGTAGTATACAATCATTTGTCGATCGGTTTTATTTACCACTATTTTATCAATGCGCTGATTTTTTACTAATTGCTCTTGTGGCCATACGTAATAAATTATCCCTGCAATAAGCACCAATAATAAAGAAAGGCGGATCATTTTTTTCATTTTAAGTTGATTATGAATTTAAATTTGTTCCATTGTTGAGCAAAACAACTAATTTCTTTTGAATTATTATCAGTCCCACTCATAAAACCTATTTGGGCTTTTATTTTAATGATTTCAAGCTTGTTGTTCTTCCAACATCCTTTATTTTTCCATAAAATTGCTAATTTTGGAATTTCCATTTCTTCATCACTGGCAATAAAAAATTCAATTCGTTCTTCGAGTTTCATTAAAGTTTCAACAGCTTTCTCTTTATTGAAAATGCCAGGCACTATAATCAATCTTGAATTTTTAATTAATTTTTGGTTTTTGCCTTTATAGACAAAATTATCGATTTTAACACTGTATTGATCCCCTAATAGTGCTTGAATTTCAGCACTCAATGTGTCAAGCATCCCTTGCTTGGCAAAAGGAATCATAAGTTTCTTTTTTTCAAACTGTCTATCTTCGGAATCTGTAATAGCGATTACTCTATAATCCGGAACTATAAAGACCACATATAGGACAAAAAGCAAGAAAAAAATAATTATTGCCAGGGTTGTTCTTACAAAAACTAACCATTGAAATGTTGCTTTGCACCAAGATTTTTGTTCCGGTGATTGTTTTATGTATTGAAGAATACTAAAAACTAGGATACTGGCCATTACAAAAAATATAAAAAATACAAACGGATGTATGTTGAACCATTCAATTAGTGTTTCAATTGAGAACAAAAACAACATAACTTCAACAATAACTATTGTAGTTAAAGGCCTTAATTTTTTGGAGTCAAAACGCTCAAGCAACTTAGCAATATCCATAGTTCTTATAATTATTAATTTTCCCCTCAGTCTAATACATTAAACTCTTCTTTGCATTACTTCTCCATTGCGCATCGTATTTGCTATCGCTGAAAAAGATGATGAGGTCAGCATCGTATTTGCTATCGCAGAAATAAATTTTCTTTTTTGCATCATATTTTGACGAGACAAAGAACCACAATCCTTTGTTGTCGGTGGCATCGTATTTAGAAGAACACTTGTACACCACTAAATCCGCGTCATACTTAGAGGAGGCTACGAATACTTTAACATCTGCGTCGTATTTGGAGTTTACGGAATAGACGGTTTGGCTAAAGGCATGCAAAGATACCAATGCCCAGAGGGTTAAGATCAGCTTTTTCATTATAATTAATTTTGAATAAAGATAATAAAAATCATGCAAGCTTAGTGATATTGGAAGTTTTATCTTTCGAGTAGGGAAGATGAACACTAGGGTGTCCTTGAAATATTTTAACCTTTAGGTAAACTAGTTTGAATAAAAGGGTTGGTAATTTTTTTAATATATTTGACAATAAAAATTAAATACTATGAAAAGGTTCATTAATCGGAATAATAGCGTGATTTTTTCAATTATTTCTGCAGTTGTTGTGTTGATTATTTCAGCATGCTCTAATAAGAACCAACCTGACTGTAAGGGTTTACTTTGTGATTATTATGACCAAATAGCAAAAGATTTTGAGCCAACGGAAGTCGAGCAAGACCAAGGATATATTTTTTTAAAAACACATGCGGAGCTGGATTCCACTACATCGCGCATTATTATTCGATCCATGGACGGTATTTTTTATGCTTACAAATCGAATGATGGTTGGTATGCTCAGGGTAATGGAGAATTTGCCAAATTCACCTTGAATGAATTAGGGCATGCTTTGGCAGAGAAGGAAAATCTTTACAATAAAAAAATTAATTTACTGTGGGATAAAAAATTAAAAACGGAAATTGAGAATCTAAAACGACAGGTTAGCAGTTATTCCCTTAACGAAAAATCCAATGGTAATAAAATAGACACCGCAATTTTTAATTCACTAAAAATCGATACGGCATTTCTTTACGAAGAATTAAAGAAACTTAAAAGGGGTGAAACTTCCTTCTGGGAGTTTATGGAATTTGCAGAAAAACAGGAGTTAAAAGAATATTACTTTATCAACAATTTGAGAAAGATACCACGAATTGGGTTTTATAACCAACAAAACACGTTTTTTCCTATTGCCGAAAACGAAGTTTATATTGGTAATTATGAACTTCCTGAAGGGTTTGAATATAATCCTGCAAGGGATGAATATTTAATTAAAAGCGGTAAAATCATTACTTCGTTAACTAATTTTGGTTACTATAGGGCTCCTTTTATCTACGTTTCAAGCGAAGGAAGGTGGTATGGTCCTGATAATTTTAACAGCGTAGTGATTAAAAATAAGATAAAATAGATTAGTATAAAACTTAATTAAATATAGTACATTAATAAATAAATATAAAAACACAAACATATGCCAACAAAAATAACCTGGTGTGAACACACGTCTACCGTAAAAACCTTCTCATGTATATTAAGCGAAGAAGAGCTAGCACTATATAATGAGGGTGATGAACAATTTAGTGAATGTGGTGAATTTTTTCAACACTGTGATAAGGTCTTAGAAGACGAGCATGAGGATTATGAAGATGCCTATAACATAGACATCGAAGAAGTAGAGTAATGGTGATAGGTTCACTTTATGTTGCTTCGAGCAGTCGTTAACGCTTTCGTTATATGCTTTCCCAAACGATATAATTAAAAACCCTGATTTCACAATCAGGGTTTTTAATGTGGAGAAGATGGGATTCGAACCCACGACCTCTTGACTGCCAGTCAAGCACTCTAGCCAACTGAGCTACATCCCCATGTCAATTATCAAAATCTAGCCTCCGCCTGGGCGGATGAGCTACATCCCCATGTCAATTATCAAAATCTAGCCTCCGCCTAGGCGGATGAGCTACATCCCCAACTTTATTTTTGAAATGAAATACAAATGTAGTTAAAAGTAGTTGATACTAGGGACCAATTTCTGTTTTCTTTCCTGTAAAATCCGTAACTTTACGGCGCTATGAAAAGCAATACTTTATGTCTTTAGAAATTAAATTTATATTTAATCCATCAGAAATTGGTGCCGGAACGCGTGGTGCTTCACTTGGTCCGGCAGCGATTGTTTCTGTTGCAAGGGACCAAAACAGTTCTTTTTTCTCTGATTTTCCACCAATTATTCTTAACGATTGTAATTATTTACTAGATGTTGATTCGCCTTATCGAAAAGCAAAGCGAATTGATGGAATGTTGAAGGTTTTTGGATTGGTAGAAAAAGAAATTCAAACTCAATATTCGCTAAAGAAATTCCCATTTATTATTTCTGGTGATCATGGATCTGCTGGGGGAACAATTTCCGGCCTCAAAAAGACCTGTCCTGGTAAAAAAATAGGTGTTTTGTGGATTGATGCACATGCCGATATGCATACTCCTTACACAACTCCATCCGGAAATTTACATGGAATGCCTTTGGCAACCGCCTTAGGCGTAGATAATCTTGCCTGTAAAAAAAATGAAGTGGATGTTGCAACGGCAACGCAATGGAATTCGCTAAAAAGTACAGCCATTCTTCCGGAAGATTTAGTTTTTATTGGGGTGCGTGATACAGAATCTCAAGAGGATTTTTTGATGGAGGAATTAGGGATAAAAAATTATTCAGTGGCTGAATTACGGTCAATGGGGATCAATAATTTAATCCTTGAACTCAAAGCTAAATTCTCATCCTGTGATATCGTTTATGTTTCTTTTGACGTCGATTCAATGGATCCTTCTGAAACCAGTAACGGAACTGGCACGCCTGTCCCAAATGGATTGAGCATACAAGAGGCTAATTGTCTTTTAACTGAAATGATCCTGTTGCCAAATATTGCAGCCTTCGAATTGGTGGAAGTTAATCCTTGTTTGGATGATAAAAAAAATAAAATGGCGGAAGTCGCTTTTGAATTAATACAAAACATGGTGAAAGTCCTTGAAAAAGCAAAAAATGGAAAATAAAATCAAGGAATTATTACTGCTTAATTCGGTCGAGCTCTTTAATACTCAAATTTCGGAAACTTCGATTCAATTTCAAGCCACACGAAAAGATGTGAAAGGGGACCTCACCCTCGTTGTTTTTCCATTTGCAAAATTAATGCAAACATCGCCCCAACTTGCGGGAGAGAAAATTGGAACTTTCATTTCCGAACATTCTCAAGAGCTGGATTCATTCGAAGTAATCAATGGTTTTTTGAATTTGTCTTTTTCTGATTCATATTGGTTTAATTCGTTTCATGCCATTAATGCGAATTCAACTTTCGGTATGGCTCCGCAAAATAGTCAGCCAATGATTATGGTGGAATATTCTTCCCCAAACACTAATAAACCGCTTCATTTAGGACATTTACGAAATATCTTTTTAGGATATTCTTTAGCTGAAATAGTAAAAGCCGCTGGCCATGAAGTCATTAAAACTCAGGTTATAAATGATCGCGGCATACATATTTGTAAAAGTATGTTGGCTTGGGAGAAATTTTCGCCTTTAAATTCAAAAGGTGAGCGAGAAACGCCTGCTAATACTGGATTAAAAGGAGATAAGTTAGTTGGAAAGTATTACGTTGAATTTGATAAACGCTTCAATGCGGAAGCCAATGAGATTATTTCCCAATGGGGAAATGGCGAGTTTGATGGCTTCTCTAGTGCTGTTGTCGAAACTTACAAGAAATTTCAAGAAGCCTTAGTTGGAAAAGAGGAGAAGGCGCAGCAAGCCATTCAGGATAAAATTAAAGAGTTAGCGAAAAACGAAACTACCTTGTTGCGCGAAGCGAAAGACATGTTAGTGAAATGGGAGGCTCGTGATCCTCAAACCTATTTGCTTTGGACGACCATGAATAATTGGGTTTACGCTGGTTTTGAACTCACGTACCAAAAAATGGGGGTTGATTTTGATAAATTGTACTACGAATCAGAAACCTATTTATTAGGAAAAGATGTTATCGTAGAAGGCTTGCGTTCAGGCGTATTTTTTAAAAAAGACGATGGTTCCGTTTGGATTGATCTTACCGCAGAAGGTTTAGATGAAAAAATAGTGTTGCGATCCGATGGAACAGCGGTTTATATTACCCAAGATATTGGCACTGCTATTGATCGTTTTTCTGATTATCCTTCCTTAGATGGTATGGTATATACCGTTGGAAATGAGCAAGATTACCATTTTAAAGTCCTGTTTTTAATTCTTCATAAATTAGGGTACGCTTGGGCAAAAAACTGTTTCCATCTTTCGTATGGTATGGTAGATTTACCAAGTGGTAAAATGAAATCTCGGGAAGGTACAATCGTGGATGCGGATGATTTGATGGAGGAAGTTATTGAGAAAGCGACGGAGATAACTAAAGAAAGAGGTCATTTAGAAGGAATGTCCGAAAATTTACGCGGAGAACTATACGCTCAGATTGGAATGGGAGGATTGAAGTATTATTTACTGAAGGTCGATCCAAAAAAACGTATGTTATTTAATCCCGAAGAGTCGGTTGACCTTACTGGAAATACGGGCCCTTTTATTCAATATGCGCATGCTCGAATTTGTTCCTTGTTAAAGAAAGGAAAACTAGAAAATTACGAGCTAAAAAATTCATTTCAATTGCAGGCGGAGGAAAAAGAACTAGTTAAATGCTTGGCTTTATATCCAACGATTATCAAAGATGCTGCAGCCAATTATTCTCCCGCATTATTAGCCAACTATTTGTACGAATTAGTAAAACAATTTAGTCATTTTTATCAAACAATTCCAATCTTAATCGAAGCAAATGAGGATGCTAAGGTCGGCCGTTTGTTGCTATGCGCAAATGTGGCCAAGGTTATAAAAAGCGGATTGGCTTTGTTGGGTATTGACGCCCCTGAAAAAATGTAATCTTATATTAATAGTATTTTATTCTATTAGTCGTATATTAGTGACTTAGAATTTTACTATGAAAATAACATTTACACTCTGTTTATTATTCGCTGCATTACAAGTTACTTCCCCATGTTCTGCCCAGCAAGTTTTTTATGGCAATGAAGCCTCTCAAAAGTATCCATATGCAACTGTATTAAGGTTGAAAGGAGAAAATAGGGTGCCAGATTACATTCAATTTAGTGCTGAACTATCAATAAATGAGGGGCAAATAGTTAGTTTTTTAAGCAAACTATTTAATTTGTCTACAGATTATAGCTTCGAATTAGTGAAAGCTGAATCCGATAATCAAGAACAAAAACACCTCTCCTTTCAGCAATATTATAAAGGAAATCCAGTAGAGTTCGGGATCTATAAAGCACACTTTATTGCTGGTAAATTATCTTCAATTAACGGTGCTTTTTATACGAATATTGATCAAAGTGCTAGTCCTTCAATTGAAGCATCTGTTGCGGTTCAATCAGCTCTTAATGCTGTTAATGCCTCAACTTATAAATGGGACGTCCCAATGGAGGAAGCCTTGTTGAAATATGAAACTCAGAATGCTGAAGCAAGTTATTTCCCGAAACCGTCCTTAGTTTGGGTGGCAACTCAAGGAGATTATACGCGGGCTGAATTTCAATTGGCCTACAAAATGGATGTCTATGCTAGTCAACCTTTAAGCCGACAAAATATTTATGTTGATGCGCATACTGGGTTGGTGGTTTATTCAACCGATCAAATTCATACAGCGGATAGCTTGGGGAATGCGGTAACGGTATATTCTGGAAATCGTGCCATGATGGCGGATTATTTTAACAATCAATTTAGACTTCGCGAAACTGGAAGGGGAAATGGCATTCAAACCTTTGATCTTAACAACACATCAAATTATGGCGCTGCTGTTGATTTTATCGATGCAGATAATAATTGGAACAACGTAAACGCATCGTTGGATCAATATGCCACCGATGCCCATTGGGGTGCAGAAATGACCTATGATTATTTTGATCAAGTACATAATCGAAATAGTATTGATGGAAATGGATTTATGTTAAAAAGTTATGTGCATTACAATACGGGATACAATAATGCTTTTTGGGATGGTCAACGAATGACCTATGGTGATGGCAATGGTACTACCTTCACGCCGCTAACTGATTTAGATATTACTGGGCATGAAATTACCCACGGACTTACCTCCAATTCGGCAGGTTTGGTGTATGCGAACGAATCGGGGGCGCTAAATGAATCCTTCTCAGATATTTTTGGTATTTCGGTTTCGTCATTTGCGAATAACAATACTCTTAATTGGAGTATGGGCGAAGATGCTACGCCCAACGGATTAGGAATCCGAAGCATGAGTAATCCTAATGCATTTCAAGATCCCGATACGTATTTAGGAACAAATTATTATACAGGAGCGCAAGACAATGGTGGAGTACACACGAATTCAGGTGTTCAGAACCATTGGTATTATAGACTTACTGTCGGTGGAACTGGAACCAACGATATTGGGAATGCATTCAACGTTACAGGTTTAGGCATTACGAATGCATCAAAAATAGCCTTTAGAAACTTGACTATTTATTTAACGCCAAATGTGGATCATCAAGACGCTCGATTTTATGCCATTCAATCTGCTATTGATTTATTCGGACCTTGTACGCCTGAGGTAATTGCCACGACAAATGCATGGCATGCAGTAGGTGTTGGCGCTGTCTTTTCCTATACTGTTACAGCTGGTTTCTCCACTACTTTTCAAACGTATTGCCAATCTCCAGCGCTGGTTACATTTGCAAATGCAAGTACAAATAGTGGCTCTTTCCTTTGGAATTTTGGTGATGGTGGCACGTCGACTGCTTTGAATCCTTCGCATACTTATATGAATCCGGGTTCATATACAGTGAGCTTGACTGCCTCGGGTGGTGCGTGTGGATCCGATACAGAAACCTTAATCAATTATATCGTAGTTGATCCAAACTTACCATGTGCCATTACCATGAATCCAAATGGGGTAAATCAAACCCAAACCACTTGTAGCGGTTCATTGTTTGATCCAGGAGGGTTGGCTAATAATTACCAAGATAATATTACAAGTACGATTACCATTGCGCCTGCTGGTGCCTCAACGATTACGCTAAATTTCAGCAGTTTCAACTTGGAATTAGATTACGACTATTTGTATATTTATAATGGAAACTCGGTTAATAGTCCCTTAATTGGTCAGTATACTGGAACAACGTTGCCAAATGGTGGTAGCATCACAAGCTTGTATGGCGCAGTGACTTTAAAGTTTTTTAGTGATACCTATCTTAATAATCCTGGTTTTGTAATGACATGGACGTGTAACTTACCAAGCACTCCTCCTCTTGTTGATTTTTATTCAACCACACAAAGCACTTGTGACGGCGTTATCAATTTCGTTGATGTTTCTACGAATGGCCCGATTGCTTGGCAATGGGATTTTGGTGATGGATCCACTTCAAATATTCAATCTCCAACACATGTTTACACACAAAATGGAATTTATACTGTTCAATTAATTGCTAGTAATGCACAAGGACAAGACACCTTAATTAAACCGAGTTATATCAATGTTTCTAGGCCACTTAGTCCAATCGCCTCTGATTTGGCAATTTGTCAAGCAGATTCAGTAACTATTACGGCAAGTGCATTCGGAAATGTAATTGGGTATTCGGATGAATTTTCTGCTACACCGCTTTGGTTTGGCAACACCTATTCAACCTATTTGGCCTTAACAGATACTTTTTGGGTGGAAAATAATGAGCCTCAACCCTTGTCTTATGTTGGACCTCTTACCAATGCTATCGGAACAAGTGCCAATCATAATAATGCTTCGACTCAGTACTTAACATTTAATGTCCAACAGCCCTTAACAATCATCTCTGCTTGGGTAAGTGCTACTGGAGCAGGAGATCGAACCATTACATTATGGGATGTGTCAGGGAATCAATTAGACACGCGCTTTGTGAATATTCCAGCAGGTGCTTCAAGGGTGGCCTTAAATTTTCACGTTCCGCCAGGAAACGGTTACCGAATGGGGGGGTCTCAGATGAATTTAGTTAGAAATAGTGCTGGGGTCGTTTACCCATATAGTATTCCTGGAATGCTTCAAATTACCGGTTCTTCGGCCGGGGCAACTTATTACTATTATTTTTATGATTGGGAAATTCAAAAAGATGCATGTATAAGTCCACGTGTTCCTATAATTGCTGCGATGGATTCTGTTGATGCTGTTTTTACGGGCAACACAGTTGGCATGACGTATTCAACCATTAGCAATACTTCTTTTAATGCTACAAATTATGCTTGGGATTTTGGTAACGCTACATTTTCAAATCTAGCTACACCTTCCAATCTATATACAAGTCCTGGTACCTATAATGTAATGATGGTGGCATCGAATGCCAATTGTTCAGACACGGCTTATTTCACCTCTTTTGCTGATGATGCAGGATTGGATGACTTTTCCAATTTTATGGTTGAATTATATCCAAATCCGTCCAGTGCAATGGTTACGGTCAAAACTAACTTGGCGTCCATTGAAAAAATTGATGTCTTTGAATCCTCGGGTCGCTTAATCTTTTCTAGAATTGCGCAGGGTTCTGAGCTTGAGGTGGACGCATCTAGCTTACAAAGTGGTAATTATATATTCAAAATATACACAAGTCAGGGCTTAAATGTTCGCTCCTTTGTAAAGATGCCTTAAAATTAGCGGTTAAAGACAACCTCGTCACTTAATTCTCGGACCATCTTAAAAAGTTCATCCTTAAAGGTTTGTGGATCGTACGACCCTTTTTCAATTAATCGAAGTTTATGTTCCCATTGTCCCGTCAGTTCTGGACTTTTTAATAAATCACTTTTAATAACATCAATTAAAGACATCCCTGTATCCGTTGCGATAAGATTCTTTTTCTTCTTTTCAATGTATTTTCGTTTGAAAAGCGTTTCGATAATATTGGCACGTGTAGAAGGTCTGCCAATACCGTTTTCTTTCATTAATTCTCTCATTTCCTCGTTTTCCACCAATTTACCTGCGGTTTCCATGGCGCGCAATAAGGTGGCTTCGGTATAGTATTTTGGAGGACTTGTTTTTCCTTTATGAATTTCAGGGGTATGTGGCCCACTTTCTCCTTTTTCAAAAATAGGAAGGATCTTTTCTTCGGCCTCTTTGGGATCTTTTTTCAACTCTTTGGCCTCCGCTTCGTCCACTTTTTCTTCTTTCAAATCATCGTATACTTCTCGCCAACCCTTTGAAATAATTTGCTTTCCAGTGGCTTTAAAGACCAAAGCATCTACTTTTCCCAATACCGTAGTATTCGATACTTTACACTCAGGATAAAAAACAGCAATAAAACGACGACAGATTAAGTCATAAATTTTTTGCTCATCTTGGGAAATACCCGATGGGACAATTCCCGTAGGAATAATGGCATGGTGGTCAGTAATTTTTTTATCGTCGAAAATCGTTTTTGATTTTGGAATGGCTTTCTGAAGTAAAACATCCGTAAATTGCTTGTATTCCTTTAAATTTCCTAGAATACCCGTAATTTTTGGGTGTAAATCTTCCGAGAGGTAAGTAGTATCAACCCTTGGGTAGGTAACTAATTTTTTCTCGTATAAACTTTGGATAAGGTTAAGCGTTTGTTCAGCACCAAAACCAAATCGTTTGTTTCCATCCACTTGGAGAGAGGTCAAATCATACAAGCGTGGATTTCCTTCTTTAGCCTCTTTCTGTTCGAAAGAAGTGACTTCAAAGGGTTTGTTTAGGAGATATTCCAATCCTTTTTTTGCTTTGTCTACGGATTTTAGGCGATCAATTTGGCATAAAAATTCCGTGTCGCGATACGTCGTTTTTAGTTCCCAATATTCTTCCGAATTAAACGCGTTGATTTCTTTTTGACGGTTAACGATCATGGCCAAGGTCGGTGTTTGAACGCGCCCAACCGACAAGACCAACTTATCTTTTCCGTATTTTTTAGTGTATAATCTGGTACCGTTTATACCGAGCATCCAATCACCTACAGCGCGCGAGTTTCCTGCAGCGAATAAATTATCAAAATCTTTTGAATCTTTCAGTTTATTAAAGCCCGCTTTAATGGCCTCTTCGGTCAGAGAAGAAATCCAAAGTCTTTTAACTGGCACTTTGCATTTTGCTTTAATGAGTACCCATCGCTGAATCAATTCTCCTTCTTGTCCAGCATCCCCACAATTAATCACTTCAGAAGCCTTAGCAACCAATGATTTGATGGTTTGGAATTGTTTTTCAACCCCTTTATCTCCTTTTATCTTTATGCCAAATTGCGCAGGAATAATTGGAAGATCTTCTAGTTTCCAATATTTCCAATTAGGATTATAATCTTCAGGATCTTTTAAAGAGCAAAGGTGTCCAAAGGTCCAAGTTACGCAATAATCGTTGCCTTCATAATATCCGTCGTGTCGTGTTTTTGCGCCTAGAATTTCCGCTAAATCTTTGGCAACACTGGGTTTTTCGGCGATACAAAGTTTCATTTAACAGGAAAGTATATAAATGAATTGGGAAGTTTGCATGCAACAATCTAAATTATATTTGGTCAATTATTTATTAGCTTCTGCTTTGCTATATTCAAGAAGACCTTTTTCCAACCATGCTTTAAAATCTGTTGCGTTGCCGTGGTGTTCATAGTCTGCTGAACCAATGTCTAAATCTTCATTTTCTGGCCCGAGTAAACGATAATATGGTTGTGTATTACTCTTATATCGGGTAGTTTGTAGATAGCTCCATTTGTGGCCAACTTGCGTTATTTCCATTTTTTTACCCGGCGCATATTCCAATTCTTTATGTTCAGAAGCAGGAAGCGCTGTTTTTTCATCAACATATAATGAAACAATAACCATTTTATCACGCAGTATTTCAATGATTCCTGGCTCGCCCCAAACCTTTTCCTCCATTTTTCGACAGTTGACACATGCATGTCCTGTGAAATCTACAAAAAGAGGTTTGTGCACTTCTTTTGCATATGCCTCTGCTTTTTCTAAGTCATGAAAAACCATGATGTTTTGAGGTCCGAGGTGCATGTCATTATTTTCCGAATGCGAATTTGTATTTTGACTCGCTCCAATTCCAGTTGGCGATTCGCTATAAGAAAGTGGTGGAGGGAATCCACTGATTAATTTTAAAGGAGCGCCCCACATTCCTGGAATTAAGTAGATGACAAACACTAAACAAGTACTGGCTAATAAAGTCCTAAATACTGATAATTTTTCAGTTGGGCTATCGTGTGGAAGTCGAATAAATCCAAAAAGATAAATCGTTAACACAGTAAATAATCCAATCCAAATCGCTAGAAACAACTCTCTTTCTAAGAAATGTCCTTGCACAACTAAATCAGCATTTGAAAGAAATTTGAAAGCAAGGGCCAACTCTAAAAACCCTAAAAATACTTTAACTGTATTTAACCAACCACCAGATTTTGGTAGTGAATTCATCCAGCCAGGAAAAGCCGCAAAGAGTGTAAAAGGTAAGGCCAATGCCAAAGAAAATCCAAACATTCCTACAAATGGTGCTATGCCGCCAATCGTAGCCGATTCTACCAATAAAGTGCCTACAATTGGGCCGGTGCAGGAAAAGGATACAAGAGCAAGTGCCAATGCCATGAAGAAAATCCCTAAGATGCCACCTTTACCAGATGCCTGGTCTGCTTTATTTTGCCATGAGCTTGGCAGCATAATTTCAAAAGCACCAAGGAAAGAAAGTGCGAAAACCACTAAGAGTATAAAGAAAATTATGTTAAACCAAACATTTGTAGATAATGCATTAAGTGCTGAAGGCCCGAAAATAGTAGTGACAATCGTTCCTAAAATTACATAAATCGCAATGATGGATATGCCGTAGAAGATTGCATTTCGAATGCCTGCAGATTTTGATTTACTGGATTTGGTAAAGTAACTTACCGTCATCGGAATCATCGGAAAAACGCACGGTGTGAGTAGTGCAGCAAATCCGCTTAAGAATGAAATAATAAAAATAAGCCACATTGATTTTTTAGGTTCAGGTACTTTTTTAATAGGTTTAGTTGTACCATCGATTATCTTTTCGCCTGTATCTGAATTTAAAGTATCAGCTTGTTTTTCAGCAAGGCTATCCTTTTCAGCAGCTAATTCATATCCTTTAACATTAAGTGAAAAAGGGTATTCGTGGGGCATCAAACATTTTCCTGCTTCATCGCAAACTTGAAAAGCAAATGCACCAGAAACTTTAAAATCAGTAGCTGAATTAATAATAAATTTTCTTTTCATTGTGATTGAACCTTTGTGGTGACTTTGCATATCACCGAGGTCTTCTTCAATAAATTGTATCGGCTTCGGTTCTTGTGTTTCTCTAGCAGTAAAACTTTTATTTTTTGTTAGATTGATTTCTGTAGGAATGGCAAAAGATCCTTTGGGAAGTTTGTTCGAGTTAATGTGCCATCCTGGTATGATATTAATTTTTGCAACAACAAAGGCTTCACCTTTATTTTGCTCAATTGAAAATTTTACGCCTACAACATTTTCATGATCTATTATCTGCGAATAAGTAAAACTTTGATGCAGTATAACAAGAAGTATCCCAAGTATTTTTTTCATTAGTAACAGTTATTTTAGTTGAATAGTAAACGGCACTTCAATAGGAGGAATACACCGTGTGTCATCACAAACCATGTATTCAATTTTTCCCGTTATTTGTTGGATGTTTTTGCATTTGATTTTTTGAGAGGATAAGTAGCTATCTTCAAAAAGGTACACCTTGGATTCAAAGTTAACATCAAAAATTTCGTGAGGGATAAGGTCTTCAGAATAATTCCCAATGAGTTTTAAGCCTTTTATTTTATTAATTTTTAATGTCGTGGGAATTGGGCCCGCATTGATTGGTGTTTTTTGAGAATAAAGATGCCAGCCTTTATCAATCGTTCCTTTAATTATTATTTTTTCACTGGATTTATCATATGAAAAATTCCATGCTACATGATTCTGAGCAATAATTTGGTTAAACCCAAAATACAAAAGGCAGGGAAAGAAAAGAAAGTATTTCAACATTAATCAAAATTAGATTAAAATTTCAATAATTCGATTAATTGGGATCCATATACCACCTTTAAGGCATATGAATTTTGGTCCAGCGGCCCAAATGGTGGTATCAACTCGTTTCACAGAATCATCATCTTGGAAAATAATAGAAACTTTTGAATGGTGTGTATTTCCAAGTATAGTTGCATTTTGTATTTTTTTTAGTAAATCTTTTTGCTGCACTATTTCTGTTTCTTTGTTAAACGTACAATTGGTAATACTTTCTTTTTCAATGATTAAAATTTCTTGTACCATAAATTATAGATTTAATCGAAAAGTATTATTAAATTTCTTTAATTCAAAATATTGTTGATAACTAAATTTCAATGTTATTTCTTTGCCATTAATACCTTACCATTTTAAACGAGGATCGGCGGTTATTCCTTGATTGCCTTCAAATGTAGGGTCAAATAAATATTGTCCTGCAATGGCAATCATAGCTGCATTATCGGTACAATATTCGAATTTTGGAATAAACACATTAAGTTGGTTTTCTTTCCCCCATTTTGCAAGGCGGCTTCTTAAATATGAATTCGCCGACACCCCACCAGCAATGGCCACCTCTGTTAGTTGGTGCTCTTTACATGCTTTACGCACTTTATCCAACAAGATTTCAACTAAAGTATGTTGGATGGATGCACACAAATCTGGAAGATGCTCTTCTATGAAATTATCATTTAACAGTTTTTGGTCCCTTAAAAAGTAGAGTATAGATGTTTTAACCCCACTGAAACTAAAATTTAATCCTTCAATTCTTGGTTTTGCAAAGGAAAATTTTAAAGGGTTACCTGCTCTAGCGTACTCGTCAATCAATGGTCCCCCTGGATATGGAAGTCCTAGCATTTTAGCTGCTTTATCAAATGCTTCACCAACAGCATCATCGATCGTTTGTCCAAGAATTGTCATTTTATCCGGGGATTCAACATGAACAAGCTGGGTGTGCCCGCCGGAAACAGTAAGACATAAAAAAGGAAAAGTGGGATTTTTGACATTACTTTCTTCAATAAGGTGCGCTAAAATATGCGCTTTCATATGATGCACTGGAATTAATGGTTTGTTAAGTGAAAGTGCCAAAGCTTTAGCGAATGATGCACCAACTAATAGTGATCCCATCAAGCCAGGACCTTGAGTAAACGCAATTGCATCAATGTCAGTTATCTTTATCTTAGCTTGCTCGATAGCTTGTTGAACAACTGGTATGATATTTTCTTGATGACATCGGCTTGCTAATTCTGGTACGACCCCACCGTATTTTTGATGAATGGATTGCCCTGCAACTAAATTAGATAAAATTCGATGGCCTCTTAATATTGCTGCTGAGGTATCGTCGCATGATGATTCTATCCCCAGGATGATAGTGTTTTTAGCCATCAAATGTTTAAATTTGTATTAGAATGGTAAAAATACTTAAAATAGTAGGTCGAATCATTGTTATTCCTTTGGAGTGGCTATTGATCTCCGCTATTGTTTTTTTATTCGTTATTCGATTATCGAGTTTTCAAACCTATCTTGCTGAAAAAGCAGCTTCTTATTTTTCGAAAGAATTGAAAACAACTGTTTCAGTAAATAAAGTTGACATTATATTATTTAATAAAATTTACCTTGATGGGTTTTTGATTTTAGATCGTGAAAAAGATACACTTTTATCATTGAAGACATTAGAGGCATCTTTTGATGGTAATAGTTTGTTAAGCGACAAAATAAAGGTGACCAATGTTAAATTAGATGATGGGCTAATTAAGGTTGTTAAGTCGGCTAAATCAAAAGAATTCAATTTTCAATTTCTTGTCGATTATTTTAAAAGTGATGAACCTTCGGATCCGTCATCACCAATCGATTTAGCGATTAAAAAAATCAATATTAATAACTTTTCCCTTCATTATCATGATTTTAATGCTAAGCGTACCCCATTCTCATTCAATGAAAACCATATCGACATTTCAAAGTTGAATGTAAGTTTGGAGGAAATTAGTAGCAACAAACAAGGGTTGAATTTGGCCATAAAGCAGCTGAGTTTGAAAGAATCTTGTGGTCTCGTTCTTAACAATTTATGCGGCAAATTAGCCATCAACGATAAATCGGTTGATTTTTCTCAGGCTATTATTTCATTAAATAGTTCGGTCATTAAGGCATCAAAAATAGCTATTAATTGGAATAGTCAAGCTGATTTGGATGCTTTTGTGGATAAGGTTATCTGGAAAATAAAGTTCCAGCCAAGCAAAATTCTCCTAAGTGACATTGCTTTTTTTGTGCCCGAAATGAAAGGTATGAATAATCAAATTCGCTTGCAAGGTGATGCTACTAATACCCTTTCGCATTTATTTTTGAAAGGCATAAAATTGGATTATGCAAAGAATACACATATTCATGCTGATTTAGAATTGCCAAATTTTAGTGATTTTTCGGCATACGACTTTATAGAAAAAATACACAGTGCCTCTATTGATATGTCTGAATTGCAAAATTTCATCCTTCCTTATCCATCTGGAAAATTAAATTTAGGTGATGAATTAAACCAATTAGGTATTGTTCGACTGGCTAATTTTACTTTAACCGGGAATAACGGTGCAGCAACTATTGCCCCAACCACAATTAAAACGAGCTTGGGTGATGCGTCAATTCTTCAAGCTATTCGTTTTTCAAATTTGAATAAGGATTTAGTTATTGCTCCCAAACTAAAAGATAGCTCATGCATAGCAATGCGAAACTTCAATTTAGGAAAGTTGCTACAGATTAATGAAATTAAAAATATTGACGGTGAAATCGGATTTTCAGATTTTATCATAAAAGAGGATGATATTCAAATTTCAGGGATTAATGCAAAGTTTAATACCTTACAAGCATTGGATTATTCGTATTCATCTATTTCTATTAGTGGTGCAAAACTTGAAAAAAATATTTTTGATGGAAAAGTGGCTGTTAATGATAAAAATCTAAGTTTTGATTATTCTGGAAAAATTGGCTTTGGAAAAATCCCATTCTATGACTTATCACTTAAAATAAATAAGGCAAAGCTAGACTTACTAGGTTTCACAGCGGTAGCAGAATCTGATTTATTGGGTAGTTTGAAAATAAATATTGTAGGTGATAATTTAAAAAATTTGCAAGGAACTATTTCAGTTAATGATTTTTTATATCAAGAAAAAGAAAAGGATTTTTCCATTCCTAATGCAACACTTTCCATTCGTCGATCTTTATTGCAAGATGAAATTAAATTAAATAGTTCATTACTTGATTTGGACCTTGTTGGAAAAATAAATCCATTAACAGTTTTAAATGATTTTACTTATGAGTTATCTAGAATTTTCCCTTCAATTGCGAGTAATTTATCGCTAAGTAAGGGTGGCATTGCCAATAATTTTACGTATAATATCACGACGAAAAACCTTGATAATGTATTAAACCTTTTTGTTCCGGGATTAAAAATTGCTGAAAACACAAAAATAAAAGGTGGCTTCAATGCTAATAATGGAACGTTTCTTTTATTGGTTGATTCGAAGGAAGTTATGTATGATAGCATTATTTTGAAAGGTATTGATATCAATCAAAACATGACATCCAATGGTTTCTTTGCAGATTATAAAATAGCTGAATTAATTTTGGCGGATTCTATTTCGCTCAATGATATTGATTTTCTATGCAATGGAACGCAAGGGCTTTTTCAATCAACTTTGAAATGGGATCCTAATGGGAAAAATTTTTCAGCGCTAGCTTGGCAAACTCGGATAAGAAATTCGAATGATTTTTTATTTACTGTTGAGCCTTCATTCTTTTCTATTAATGATATTAGGTGGGATATTTTTACCAATTCAACAATCTCATTGGTAAATAGCGATGTTAATTTTAATAATCTACTGCTTCAAAGAAAGAATCAAGAAATTAACATTGATGGCAAGTTATCAAATAATCCAAATGAGGTATTAATCTTAGAATTAAAAAAAATTGATCTTTCTGAAATTAGTCAATTATTAAAATTGGATGTTCAATTAGCCGGTTTATATAATGGTAATGTAAGCTTTAGAAATAGTGGATCTAGTCTTAATTTCTCCACTTTAGCTGACATATCAAATTTGTATATTAATCAACAAGAGCTTGGAGATATCAAATTAAAGTCAGATTATGATTCAAAAAGTGAAACCATTAATGCTAATGGGGAGGTAAAATATCATGCTATGCCGGCTTTAGATTTTAATGGTTCTTATTTTATGAATCGTGAAAAGGATAATCTTGCTGTTGATTTACATTTTACCAATACTGATTTACATTTCTTAAATGGATTTATGGATTCTACGGACATTCGTAATATTCAGGGAACGGCATTGGGTGAAATTTTGGTGCGGGGGAGTATTGATGCTCCTGAATTGTTAGGAAAACTTACCTTGGTAAAAACTGCGGCCAATATTGAATTATTAGGTGTTCGTTATACATTGGATGGGGATATTAGAATTGATAAGAATCAGATAGAGATCAAAAATCTACCAGTAACAGATCAAGATGGAAATATTGCCTACTTAAAAGGGGAAATTAATCATACTAATTTTGATAAATGGGATTATCGATTTAAGCTCAATTTTCAGGAAGAAACGAACAGTAAATTTAATAAGTCTAATAATTCAAAACGCTTTCTATTATTAAATACAAAGTATCGAGAGGGCGATTATTATTTTGGTAAAGCATATGGTATTGGATATGCCAATATTTCAGGATATGGCAGCAAAATGAATGTGGATGTAAATATTGAAACAAAAATGGGGTCTCAAATTAATTTCCCAATGTATGGTATTTCCGATATTGATGAAGATAATTTAGTGCATTTCGTCGCCAAAAACAATCAAACAGTAGTTGCAAGAAAGGAAAATATAGATTTTACGGGTTTAAATTTAAATATGAAATTTAAGCTAACTCCTGAAGCTAAATTAAAAATCATTTTTAATGAGCAACTTGGGGACGAAATAAGTGCTTATGGATCTGGTGATATTATATTAAAATTGGATGACTTTAATAATCTAAAAATGGAGGGGGCTTATACCATTCAAAAAGGAAGTAGTTATAATTTTGCCATGGGACCGTTAAAACAAACATTTGATATTCAACAGGGTTCAAAAATAACTTGGACTGGAGATGTGGAAAAAGCTTCAATTGATTTGCTTACTGCTTTTACTATTAAGAAAGTTAGTTTACTTGATTTGAGTCCCGAATTAGAGGATAAAACATTGGCAAGTCAAGATGTTAATTGTTTTTTGAAGTTAAGTGAGACCCTAGATAAACCAAAAATAAATTTTGAAATCCAAGCGCCCAATGCCTCTGAAACAGGGAAATCTTTAATTTCAAGGGTCAATGCCGAAACCGACGAATTAAATCGACAGTTTTTTTCCCTTCTTTTAGTTAAGAAATTTCAATCTATAACAGGTACTATATCAGCTAGTAGTTCGGCAGCACTCGATTTGGTTGAATCTCAAATTAATGGTTTACTTGGACAATTATCAAAGGATTACAAGGTAAATGTTGATTTAGGTGAATCAAATGCGCTAGCTTCAGTTCAAAAAAACTTCTTGAATGATCGCTTACTTGTAACAGGAAGTTTTGGCGTTCAAAATAATTCGTCCTCAGGGCAATCAACAAGTGGCTTTATTGGAGACGTTAGTCTTGAATACTTGGTAAATAAAAAAGGTACTCTACGTGTAAATGCCTTTAATAAATCTAACACCAATACGGTTGATGAAAATTCAGGACCTTTTACGCAAGGAGCTGGCTTATCCTATCATGAGGAGTTCAATAATTTATCTGATTTTGAATTATATCAAGCTTTTATGGATACTTTTCGTCCAAAAGATAAAAAGTATTTTAAAAGTCGACGAAAGAAAAAACAAACGAGAATACCGCCTCTTGTCATAGACAACGGTAATATACCCGCCTTGAAAAAAGAATGATAAGCTAAGGCATTCGTTTTTGTATTTCGTAATTCTTCCGTGTTAATAAACAAGATGAAAATGCTTTGCATTGATTTTAAACGCAAAAAGAAATAGTGTTGTAAAGTGTAATTAATTTGTAGTTATTCGTTAGGGTCTTACTTAATCATAAATTTAAACATTATGCATCAGATCAAAATTGGGTTTTATAATTCCAAGAATTTCTTAAAATTAACATTCAGCATCATGTATGTTGGTTTATCGCTTATTTTTCTGAGCGCAATCTGCAAACTGTTAAGTAATACGGAAGTCTCTACTTATTTATTTATGGGATTGGCACATCATATTTATTTATCTATAGGTTTAACATTGATGAGTTTGTTCTGCGCGCTAACAGCGCTTCCTGTTAATTTGGATGTAAGTACAAGAGCGAATTACATGTTTAAGTTTTTCTGTCTTTCAATGAGTTTATTACTTACTGGTTTGGTATTCAAATGGAATCTTTGGCCATTTGGAGATGGAATTTTGATTACTTCGTTTTTCTCTTTGTTTATCTATTATGTTATCAAAGCGTTTACACAAAATGCCCAAAGTAGCTTCGAGTCAATTTATAATAAAATGTTTTTTATCGGATTTGCGATCGTTACAATGTCTTTTTTATTTCGAATACAAGGATATCCTGGTTGCGAAGAAATGATAGCAGTTAGTTATTTTGCAATGATGGTTGTAGTTTTTCTTCAACTTCGGATGTTAGTAATTAATGGTACTTGGTTAGTAAATATTAATACACCGGTTGGTTTTTCAATCCTAATCTTATTTATTTTATTATGCCTAATTCGCCTAGATTCGGGTATTCAAATGCTTCATTAAATCGGAAAATCTTTCCATTGATTTCAAACGCTATTTAATTTTTTTGTTCTTTTGTATCGAGGCCTTGTTAACACGAAAAAAGCCTGCTGATTTTTAATGGACTTCATTACAAAAGACATATAAATGAAAAAAGTGCTCATCGCAAATCGTGGGGAAATTGCCAGAAGGGTAATTCGCACCTTACGAAAAATGAATATTAAAAGCGTTGCAATTTATAGTGATGCGGATGCTAATGCACCTCATGTTTTAGAGGCTGATGAATCAGTATATGTAGGTAAAAGTCCTTCCTCTGAAAGTTACTTGCAACAGGATTTAATACTTAAGCATTGTAAAGACTTGAATGTTGATGGTATTCACCCGGGTTATGGTTTTTTATCTGAAAATGCTGGCTTTGCAAGGAAGGTAAAAAAGGCAGGCATCACATTAATTGGACCTACTCCTGAATCAATGGAATTGATGGGCGATAAGTTAAGTGCTAAACAAGCGGTAAAAACGTATAATGTTCCTTTAGTACCTGGCGTAGATGAAGCAATTTCTGATCTTGAAGCTGCAAAGAAGATTGCGGAGCAAATTGGGTATCCAATTTTAATTAAAGCTTCTGCAGGTGGTGGTGGAAAAGGTATGCGCTTGGTTGAAAATACCGCTGAATTCGAAAGTCAAATGAAATTAGCGCAAAGTGAAGCAAGATCATCTTTTGGTGACGATGCTGTTTTTATTGAAAAGTTTGTCGATAAGCCACGACATATTGAAATTCAAGTTTTTGC
>JAPLEV010000056.1 GCA_026391005.1 Flavobacteriia bacterium | reverse complement strand
TCCTAATAAAAAAGGTCATCTATCAATTGATGGATGACCTTTTGTAGCGTTTGTCCTGATAGTCGAAGACTCATCAGGAAGAGAAAGATTTGAATACTGACGCAAAAAGGGTCAGCATTCTGACAACCTGATACTATTTTTTTTTTTTGTAGCGTTTATCCTGATAGTCCAAGACTCATCAGGGAGAGAGAGATTTGAATGCTGACGCCAAAGGTCAGCATTCTGACAACTTGATAATAAGATCAAGTTCGTCAGAGCTCTCGATGCCTTCTTTATATTTTATCATGAAATCAATTAATCTCTTACGTGTTAAGTTTTTCAATTTAATTTCTAACTGGTAAGCTGCGCTTTTTGAAGGTTTAGAAATATGCCAAATTAAATTCCATGGCGTTCCTTTAGAAGTAAAATTTTCAAAACCTGCGTTATGTCTTTTCAACCGATTAGGCAAATTCCTAATAAAAAAGGTCATCTATCAATTGATGGATGACCTTTTGTAGCGTTTGTCCTGATAGTCGAAGACTCATCAGGAAGAGAAAGATTTGAATACTGACGCAAAAAGGGTCAGCATTCTGACAACCTGATACTATTTTTCTTTTTGTAGCGAGAGAGAGATTTGAACTCTCGGCCTCAGGGTTATGAATCCTGCGCTCTAACCAACTGAGCTACCTCGCCATTTAATAAATGTAATTTTGGAGTGCAAATATAATGAATTTCAATTAAAAAAATAACGATTGTTACTATAGTAAGTATTGAATTATTTCATTTTGACCAATCGATTCATCGATCAAAGTGAAAAATATCCTACATATAAATTTCACGTCAATATAAAATAATTAAATTTGGGTCGTGATAAATTTTGACGATACAGCTGTTGCATTTAAAAGTAAATCCAATAATGAATTAATTCGTTCATATTGGCTTTTTAAAATTATCGGATCTAAAAAATTAGTAAAAATCGGTAAAACTCTTACCCTCTTCGCATTAAAAATCAAACTACCTATTAAAAGCATAATTAGGGCAACTATTTTTAAACAATTCTGCGGTGGGGAAACGGTTGACCAATGTACACCTACCATTAAAAATTTAGCTGATTACAATGTTGGGACTATTCTCGATTATTCGATTGAGGGAAAAGTGACTGATCAAGATTTTGACCTCACAGTTTTAGAAATTATCAAAACAATTGATAAAGGAAAGAACAATTCATCGATTCCTTTTGCAGTTTTTAAGGTCTCCGGTATTGCCAGATTTAATGATTTGGAGCGCTTATCTATTGCGCTAGAAAAAAATGAAACAATAGATGCAGAAATTGAATCCGTTATTATTAATCGAATTGATAAGATTTGTAATGCTGCATATCAAAATAACATTCCTGTATTTATTGATGCCGAAGAAACTTGGATTCAAGCATGCTTAGATAATTGGTGTCTGCAAATGATGCTTCGCTACAATAAAGAAAGAGCGATTGTTTTTAATACGCTTCAGATGTATCGGCATGATCGCTTAGCATTTTTAAAAAATTGCCATGAGCAAGCGACCACTCATAATATTAAATACGGTATAAAATTAGTTCGTGGTGCTTACATGGAAAAAGAACGTGATCGTGCATTATCAATGAACTACCCCTCTCCTATTCAAGCTACAAAAGAAGCTACCGACAAGGATTTCAACCTAGCTATGGAATATATCGTAGAAAATATTAATTCCTTTGCTCTTTGCGCGGGAACGCACAATGAAGAAAGTTCGCTTTTACTGACGCAATTAATGACAAAATTTAATCTTCTTTCATCTACGCCATCGATCTATTTTGCTCAATTACTTGGAATGTCAGACCACATTTCATTCAACCTTGCGGATGCAGGTTATAATGTTGCTAAATATGTCCCTTTTGGTCCTATTGAAGAGGTAATGCCTTATCTTTTAAGGCGTGCAGACGAAAACACATCTGTAGCCGGGCAAACGAGTAGAGAATTGAAGCTGATTCAGCAAGAAAGAAAACGAAGACGACTTTAGCGAAGAATAACTTTGTAACTGTTATTTTTAATTACAATAAAATAAATACCTGATTGTAGCGAAGTGAAATCAAAGGTATTTTTAATATTCGAAAGCTCTCGCTCTTCTATAATTTGACCCGTAACAGTTCGAATATATACCTTTTCGTTAAGGCAACTGAGCGGAACCTCAATTACCAGTTCCCCACAACTAGGATTTGGATAGAGCAACAACTCGTGGTCATTTAAATTTTCATTCGCTAAATAAAAATCAAGGTTTCCACAAACCCCTGCAAAAATAAAATTTGATTCGTACCGATCCCTTGCTGGAACCGTTGCTGAATTCATGACGTTTGGAATTCCGATGTTTCCCCACTGATATTCCTGAACAAATTCAGGTTTTTGGGAATAATAATAACTTATATCATCTAAATTATTTGTTCCTGCAGGCGCCACAGTGCCCTTATTATTGTTTCCATACGTAAACTGATCGTTCCCTTGAATATTGTAATTCACTGCACTATATGGAAATGCAGTGTTTGGAATTTCATTTCCAATTAAGTTTTGCGAAGGGCTAGTTCCATCCGAAAAGAAAATACCATACAAAGATGCTCGATTTCTTAAAAAGGTATTATAAGGACCGTTGGCTCCGTGCGAGTTATCTATTACTATGTTTTGAACATCATTTTGCTCAAAGAGATTAGCGTATACAAAGTTACCATGTAAAACCAATTCGCCTGCAGAATTAGCCCCCAAAATAGGATTGGAATTCGTCCAATACGGATCGAGTGAATGATTAAAAGTCACAACATTACCATTCGCACCTGCTTGAAGTAAAACACTGTGCCTTAAATGTTTAAATATGTTGTTCTCAATTAAACATTCATTGGTTGTAAAGTGTAATACCACCCCATAAGCGCGACCTCCACCCCCGTATTCAAAAGCATCTTGAAAATAACTCTTTTCAACCTTTGAATTAGAAACACCTTCAAATTCAATATGAGCAAAAGTAGTTTTGATTGATGAAATGCCACTAATCCAGCAGTTTTCAGTGTAGGTAAAATGAATACCGCTAGCTTGTTCTGGTGCGGTATTATCAATACGTTCTAAAGAAAGGCACTGAATACCAATATTTCGCTTCATGGACACTCTGATTGCCAAAGGGGCTCGATTTAATGAATAATCCATTCGCAATTCTGAATTTAAAAACAAGGTGTCTCCCGATATTGCAATAATCTTTGCTATTTGCCCCACGCTACCTTGCGCCCAATTAGAAAAAACTAAATCGGTATCTTGCTGACGAATTCGAATCCAATCTCCTGGTTCAAAAAATGAAGTACTATTCAGCACAAGCACTTGACTTCCTTTTTCTCCCTGGTTAGCAAATGAACTAGTATCAGAATTGACCAAATTTCCGGTGCTTTGTATCGCATGATTTGTCCCACCAAGGTCAAAGATAAAATGGGTTTCAGTCGCCCCCTCCCCTGTAATTAAACAATTGCTAGGCAAATTAAGGGTTTCATTAAAGAAATAAGATCCCGCGGGAAAATGAAGGTGGATGCCACTGGTTTGATTTAATTGTAAGAGACTGTCAATAATAGCAATCACAGGCGTTATACCATCAGGGATAGCACCTTCCTGAATCACATTATAGTATGCGAAACCAATAGTACTCGTATCATTTAAACCAGCAGTAGTCCAATCTACAGATCGATTGAGTGGCAGTACTTGGGTAAAAGAGATAGCAGAATTTAAAGCGAAAATAACTAAGAAAATTCTATACATGATGCCTATTTAATTTTTATCACCTTAAACGGAGTAGACATTCCTTGAATCTTTATAAAATAAATTCCCTCTCTCAAAAAATCAAGCGATAGCGAATTTTCATAGGATTGACCTTGCATGACTAAATCACCAAGCGAAGAGAAAATGGAAAAATCAAAAGGACTTGGAATTCCGTCAACAGTGATAAGATCTTTTGTTGGATTTGGATAGATATTCGTTACTTCTGTTGATCCTTCTGGCACTGAAACCAAGGTGTTAATGGGCTGAACACCTGTAGTAATAGGCAACTCATCGTTTGGACCAATTTTTAAAGCAAATATATTACTACCACCATAAACGACATTTTCCATATATTTTGTCCAACCAACTGCAAAAGTTCCCCCATCAGATGTTTGAATAATTTGTTCCGCCTTTTCTTCTTCTATGTTAATGATTGTAACAGGGCCATTATCCCAATCAATATTGGAATCAAACCTTCCTAGCGAAACATCAAGTTCAAAAATCGAGTTGGATAAATTTTCATACCTATAACCAATATATAGTTTAGTTAAATTTCCACTAAATGATAATTCATCGAGAATTACATCGCCTTGATTCACATAAACTGATTCAGAAAATAAATCACCATTTAATTCATAGCGACCAGAATAATTGTCATGTTCATTTAGCAATGGATCAAATTTCGAACCCACTGCATATATTCGATTAGAAAATAAGGTGATATCATTAATCCCAAAGGTTCCATTATCTCCAATTTGCTTCATCCACGCGATTTCCCCATTTTGCTTTATTTTCATCAAAAACCCTTTAACGAGGGAAGAATCTTGATTAAAGTATTGGCCACCAACTATAAACATCGAATCTTCCACATTTATGATTGTATTGGCGACATCTTGGCCCGTTCCTCCAATGGTTTTTGTCCAAAGTGTATCGCCATTTTGATTTAAGCGAGCCATATAAATGTCACTACCTCCACCGACAAGTGATTGACTCATTCCCACCATTACAATACCGCTATCACTGGCGAATACTGCATCATTTATTTGTTCCCAATTACCTGTTCCATATGTTTTTGACCATAGTTGATTTCCTTGTAAATCCGTTTTCACCACCATCGCATCGTAATCACCGCTTGAAAAAGAGTTCGAGTTCCCGACAATGTAATAGCCCAAATCCTGATTGTAAAGCACTCTCCTACCCCAATCGGCTTCATTTCCCCCATAGTGATTACTCCATTGGTACTGACCGTCTTTCGATAATTTTAAAAGAAATGCTTCTGAATCTTCGCCAAAACTTCCTGATAATCCCGTGATGATATAACTCGAGTCTTCTAATTGAGCGCAACCCTGGCCGGTATCGTATCCTGTTCCAGAAAAATATTTAAAAAAGGAAACTTGTCCGTTCGCATGAAAAGAGCACAAAACAAGTCCGCAAAATAGGTGAATTAGAAACCGCATCTCAGTCGCATTGAAACAGCCTGTCCAAAGGCCTTGTTAGTAAATACTCCTATTAAATTTTCGCTTCCGATGCCAAGTGACCATGCTCCTTGTTTAAAGTAAGAATACATTCCTAGCTTAAAATCGGAGAAACCACCATAACTACCATTAAGCCCCACGTGAAATTTTCGACCCAACCTCATATCTACCCCTGCAAAAACCATAGGAATGTATGCTTTCGCCAGATAAATTCTAAAGCCATAGAATTCTTGGAAACGCTTGGCAGAATTTGTTTCTACTAATTTGGACAATTGAATCATTCCTGGTAAAAAAACTAGGCTACTGGTCGATTTATCATTTATTTGAAGGGAATCTAAGGCGTTAAAACTTGGGGTAAGTAAGCCATTGGAATTTACCAATTGATCAAATGTAAATCCCGTTGTCGCGTAATTTGTATCTACCGTATTGACCGTAAGAGGTTTATTCATAAAGGCAAAACCTACATTTTTCACTAAAACTTGTAGGTAGCTAACTTGATCAATATTACCTTTTAGTGGTATTCTAAAATCCCCATCGATGCAAAGTCCCACTCCCTTGCTAAAATTATTCCCACCAGTATTTCTTAATTGCGCATCCAAGTTTAAGGTTATGGAATCCGTAGCTACCGATTGGTAGATCGTTCCTTCGTTTACTCTAAGACTGGCATAATTAGCGAGATTAAGTAGATTGAGCGTAAGGCTTGAATTACTTTTATTATCGATCAGCGTGAATCCAATTTTTTGGAAATTATAAAAGGAAAAACTAGTACCACTAAAATCAGCGATTGAACCAGAATAAGCAGCATTTCCATAAAAAGTCAATCCAAACAAATCTTTTGGATAGATGACTCCACCAAAAGAATAGTATCCCGCTTTTATTCCAAATCCTATGTCACGATTTTTACATAAACTTTTACTTGTATTTCGGTATTCAATCTCTCCCTGTAAATCAAACCCGAAACGATTAATTGGCCCATGCTTATCAAAACTTGCGGTTTTAATTTCATCTGTAATTTCACCACCGTATAATAACATATCCGACAGTTGATTTAACATGGAACTGCTAGAATAATCAGCAAGGCCATTAAAAATAAATTCATGCTTAGGCGCAATTGAATCATCGATAATTGGCAAGATAAATTGCCCATTTACTTGAAATGACAATAATACGAGCGGAACGAAATAAAATATTTTCATCATTAATAACTTACTTTAGTTTGAAAAGCTGTTTTAATCTTCACCCCAATAAAAGCCCCATATGGAATGGCGACGGTTTGATTTACACCATTAATTGGATCAGGTGTGTTTAATTGAACTTCCACTTTTAATTTTTTAATTAGGTCAAGGGAATTTATTAACGATTCAGGAAAGACAAATTCAAGCACAGATAATTTCTTTTTCAAGCCATCAACTGGATCAATCGAGCCATAGTTAGCGGATTGAATTAAAGCTGTTCCAAACACCTCTTCTATGGTAAATCCTTGATCGGTTAAAAAAGACAATTTCACTTCGCATTGCATTGGAAAAGCGTTCATCGCTTCAAGGATTAACTTTCCCGAGACAACGGTAATATTGGGTGAAGTTTGTTTTAAATTAACATCAAAGGTATCTTGAAGTGTTAATCCATCAGCCATCATTTGCAAGGGCATTTGCGCTTTTAGTTTTACTTTTATTCTAGACGTGGAAAATACTTCGTCCCAGCCTCCATTTACATTTCCTAGTGGATTCAATTGAATACTATATCCAAAATTATACGCACTGCCAAGATTCTCGAGTACTTGTTCCACGTTACTATTCGTGGCATTAAACGCAATCTCGTTAGTACTTGGTTGCAGTGTATTCCAACTTCCAATAGCAGGAGAAATTAAGATGGGCTGTCCCAAAGAACTAGCTGTAAGCGAAACAGTTTGATTATTGGCATTCGTATTTTCAATAAGACTAATTATCCCTTTAATTGGAACCTTCATTCCATTTTCAATCTCCACTTGTAAATTAACGGATGGCAAATCAAGTAAGCCAGCAGTAATATTATCCAAGTACGGAACTGTTAGCGAGCTTGTATCTGAAACAATCTGATTTCCAAAATACCCTAATGCGTAGTCAACGGTTAAGTTTTGGATGCTTGCTTCCACTTTAAATTCATTGCTGGTAATCAAAGCAACCGAAGGACCTAAAGGATCTGTCTTTACGGTAAGTTGAGATTGAATAATATTATAATTCGTTCCATTAATTCCCCTTAAATCCATTTCATACCCACTTACGTCAAGAATAGCGGTTGATGTCCCCGGATTAGCTTGACTTCCCGCAGGAACAGAATACGATTGTTCGAAGACCACCCCATTTTTCACCACGCCTGGCAGAATCACCTTATACAAAGCTATGGTATTTAAAGGATTGTAAACTTTTAACATTATTTCCCCAGAAAACACCCTAATTTTTTTCAGCTCAATACCCGGCATGATTAGGGTATGTTGCTCTATGTTGTTGAAAATATCGAAACCTGGAGGAATGGTTATTCCAAAGGCAGGATGAAATAGTTGAACGATCGAAGTGTCAGGAATCTTAACAATATCTGAAATACCTAAATCCAAAATGGTGCGCGAAAAATCAAGGTCTATTGTGCCATTTGTTCCAGCGATAAGTGTAGAATCGTTGTAAAAATTTCCTAAACTTAGTGTGTCATTAATTATTGGAGCTATCCAATCATTTTTCCAGGATGTATTTTCTTTGCGACAAGCAGTAAATACTACTAAAAGCAAACTCCAAAATGAGATATGTAGAAAGTTGTTTTTCATGCACGTTCTAAAATAACAGCGTACCCTTGGCCTACTCCAATACACATTGTAACTAAAGCATAGCGTTTTTTTGTAATTGTCAATTGCCTTGCCGCACTTAATAGAATTCTTGCACCCGACATGCCTAATGGATGTCCTAGCGCAATAGCACCACCGGTTGGATTAACACGTTGATCGTCGGCGGCTATATTTAATTCCTTTAAACAAGCTAGTACCTGAGCTGAAAAGGCTTCGTTAATTTCAATTATATCCATTTGATCCAAGGAAAGTCCTGCCCTTTCGAGTACTTTTTGTGATGCCTTTACGGGTCCAATTCCCATAATAGAAGGTTCTACGCCTGCCACCGAACCAGCCACTATTCGTGCAAGCGGCGTGAGGCCTTGCTTTACACATGCTTCCGAGGACGCCAATAACAAAGCTGCCGCTCCGTCATTTAATCCCGAGGAATTTCCTGCGGTAACGGTTCCGGTTTTCGTAAAGGCAGGGCGCAATCCAGCCAGCGTTTCAAAAGTGGTTGAAGGTCTTGGAAATTCATCCTGATCAAAAACAATGGCGGGTCCTTTTTTTTGTGGAATGATAACCGGAACAATTTCATCATTGAAAAAACCATTTTCTCTAGCAGCTGCAAACTTTTGTTGCGACCATAACGCGAATTGATCTTGATTTTCACGTGAAATATCATATTTAAGGGCCAAATTTTCTGCGGTCATTCCCATGCTATCTACGCCATACAGCGTTTCCATTTGTGGATTTATAAATCGCCATCCAAAAGTAGAATCTGCTAATTGCATATCACGACCAAAAGCATTCGCCGACTTAGACATTATCCATGGAGCGCGCGTCATTTGTTCAACTCCACCTGAGATGTATATTTCTCCCGCCCCATCTTTTATTGCTCGTGAGGCATTAATCGTTGCAGCCATTCCAGAAGCACATAAACGATTCACTGTTTCTCCACCAATTGTTAGCGGTAAATTAGCTAGCAGCAAAGACATTCTTGCCACATTCCGATTATCTTCTCCTGCTTGATTGGCACAGCCAAAAATAACATCTTCCACCAAAGATGGATCAAGCTTAGGATTCCTCTCCATGAGTGATTTTAGGACGTGTGCGCCCATATCATCAGCCCGCACATTACGCAAAGCTCCCGCTAAGGAACCAATTGGTGTTCTAATACCATCAACAATGAAAACTTCCTTCGACATGCCAACTAATTTAAAGTTTAAAATTAGTTAAAAGAAAGCATAACAGAAAATAATAGCCAAGGCTTGAAAAATTATGATTGGAATTAGTGTCATTGCGGGTTTCCTTTGACTTGCGCTTCGATTATACTTCACCGTCTTAACTAATCGAACTACTTATAAGTCAATTGACCTAAACGTTAAGTTTATTCTAGGTGTAGAAATTAGTTTTGTTGGTGGAAGACGATGAAGCCAACTTGTTTGTGTAGTGCCTTTCATGACCAATAGGCTTCCGTTTTCTAAAATTAAAGAAATCGTTTCTTTTGTTTCCTTATGCTTGAAAGTAAATTTGCGTTCTGCCCCAAGACTCAATGAGCCAATTGCCCCATTTTTTTTTAACTCTTTTTCTGCATCGCTATGCCAAGCCATACCTTCATCGCCATTATGGTATAAGTTGAGTAAACAGGAATTGAATTTTTCGCCCGTTTTATCTTCGATCATTTGTTTTAATTCTACTAATTCCTTTGTCCAAGGCAATGCTCTTTTGGTATTTTTGGAATAGGTGTATTCAAAATCTGTGTCGCCATACCAAGCTACTTTTCGTTTGGTAATTATCAATTTCCCATAAATAAATACTTGGTCACCACAAGATCTTTTTGTCATGATCCGCCAGATGGCGGATCATGACAAAAAGGGAACTATCTCCTGTTTTTTCACTGGATTTCATCCAGCGTTAAAAATAGTCAACCCCTATGGGGTTATAGTCTTGTGGTATATTTAAAATCAATCATATAAGCTTCGTATCAATATTAATTATTCCATTTTTTGGAGCAAAAATATTAGTGGTAATTATTTTTTTTTTAGAGTGAATCAAGAAATTGATTGGCATTGCTTAAATGTAACTTTTGCTTTTCATCAGGCATTTTGTCAAAGGTTCTAACTAACATTCCAAGTCTTGGATTTTTCAAAAAGAAATCGCGGTGTACATGCATAAATCGCCAGAATAATCCGTCCCAAATGGGTTGCCATTCTCCTTTTTTATAATAACTCATTTTCATTAAATAATTACTGCCACTAATGTATGGTTTGGTTGCCATAATACCTCCATCAGCAAACTGACTCATCCCATACACATTGGGAACCATCACCCAGTCATAGGCATCAATAAAAAGTTCCATAAACCAACGGTATACTTCATCCGGGTCAAACTCGCAAAGAAGCATGAAATTACCGAGCACCATCAATCGTTCAATATGGTGAGCATAGCCAGTTTCCAAGACTTTTTTGATGGCGCTGTCAATGGGTTCTATTCCAGTGCTGCCATTCCAAAATGACGCAGGTATTTTTCGTTTAAATCCCCAATGATTTTTTGTTCGTTCTTCATTGCCTTTTAATTCATAAACGGCTCTGATAAACTCTCTCCAACCCAGAATTTGACGTATAAATCCTTCGAGTGAATTTAGTGGAACCTCGTGATTACTTGCATAGGATAGAGCTTCCTCAATGACAAATTTTGGGCTTAATAGACCAACATTCATCATGGGTGTTAAAACGCTGTGATGTAAAATATTTTCGTTTTCTACAATCGCATCTTCATAGGCACCAAATTCGGAAAATCGTGATTTAAAAAATTCTGCTAACCAACTTTTACTTTCGGCAAATGTTGTTGGATAGATAAAATCAGTATTTAATTCTCCATAATTGTTAGAAAAGTACTTTTCTGTATAAGTAATCGCCTCTGAATAGAAGGCATTTACTCCTAGAAAGGTGGTTTTTGGCACTGTTTTTCCTTTGGGATATTTCAAGCGATTTTCATCATCAAAGGTCCATTTTCCTCCGATAGGTGTTTGATTGTTCTCCAACAGTATATTCCTGCTGAGACGTTGCTGCTTATAGAAATCGGTTTGAAACATGCGTTTTTTTGTTGCGAAAAAAGAGGCAAACTCCTCAAAAGTATTCAAAAATAATGGCGTAGGTTTTTTATTCGCATGAATATCATTGTCCTTACTTGTGCTGAGAATTCTTTTCTCAAGCCAATAGTCTGTGGTGTCAATGTAATCAAATGATTGAATGCCAATACTTTTTAAATAAGGAATCAGTTTTCTAACATCAGCTAATTCATCATACGAATCAATGTAAACAACCTTAATGTTTTTGGATTGAAGATAGCTTTCGTAAAATTTCATACTCGCTCTATGGAAAGCAATTTTCTTTTTATGAAAATTATAGTGCTTGAAGTAGAGATATTCCTCCACTAAATAAATGGTATCACATGAACTAGCAAGCACACTTTGTTCAAATAACTGATGCGGAAATATAATTCCTATGCTCATATTTTATTTTTATTTAAGCGGCATTTATCACTACAGTATTTTACATCATCCCAAACCTTTTCCCATTTCTTACGCCAAGTAAAAGGTCGATTGCAAACGATGCAAGTCTTAGAGGGAAGATCTGTTTTTTTTACCTGTTTCAAGTTTACTTTCTTTTTGAGGTGAATTTTGATGATTGATTTACATGTTTCTTTAAAATTTTCCTCCCTTCTTTTATTGCTACATCCGTTTTTCTGATCCCCCAAATAATCTCACTCGCTTTTTTACGACTTTCTTCGATATCAACAATTGGACTGGGATAATCCTTTCCTATTTTTATTTGATACAGCTCTTGCTCCATGGGGGTTAATTTCCAAGGTTCATGCAGTAAGTTAACAGGAACATTATTTAACTCGGGAAGCCATGTTTTGATAAACAAACCTTCTTCATCATGTTCTTGGGAATTTTTGATTGGATTGTAAATACGTATCGTATTGATGCCCGTAACGCCCGATTGCATTTGCAATTGCGGGTAATGAATGCCTGGTTCGTAATCCAAAAATTGCCTTGCTAAATAATGTAATTCACGCCAGTCTTGCCAGAGATTAAAAACAAAAAATGATACCACCATGGCTCTCATTCTAAAATTTATGTAACCGGTCGCTTTCAAACATCGCATACAAGCATCTACAATCGGGATACCTGTCTGACCACTTTGCCATGCTACTATATATGCTTCATTTCTTGGTTTTACTACTGAGTTGTATGCCCTATTTACATTTTCAAATTCCATCCGACATTCGTCCTCAAATTTTTGCATAAAATGACAGTGCCAGTGCAATCGGGAGATGAAATTGGAAAGTGATCTTTTATTCGGCGAGGATTCATAGTGCTGTTTCGTGTATTGATAAACCATGCGCATGCTAATGTTACCGTAACTAAGGTAGGGAGAAATTCGACTGCAACTTTTTCGACTTAAGGAAGGTTTTGAAATATTTTTAGAATAATCAGCATGTCGAATTTTTAAAAAACCATCTAAATATTTCCATGCATTGGTCTCCCCTCCTGGCTGAAACGAGCTATTATTTGTCGTAATTTCTTTAGGAAGTGGGTCGCCTTTCAAACGATCGTAAATTGCTTCATCAATTTTTAGAAGATTAAAATTGACATCATCAATCAATTTTGGATATTCTTCCATTTTTTCTTTCCAAAGAGATTCCCAAACTGTTCTTGATTTTAGTTTTCTTACCACTCCATTGTGTTGGTATTCTTTCCATTCGATTTGATTGTTAAGACAAAAATCGTAAACCTTAAGATCCCTATCGTATGTTAATTTATTTCCAATTTCTTGGTGAGAAAAAATGGTACTAATAGAATAGTACTTGGCAATCTCTGTCAACACGAACAATGCTTCATTGTGAAAAATAGCAATCTTAGAATTTAATCCCTCGAGCTTCAATTGCATATCCCCTAACGATTGGTATACAAATCTCCAATGCCGAATATCGCTGTCGTCATGCTGCATTATTGATGGCTCAAAGCAATAGATAAGTAAAACTGGTAAGTGTTGTTTTTGTGCAGTGAACATGGGTTCGTGGTCTGTGAAACGCAAATCCCGTTTCAACCAGACAATGACAATTTCCTTTTTCTGAACTACTACCTCGTGAATTGCCATTACGATTTAAGGTTTTGCATAGGGAAGTCGTCCAATTGGACTTGAAACAAAATAGGCATCAAGTCCTTGACTGATTAACACATCGTCATTTGATAAAGCAACAAAACCGTCTGCCTCAATCAACTCTGAAGCAATTACAACCTGTTTAATACTCCCAACAATCAATATGGTTCCATTTATTTGGATCGGAATAATTTCTTCCAATTTCATCGCAATGGATACCACGGCATCTTTCACAAATGGCGCTAAACAGAATGGTTGATATTGTTCTTCAAACCCAACCTTTTCAAATTCAGAAATCCCTTTGTCGTAACGCGCCGACGTTTGATGGGCTTTTTCATAATCTTTGGAACGCACGTAGTTTAGGGTGTATTCTTTTGTTTCAATGATATTTTGTAAGGTATCTCTTTGAACACTATCAGGTCGATTTATTAAGCCCAGCAAAGCAGGATTTGCACCAAGGTGAATAAGTGAATTAAAAATTGCTAGGTTTGGATTGTTATCTTTTGATTTTGTACCAACTAATACGGCTTGTCTAAAACCCGCCAAGGAATTTACAAAAGCTGTTCTGTATCGTTGCTCAAATTGAGCAATATCGTCTTTCGTTAAAATCATATTATGCGAATTTAAGATGTTTCCTTACTTTTTTCCAATAGGCAAAAAACGAGGGGTAATACCCTACGACGTCAGCTGTAATCCAATCTCTTTCTTCTTGTACTCCAAAATATCCAATGTTAAGCGGATGTTCTTTGTAATAGATGCTTGTTTCTTTATACTTAGTTGAGAATGATTGAAATGAACCCACATAAATTTGAATGCCCGGTATATTTTTACTCAAGTCTAACATAAAGTCCATGCATTTCTTGCTGACTGGATAATTTTGAAAAAACTCAGGTTCAATCAATAAAATTCTATTTCCGGGTTCATCTTTATGCCACAATGGGTCTAGATTGTAGTAGTTATAAATAAATGTTGGTTGATCAGGAATAAATTGGATGTGAGAAGTTTCTGGAAGCGTTAATTCAAAATTGAATTTTTGGGTAGCTGTTAATGAACCAGGTATTTCCATTTCTGGAAGTACGTCATAGCTTGTATCTAAAAACGTATTTAGTTGTTTTGATGCGGTGTATTTATTTATATTTTCTTGATTAGCAAAATACTTTTTACTACTGTTCGCTCCGGCAACCCATTGCCAACTGCACGCATTGCTTGCCCAATCGCCATCTAACAAATGATAATACATCCATTTTGCAGGATGAAGCCAATACGATTTGCCAATATTGCAGGTTAATGTTGCTAAATACAAGCGGCTATGGTTATGCATATATCCTGTTTCAAATAAGGATTCAATAGATTTATCAATGGCTTGAATTCCAGTTTTTGCCTCCATGATAGACAGCGGAATAGCCTGATGTTCAACATTTTCTTGAATTTGTTTAATTTCTTGATTGATGTCTTTTACTTGCGCAATGCGTTGAAAATAATCCCTCCAGCAAAGTTGCTGCATTAAAGATTCCAATTCATCAAATGAATGACCTTTACTCAGTAGGCTAGCTAGTACTTGCTTTGTGCTTATTACGCCACGCGAAATGTAGGGAGATAAATAGTTAACTTGGCCATTAATATAGTTTCTTGAATGGGCATAATTGCGGGGATTAATGGCGTCTAACTTACTAAGAATAGCGCCGAGGTCTGTTACAAATTTATGTTCCATGAACGATCGATTGTTTTTGCTCCTAAGTAATTTGAAACAAATACTTAGTAAATTTCATAACAATTACAAGATGTTTATTGTTTTGAAATGAGCCACAAAAAGGAATGATTCACATTCGTAGTTAGAATCTATTAAATTGAAACGATTTTGAGAGTGCATTTTAGTTTTTTAAAAGTATTTCTGATCGCTATTGCCCTCCGCCCCGTCGGAAAAAATCGGACGTTATTGTCTTTGTCCTTTTGTCTTGATACTACGGCAAGCTCAGCACAAGTACAAAAGAACGGGAGGTGCCTTTCGACTTACTTCGGCAGGCTCAGCACAAGCCGCTCGATTATCTGTTGAAAGTGGATTGAGCGCATCTCGACTACGCTCGATGAGCTCTAGAAAGACACTAATAATTCCCGACCTTAAATACGCTTTACTTTTTAAAAAAGTAATAATCTAATGACAACTTACCTGGCCCTGCTAAAAATATAGTAAATAAAATAGCCGCATACGCAAAGGGCATTTCTCCTTCTCCGAAAAAGTCACCTTTGTCCACAATAAATCCTGCCACTAACATGGTAAAACAAATTAAAAATGAGGCTAATCGGGTGAAAAGGCCAAGAATTAACATAATTCCTCCAAAAAACTCAGCTCCGGTACGTAGGTAAGCCATGAGAAGCGGCAGTGGAAAATGCAAATCTTTTTTAAGCCAGGCAGCAAAATTTGACATTGCTTTAACATCAAATAATTCACGTCCATGATAGATGAATAGCATCCCCATTACGACTCTAATTATCACAATATAGTTTTGAGTTAATGGTTGTGTTCCCGACAATAATTTCTGTAGTTTCATAGTATTTATTTTTTAGCGTGGCAAAAATACTAATACTAGACCTTATTTAAAATTTTAGTTAAGAAATCCTTCCCTTTCAAATTGTGAGATTTATTGCTTCTTCTTCTAGGGAGGATTGAGGAGGGAGACAGTTTTGTATGTTTATTTCTCTAGTCCCTCAGGAGAAATCTATTTTCTATAAAAAATAGCACAGCCAAAAGATTCCGTTTCTGAATTGGAAACAGGTTGGCCATTCAACAACTCATCAACTGCATTTGATATGTAGGAGTTTGCGAGTTTTGGATGCGCTCCATTATCGTCAACTGCTCCTTTATACTTAATAATCCATTCATTATTTTCTTTCCATATTACAAATGCCATGGGGGTATGTTGCGCCTCAAATAATTTACCAACAGCTTGCGTAACATCTTGTAAATAAGGGAAATTAAATTTTTCCTTGGTTGCTTTTTTTTGCATTAGTTCAAAAGTTTCCTCCTCATACATCAAGGTATCCATCGAATTAATGGCTATCAAAGGCACATTTAAGTTGGAATATTTCGTATTTAACTCATTAAAACGATTGGTATATAATTTAGCAAACGGGCAATGATTACAAGTAAAAATTACAATAAACCCTTTTGCATCTTTATAATCTTGGGTTGATACATTTTTTCCATTTACATTACGTAATGTAAAATTATCAACTCGTTTTTCGATCGTTAAATTAAAGCTGCCAAATACAAATATGAAAAGTATACAAACGCCTATTGCTAGAGTTGATTTCACTTTTTTAGTTTACAATAAACGTTTTTGTAACCACTTGTTTGCTACCTTTCTCCATAATAGATATAGTATATACTCCTTTACTTAAAGTACTAATATCTATTCCATCTTTTAAATATGGATTGGGCAACATCAATTTTGTTCGTCCTAAGAAATCTTTTACGGTTACATAATAGGCAGATTGAGCTTGATTTTTAAACTCAACAAACAATTTATCATGTGCTGGATTTGGAAACAATGTAATTGGTATCTCTTCTTTGGAAATTTCATTTACAGAATTTATATCTGTTACCACAAATTGACCCATCATACCTTCGTCTTCATGCAAGGCAATGTGACAATGATACATAAATGGATGAGTTGCATCCGCATAATCATCAAATTTTGCGATGAATCTTACGGTTTTCCCTCCTTCCACTAGGACAACATCTTTCCATCCTTGCTGATAAGTGGGCGCTGTTACACCATTAATTGTCAATAATTTAAATTCAACATCATGAATATGGAAAGGGTGAGCAAAAACAGAAGTGCTTTTCAATTCCCATACTTCTGTTTGATTCAAAGGAATAGAATGATTGATCGTATTGAAATTAAATAGTTGATGCCCTAAAATAAAAGCATTTGGCCCAAGAATTGGAACACTTGTTACACCAGAACTATCACTAAGCGTAATAATTCTTGTTAAAGCAGCATCTTGTTCTAAGGGATACGTATTCGTAACAAGGGAAGTTGGCACACTTGTAATCGGATTAGCCGTTGCATTGGTAACGTTCAATTTCACAATGTTATAATTGGTATGACCAAGGAAACTTGCAAACGGGCCATTTGGAAAACTTTCTCCACCTGGAATAAAATTCCCTAAACTTTGATTAAACGCTTTTAAGAAAACGGAACTTCCAGCTTGCCCTGAAAAATTCACTAAAATTTCAACACGTTCTCCGGCTGACAATAAAAAGCGAGGAGTTGCTCCATTTATTAACAAAGGCGTAGCTAACAAGCCACCATCCGTTCCAATTACATAAAAAGACCTGTTATCGCTAAATCCAAGATTGTAGGAAGTTTCAATTGCGCCGTTTAGCAAGCGTAGTCGAACGTATTGAGCAGGAACTGAGTATTGAGCACGTAACGTCATGTTAGCCATTATACTATCTCCATAAGGAACAATTGAGAATTGATTTTGTGTATTAAAGTCTCTATCAGTAATGGCGATTGGAATATCATCCACACCGTATTTTCTTGGTAAAGCAAGAGCCGCTTCTGCCGCATCACGCACAATGATAAAGCCTCCAATTCCTTTTGTAATTTGTTCCTGTGACATTTCATGCATGTGTGGATGATACCAGAGCGTGGAAGCTTGATTTTTTACCTCCCAATAGGGTTGCCAAAGCGTTCCTGGAGGAATAATCTGATGCGGTCCACCATCCATTACGGCAGGCAAGTGCATTCCGTGCCAATGTATCGTTGTTGAATCATTTAAATCATTTTGAACATTCATGTTCACCACGTCCCCTTTATTAATGATCAAGGTAGGACCCCAAAATTTCCCATTAATTCCACCAGTAATGGTTTGGTTTCCAGTGTTTACGATTTGTGCAAAAGTATCTTTGATCGTTAAGTTAAAATTTGTACCTGTTAATGTATCAGGAATCCAAAGTGTGTTGTATGATTGCGCAGATGCATTCGAATTAAAAAGAATAATTAATCCTAAAATGAGTAGACTATTTCTCATGTTCATGTTTATTTTATACAATAAATTCATTAGTTGTTTTTTTTGGATAAAAATTGCACCCAACTTGTAAAATTAAAAAAAAGTGGAATTAATTTACTCTTGACGTGTGAACTATTCGTCAAGAATAGTTCGTATTAATATAAAAATAATGTGGGAGGAATGTTAAGTAATTCGCGACAACATTCACCATTAGATTTTTTAATGCCGATGTTAGTGGATTAGTTCGTTGCTAAACGCTTAAATTTTCGCTTGCAAACTGTTGTGAATACCTTTTAATCATTTGACGAACTTCTCGAAACTGCTCTAAAATTGCTTCTTCTGTTCCAGTAGCTTTTGCAGGATCGGGAAAATTTTGATGAAACTTTTTGGCTTTTGTCGGAAAGAACGGACAGCGTTCTTTGGCGTTGTCGCAAACGGTAATTACAAAATCAAAGTCAATGTTAACGTATTCGTCAATATTATTTGATGTGTGTTGCGTTATGTCGATACCATCCTCTTTCATTGTAGAAATCGCTCTCGGATTTACTCCGTGAGTTTCAACACCAGCACTATAAATTTCCGCTTTTTCGCCTGCGAAATATCGCAAGTAGGCTTCGGCAATTTGACTTCGGCAACTATTGCCTGTACAAAGGACTAATACTTTCTTCATCGATCTATTTTCACGACACTGATAAAAATCCAAAGTAAGTTGATAATGGTAAACCTTGCATCAAAACCATAAGCAAAGTTTAAGGAAACAATTCCTACTATAACTAGTAAGAAGCGTTTGTGTCTGCCGAGATAATTTAATAAATTCTTCATGCTTTTAACAACAATTACCACCTGGTTTACAGGCACTTTGAGTGGATACTTCTGCTAAATTCACTTTCAATTTTTCTTGTGGAATACCGCAACTATCAGCAGCCAAGCAAGCAGTTTGCTTTGAAATAAGAACAAAGTTTTTTCCATTAAATTCTAGGTCATACTTTCCAATTGTTTCAGCTTGATATTCAACTTCAATTTCTAAATCTTCCATTCCCAATTTCTCTTCCGATAGCTTGATAATGTTGAGCAACTTTGATGGTTTTAATCGGTGTTCAAAATCGTTTGCATTCCACAATTGAAAATTCGCCACTTTCTCAAACCTTATTATTCCACCACAGTCTATGAAATGTTTAGTTACAACACCAAGCTCAGTAACATGAAAGTGTTCAGGAACAATAGTTCCGTTTTGAAGTTCAAAATTCACTGTTTCAGCGGTGCTCAAATGTTTCTTTATTTGTTCAATTTTCATTTTTTTTGAATTTATATTGCTAGCAACAATTATTTTTTTTCTTTTCTAAGCTGTCCGAAATATTTGCGAAATAACCTTGTAGTTTAGTCAATGATTTTTCGTCAATGCAGTAACAAATAGCATTACCCTCAATACTGCCTTTAATAAGCCCTGCGTTTTTTAGTTCTTTCAAGTGCTGCGAAACTGTCGGCTGTGCTAAAGGCAATTCATTAACGATATCGCCACAAATACAGGTGTCGACTTTCATTAAGTACTCAATAATAGCAACCCTTGCAGGATGTCCCAAGGCTTTTGCGAGAATCGCGATCTGATTTTGATAATCTGTAAAGTGTTCTGTTTTTGTCGCTCCCAAAATAGCTAATTATATTGCAATATTACGATAAAGATTTGAGATGACTAGTTGTCTTAAGGAATAATTTGCATGTCGTCATAGCGTTACCGATAAACTTTCTACGAAAGGTGAATAATTGGAGGTTTGTGTTTTAGTTATTGATTAATGCTGTTGACCACTCTGACTGGAATAATTTCAATTTTCATAAAAGGGTAATAAGGCAAAATAGAAAGTTTGGCGTGTACATCATCTGAATCCGTTGCCATCACGACAATAAAAATCCCTGACATGTCCAATTTAATATAGTTTTCTACAATGGTCCCGTTTAGCTCTAGCTCTTTAACAAGCTCCTGCTCTCTTGGAAGTAGTTTCATTCTTGTTTCGTTGTCCAATCCTTACAATTGGATGTTTAACATAAATTTTTTCATTTTAAATTCTTTAGTAATTAATAATAATCTTTTATTTTATTCATTGCCAAAGCTCACGTTGCTATGGTTGTTATCTAAGGTACAAAAACCGCCCACGCACTCTCCGAATCTATAATTTATGGGATGGTAAGTTTTTTCACAAGTCCCGTTATCACTATTGCAATTAAATTTTATGGAATTAAATCGAGCTTTTGAATGCGGAACATAGTTGCAAGGTTTTATAGCTCCATAATACTCTACAAAATTAGAAACTCTGCTCGACAATGTCGTTTGTAGGGCGGTTTTTATTTTACCTAAATAGTATTCTTTTCCTATTGATTTGTCCAAAATCCATGCTCCCCAAAAAGTGCCAGTACTATTCGTTTCTAATTGCCAAATTCTCAATCTATAGGTATGTGATGGAATTAAAGGAATAGAAAGTCGACAACTTTTTCCTTCGCCTTCTCCTCCAAAATCCACTGTAAAAGACTCCATGTCTCCTTTTTCGACATCAATGGCATTCCAAATTGAAAAAATAAACATGCCTTTATTGCTATCACTATAATCCGTTTGAACCCCAATATATGCTCCCTCTTTTTGTTCATTAAACCCCAGAGTTAAGGCCCAAAATGTTCCCGGCGCTAATTTTTCAGGTGTAATTTCTTGATCTATATTGTAAAATTTACCTGGGGGATTATTATATAATAAATACATGTTTCCATTCTGATGTTGTTGTGCTTGCGTAAATGAAAGGCTAACTACACTGGCAAATAAAATAAAAATCTTCATGTCGCTAATTTTAAAAATTGGTAAACACTTTTCTGAAATTGCATGTACTATTTGGTGTCATTTTTTATCGCCAATATTTTTTATACATTTTCAACTGTACAATTAATATTGGAATCGTTAAAAGAACTATCAAATGTGGTAAAATTGTCGGATATGCACCGTTCAACATTGGTATGAACATACTTAATCCAAAACTATTTATTGCGAAATTGATGAGAAATAACAGTGCATTTAGGAATACTCTTTTACTAACTAAAAGCAAGAAACTAGAAACAATAATTCCCGCACTTATTAATGCCGGTATGACGCCCATAAAGATTAATTCACCATCCATTTATTGTATGTAATGTGTTCTGTATGTCATGCTAACGTTTTGGCGGCTTAGCGAAGTACCGGCTCTTTTGCCAATTGAAAATCAGCGAAGCTAAACCCGTGTTATGCCTTCGTTGTTCATTTTTGTCGTTACATTTTGTCATAAATTGGTCTCGGTATTCGCTTTAATATTGTCGCAATTAGTCGCCAGCGTTTTGTAACATAAGCAACCTTTTTTTTGCTAATAATTGCTTTGTAAATTTGTCTAACCGTTTTTTCAACAGGCATTACCCAAAATAATCCTTCTCCTTTCGCCATTTCTGTGTCAACAAGTCCAGGTCTAATATCTGTCACAAAAATTGATGTATTAAGCTTTTTAGCCTTTTGTCTTAACCCTTCAAGATAATTTATTTGATAGGCTTTTGTCGCATTGTATGCAGGTGCTTGTCTGCTACCACGAAGTCCGCCAATGGAACTTATTGCAACTAAATGTCCTGATTTTTGTTTTTCTAAATAGTTAAAAGTCCAATCTGCAACACAAGTAAAACCTAATACATTCGTGTCTATTGTTCGCTTTTCTATTTCAAAGTCTAGGTTCTCATTTATGTCGCCA
>JAPLEV010000002.1 GCA_026391005.1 Flavobacteriia bacterium | reverse complement strand
GATTAATTAAGTGGTAGTCCTTGTCCTTGGTGGTCCAGATCCTGTGAGGCTGGTTGCTTTCAGCTCTTAAGGCTTTTCAAGATATGTCTTTACGTGCGCGAAACCTTCTAGCAATTAACTATTACCGTGAAGCGTACTGTCCTTCCTAATCTGTCTTTGTAAACACCTTCTTGCGAAAGCGTCTCCAGGCTTGGCAATTCAGAGACAAACATATCATAAGCATCTGGATTGTCTTTGTCCTTAAATACTTGAATCTTGTCAAATGGCGCCCCTAATTCTTTCGCTGATGTTTCCACTTCAGCTGGAAGTGCTTTCTCATAGTTCCAACGCTCCCACTTTGAAAGAGTCCCAACTCTAAAGCCAGAGTATTTTCTTTCTATCTCGTTAAACAATGCTTTTGTCTTAGGAAGAAGTTCGTGAGCTCCCATTAATTCAACGATAATTTTTTCTTTAAATCTGAGCTAATCCCTCCCTTATTAAGGTAAATGTTGATGGTTTTTAATCGGAAATATTGCTCTGAAACATACAAATATCCTTTAGGATAATTACTTGTGCCCCAAGAATTCTTAACCAATAAATAGTTAGTTCCATTTTGATCTTTGTATAATCCAACAATGTGCATCCCATGATCATCAGTGGTTGTTTTATTATCATACCCTTTTTGCCGAAGTTCTGCGCTTACAGCTACTTCTTTAACAGGAGATAAAAAAGCATTGGAAGTTTTATCAGCTCCTGCATCTGAATAATTTTTATTGTCCTTTCCAGCAACCTGAATGGTACTTACATCTTCTGGTACTAAAGCAATTCCATTTTTAAAACTAAATCCTTTTTCAGAAACATCTGCACCCCAAGCAACGGTATAGCCATTTGATAATGCATTTTCTACAGTTGACATCAGGTCATTTAATTCTACATTATATGAATCTCCCCAATTGTAATTATCAGGAATAGCTAATTGACATTTTGAATAAAGCGAATGGTTCGTAAATGAAGTCAATGAAACATAGTCATCCATGTTCAATCCGATCGATTGGGCATAGGTTTGCGGTGTATACTTTTTCCCTTTGAATTCAAATTCTTTGATGTCCTTACCTAAATAAGCATCTAAAATTCCTGAAATGGCAGGTTTCCAATTTAAACTAATTCCATTACTAGAAGATGTTCCAAATTTTAAGAGACCTTGTACCGCACCATTCAATACCTCAAAGAATTCAGCATGATCATAAGACTCTGAATTAATTAATCCATTATATACATCAAATGGCACAATTCCATAGTTTCGAATTACCCAAGGAATGTCATGAAATGCTCCGCCTTCTGCAAAATTTATTTTACCATCCATTCGGATGAATTTATCGGCTTTATTTTCATAGGATTTTCTTACCACATACATTTCTGAAAGGATAGTTGGATTTTTATTTCCTTTACGAATGAGCTCAGATTCAAAAAATGAAAGCCCTGAAAAACTCCAACACGTAGCAGTTCTTCCTTGACTTTGAACAGGAGTAGCATCTAGATGAGTGACTTTTGAGAATTTATATTCACTACCATCAATGTTGGTACTTGTATCTTGTGCACTCGAAAAAAGGGCACATGTTAAAGCGAGGACTGCAAAGAAATAGTTCATCGGTATATTTTAATGTAAAATCCAAACAGAAATTCCATCATGGTCAGCTTTCTCTTTTAACACAATCACTGCGTCCTCAGAAAAACCCCCTCCTAAAGATACTCGGTGCAATTGACCTTCAGATAAAATGCAGGCGTTATATCCTTTTCCTTTTAATTTAGTAACAAAGTGCTGGGCATTTTTATAATTCGAAAAACATCCCGCAATACAATTGTATGTAAAAGGAGTTATAATTTCTATTTGATTTGGTGTATTTAGATTGCTAACATCTTCAACGTTGACTTTTTTATTTTTAGTTTCGTTCAGTATGGTAAATTGTTTTTGTTCATCATATTCATAGTACCAAAAATCAAGGCTAAGGTCGGCATTATTGCGTTGTTCTTCAATTGATTTATCAAGTAATAAGCCACTTTCATCTGATATAACAAGTGGCTTTTTCAGATAATTAATTTTATGCGCCTTATGAAAAGGATTTAAATCATTAACTGAGATCATTCTCGATGACAAAACATTTGTTTTTAAAGGAATCCAAAAAGAATAAAATGCAATGGGAAACAAACACGCAGCTGCAGCATATTTCCACTTATTACTTTTCCTTGGTGTTAGTATTATTTCCTTTGTAATTTCTTTTGCAGGCACAAACTGGATATTGTCAAGCCCATACGAAGCCATTAAAAAATTAAAAAAACGATCTTGTTCGAAAATTAACAATCCTTCTTGATTTCGTTGAAAGGTCCCGACTTTATGAATAGTAATCTTTTTGCCTTCTTTTAATGCCGCATGATACTCACTAACTTTACGAACAATTTCATTGCTTGCATCAGCGTAAGAAATTTTATTAACACTTGAAATTTCTGTCGTTAATAATCCATCATTATTTAAAAGTTGGATATTGAAAAGCAATTGTTTTGAAGGAGGCGACATGATCCCTTTGTCATAATCAATTTTTGAAGGGATTGCTTTTGTAACAAAACCACCAAATTCAGGAATAACAACACAATCATGTTGAATTATGAGTTGAACGATAATTTCATCAAACGTTTTCATTTGTCAAATATCGTAAAAAATTATCAAAACTAAAAGCTTAGAGTAGGCTAATCACGAGATTAACATCCGCTGGGATATCAATGTTTGGTGTTTCTATATCTGTTTCTATAATAGTTAACGGATAATTGTAAAACAACCACCTTAATTGCTCTAGCGATTCAGCTTTTTCAATAAGGGTAGCCGGCAATTTCGTAATAGCCATAAGGGTTCCCATTTTAAAACCATATAATCCTATATGTTTAAGAAATGGAAAGTCATTCTGTGTTGCATTGCTGGTGCTTGGGATAGGACTTCTACTAAAGTATAAAGCCGTATTATTTTCTTTTAGGACAATCTTAATACGATTGGGGTTATTTATGTCGTCAATGCTAATTTTGCGAGTTGCAAGGGTGGCAATTTGTACGCTTGCTTCTTCAAATGATTGAATTAACAAATCTAATTGGCGGTAATCCACGAGGGGTTCATCTCCTTGTATATTAATCACAACATCAAATTCAGGATGTCTAGCAGCTACTTCAGCACAGCGTTCTGTTCCTGAACAATGAGTAGCATCCGTCATTTCAACATTGCCCCCAAATCGTTTCACTTCATCGACGATTCTTTGATCATCTGTGGCGACAAGCAGTAAGTCTATTTTAGCAGATTTACTCGCACCTTCATAAACTCGTTGGATCATAGATTTACCCTTTAAATCTATTAATGGTTTGCCAGGAAACCTAGAAGAGGCATAACGAGCGGGAATAATGCCGAGAACCTTCACTAGAATTTCATTTGGATTTGCACCATATAATTTCTCGGAGGTTGAATATCTCCTGGTCGTGTAGTGTATTCAGCATTTAAAATATTATTAGCGATAAGACCAATTCGATATTGATCATTGATTTTATAACCAAATCGAACATCAAAAACCAGATTTCCTTTGTTATATTCTTGGCGATAAGCCGTTAATCCCGGAAGGATATACACCTCAGATGTTAGAGATGGATCGAGATCATCTTCAAAAGTGCGGTCAATGTTTCTCATAAAACTTGAGTAGCGACAGGATGCGCCGAAACTAAGTTGTTTATAATTGGCTTCAATATCTGCTTTTGCTAAATGCTTGAATCTATATTTTAGCATATTAGTGCTTGGATCCGAAAAATTTGCTGCATACAATGGGTCTTTATTTAACGATATCGGATTCATGTATGTATATCCCAAAAGTGATATTAATTCAACATTACCAAGTTTTCCACTAGAATTGAACGAAATATCGATGCCTGTTATGCGCGCCTTTTCGGCATTTTGCGCCTGAAACCCTACCCAATCTGCGACATTATATTGACCATTTGTTAAAAACTGAATATCTTCCGGTGTAGGGTTAATTGGGTTTAATGGCATCTGAGAAATTGGATTGAAATAAATAAATGAAAACTCCATCATGTTGCTGTATTCGTTTACGAAAGCAGCGACATCTAACATTCCTTTCCATTCGCCAATTTTCACGCCTTGCTTTATTCCAATTTCTGCAGACCAGCCAATTTCTGGTCTAAGGGTTGGGTTAGGAAAGACATTTAATGCGCCAACAGAGGTCTGAGTAAATCTTTCCGCTACGGCTGGATAACGGATTCCTTGACCAAATGAAGCTCGCAAGTGAGTGTATTTTGCTACCTGATAATGTAATCCCGTTCTTAAAATAGGATAAATAGGAGATTTCTTTAAATTATTCGGATCGTTTCCAAAATAAAAATCTGTATCCCCGCGTTTCCCATCCATTTCAAAATATTCCGCACGAACACCGGCGGTGATATCTAATTCCCCAATTTTCTTCTCAAATTGTGCATAAGCGGCGATATTATTAGAGGTGTGATCACCAAATAAATTTGATTTCACCACATTGTAGATATTGGAGATACCCGTTGTAAGTGTGAAATCGTTGCTGTATTGCTTTTGGAATTGATAGTCTGAAAAATAAATTACTGCACCGTTACTTTGGGATATATTATTTAGGTTAACATTCTCCGCGAAATACATTCGTGTTTTAAGACTATGCTTATTGTTATGTTTATCTGTAAACTTTACATATGGGTCAAGAAATAAGCGTTGCCCAAAATTATAGGTCAGTGTGGAGGCTGCATTACTTGTATCGGCTCCTCCACTTGGTGTGTAACCTAGACCAGCACTTTCCCATATTAGAAAATTTCCAGCCTTTTGCGCCTGATAATTATAGCCAATACCTGTTTTTAATCGGTTAAACTTTTGCGATTTAAAGTACAGTGATCCACTTACTCTACCCCTTAATTCTGTTTCCCCCGCCCGGTAGCCGTCGTTGTGAAATAGGGTTGTTGAAATTGTGTAACCAAATTTGTTATGCATTTGTCCGTGATATACCTCTACCTGTTGATTCATTGGGTTGCGTGACCACCATTTAAGTGATGAACGACGTGGATTGTCATAGATTCCACTTTGTACTTTTATTTTAGTCTCTGGTTTGTAGGTAGGCTCTTTTTCCGTTAATGCAATAACCCCATTCAGTGCACCAGATCCATAAAGAACGGATGCAGCACCCTTCATTATTTCAATTTGCGAAGCTTGCTCCATTGGTATAGCATTCCATTGTGTATCCCCTGCATATCCAGAAAGTAAGGGCATTCCATTCCATAATAACAACACACGACTTCCTGTTCCGTATGCAAATCCTGAACCACCTCTGATGCTTACTTGTCCATCCATTGTAAAAACACCTGGCGTTTGATCGACCGCTTGTTCTAAATCGGCAATCCCTTTATTATCGATAAGTTGTGGTCTAATAACCTCCATAGAAATAGGGACATCTTCCGCAGCTTGTTTTCTTTTTCCGGCTGAAACAATGATGGTTTGAAAGTCTTTCACGAACTCTTTAATCACGATTGGATAATCACCTGCTTGGGTAATTAGCACGGTGTCATTTGAATATTGCAACATGGAAAATACTAACGTGACAGGAAATTTACTGATAGGGAGATTGTATTTTCCATCAAAATCGGTAATCGCTTTTTCTCCTGAAGAAGCAACCACTTTTACACCAATCATTGAGGATTTTCCAACGAAATCTGTTACTATCCCTGTAATTTGTGCTGAAACTGGTTTTGATAAGAGTAGGGTAAAAAAGGCAAGGTAGATTATTTTCATATTTTTTATTTAGTGAATTGACGGTCTAATAATAAGTTTCTAAGATAATATAGACCTATTCATTTTGGTTAAAGGGCTAATTGCATTTGAATCATAAAATTTCTTGGGGCTTGCACATCTCCGGGTCTTGAAGAATATTCTTGGTTAAATAGGTTATTGGCAATGAGGTTAATTTTTACTCCTTTAGTAACATCGTAACTAAAGCGGGTGTCAACAATGAATGCACCATTATTATTAGCTGCCCTATAATCTTTTAATCCAGGCAAGATGAATTGTGGGCCATTTTGTGTGGGAACTGATCCTTCGAAAATTGCATCAATATTTACCATATTACTGTTGTACCTTGTGGAGAATCCAAAACTTAATTTTTTATAATTTAATTGCACATCCATTTTCGCAAGGTGATTAAAACGATACTTCAACATGTTTGAAGAGGTATCAGAGAATGTTTGTCTATAAGTGGAGTCTTTATTTAAACTTTTTGGATTCATATAGGTGTAACCGAGTAGCGTGATTACTTCCACCTCTTTAATTTTTCCTGAACTATTAAATGAAAGTTCTAAACCAGTGATTCTTGCTTTCTCTGCATTATCTGCTCTAAAACCTAATACGTTATTGATTGTAACACCCTGAGCAACTAGGTCGTTCCAGATAGCAGAATCTTCAGGACTGGCAATTCCAGCGCCTAAAAATGTTAGTTTGTCACCGGTTAATGGATTATAGGCATTAAAGGTGAACTCCGTCATATTACTATATTGATTTATGAAGCCAGCAACGTCGAAAAAACCCTTCCACGTTTCGCCAATTCTAACAATTTGTTTACCCCCAATTTCAGCTGTCCAACCTGTCTCTGGATTTAATTTGGGGTTTTTAAAAATAACGACCCCTCCCACTGAAGTTGATACAAATCGTTCTGCTACGGAAGGAAATCGGATTCCTTGGCCAATTGACATTCGCAAATGTGTCGCTTTAGAAATGGCGTAATGTGAACCAACTCTAAAAATGGGATAGACAGGAATAGAAAGTTTATCACTCACTTTAAATTTAGAGTCAAATGCTAAGGTGTCTAATTGACAGAATTCAAAGCGTACGCCACCTGAGAGGTCTAATTTCTTTTGTTTTCGTTCATATTGAAGGTATCCTGCGGCACTCTCACTTTGGTGGTCGCCAAATACCCAGCTCGTGATTTTATTTAGTGTGTTGGTTGCTCCAAAAATTAGATTGCTTGCATTGTTAATTTTGTGTTGAATTTGATAATCAGCAAAAAACATTTGAGCAAAAGAAGCGTCTGCATAATCTGAATCATTTCCTGTGGTAACTAGGTAATAACGCGTCTTTAAATGGTGTTTGTTCTTCCATTTATCTTGAAATTTTACATAAGGGTCAACATTAACTCGTATTGCTTTTTGACGCGAGATGGTATTGTCTTGCGCTTGATAGCAACTGGAGTCATTTTTCCATAAAATAAACATCCCCATGTCTTGGTATTGTAAATTGTAGCTAATACCAGTTTTAAGTGTTGGTTTGTTAAGTGGTTTATAATAGAAGGAGCCATTTATTCGAATTCTCTTTTCACTTTCTCCTTGTCGGTACCCAGAATCTAAATAGGCATTAGTACCAAAGCTAAAGCCATAGTTTTTAAAGGATTTTCCATAATAAATATCCGCTAAATGGAAAGTAGGATTTTTATCCCACCAGCGTAGTGAACTTCGTTTAGGATTATCGTAAATTCCAGATTGTATTTTGGCCGTAAAGTCACCTTTTGCACTGGGTTCTTTTTCATTAAGTGCAATGATACCATTTAAGGCGCCACTTCCATAAAGAACAGATGCAGCCCCTTTAATTATTTCAATTTGCGAAGTCTGTTCCATTGGGATTGCATTCCATTTTACATCTCCAATATCTGGTGAAAGCATAGGTACGCCATTCCATAAAAGCATAACGCGACTTCCTGCCCCATAGGCATAACCGCCACCTCCACGAATACTCACCTGCCCATCCATGGCATAAACGCCCGGGCTTTGATCAACCACTTGCTCTAAATTTGTAAATCCTTTGTTATTTATTAATGCAGGTTTTAAGATTTCCATTGAAATAGTTACGTCCTCAATTTTTTGATCTCGCCGACCGGCGGTGACCACTACAGTTTCTATTTCTAGTAAATTTGGAAATAATTTCATGCTTATTTCTCCACCCTGTCTCACGATTAAGGAATCGCTTCTATAGCCATCTTTTGAAAAAAAAAGAAGGGCGGGAAACGTCTGTATTGATATTCGAAATGAGCCATCTGTTTCGCTTAAGGTTTTTTCGCCATTTTTTGATACCACCTTTGCACCATAGATACCTTCTTTCGTTTTTCCATCGAGTAGAAAGCCAGAAACTTGCTGGAAGTCCTGCGCGCTAATATAATTTGTTAAAATAATTAAAAAGAAAAGAAACTTAGACATTTTAAATTTTCGCATCCAAATTATTTGTAAATTAAATCAAAGTTAAAAAATTATGCAAAGTAATAACACAATTCATAAAATTGCTCTAAGTAAATTACATGGTTTTGGTCCTATCCGAATCGCCCAATTAACATCAAAAATGGGTGGGATCGACGATATTTTTTCGTCATCTATACAAGAAATATACCTGCAATCAGGATTTTCAAAATCATTATTAAGGGAAATGAAGCGAGACGAAGCGCTCGTTTTTGCAGAGAAAGAGTGGAATTATTGTGAGAAAAACCAGTTGCAACATTTGTTTATTTTAGATGAGAATTACCCAAGGCGTCTAAAACAATGTCAAGATGCCCCTATCATGTTATATTTCAAAGGAACCTGCGATCTAAATCAAAAGAAAATAATATCAATTGTCGGCACACGAAATGAAACCAACTATGGACAAAAAATTTTAGAGGAATTGGTAAGTGCTTTGGCTCATAAAAACATACTTGTAGTAAGTGGATTAGCCTATGGTGTAGATATACGTGCCCATAGGCTATGCCTTGAAAATAAGATTGAAACTGTGGCGGTTTTGGGTCACGGACTAGATCGAATTTACCCAAGTTCACATCGAAGTACAGCTAGTAAAATGATTCAAAATGGAGGTCTTCTGACTGAGTTTCCTTCAAATACAAATCCTGATCGGGAGAATTTTCCTATGCGGAATCGCATTATCGCTGGACTATCAGACGCAACAATTGTTATTGAAAGTAAGGAGTCAGGAGGATCAATGATTACGGCAGATTTAGCAAATGATTACAGTAGGGATGTTTTTGCTTATCCCGGAGATGTTGACCGAATGTATTCTGCGGGTTGTAATGCCTTAATAAAAAATCAAAAGGCTCATCTCATTACCAAATCCGCTGATTTATTGAAAATCATGAACTGGGAAAATAAAACTATTAAGAAGCAAAAGTTAATTGCCTTAGATTTAAGTAGCGAAGAGCAAGAAATTGTTCATTTGCTAAACGAACAGGGAGAGGTTCATGTAGATACTGTTATACAAGCACTTAGTCTGCAGCCATCTAAATTAAGTGTTCTGCTTTTTAATTTAGAATTGAAAAATGTAATTCAATCGCTTAGAGGTAATCGGATAAGTTTGATGTAATGAGGTAAGAAGAGTAGCCTTGTTCAACATTATTTTTGAACCGATATTTTGCCTTTGTATAAGACACCGCTAGCGCTAGTAAGAAGGTAAAAATAATTTCCAGACAACAGGTCGTTTGTTTGTATTTCAGAAACATGATACCCTTCTTTTAACCATCCATATTCTTCTTTTAATACTTCCCGACCGGTTAAGTCTAGGATGGAAAGCTTAACCTGACAAGCTTGGAGTAATGAAAATCCAATTTGGCCTTTTTCGCTCATGGGGTTGGGCCAAACTTTTGCAGAATGGAGTTTAAATTCGTTATTTTCTAAATTACAAAGTCCCGGAATATTGGCATCTAGCCATAAGGCTCGTGTTTCGATGTACGTTTTAAAAAAGTCCACATCTTCCTCATAGGTATTGCCTACAAAGGCATTCCAATTGACGTACTGTCCGATTATGGGCCATTTTTGAAAGTTTCTAATTCGTCCATCTTCTAGTAGGTTGGTCATGGAATCTATCCATAAGTGGATAGAATCAGTACTGAGCGGTCCTTCCCTTAATTCATTCCAACGGCAACGCAGGCCATTTCGGTAACTCGGGGAATCCAATAAACGTTTCCACCAAAATGGGATTTGTGTAGAAAAATCACAAATTTGATCAAAGTTGTATTGCCACCCTGTCGTTGTTTGTGCGGCACAATAATCCGCATTTCCATAAGACAGATTAAAATCCCACATGGGCCCTGCAACCAAACGACCCTGATAGTCTCCAGAATTTTTGTCCTTGTGAAGAAATGAACTTGAACGATAACCGTCTACTGTACGTCCTAATTCTTGCAATATGAAAAAATCATAAAAAGAAATCGGTTCGATGTAGTTGAGGTAATTTGCTTCGGGATTCGACTGTATGGCATTTTCAAAGTCTGAAACATACGTTTGGATATAATTTTTTTGAATCGGATTTAATACATCGGATTCAGAGTCGTGAAATTGAAATACCACTTCGTTACTAAAATTAGAATTCCATGTGGTTCCACTTTCCCCTGTTAATTTATCTACTTTTATAATATATCCCCCTGTTAGCGAGTCGCCCGCTAGGTCGTCTAGATCCAACTTGGCAATATCTACCCGATTATTATCGCGTTTTATCCTTTCAAATAGAATATAAACGCCTAAGTAATTGTTATTGATAAGCAATTCGCAATACCTAAAGTTCGAGGCATAATGCCCCATCTTTCTAGATAGATCAAATGTTAGGGCATCGCGAAGCAGCGTTTTATCAGGATATGGACCATTGAGTATCCAATCATTCTCGCTAGGTAAGCCCAATAGATTTACATTGTTGTTCAAACCAAGTAACGTTTGCGTCTCAAATCCGTAACTTTTTTTAGGATATTGTTGTGAGGTGGACCCTCTTATTTCAATCGAAATTTTCCCATTATAATTAGTAAATGGATCATTGATCTGATTTAGATTCCCGGGCCCATTGTCTATAATCCCTAAATCACAAACGATTCTATTAACATCATTTATCTGCTCACCCAAAGGCGTTGTTATTTTTAGAATGGGGAGGTTTGATTCCGTAAGATTTACTTGCCCGTAGCTATTTAGATGTAAAATACCTATAATGAAAACAACCCAAATTTTTATCGACATTTAGTAAGGTTAAGATTATAAAAATATAAAACATTAGCGTAAATTTCCCTAAATAATAATTGTTTCTTCATTTTTTCCTGCTATTTTTGCGCTAGTTCATTTAAATAAACTTATGAAGAAAGGTGGAGGGACTGGCCCTATGATACCTTGGCAACCTATCAAAATTGATAAGGTGCCAATTCCGATTCCGTAAAAGGAAAAAGATAAGTTTTTGTCGCTTTCTGCGCTTTCTTCGACACTAAATTAATTATGGGACAATTAGAAAAATTGTTGCGCGAGCGTATTTTGCTTTTGGATGGTGCTATGGGAACAATGATACAGCGTTATCCCCTCGACGAATTTGATTTTCGCGAGGGTCATTTTGAAAAGCATCATAAATCTTTAAAAGGAAATAATGATTTGCTTTCCTTGACAAGACCAGAGATTATTAAAGAAATTCATCGTCAATATTTTTCGGCAGGCGCTGATATTATCGAAACGAATACATTTAGCGGGACAAGTATTGCTCAAGCTGATTATGATCTCGAATCGGCGGTCTATGATATTAATTATCAATCGGCAAAAATTGCTAAAGAGGTTGCCAAAGAGTTTACGGATAAGCCGCGTTTTGTAGCGGGATCAATCGGACCAACCAATAGAACGGCCTCCATTTCTCCAGATGTTAATGATCCGGGCTTTCGTGGCGTTTCTTTTGATGAATTAGTTTTGGCATATTCTGAACAAATTAATGCTTTGATGGATGGGGGAGTAGATATATTACTCGTAGAAACAGTCTTTGATACCTTAAATGCTAAAGCGGCCTTATATGCTATTGACGAAGTTTTTGAGGTACGTGGCGAAAAATTACCCATAATGGTTTCTGGAACAATTACCGATCAAAGCGGCCGGACTTTAACGGGGCAAACAACAGAGGCATTCCTAATTTCCCTATCGCATATGCCACTTTTGAGCATTGGACTCAATTGTGCTTTGGGTGCTTCATTGATGCGGCCGTATCTACAAATATTAAATGATAAAGCCCCCTTTGCTATTAGCGCTCATCCAAATGCTGGCTTGCCAAATGAGTTTGGAGCCTACGACGAATCGCCAGAACTTATGGGGGAACAAATAGAAGTTTTTTTACAAGAAGGTCTTGTAAATATTATAGGGGGATGTTGTGGAACTACTCCTGATCATATTGCTGAAATAGCTCGAATAGCGATTAAGTATAAACCAAGAATAATTGAATGAAAATGCTTAAGTTGTCCGGTCTTGAAGCTATGTCAGTTTCATCCGAAACTAATTTTATAAATATTGGGGAACGAACTAATGTAACAGGTTCGAAGGCATTTTTACGAATGATTAATGAAGGAGATTTTGATGCCGCTATAGCTGTTGCAAAAGAACAAGTAGACGGAGGGGCTCAAATATTAGATGTCAACATGGACGAGGGGATGATTGACGGAAAAGCCGCCATGGTTAAGTTCTTGAATCTAATTGCATCTGAACCTGATATTGCTAGAATTCCAGTGATGATTGATAGTTCAAAATGGGAAATTATTGAGGCTGGACTCAAGTGCATTCAAGGAAAAGGAGTTGTTAATTCAATTTCTTTGAAAGAGGGGGAAGAAGTTTTTATTGCTCAAGCGAAAAAAATTCGACGTTACGGAGCCGCCGTAGTTGTTATGGCATTTGATGAGTTAGGCCAAGCAGATTCATATGAACGAAGAATTCAAATTTGTCAGCGGTCATATTCAATTTTGGTGGATGTTGTTAAGTTTCCTCCCGAGGATATTATTTTCGATCCAAATATTTTTCCTGTTGCAACCGGCATGGAGGAACACAATAATAATTCTGTGGACTTTTTTAGGGCTACGAAATGGATCAAAGAAAATTTACCCGGCGCTTCGGTAAGTGGTGGTGTGTCCAACGTTTCGTTTTCATTTAGAGGAAATAATATGATGAGGGAAGCGATGCATTCTGTTTTTCTATATCACGCCATCCAGCATGGAATGAACATGGGAATTGTCAATCCAAGCATGTTAACAGTATATTCTGAAATAGATAAAAACCTTCTTGAACATGTCGAAGATGTTATTCTTAATCGCAGATCAGATGCCACGGAAAGATTATTGGAATTAGCAGAAACAGTTAAAGGGAAAGGGAAAACACAAGAAAAAGATCTTTCATGGCGAAACACCACCGTTCAAAATAGATTAGCAATTGCCTTGGTTAAAGGTATTGTGGAGTTCATAGATGAGGATGTTGAGGAATGCCGACATTTATACAAACGGCCAATCGAGGTTATTGAAGGACCATTAATGGATGGGATGAATGAGGTCGGTGATTTATTTGGAAGTGGAAAAATGTTTTTACCTCAAGTCGTTAAATCTGCCCGCGTTATGAAAAAGGCAGTGGCGTACTTACTTCCTTTTATAGAAAAAGAGAAAGGAGGAAAAAAATCGTATTCGGGTAAAATAATCATGGCAACTGTTAAAGGAGATGTTCATGATATTGGTAAAAATATTGTTGGCGTTGTTTTAGCATGCAACAATTATGAGATCATTGATTTAGGGGTTATGGTTGCTCCTGAAAAAATTATTCAAGCAGCTATCGATGAAAAAGCAGATATCGTAGGATTGAGTGGATTAATTACTCCTTCGTTGGATGAAATGGTTTTGTTAGCGAAAGAAATGGAGCGAGCAGGACTTTCTGTACCACTTTTAATTGGCGGAGCGACAACATCTAAAGTGCATACAGCGGTAAAAATTGATCAACACTATAAAACCGGCCAAGCTATTCACGTAATTGATGCCTCTCGTGCTGTTACGGTAGTCGAAAGTTTATTGGGACAAAAGAAGGAGACCTTTGTTAAAGGAATTCAAGATGAATATCAAACAACACGGGAGCATCATGCTCGTCATCTTGAACAAAAAAATCTAGTGAGCATTGAAAAAGCAAGGGAAAATGCCTTGCGCTTAAATTTTGATTCAGGAGAGATTATTCGTCCCTTGAAATTAGGAAAGACCTTAATTGAATCGATTGATTTAAATCTATTATTGAGTTATATTGACTGGACACCTTTTTTTAGAACATGGGAATTACATGGCAAATATCCAGCAATTCTTAACGATGAGGTGGTTGGTGTAGCAGCAAGTTCTTTATTCAAGGATGCTGAAGAAATTTTACAAAAAATAATTAAGGAAGATTGGTTGCAAACAAAAGCAGTAGTTGGTCTATTTCCAGCAAATTCAGTCGGGGATGATATTGAAATATATAAAGATGAACAAAGATCGGAAGTGATTTACACCCAAAGAACGTTGCGTCAAGAGGCTAAAAAAGCTACCGGCCAAGCCAATTTAGCGCTTGCAGATTTTATCGCGCCAAAATCTAGCGGAATCATAGATTACATTGGAGGTTTTGTTGTAACTAGTGGGCATGGAGTGGATGAAAAAGTAGCCATATTTGAACAAAACAATGATGATTACAATGCCATTTTATTAAAATCATTAGCCGATCGACTAGCGGAGGCTTTTACTGAATATTTACATGAAATGGTTCGTAAAGAAATTTGGTCATATGCTAACGGTGAAATACTGTCAAATGAACAACTTATCCAAGAAAAATACCAAGGTATAAGACCTGCTCCTGGTTATCCAGCTTGCCCTGATCATATAGAAAAAATAGGATTGTTTGAGTTACTTGATGCGGAGAAAAATACGGGAGTCTTCTTAACGGAAAATCTAGCAATGTTACCAGCATCTTCCGTTAGCGGTTGGTATTTTGCACATCCACAAGCCAAATATTTTGGACTTGGAAAGATTTCTCAAAGGCAAGTAATAGACCTTATTAAAAGGCGCGGTGGCGACTATGAAATCGATAAAAAATGGTATAATTCAATCGTGCTAGATTAACAAAGCGTTAAAATTGATAATTAAGCAACTAATTAGTGTACTTTAGTGTCTTAAAATATTGAAATTTAACTTTTATTTGAATGCGCATACTTCCATTTATAATTTTCTGTTTAATTTGCTTGCCCATCTTTGCTCAATCCCCTACAGCAAATTTTACGGCATCTCCGCTTTCCGCTTGTGCAGGCGTCCCAATTAATTTTACGAATACATCTATTACGAATGGCGGACCTGCCATCGTTAGTTCAGCTTGGGATTTTGGCGATGGAAATGCCGCAACCACATCCAATGCTACACATATTTACACTACAGCCGGAACATATACGGTTACCTTGGTTTCCACCAATGCCTCAGGAAATGTCGATGCAGAGGTTAAACCGAATTACATCAACATTTTGCCTGCGCCAACTGTGGGTTTTGGAATTACAGGCGCTGGTTGCACGATTCCTTTAACCCTAACGTTTAACAATACTTCTTCTCAAGGTGCCAATTATACGTATAATTGGACATTTGGAAATGGTCAAACATCAACATTATCAAATCCTCCAGGGATTACCTACAGCACTGCAGGCACTTATAATATTGGTCTTACAGTAACCAATACGTCCAATGGCTGTTCCGCGTCATTTACAGATGCAATTGCAGTTTCAAATTTCCAAACAGGAATTACGGCCCCTTTGACTGGTTGTGTTGGACAGTCGATCGTATTTAATGATAACTCAACGGCCGGAGCCAATGCTTGGAATTGGAATTTTGGAGGACAGGGCGCAAGTACACAACAAAATCCAAGCTTTACTTTTACAACGGCAGGTGTTTATAATATTCAATTGTCATCCCAAAACAATACTTCTGGCTGTTCGGGAAGTTCATCCCAACAAGTAACTATTCAGGCGGCAATTACGCCAAGTTTTACAGCGAACCCTTTAACAAATTGTTCCCCAGCATCGATTAATTTTACCAATACTACGGGCCTTGCAGGAACTTATACTTGGAATTTTGGCAATGGACAAACCTATACAGGACAAACACCCCCAGCTCAAATCTATACGTATAGCGGCTTGTTCGATGTAACCCTTAGCGTAACAACTGCGGCTGGATGTACAGGAACCACATCAGTTAATGATTACATTAACATTACAAATATCAATGCAGGTTTTACGGCAGCTATTCATAATGGCTGCGATCCCCTTGTCGTTCAATTTGTAGATTCATCTAGTACGCCAAACCTTGCGAATCCAATTGTTTCTTGGCAATGGATTTTTGGCAATGGTCAAACGTATAATGGTCAAACACCACCTCCTCAAACTTATCCAATTGGTTTATTCGATGTAACGCTTATCGTAACATCACAGTCGGGTTGTGTCGATACGGCTTTCTTCAATGATTATGTAACAGTGGGACATATTAATTCTGTAGGATTTACAGTTTTGCCTCTTATTTCTTGCGCTAGAACGGATGTTGATTTTACGAATACATCAGTAATTCTAACGCCGCATTTGCCAAATGAAGTAACTTATTATTGGGATTTTACAGAAGGGACTTCCACTCAAGAAAATCCTTCTTATCAGTTCACTTCTGATACAGGCTATTTTAGTGTCACGCTAGTGGTTGATTTTAGGGGATGCAAAGATTCCATTACGATTGATTCTGCCGTTTATATTTTGGCTCCGATTGCTAAATTCACTCCATCTTCATATTTGATTTGTAATCCTGGCTCTTTTCCTGTGAATATTACTTTTACCGATGATGCCATCCATGGCGAATTACCGGACAACGTTAATATGACTTGGGAATGGGGGGATGGCACTCCAAATACGAATATTACAAACGCGGTCTTAGATGGGCCGAATAATGGGAATACCACGCATAATTTTGCGGGCTATGGTTCCTACACCGTTGAACAAGTCGTCAGGAATTTCACAACTGGATGTAAAGATAGTATCACAAAAACGATCAATATTTCTCAGATTTCATCCCAATTTACCATGTCAAATGATTCGATTTGTAAAAACGATTCGTTGTATTTATTTGATGGTAGTACAACTTGGTCAACCTTACCAAATCCTCACCCTTTAACGGATTGGATTTATTCAATGGGTAATGGCCAAATCGTTGATAATGGCCCAAATCCTTCCTATGTTTATACTACCTCAGGGAATTATATCATTACATTGGTCGTTTCGAATAGCGTTGGATGTACCGCCACAACTACCCACACCATCAAAGTGCTCAATAATCCTTTTGGTATTCTATCTGCCGCGAACTCGGTCGGCTGCTCTCCTTTTTTAGTCAATTTCACAAATAGTTCTCTTTCCATCGGAAATGGTGCGCCCCTTGCTTCTTTTACTACTACGTTTTCCGATGATAATACATCGGTAACAACCAACAGTGTAAATAGTCCAATATCCCATACTTTTAATGGTACAGGAACCTATTTTGCAACCATGGTTGCTGTAGATCAATTTGGATGTGAATCTGTTCCTGCCAATGTTCCAATAACTATTACTAAACCGATTGCTTTTTATACGGTACCTAATGCCCTTTGTAACAATGATACCATTCAGGCAATTAATTCCTCAACTGGTGTTGGCGATCTAAGCTATGAATGGTTCTTGAACACAAATTCTTTTTCTATTGATACCAATGCTTCTGTAACTATTTCTGTGCCCAATCCAGTTGGATTAAGTACGCCATTTATATTGAGTTTAATAGTAGCAGATTCAAACGGATGCACGGATACCTTACTTCAAACGATTAATGTATCTACTCCCCAAGCCATTCCTTCTTATACTTTTTCGGGAGCAGTATTAAATGTAAATGGTGAATACGACTGTCCTCCATTGTTTTGTAACTTCACCGATGCTTCGCAGAGTTATGGTAATATTACTGGTTGGAATTGGACATTCGGAAATGGAAATACTTCCATATTAGAGAACCCTTCGAATACGCTTGTTAATAATGGAACGTTTGATCTTACCTTATCAATAACTGATCAATATGGTTGTACCGATGACACAACAATATTAAATTACGTAACGATTGGAGGTCCACTAGGGAACCCAGATTGGATTCAAAACATCAACATCTGTGCTCAAGGAGCTAGCTTTGTGATATCGAACGCCTTGAATATTGACAGTGTTTTATGGGATATGGGCGATGGCACATTTCAATATAATTCACTTAATTTCCAATATAATTATGTGACTCCGGGTACCTACGCACCTAGCTGTACTATCATTAATTCAGATGGTTGCGAAATATTTTACCAATTGGATACTATTTCAGTGGTAGATGATGGATTGGATGCATTATTTACTGCTTTGCCAAATCCGGCAGATATTAATGAGGTGGTTAATTATACAGACCAATCTACTTTTATGGGTTCTAATATTGTCAGTTGGACATGGAATCTAGGGAATGATTCATTGTATACACTTCCCAATAACGCGTCCCAATCAGCTTTTTATTCGCTTGGCGGTGCATATCCAATCACCTTAACAATTACAGATGCACTTGGTTGCACTGATACATATGTTGTTATTGTCAACGTGAATGACCCCGATATTTGGGTGCCCAATGTTTTTACACCAAATAATGATCAAACAAATGATTTTTTAACACTACCATTTCCGGCCTTCAAATTTTACAATTTTGAATTGTATAACCGTTGGGGGAATTCTGTTGTGCTTCTTGAAAATCAGGCTGGAACGCAGCTTCAGCTTTGGAATGGCTTAGATGATGGCGGAGATCCGTATAATGACGGAGTATATTTTTATCACCTTACCGGCGAAATGTTAGGAGGTACCATAATTGACAAGCATGGATTTGTCACATTAATCGGATCCAAATAGATCGCTTTCCGCTTTTTCAAACTCCGTATCTATTTCCTTAGGATTGTTAGAAGCAGCATTGTACGCTAACACATCGCAACGTTCATTTTCAGGATGGCCAGCATGGCCCTTAACCCAATGAAAAGTTAGCTTAAAATTGGTCTGAACCTCCAAATAACGCAACCATAAATCCTTATTCTTTTTTCCTTTAAACCCCTTTAATTTCCAATTATTTACCCATCTTTTTGTAATTGAATCGATCACATATTTTGAATCTGAATAAATTTCTATTGGATGATCTTTCGTTTTGATGCTTTCCAAACCAATAATCACAGCTAATAATTCCATTCGATTATTGGTTGTTTTCCTAAAACCTCCGGAAATTTCTTTTTCTTTCTCATTGAATTTAAGGACAATCCCATAGCCTCCTGGCCCTGGATTTCCTCTAGAGGATCCATCTGTAAAAAGTTTAATTTTATGCATCAATTAATAATTATTCTATTTACTTCTTTACCCGTTTCGGATCCGCATTAATAAATGCTTTCCAGCTACCTCCTTTTGAAACATTATGCGCACCAATTCCTTTTGAAAAGTGATGGCAAACAGCGACAGCTAATCCGTCTGTAGCATCTAAGTATTTTGGTAATTCATTTATATTTAATAGTTTTTGTAGCATCGCAGCTACTTGTTCTTTGGATGCGCTACCACTTCCTGTGATGGATTGTTTTATCCTACGAGGCGCATATTCTTCGAAGGGAACATTATGATTTAAGCTTGCTGCAATGGCCACTCCTTGCGCTCTTCCTAATTTTAACATGGATTGAACATTTTTCCCAAAAAATGGAGCCTCGATGGCCATTTCATCGGGTTTGTATTCTTGGATTAATCCATTAAGTCGGTCAAGGATTCGCTTTAACTTGTCGGCATGATTGTCTAGCTTTGCTAATTGAATAATACCAAAATTTAACATAGTCATTTTACCATCTTTCACATGGATAATACCATAACCCATCACGGCTGTACCAGGGTCAATTCCAAGAATTATTTTATCTTCAACCATTCAAATTAATATCATTGGTTAAAACTAATAAATTAAAGTCGGTTTTAGTAGTTGTAGCAAGAATTGTAGCATTTATTGCCGTTTGTTGTTTGCTCTTTTTTCAATTAAACAAAAAGAGTGTTTCGATTGATAAGTTAAGTATTATTCATTTTTGGCCATTAATTTTAACTATTTTTTTAGTGCCAATTAATTGGCTGCTTGAATACAATAAATGGTTAATTCTTCTCACTAATATCGGTGAACAAAGGAATGATTTGAGAAAACCTGCCTTTTATGCTGGAATGGTTACGGGCTTGCTTACACCTGCTATGGCAGGTAATTTTTTAGGAAGAATTTACTATTTTAATAAAAGTAAAAGGTGGAAATTAACCATTCATACTAGCACATCAAATTTTTCTCAGTTTTTAATCAGTATGTTTTTTGGCGGATTAGCTTTTCTATTTCTTTCGGTTTCATCCGTATTTTTAGCCACTAATTTTCAGGTTTCAGCTATTGTTTGTATCGTTATCATTACGTGCGTACTTTATTTTTTTGGAGAAAGTTTTATTCGATTCTTTCCTCTAAAACGCTTGAAATTAATTGCCATTATGCTTCGAAGAGGGCCATCAAGGATTCAACTTTTGCTATTGTCATTTTTTAGGTATCTAATCTTTTTGCTCCAATTCTCACTTTGTCTTTATGCGTTTTCTGGATTTTTCTCTGCTCAATTAGTAGCATTTATCGCACTTGTTTTTATGGCTGTAACGCTAAGCCCTTCGTTGTTTTTGGGAAAAATAGTGGTGCGTGAATCGATCGCTGTGGCCATACTAGGGTTGGCAGGTCTAGCTCCTATTCCTGTTTTACTTGCTTCTTTAACGACTTGGTTTTTTAATTTAATACTCCCAACCTTATGGGCGGCCCTAAAAATAAAGCGATAAATGACTAACCTTTTTGTTATCTTGTTTTTAGTGTTATATGCTGGTTCAATGGGTATGCTGCTACTGATTGGATGGCTGCGACAACAAAGAAAAGAAAGGAACGGCATAATTGGGAGTATTTCGTTAGATGCAATCACGGTAATAATTCCTTTCAGAAACGAAGCGGACCGCATCACGGGATTAATAAATAGCATTCTCGCAAGTTCTCAGCATGTCAAACAATTTATTTTTATTAATGACCATTCATCTGATAATTCTTCGGAAATAATTCAATCAAGTCTTGGGGGCTTACCTTACTTAATAGTGGATTTACCTGTTCATTTAGCAGGAAAAAAACAAGCCATCAAATTTGGAATAAATCAGGCAACCACTTCATTCATATTGACTTTAGATGCTGATGTATCATTTCACAACCATTATTTTGAGGCATTGACTCAATTGAAACCGGCTGATTTTTATATTTTACCGGTAACAATGAAACCAATAAAATTTTGGCAACATTTCCTAGAATTTGATCTAATTATTCTTCAGGCATTAAATGCGGGTGTTAGTGGGTGGTTTCGACCAATAGTGGCGAGTGGTGCAAATTTATTATTCTCCAAATCCTGTTATGATGCTTGTTCTCGTTTAGAACTTCATGAGCATATATCAAGCGGCGACGATATCTATCTTTTGAGGGATTTTAGAAAGGCAAAAAAACGTGTTTTTCTTTCAACGGATGTGGCTCTTCAAGTAGAGACAGAAACACCTCAATCTTTGCGTGAATTTTTACATCAACGTCTCCGTTGGATTGCCAAATCGGGAAATGTCAACGATGTATTAGCAAACTCAATAGCCATTTCCCAAGGAATTATTTCGGTTGTTTTTTTTGGACTCCTCATTTACTTCTTTATTTCAACTAATTATGCCTTATTAGCTCTGTTTTTTACTGCAAAATATTTGTTGGATCTTATTTTCTTCGCCCCTTCTTTTACACGAAATCGCCGGGCTTATTCGTTGTTGTTTTTACCATTCTATCAGTTATTTTTTCCATTTTATTATTTGTTCCTTTTAATGCTACTTCCCTTTTTCTCTCCCAAATGGAAAGGTCGCAATGCAGGAATTACAAAGCAATAGACGACATTAGTTATATTGTGTGTAAATTTGCCGTATGCGAATTCTCATGGTTTGTTTAGGAAATATTTGTCGTTCACCCATGGCAGAAGGTTTGATGCGAAGAAAAATTTCAGAGGCGAAATTGGATTGGATAGTTGATTCAGCAGGAACAGCAAATTACCATGTGGGTTCGTCACCTGATCATAGAATGATCGAAACGGGCCATAAATTTGGCACGTCAATTCACGCTTTGAAGGGACGTCAATTTTGTGTTGACGACTTTGATAAATTTGATGTGATTTATGCCATGGACAAGTCTAATTTTTCGAATATTTTGAGCTTGGCTCAGACAGAAACTCAATTCGCAAAAGTTCGATTACTATTTGATGAGGTATTTCCTAAATCTAGTAAAGAAGTCCCAGATCCCTATTATGGAACAATGGCCGATTTCGAGTCGGTTTATCATCTTTTGGATGACCTTACAGAACAAATTAAAAACAAACTAATCAATGACAAAACCAGGTAAGTTATACTTGATTCCCAATACGCTAGGGGGAGAGTCGGTAACGGATATTATCCCCGCTGATGTAATTAAATTAGCTACATCTCTTCGCTTTTTCGCCGTTGAAGAAATAAAATCTGCTCGCCGCTTATTACGAAAAATGGACCGAGAATTTCCAATTGATGAGTCGACTTTTTATCAAATTAACAAAACAACTAAAGAAAGTGATTTGATGGAGATGTTACTTACCTTAACGAAAGGCGAAAATCTCGGCATTATTTCAGAAGCTGGTTGTGCAGGTATTGCGGATCCAGGTTCAGATTTAGTGTTTTTAGCGCATTCTCAAAAGATTGAGGTTGTTCCGTTGGTAGGTGCTTCATCCATCTTATTGGCACTAATCGGCAGCGGTTTTTCGGGGCAGCATTTCACCTTTCACGGCTATCTTCCAAGAGAACGAAAAGATAGAATTCGAAAAATGAAGGATATGGAGATGGATACCCGAAGAAAAGGGGCAACACATATTTTTATGGATACACCTTTTCGTAGCATGCATGTCTTGGAGGATCTGCTCAATGAATGCGCTGATTCAACTCAATTATGTATAGCTGCCAATTTAACTACGATCAATCAACGTATTCAAACAATGTCGGTTGTGGATTGGCGTGAACATGCTTTTGACATAACAAAAATCCCTGTCATATTTTTGATCGGTACAGGTCAATAATACGCTGTGGTAAATAGTCTTCTAATCTTTTAGAATATACATAGTACATGGAAAAAACATTTCAAGAACAAATAAATCAGGGCGTGCCTTTGGACTTGCCAACGCTTAAGCAATATGATTTTTTAGTGAATCACGCGCCAAAACGAAAAGAAATATTAACAGCAGATGAAAAAAAACTAGCCTTAAAAAATGCCCTTCGTTATTTTCCAAAAGAGCAACATGGCATACTGGCAAAGGAATTTTTATTGGAATTGAATACTTACGGCAGAATATACATGTATCGTTTCATGCCCGATTATAAAATGTACGCTCGTCCTATTTCAGAATATCCTGGAAATTCATTGCAGGCTAGGGCGATTATGTTAATGATTCAAAACAATCTGGACCCTGCAGTTGCTCAGCATCCACATGAATTAATTACCTATGGAGGAAACGGCTCCGTCTTTCAGAATTGGATTCAGTATCGTCTGACCATGAAGTATTTGGCTGAAATGACGGATGAACAAACCTTAGTGATGTATTCCGGTCATCCAATGGGTTTATTTCCATCTCATCCTAAAGCTCCTCGGGTAGTGCTTACTAATGGGATGATGATTCCTAATTACTCAAAGCCAGACGATTGGGAAAAATTTAATGCACTTGGCGTAACGCAATACGGACAAATGACAGCGGGATCATATATGTATATTGGTCCGCAGGGAATTGTTCATGGCACCACAATAACCGTCTTAAATGCTATCCGACGTTTGTCAAAAACCAAGGATGATTTACATGGAAAATTATTCGTTACAGCGGGTTTAGGCGGAATGTCTGGCGCTCAGCCAAAAGCGGGGAATATTGCCGGCGTAATAAGTGTAACAGCAGAAGTAAATGCAAAGGCCGTGCATACAAGACATTCGCAGGGTTGGGTTGATGAAGTAATTGATAATGTGGAAGATTTATGTGCACGTGTTCGCGTTGCAAAAACAGCTAAAGAAGTTGTTTCTATTGCTTTTGTCGGAAATGTGGTAAGTGTTTGGGAAGCATTTGATCTTGCTGGAATTCATATCGATTTGGGTTCTGATCAAACTTCTTTACATAATCCATGGGCTGGAGGATATTATCCTGTCGGATTATCCTTTGAGGCATCAAATGAGCTGATGTCATCGGATCCAATCTCTTTTAAAAGGTATGTGCAAGAAAGTTTACGTCGGCATGCGCAAGCCATCAATAAACATGCTGAAAAAGGGACTTATTTTTTCGATTATGGTAATGCTTTTTTATTGGAAGCATCGCGGGCTGGTGCTGAGGTGATGCATCAAAACAATATTGAGTTTAAATATCCATCTTATATTCAAGATATTCTTGGCCCACTTTGTTTTGATTTTGGATTTGGGCCATTTCGTTGGGTATGCGCTTCAGGTAAACCGGAAGATTTAGCCAAAACAGATGCTATTGCTTCATCGGTGTTGGAAGAAATGATGCGTACAGCTCCAATGGAAATACAAGAGCAATTAGCAGATAATATTCAATGGATAAAAGGGGCACAAGAAAATAAATTGGTGGTGGGCTCACAAGCAAGGATCTTATACGCAGATGCAGAGGGAAGAATGAAAATCGCTAAGGCATTTAATGATGCGATTCAAAGTGGAGAAATTGGACCTATCATTTTAGGGCGTGATCATCATGATGTTTCGGGTACGGATTCTCCTTACCGAGAAACGTCTAATATCTATGACGGATCAAAATTTACCGCAGATATGGCCATACAAAATGTAATTGGTGATAGTTTTCGCGGTGCCACTTGGGTTTCCATACATAATGGTGGCGGTGTAGGTTGGGGAGAAGTTATCAATGGTGGATTTGGAATGTTGATTGATGGTAGTTCTGATGCGGAAAGAAATATAAAAATGATGTTGCATTGGGATGTGAATAATGGAATTGCTCGAAGGAATTGGGCGAGAAATGAAAACGCAACCTTTGCCATTCAGCGCGCTATGGAAGCCGAGCCTTTACTTAAAGTAACGATGCCGAATTTGGTCGACGATCAAACCTTAGACAAGCTATTGGGTTAATCAGGATTTTGCTTTTTGTCGCGCTTCTTTTTAGGATGGTCAAATCTAAATCCTCCCGTTAATTTTAAACTGTAATAGTATTGCCGGTAAATTAGATTATTAAATTTAATCGATTTATTATCAAATTCTGTTACGAAAAAAATGAAATAATCATCGCTTGAATAACCTGCGATGAATCGAATGTCGTAGCGTGGCGCCAGGCCAAGAAATCCAGTGGCACTGCCATTTAAAGGAGTATAAAACTTTCCTTGTATTACCCCTCCTAAACCGACCCATCCTGAAAATTGCCAGTTTTTGATGCGATTGGCATAGGCAAAACCAGGAATCAATCCAATCTCCATTGCGGAAAAATTTCTTGCTTGTAATTTACTATTGTTACTACTTTGTAGTGGGATTGGGATTATACTTTCATTTAAATGATCAATGCCAAAAACACTAAATGTTCCTTTAATATACCATGTTTGTACTTTTTGTTTAAAATGAGCCCTTTTCCCTTGGAGTGCATTCATTTTGAAATGGATATTATTAAAATACCAAGCATTGAACGATAAATTATAAGCACTTAGATTAGGTCTAAGGGCATTCGGGTTAATTGAGTTATAACTTGTATCCCACGAAGCGGCATCTTTTATACTATATCCTGTTAATCCTTTGTATTCTAAATCTAAATAGGTTTTCTTGTAGGTGTAATCTATGCCAATATTAAATTGTTTGGTTTCACCATAATCTGCTTTAGGTCGAAAGTTTCCTAAAACCGGTAAAGCAACACGCAATGAAAGCCACTTGTAAGCGAAGCCAATGCCAAGAATTGGCTTGAAGTTATTTTTGTAGCTGATTTTATCAATTGAATTTGGAAATGTGCTACGAATATTAAATGGTGCTGTGCTCATACCTAAATCGGCATAAAATACCTTTGAATCGCGAAACTCTTCTATAAACGCTTCACTGTTTTGGGCGAAATTTACTGTTAAAAACAGTAAAATAAACAGACTACTTACTAATGCCTTCAAGACCGAGAATAAATGCATAAACCTTGGCGATTTCCATACGTTCACTTGTTCTTCCCGAACCCCCTCCGTGTCCTGCATCCATGTTGCACTCAAAGATTAATGGCTTTGCATCGGTTCTATATTCCCGAAGTTTAGCAACATATTTAGCGGGCTCCCAATATTGCACTTGCGAATCATGATACCCTGTCGTGATGTACATGGCTGGATAATCCATCGTGTGAATATTATCATAGGGAGAATATTTTAACATATAGTAGTAAAAATCAGGATCGTTTGGATTGCCCCATTCTTCCCATTCACTTGTTGTAAGAGGAATTGTTTCATCTAACATGGTCGTTACAACATCCACAAATGGAACTTGGCTAACAATGCCTTTCCATAAATAGGGAGCCATATTTGTAACTGCCCCCATTAGCAATCCGCCTGCGCTTCCTCCTTGGGCATAGATCTTATCTTTATCGCAGTAACCCATGTGTCCCATGAATTCTGCCGCATTGATAAAGTCCGTAAACGTATTTATTTTATGCTGAAATTTTCCGTTTTCATACCATTCTTCCCCCATATATTTACTTCCACGGATGTGTGCAACGGCGAAAACAAATCCTCGATCTAGTAAGCTTAAGCGCGTTGCACTGAAAACATCAGGAATTGTATATCCATAAGACCCATAGCCATAAAGAAGGCATGGCGCTTTACTAAGTTCAATCCCTTTTTTGTAGACCATACTAACGGGAATTTTTGTCCCATCATTTGCAGTGGCCCATATTCGTTGTGAAGCATAATTTTCTGGCAAAAAGGTAGTATCTATCAATGCTTTTCGAAACCAAAGATCTTGTTCACCTGAAACTAAATTATATTGGTAAACCGAAGCTGGGGTAGTCATCGAATTATAATTATAGAAAATACTTGTAGCGTTTATATCATCATTCAGTCCTAAGCCGACATAATAGGTTTCTTCATTAAAGGAGACGTAGTTTTCCGCGCCATCTTTTAGATTTTTCAATTTCAATTTCAACAAGCCATTTTTTCGTTCTTCTAATAAAAGAAAGTCCTTGAAGCAGGAAATAGATTCAATCAATACTGATGGATCGTGGGCAATAAATTCAGAACAATCAGCGATGGCCTTTGGTGGGGTGCTTGAAAAACAAACTTTTTTATTGGCGGCTTCATGATTACTCAAAATATAGTATCCATTTGGATGATCAGAAATTTCATAAATATGACCAGCGGATCGTGGGATGAATATAGTGGGTAATGTGCTTGGATTATTTGCATCAATCCATTGCTCTTCCGATGTTGTAGAACTATAGGAATAAATCAAGATTAATTTCTTTGTCTTAGAATTACCTATAACAACGCTGAATCTTTCATCTTTTTCCTCAAAAACCAACACATCTTTCGAGGCATCTGTCCCTATTTCATGTCTGTAAACTTGAAATTCTCGTAATGTTTGGGGATCCTTTTTTATATAAAAAATGGTCTTATTATCGTTTGCCCAAACAATTGTTCCGCTCGTTTCTTTTATTTTATCATTAAGAAATTTCCCTGTTTTATTAATTCGTATGCTGATGTCATATTTTCTTCTGCCAACAAGGTCCTCGCTCACGGCTAATAAGGAATTGTCTGGTGATGGCGACCAATCTGCTAATTCATAAAAAGAGTGGTTTTTTGCACGAATATTCTCGTCGAAATAAACAGTTTCTTTGTCTTTTTCAATAAGAATAACCTTTTGATAATCTAACTTTTCTTCGTTTCGAACTTGGTATTTTTTCCCATTTAAGATAAAAGGAGAACTGATCTCATTGGGGTTTATACGTTTGTCAAATTCAAGCATTAATGATTTCACTAAACTTTGTAATGGATTAAAATACGTTTCGGCAAACTTATTTTCTTCTCCTAAATATTCCAATACTTCTTTTGAATCGCGTTCTTTCATCCAATAATAGTCATCATTTCGGCTATGCCCATGAAGCTCTAAGGAATGTGCTTTTTTTACTGCTTTGGGACTGGTATTTTGGGCGTTGTGTGTCATGGTGTTTAAGATACAGCAAGCTATGAGTAAAATCTGTTTCATGCAGCTTAATTTTAGATCAAAAATAGTCAAAAGTTTGCACTTGTTTAACTAAAGCAAATAGTTGAAAAATTAGCTAACTTTGCTCCATGAAATCCATGTATAAGTTCTTAATCAATAAACTTCCTCGTCCAATTTTGATACGTTTAAGCTATGTGTTTAAGTTTTTTGCGCCGCTGATGTATCGTGGTAATAAGGTGGAATGTCCGGTTTGCGAGCGTTCTTTTTCAACCTTTTTATCATATGGATCAAATGTCGCGTATCGCTCAAATGTATTATGCCCTTATGATCTTACCCTCGAACGACATCGCTTGATGTGGTTATATTTAAAAAATGAATCAACTTTTTTCTCGGCGCCTAAGTTGTCTTTATTGCATATTGCGCCAGAGCAATGTTTCATTCCTAAGTTTAAAAAACAAGCTAATCTAAGCTACCTTACTGCAGATTTATTATCTCCGATAGCTGATATGCATTTTGATGTTCACCAAATTCCATTGGAGGATAATTCTTTTGATGTTTTGTTCTGCAACCATGTTATGGAACATGTCGTAGATCCCATTCAATGCATGAAAGAATTTTTTCGTGTCCTCAAACCAGGTGGCTGGGCCATAATGCAGGTGCCCCAGGACATGAGTAGGGAAAAAACGTATGAAGACGCTAGCATTACTAGCCCAGAAGAACGAGAAAAGCATTTTTGGCAATACGATCACTTGCGTTTATTTGGAAGGGATTATCCGCAATGGTTAGAAAAAGCTGGTTTTCAAGTGAAGGAGTATCAATTATCTAATCACTTTAGCGAAGAACAAATTGATAAATTCAGGATTTCTTCCGACGAAATTTTATATATTGCTAGTAAGCCAATTTAAGGAATGAAGGAAAAAATAGGAAATTATTTTTCGCTATCATTTCTTATAGCCAGCTGTCTTTTAGTATCCTGTGGACATAATAATGTTATTCCATATCCTTTTCCTACACCAATTGATAACCCAATGACGGAGGCTAAAATTGAATTAGGAAGGCAATTATTTTTTGATAAAAGGCTTTCAATAAACAATACAGTTTCTTGTGCTAGCTGCCACAACCCAAAATTTGCAATGACGGATCGTTTACCGCTTAGCAAAGGTGTTTATGGTCGGACCGCCTTCCGAAATGCATCCTCAATTCTTAATTCGGCGTATTCAAAAACATTGATGTTTGATGCCCATGTTCCTAGTTTAGAAATACAGGCGATTGTACCACTTCAGGACCATGCTGAGATGGGTCATAATTTGAAATATTTGATTCCTAAATTAAAGGGGATTAAGGCTTACCAAAGCGCCGCGCGTGAAATTTTTAACCGCGATTTTGATGCTTTTGTATTAACGCGGAGTTTAGCTGCTTTTGAACGAACATTGTTTTCGTTTGATTCCAAATTTGATCGCTATTCCAAAGGAAATGAAAACGCACTTTCATCAATTGAAAAAAAGGGCTGGCAACTTTTTTCTCAGAAATTAAACTGTGTTTCCTGCCATGCACCGCCATTTTTTACCACCTACGAAGCGGCAAATAATGGCTTGTATCATTCCTACGAAAAGGATGAAGGTCGGTTTAGAATTCATAACGATTCCTCAGATATTGGTAAGTTTAAAGTTCCGTCATTACGAAACATTGAACTTACTTTTCCCTACATGCACGATGGTTCCATGAAAACGCTGGATGAGGTATTAACTCATTACAGTCAAGGAGGGAAGCATCCTAAAAAT
>JAPLEV010000007.1 GCA_026391005.1 Flavobacteriia bacterium | reverse complement strand
TGGAAAAAATTATATGATTAGTATTATTAATGTTATCGATCAGGGATATTTAAATATTTATGCGAATGACATTTCTCTTTTTATTACCCAAGTTGAAGAAAAGGAGGAAGAGTTGCGGAGATTAACGATCACAAATGATGAGCAGCGTAATTTTTATGAATATATACTAAATAATCTACCATCCGATATTGCTGTTTTTAGCCCTGAGCATAAATACCTATTTATAAATCCTCAAGCTATAAAAGATAAGGAGACGCGTGAATTTATGATCGGTAAAGATGATTTTGATTATTGTAATTTAAAAGGCATTCCAACGGATTCTGCCAAATTTAGACGTGCGGCTTTTAATAAGGTAAAAGAAGGTAATAAAGAAATCGAATGGGAGGATGAGTTATTTGATTTAGCAGGTAATCGTAAGGTGGTTTTACGTAAACTGGCTCCTGTTTTTGACATAGATGAACAACTTCGTTATGTGGTTGGATATGGAATTGACATAACAGCGATTAAATTGTCGAAGGATATACTTCAAAAAAACAATCTTTTTCAAGCTACTTTAATGGATCTGGCAACAAAATACATCAATTTGCCAATCGAAAAGATGGATGTTACAATTAACGAGTCCTTGTCGCAATTAGGAAATTTTGTCCATGTTGATCGAGTTTATATTTTCACCTATGACCATAAGTCAAAAACAGCTTCAAACACTTATGAATGGTGCGCAGAAGGTGTCGGTCCACAAATAGATAATTTACAATTTATTCCATTTTCAAGTATTCCATTTTGGATAGAAACACATGCTATAGGAGATGAAATAATTATTGAAAAAACGACTGAATTACCTGATGGAACTGTTAAAGAAATGCTGCTTGAACAAGACATAAAGAGTGTATTTGCCCTTCCTTTAATGAAAGGAAATAAATGCATCGGATTTGTCGGATTTGATGCTGTGCTTAACTACAGAGTATTTTATGAAGATGAGAAGGATTTGCTTCGATTGTTTGGGAAAATGCTCGTTAATTTAGAGATTCAAACTAATTACCTTAAACAAATTAGTGCTAAAACGGAAGAAATTCAAAACATAAATACCGATTTGGAATTGATTGTAGCTGAGAAAACCAAACGAAATATTGAATTGTCCAAATCAATAACGGATCAAGAAAAATTAGTAACCATCGGTGAAATTGCTTCAGGGATTGCTCATGATTTAAATACGCCATTGGGCGCAATTAAAATTGGAGCCGAAAGCATTCGATATACTTTAAGTGAATTACTAAAAAATATCGTTTGGAAGTGTTCTGAAGAGCAAATAAAATTCGCATGTGAAAGATCCGCGCAAAAACAAGGTGAATTATTTTTAGGGGGACTCCAGTTACGGAGAGAAATAAAAGAATTTGAAGATTATTTATCCCTAAATTTTCCTGAATTCAAAGCAGAATCTAACGAAATCGCAGGCCTCTTTGTTAAAAGTAGAATCTCACTTTCCGAAACTCAATTAATAAAACATTGTATGGAGACAGTAAACAGAAAAGATTTTCTGTTGCTGATTTATCATATTCAATTAAATAGAAATTTTATTGATACCATTCTATCGTCTAGCGAAAGAGGTGCTAAGGTGGTGCAAGACCTTCGCTCTTTTATCAAAGAGCCCCAAAACAAGAGTAAAGGAATGGTTAATCTTCGAGAAAATATTACGACTGTTTTAACAATTTTTAATTATGAACTGAAACGAAACATTGATGTTGAATTTACTGTGCCTGATTCCTTATCATTACTTGGGTTTGATATTAAGCTTTTTCAATTGTGGTCTAATATTATTAAAAATGCAATAGAAGCGATGGATGATAAAAAGGAACGTGGAAAATTGATAATTAATGGTAAAAAGACTAAAAAAGGTATTGAACTTAGCATTGAAAATAATGGACCACTTATTCCTGAGAAAATCCAACAAAAGATTTTTGAAAAGTATTTTACCACCAAATCAGGCCAAAATGGTTCTGGATTGGGATTGAGCATTGTGAAAAATGTGTTGAGTATGCATAATGCGACCATATCGCTAAACTCAACTTCAGTCTCAACTACTTTTACAATTTTCTTTAATGATTAGTTATTAACATAAAAAAACTGTTCCAACTGCTCAATAATTTATATTTATATCTACTTTTGTCGCATGGATGAAATAAAATATGCTGTCGTTTGTGTAGATGATGATGCCTTTATACTACAAATGTTAGGCTTTCAATTATCAAAAATCGTTGATCAAAAGTATACGCTCTTGGAGTATTTTACAGATCCTTCAGAGGCGCTTATAAACATAGACCAATTAGTTGCTGAAAAAATAGACATTATTTTTATTATCGTAGATTACCTAATGCCCAAAATGACAGGCGCCGAGTTAATTCGTGAGATAAAGGCAAAACATCCTAATCTTAAATGTGTCATGCTCTCAGGGCATGCGAATCCAATTTCGATAGAGGCCTTAAACAAAGAAAATATGCTTGAGTCTTTTATTTCGAAACCTTGGAATGAGGAAGAGCTTTTTGATACGATTCGCCCAATTTTAGAAGGCTACACTCGATAATCTTTTTTCATGAAAACAATTCTGCTTCTTGGCGCTGGAATGTCATCTTCCTCCTTGATTCGATACCTGTTAGTAGAATCCGAGAAATTTGATTGGAAACTAAACGTCGTTGATCAAAATATAGCGCTTGTTTTGAAGAAAATAGCCAAGCACCCTAGAGCAGAAGCACTCTCTTTTAATGCCCTTGATACAACGGAAAGAAGAAAATATATCGATGAAGCAGATTTGGTAATTTCTATGCTCCCAGCTCGATTTCACCCCGATATTGCAAAAGACTGTATTGAGTTAAAAACGAATTTAATTACACCTTCTTACCTTGCTCCAGAAATGAAAGCGCTAACGGAAAAAGCTGTTCAGGCGGGTGTCATTATAATGAATGAAGTTGGTGTTGATCCAGGAATTGATCACATGAGCGCAATGCAGATTATTCATAAAATACAAGGGCTAGGAGCGGAAATGGTGAGCTTTAAATCGTTTTGTGGTGGATTAATAGCGCCAGAATCAGATAATAATCCTTGGCATTATAAATTTACATGGAACCCTAGAAATGTAGTTTTGGCTGGACAAGGATCAGCTGCTGCGTTTATTCAGAATAATGAGTTCAAATATATTCCCTACAATCAATTGTTTAAAAGAACGGAACGGTTCGTAATTGGTGATTTTGGAGAATTTGAAGGATACGCAAATCGCGATTCATTTGCCTATCGTGAAACCTATGGATTGTTTGATATTAAAACCATCTATCGTGGTACTCTGAGAAGACCAAATTTTTGCGATGCTTGGAATGTTTTTGTTGAGTTGGGCATGACAGATGACAGTTACTCATTATTCGAGTCGCATAAAATGTCGCCACGAAAATTTGTGAATTCATTTCTGCCGTATCATCAAACTAAAACAGTGGAGGAAAAATTTCATAATTTTCTAGGAAGCGAAAGGACTCATCTTTTTCATCAATTTGAATGGCTTGGTTTGTTCGATGATGAGCGTGTTCTTGGATTAGAAAAAGCAACTCCAGCCCAACTCTTAGAAAATATACTGATTGGTCGTCTATCCCTGAGCCCGGGAGATAAGGACATGTTGGTCATGTATCACGAGTTTGATTATATTCTAAACGGGACGCAGAAACAAATTCTTTCTTCCATGATTTGTTTAGGTGCCGATCAAACCTATACCGCAATGTCTGATACAGTCGGATTACCAGTAGGGATGATGGCTAAATTAATCCTTAATGGTGAATTTAATAAGCCTGGAATTCATATTCCCGTAGATCGAGAAGTATATGAACCTATTTTAAGCGAATTAAAATCCTTTGGGATATCTTTTCAAGAAATCGAAAATGATTTGTAAATTCGTCACTAGATACTAAAATTATGCAAAACGAAGAAAACCAAATGAACATAGAATTATCGGAGGAAATAGCCTTAGGTATTTATTCAAACCTAGCCATTATTACACATTCTCCTGCTGAAGTAGTGTGCGATTTTGTTCAAATCATGCCCGGAATGCCAAAAGGTAAAGTGCGCTCTCGTGTACTAATGACGCCTCAAAATGCCAAAAGGTTTTTAAATGCGCTAAGCGAAAACATTCAAAAGTTCGAACAGAATTTTGGCGTAATTGACGATCCACAGCAGGGATTTCCTCCGATGAATTTTGGAACGCCTAACACAATGGCCTAGTATAATTTAAAACCAATATGGATTTATCCGTTTGCATTCCTGTTTTTAATTCGGATGTTAAAAAATTGGTGTTTGCTCTTCACGAGCAAACAGTGCGAGATAATCTTTCAGTTGAAATAGTCGTTTTAGATGATGCCTCTGCGCTTGATTTGGAAAAGCAGAACAGGGACGCAATCGAAAAACTAAGTAATGTCAGGTATTTTTCTCTTCCAAAAAACGTTGGTAGATCCGCGATTAGAAATCGGTTTGTTGACCATGCCGTAGGCGATTTCTTGCTATTTATTGACGGTGATTCAGTATTGACAAACCCTAATTTTTTAGCAAATTACACCAAAACATTAAGCGCTTCACCCATTGAGTTGCTGTATGGCGGAAGTATCTACTCCGATGATGCGCCTCACCGAAATTATTTTCTAAGATGGAAATATAGTATACTAAGAGAATCAAGGTCGGCTCAGGAAAGGGCAATTACTATTTATGGATTTAAAACGAATAATTTTATCATCAAAAAATCTATTTTCTGTGACTTCCCTTTCGATGAACGAATTGAGGGCTATGGGCATGAGGACACTCTTTTTGGATATATTCTTTTTAAAAACAATGTCGTTTTAAACCATGTCGAAAATCCAGTCTTAAATAGCCTTTTAGATACTAATGTTGTTTTTTTGTCCAAAACAGAAGAAGCAATAAAAAATCTTTGGTTTATTCATACAAAGATAAGGTCCGAAGATTCTTTTATTAATCATGTTCGCTTGCTAAGTGCTTATTATAAAATAAAACAGCTCAAGCTTCTGCCGCTAGTGATGTTTGGTCATTTTCTTATTGGGAAATTAAACTCACGGCTTTTAAAATCGGGCTACTTCAATTTAAGAATGTTTGATTTTTATAAGCTTGCCCTAATATGTAAAATTGCGATCAAGAAGGATAAATAGCTTCTATAATTTCTTCCAATTTAAATTTCTCATTGTCCCAATGTTCGATTTCAGCGGCGATTTTACAATTGTCTCGGAAGGTGCTTAGCATAGAGGTATCGTTTTGAAGGGTTTTTATCGCTAGGGCGATTTCTTTCGGACTAACTTTTGGTATCACTAAGCCTATGTTGTATTTTTGAACCAAAGCCTTTATTTCTATTAAGTCCATACAAATAATTGGTGTACTGGCCTGGATGTAGTCAAAGACTTTGTTCGGGAGGGCAAACTCATGGTTTTTGTTCGTCGCTTTATCTATCGCGAGTCCGCAATCAGCAAGCGCGGTAAATTGCATTAATTCGTAGTAGGGACGTTTGCCGTAAAAATGCACCCTGTTTTCTAATGAAAGATCTTGGACTATTTTTTTTGCCTTAGGAAGTACATCTCCATCACCAACAATTAGTAAGTGAACATTTTCGAGCAATAAAATCGCCTCTATGGCTTCCTCTAGGCCGCGGTCCATATTTAGTCCCGATCCTTGCACTATTACTTTAAATGAATTGATTGGTAGTTCCGCTGCTACTAGTTCACTGTTTGTTTTATATATTAATTTTTCAGGTACATTACGAATAGAATTAAATCTTACCTTGTACTTTGTCTCAAATATCTTTGCTATGGATTCATTTACTGTTATGCAGTATGTTAACTTAGGGACAATCCATTTTTCAATTCTTATCCACACCCCTTTTTTCAAGGGGGAATGCTGCAATTCTGGAACTTCCGTAAAAAGCTCATGGGAATCATAAATTAATGGAATGCGTTTTATTTTCGAAACAAGGAAGTTGGGCAGCAACGTATCTAGGTCGTTGGAATAAAGCAATTCTGATTTGTGGAATAGAAGGAAGAAAAATAAACGGAGATTATAACTAGCGTAAAATAAAAACCCCTTTTTAAAAACCATTTGAAATCGCTTGCATTCATATGGCCTATCTATTACTTGACTTTGGGGCAATTTTCGGCCCACTAATATAACCTTAAAACCTGCTGATGCAAATACACCACAGGTTCGATTTACCCGATTATCCGTTACCAAATCATTCGTTACACTTACAATTACACTTTTCATCTTTCGTGGTAAAATTAAAAATAACTTTGCCTTTAATTTTCTTTAAACATAATTTTAAAAAAAAGATTGATATTACTTTGCGATAAAAAAAAGTTTTGTACATTTGCAATCCCAAATTTAGGGGAATTACGTTTATTCGTTCTTTATATTATTGTTTTATATCATCCGCCGATGTAGCTCAGTTGGCCAGAGCAGCTGATTTGTAATCAGCTGGTCGGGGGTTCGAATCCCTCCATCGGCTCGAGTATGGGGAGATACTCAAGTGGCTAACGAGAACAGACTGTAAATCTGTTGGTGCATACCTTCGCAGGTTCGAATCCTGCTCTCCCCACAGAAGTATAAAGCGGGAGTAGCTCAGTTGGTAGAGCTTCAGCCTTCCAAGCTGAACGTCGCGAGTTCGAGTCTCGTCTCCCGCTCTAAGTTGCTTTCTGCGCCGGTGTAGCTCAGGGGTAGAGCGCTTCCTTGGTAAGGAAGAGGTCATGAGTTCAATTCTCATCATTGGCTCAAATGAATTAAAAAGAATAAAAAAGCATTGGATTGCAAAAGTGTAATCCTATATATAGGTTGTATTATTAACAAGTAACAAAAAGAAAAATGGCTAAGGAAAATTTTGATCGTTCCAAACCGCACGTGAACATTGGTACCATTGGGCATGTTGACCACGGTAAGACTACATTAACTGCTGCAATTTCAAGTGTATTAGCATCTAAAGGATTGGCTCAAGTAAGAGACTTTTCTTCGATTGATAATGCACCAGAAGAAAAAGAGCGCGGTATTACTATTAACACATCGCACATTGAGTATGAAACATTAAATCGTCACTACGCTCACGTTGATTGTCCAGGACACGCGGATTATGTGAAGAACATGGTTACAGGTGCTGCTCAAATGGATGGTGCAATATTGGTGGTTGCGGCGACTGATGGTCCTATGCCTCAAACACGCGAACATATCTTACTAGGACGTCAAGTTGGAGTTCCTCGTTTGGTTGTATTCATGAATAAAGTGGATAGCGTTGATGACGAAGAACTATTAGAATTAGTTGAAATGGAAGTAAGAGAATTGCTTTCTTTTTACAAATATGATGGCGATAATGCTCCTGTAATTCAAGGTTCTGCTCTTGGTGCACTTAATGGTGAGGCTAAGTGGGTAGAGAAAATTGAAGAATTAATGGAAGCTGTTGACACATACATTGAATTACCTCCAAGAGAAAGAGATAAGCCTTTCTTAATGCCAGTTGAAGATGTATTTACGATTACTGGTCGTGGTACTGTTGCAACAGGTAGAATTGAGACAGGTGTTATTAATTCAAGTGAAGGTGTGGATATTCTTGGAATGGGAGATCTTAAATTAACGTCAGTTGTTACTGGTGTTGAGATGTTCCGTAAAATTTTGGATAGAGGTGAGGCTGGTGATAACGTAGGTCTTTTATTAAGAGGTATTGATAAATCTCAAATTAAAAGAGGTATGGTTATTTGTAAACCAGGTTCTACAACTCCTCATCATGAATTCAAAGCTGAGATTTATGTTTTGAAGAAAGAAGAAGGTGGTAGACATACACCATTCCACAACAAATATCGTCCTCAGTTCTATTTTAGAACAACAGATGTTACAGGTGAGATTAGTCTTTTGGATGGTCGTGAAATGGTTATGCCAGGTGATAACGTAACGATCCATGTTAAATTAATTGTTCCGATTGCAATGGATAAAGGTTTACGATTCGCAATACGTGAGGGAGGTAGAACTGTTGGTGCGGGTCAAGTTACCGAAATTGTAAAATAAAGTTTAGTATTAAAATAGTTTAGTAAGGGGAGTAAAATCCCCTTTTTAAACGGGTGTAGCTCAGCTGGTAGAGTGGTGGTTTCCAAAACCATTGGTCGTGGGTTCGAATCCTACCGCCCGTGCAACATTTAAATCGAATTCAGTGTCAAAAATTAAAACATATTTTAACGAGACGTATCACGAGATGGTTCATAATGTTACATGGCCAACCTGGAAAGAACTACAGAACAATACAATTATAGTTGTAATAGCTTCTATTTTAATCGCCTTAATGATTTTTTTAATGGATTTCCTTTTTGGAATATCAGCGGCAAAAGATCCTTTTTGGAAAGGCCTTTTGGGGTATTTTTACACTATTAAATTTTAACAATGACGGAGATTACTAAGAAGTGGTATGTTGTCCGTGCAGTTAGTGGCAAGGAAAAAAAGGTGAAAGAATACTTGGAACTTGAAATTGCACGTCATAAATTGACGGAATATGTGAGTCAAGTGCTCATTCCTACCGAAAAAGTTTTTCAAATTCGTAATGGTAAAAAAATTAATAAAGAGAAAGCTTACTTACCAGGGTATGTCTTGTTAGAGGCAGCATTGATAGGTGAAGTTCAACACGTTATCAAAGGTATTCCTAATGTAATTGGTTTTTTAGGAGGTAAAAAAGGTGGTGAGCCCGTTGCAATGCGTTTGTCTGAAGTAAATAGAATTTTAGGGAAGTTTGATGAACTTTCTGAAACAGAAGAAGAATTAAGAATACCATTTACCATCGGTGAAGCCGTGAAGGTGATTGATGGACCTTTTAATAATTTCAGTGGTACAGTTGATGAAATAAACGAAGAAAAGAAGAAATTAAAAGTAATGGTCAAAATATTTGGTAGAAGATGTTTAAATAGTTTATTAACCCGTAGGAGTGAGGAAATCGATTAAAGCTTCCCGAAAATACTCACGTTTGACTACATAATTTGTATACATATGGCTAAAGAAGTAGCAGCGTTAATAAAGCTACAAATCAAAGGAGGGGCAGCCAACCCGTCACCACCGATTGGACCTGCATTGGGTGCAAAAGGAGTGAATATCATGGAATTTTGCAAGCAGTTTAATGCTCGGACGCAAGATAAACCAGGTAAGGTTGTTCCCGTTGTTATCACTGTTTACGGTGATAAATCATTTGATTTCGTGCTAAAAACTCCCCCAGCAGCAGTGCAAATCACGGAGTATTCCAAAATCAAAAAAGGTTCTTCTGAACCCAATCGAGTTAAAGTTGGTTCTGTTACGTGGGATCAAGTTCGACTCATTGCGGAGGATAAAATGCCTGATTTGAATTGTTTTACGGTTGATTCAGCCATGAAAATGGTCGCTGGAACAGCTAGGAGTATGGGAGTAAATGTAAAAGGTGGTGAAGCACCTAAAACCAAAAAATCATAAGACATGAAAAGAATTTCAAAAAAAAGAAAGGACGTTTTGTCAAAATTTGATTTGACAAAATCATACACATTAGTGGATGCTTGCGATTTGGTTAAGGCAATCACTACCTCTAAATTCGATGCATCAGTTGATATCTGTGTTCGTTTGGGCGTTGATCCACGTAAGGCTAACCAAATGGTTAGAGGTACTGTAGCTCTTCCTCATGGAACCGGTAAAGATATTCGTGTTCTCGTATTGTGTACACCTGATAAAGAAGCTGATGCAATTGCTGCAGGAGCTGATTTTGTTGGACTAGACGACTACATTGAAAAAATCAAAGGCGGATGGACGGATGTTGATGTAATTATTACCATGCCTTCAGTAATGGGTAAAGTTGGTGCATTGGGCCGGATATTGGGTCCCCGTGGACTAATGCCTAATCCTAAGACAGGTACAGTTACATTAGATGTTGCCAAAGCAGTAGTTGAGGTGAAAGCTGGAAAAATTGACTTTAAAGTTGATAAATACGGTATAATTCACTCTTCGGTTGGTAAAGTAAGTTTCGAAAAAGAAAAGTTGCGTGAAAATGCAAATGAACTGATACTTACACTTATTAAATTGAAGCCCTCTGCAGCTAAGGGAACCTACATTAAAAGTATTTATCTAAGCTCAACAATGAGCGCAGGAATACAAATTGATACTAAATCTGTAACAGCTTAAAACTTAAGTAAAATGACAAGAGAAGAAAAAGCAAAGTATATTGAAGATTTAGCAGCAGAATTAGCAGGCTCTAATGTTTTATATTTGACGGATACTGCCTCACTAACTGTAGAAGTAGTTAATGCATTAAGAAGAAGATGTTTTCAATCCAACATCTCTTTGAAAGTTGTTAAAAATGCGCTGCTTGAAAAGGCTATGGATAAAGTCGAAGGTAAGGATTACGGTAAGTTGAGAGATATTTTAAAAGGCTCAACATCGATCATGATTAGTGCTGAGGCAAATTCACCGGCCAAGTTAATCCAAGAATTCCGAAAGAAAAATGCGAAACCGATTCTTAAAGGTGCATACATTGACGAAGCCATATTTATTGGTGATGATCAATTAGTAGTGCTTGAATCATTGAAAAGCAAAGAGGAATTGGTTGGTGAAATCATTGGATTGTTATTAAGCCCCGCTAAGAATGTGTTGTCAGGTTTGCAAGGAGCTGGCGGTAAAATTGCAGGTATATTGAAAACGCTCGAACAACGAGCATAAGTTAATTAATTATTAAACCCTTTATTAAAATTTAAATAAAATGGCTGATTTAAAGCAAATTGCAGAAACACTGGTTAACCTAACTGTTAAAGAAGTTAGTGAGTTAGCTACAATATTAAAAGACGATTACGGTATCGAACCTGCTGCGGCAGCTCCAATCATGATGGCTGGCGGAGGCGGAGCTGCGGAAGCGGTTGCTGAAGAGAAAACAGAATTTGATGTTATCTTGAAGTTCGGTGGTCCTAATAAATTAGCAGTTGTTAAACTTGTAAAAGAACTAACTGGTATGGGATTAAAAGAGTCTAAAGATTTAGTAGATGCTGCTCCTTCTCCAATAAAAGAAGGTGTTTCTAAGGACGAAGCTGAGGGACTAAGAAAGTCTCTTGAAGAGGCTGGTGCCGAAGTTGAAGTTAAATAATATTTTCGATTAAATACAGAACAGGCAACCGTTTTTACGGGTGCCTTGTTCTGTTTATTATTAAGTATTTTTCATTCTACACTAAAAAATTTACGCATTGGCAACAACGAGTAATTCAACAAGAATTAATTTTGCTTCAAGCAAAAATCAATTTGATTATCCTGATTTCTTAGAAATCCAATTAAAATCTTTTAAAGAGTTCTTTCAATTAGAAACTACTCCCGAAAATAGAGATAGTGAAGGCCTTTTTAAGGTTTTTGCTGAAAATTTTCCAATTACTGATACACGAAATCAATTTGTATTGGAGTTTTTGGACTATTTTATCGATCCACCTCGCTACACAATTGAAGAGTGTATCGAAAGAGGATTGACATATAGCGTTCCGCTAAAAGCAAAATTGAAATTGTATTGTACCGATCCTGAACACGAAGATTTTGAAACAATTGTTCAAGATGTTTATTTAGGTACAATTCCTTATATGACTCCCAAAGGTTCTTTTGTAATTAATGGTGCTGAACGAGTTATCGTTTCTCAATTGCACAGGTCGCCAGGTGTATTTTTTGGTCAAAGTCGACATGCAAACGGAACGAAATTATACTCAGCAAGGGTAATTCCTTTTAAAGGATCTTGGATCGAGTTTGCAACAGATATAAATAGTATCATGTATGCATACATTGATAGAAAAAAGAAATTACCATTAACTACTCTTTTTAGAGCTATTGGCTATGAAACAGATAGGGATATATTGGAAATATTTGGTTTAGCCGATGAGGTGAAAATCAATAAAGCCAATATGAAAAAATTAGTTGGCCGAAAACTAGCTGCAAGGGTATTGAAAACTTGGATCGAAGATTTTGTTGACGAAGATACAGGAGAAGTTGTTTCTATAGAAAGAAATGAAGTGATCTTAGACCGTGAATTAACGGTTGAAGATGTTCACCTAGATCAGATTCTAAATTCGGGGACAAAGTCGGTGATATTGCATAAAGAAAATGCCAACTCTATTGATTATACAATCATTTACAATACACTACAGAAGGATACATCAAATTCAGGTAAAGAAGCAATCGAGCAAATTTATCGTCAATTGAGAAATTCTGATGCGCCAGATTTTGAAACAGCTAGAGGGGTTTTTGAAAAGTTATTTTTCTCAGATACCCGTTATGACCTTGGAGAAGTTGGACGTTATCGATTAAATAAAAAATTAAAAATTGATGCTAACGAAACGTCTCGCGTTTTAACCAAAAATGACATCATTCAAATTGTTAAGTACCTAATCGAACTTATTAACTCCAAAGCGGACGTAGATGATATCGATCACTTGTCAAATCGTAGGGTTCGTACAGTAGGTGAACAATTATACTCACAATTTGGGGTAGGTTTGGCACGAATGGCACGAACAATTCGAGAAAGAATGAATGTCAGAGATAATGAGGTATTTACGCCAATTGACCTTATTAACGCAAAAACATTATCGTCTGTTATCAATTCATTCTTTGGAACGAATCAGCTATCTCAGTTCATGGATCAAACCAATCCGTTATCCGAGGTAACACACAAACGCAGACTTTCAGCTCTAGGGCCAGGCGGCTTGTCACGCGAAAGAGCTGGTTTCGAGGTTCGAGATGTACACTACACTCACTATGGTCGTCTCTGTACTATTGAGACTCCTGAAGGTCCAAATATTGGACTGATTTCCTCCTTGTGCGTGTTTGCTAAAGTAAATAAATTGGGTTTCATCGAAACGCCGTATAGAAAAGTAGAGAAAGGAAAAGTGATATTCACTGAAGAGCCAATCTATTTGGCGGCTGAAGAGGAAGATACAAAAATGATTGCGCAAGCAAATGCCGTAATTGATGCAAAAGGAAATTTTCTTTCTGACCTTGTGAAAGCCAGGTATGAAGGTGATTTTCCTGTTGTTCAACCCGATAAATTAACTTTAATGGACGTAGGGGCAAATCAAATTGCTTCGATAGCAGCATCTTCGATTCCATTTTTGGAGCATGATGACGCTAACCGTGCTTTGATGGGTTCGAATATGCAGCGCCAAGCGGTACCTCTTTTACGTCCTAATTCTCCAATTGTTGGAACAGGTATAGAAATGTTGGTAGCGCGGGACTCTCGCGTATTAATTAATGCTGTAGGAAAAGGTATAGTTGAATATGTCGATGCTAATGAGATTGTGATTCGCTATGATTGGACAAAAGAGGATAAATTAGTGAGTTTTGATAGTGAGGTGGTGCATTATTCTCTAACGAAATTTAGAAAGACGAATCAGAGTACTTGTATAAATTTAAAGCCGATTGTTGAAAAAGGTGATCGCGTTGAACAAGGCCAGGTATTGTGTGAGGGATATGCTACTCAAAATGGAGAATTGGCTTTAGGCCAAAATCTTAAAGTAGCTTTCATGCCATGGAAAGGATATAATTTTGAAGATGCAATTGTTATTTCTGAGAAAGTAGTTCGTGATGATATTTTCACATCTATTCATATCGACGAATATTCTTTAGATGTTCGTGATACAAAACGTGGAATGGAAGAATTAACATCTGATATTCCTAACGTTAGTGAAGACGCAACCAAAGATTTAGATGAAAATGGTCTAATCCGTATTGGAGCGGATATAAAAGAAGGAGATATTTTAATCGGAAAAATTACACCTAAAGGTGAAACAGATCCGTCTCCTGAAGAAAAATTACTACGTGCTATCTTTGGAGATAAGGCCGGTGATGTTAAAGATGCATCGCTAAAAGCAGGACCATCTCTTCGTGGAACAGTAATAGAGAAAAAACTTTTCTCTCGTGCAGTTAAAGAACGTAAAGCAAAGAATCAAGATAAGTCAATTCTTGAGGCAATAGATTCAGAATATCAGCGAGATTTTGTTCAATTGAAAGAAAAGTTAGTTGAAAAATTAATGATGATTCTTGGTGATCAGAAATCAAATGGTGTTTTCAACAACTTTAAAGAGGAGTTGATTAAAAAAGGGACCAAGTTTAGTGAGAAATCGCTCCTTGCTATTGATTTTACAATTATTAACCCGCTTAATTGGTCTGCCGATGGTCCTATTAATCAATTGATATCTAGGGTTATTCATAACTATAGCATCAAAGCAAATGATTTGCTTGGTAATTATAAGCGCCGTAAGTTTCATATTTCTGTTGGAGATGAACTTCCTGCTGGAATTGTAAAACTTGCAAAGGTTTATGTTGCGAAAAAACGCAAACTTAAAGTGGGTGATAAGATGGCAGGCCGTCATGGTAATAAAGGTATCGTTGCGAATATTGTTCGTCAAGAAGATATGCCTTTCTTAGAAGATGGCACACCTGTAGATATCGTATTAAATCCACTCGGCGTACCTTCAAGGATGAACTTAGGTCAAATCTATGAAACAGTCTTAGGTTGGGCAGGTGAAAAAATGGGCGTTAAATTTGCGACGCCGATTTTTGACGGTGCAACTCCAGATCAAATTAACGAGTTAACGGATAAAGCGGGTGTTCCAAGATCTGGTAAAACGTATCTATATGATGGCGGTACCGGAGAACGTTTCCATCAGCCAGCAACCGTGGGTGTTATTTATATGTTGAAACTATCTCACATGGTAGATGACAAAATGCACTCTCGTTCGATTGGACCATACTCATTAATAACTCAACAACCACTCGGAGGTAAAGCTCAATTTGGAGGTCAGCGTTTTGGTGAAATGGAGGTTTGGGCTATCGAAGCTTTTGGTGCGGCGAATATCCTACAGGAAATTCTAACCATCAAATCTGATGATGTTACTGGTCGATCCAAAGCATACGAGGCAATCGTGAAAGGAGACAATATTCCTGAACCAGGAATACCTGAGTCTTTCAATGTATTGTTGCATGAATTACGTGGATTATGCTTGAATGTGAGCATGGATTAATTTGAATTTTTAACGAAATTATAACGGTATAAAATGACGTTCAAAAAAGAAACACCAAAAACTCAAAGTAGTTTTAGTAAAATTACGATATCACTCGCTTCTCCTGAGATAATTCTTAAGAATTCAAGTGGCGAAGTATTAAAACCAGAAACAATTAATTACAGAACCTACAAGCCGGAAAGAGATGGCTTGTTCTGTGAAAGAATTTTTGGTCCCGTGAAAGACTATGAATGTCATTGCGGAAAATATAAGCGTATTCGATATAAAGGAATTGTTTGTGATCGTTGTGGGGTCGAAGTAACAGAAAAAAAAGTGAGAAGGGAGCGAATGGGGCATATTTCTCTTGTGGTTCCTGTTGCTCATATTTGGTATTTCCGATCACTTCCAAATAAAATTGGTTATTTGTTGGGGCTTCCTACTAAGAAGCTGGATCAAATAATATATTACGAAAGATATGTAGTTATTCAAGCGGGTGCAGCAGCGAATTTAGAAGGGGAGGATTTGGCTTACTTGGATTTTATCGAAGAGGAAAAATACCTGGATATTCTTGAGCATGAAAGCATGAAGGATAACCATCATCTAGAGGATACTGATCCAAATAAGTTTATCGCTAAAATGGGCGCTGAAGCTCTATACGATTTGTTGAAAAGATTAAATCTAGTTGAAATGTCTTTTGATCTTCGCCATAAAGCGGATACGGAAACTTCTGTTCAACGTAAGAATGAAGCATTGAAAAGACTACAGGTAGTTGAGGCTATGCGCGATTCTCAAAAACGGATTGATAATAATCCTGAATGGATGATTGTGAAGGTTGTTCCTGTTATTCCACCAGAGTTAAGACCTTTAGTTCCTCTTGATGGTGGTCGTTTCGCTACATCAGATTTAAATGACCTATATCGTCGTGTTATTATTAGAAATAATCGATTAAAACGATTAATTGAAATAAAAGCGCCAGAGGTGATCTTGAGAAATGAGAAAAGAATGTTGCAAGAATCGGTTGATTCATTATTCGATAATTCAAGAAAGTCGAGTGCTGTTAAAACTGAATCTAATAGAGCGTTAAAATCTCTTTCTGATTCATTAAAAGGTAAACAAGGACGTTTCAGACAAAATTTATTAGGAAAACGTGTTGATTATTCTGCACGTTCTGTAATTGTTGTTGGTCCTGATTTAAAATTACACGAATGTGGTTTGCCAAAAGATATGGCAGCTGAACTTTATAAGCCTTTCATTATTCGTAAAATGATTGAAAGAGGGATTGTAAAAACAGTTAAATCCGCAAAGAAAATTGTTGATAAGAAGGAACCAGTTGTTTGGGATATCCTTGAAAACATATTGAAGGGGCACCCTGTATTATTGAATAGAGCGCCAACTTTACACCGATTAGGTATACAAGCTTTTCAACCAAAACTTATTGAAGGAAAAGCAATTCGACTTCATCCATTAGTAACTACCGCTTTTAATGCGGATTTTGATGGGGATCAGATGGCGGTGCATTTACCACTTGGTAATGCGGCAATTTTAGAAGCGCAAATGTTGATGCTTGCATCGCATAATATCTTAAATCCTGCTAATGGTGCCCCGATTGCGGTTCCTTCTCAGGATATGGTGCTAGGTCTTTATTATATCACAAAAGGAAAAACTTCAACAAAAGAAGACGTCGTTAAAGGCGAAGGAAGTATATTCTATTCTCCGAAAGAAGTAATCATTGCTTTTAATGAAAAGAAATTAGATCTACATGCGCACATTAAAGTGAAAACGTATGACTTAAATCAAGAAGGAATTCCTGAATTACGAATTTTGGAAACTACTTGTGGTCGCGTTTTATTTAATGAGAATGTGCCGAGAGAAGCAGGTTATATCAATGACGTTCTTACCAAAAAAGCACTTCGTGATATCATCGGTGAAGTCTTGAAAATTTCTGGTACCTCTAGAACAGCAAAATTCCTAGATGATATTAAGGAATTAGGATATGAGATGGCATTCAGAGGAGGACTTTCTTTCAATTTAGATGATATTATTATCCCTAAGCAAAAAGAAGAATTAGTCTTGAAAGCGGAGAATGAAGTGAAAGATGTTATGATGAATTATAACATGGGTCTTATTACTAATAATGAGCGATACAATCAAATTATTGATATTTGGACGCATACTAATTCACGTTTAACTGCTACTTTAATGGATCAGTTAAAGACGGATAGACAAGGTTTCAATTCCATCTACATGATGTTTGATTCTGGTGCTCGTGGATCCAAAGAACAAATTCGTCAGCTTTCAGGTATGAGGGGATTAATGGCGAAACCTCAAAAATCTGGGGCTAGCGTTCAAGAAATTATTGAAAATCCGATTCTTTCTAACTTTAAAGAAGGCCTATCGATTCTTGAGTATTTTATTTCTACACACGGTGCACGTAAAGGACTTGCAGATACGGCTTTGAAAACGGCTGATGCTGGTTACTTAACAAGACGATTAGTCGATGTTGCGCAAGATGTTGTTATTAACTCAAATGACTGTGGTACTTTACGTGGTATAGTAGCAACAGCATTAAAGAAAAATGACGAAATAGTAGAGCCTTTATACGATCGTATACTTGGTAGAACTTCTGTTCATGATGTTTATTTACCAGATTCTGATAAGTTAATAGTTCCTGCTGGAGATGTTATTTCTGAAGTTTTTGCTAAAGAAATTGAAGCTGCAGGTATTGAAGAGGTTGAAATTCGCTCTGTACTTACTTGTGAAATGAGACGAGGGGTATGTTCAAAATGTTACGGTAGAAACTTATCAAATCATAGATTGGCGCAAAGAGGTGATGCTGTTGGTGTTATCGCAGCTCAATCCATTGGTGAACCAGGTACTCAGTTAACATTAAGAACTTTCCACGTGGGTGGTACAGCATCGAATATCGCTGATATTTCTGATATGAAAGCGAAAGCGAACGGTAAATTAGAAATGGAAGAATTACGAACCATTGAAAAGAAAAATTCCGATGGTACAGTGAAACATATTGTTGTTGGTCGTTCTGCTGAATTAAAAATTACGGACGAGAAGACAGGCATTGCTGTTATGACAGCAAATGTCCCTTATGGTTCTGAATTATTGGTTAAAAATAATAGCAAGATCAAAAAAGGAGACGTTATTTGTAAATGGGATCCATACAATGCGCTTATTATTTCTGAAGTGGCAGGTAAAGTTGTCTTTGACGGTATCGTTGAAGGTCTTACTTACCGTGAAGAAGTCGATGAGCAAACTGGATTTACTGAAAAAGTAATTACAGAATCTCGTGATAAAAAACGAAGTCCTGCCATTCATATTATTGATCCGAAAACGAAAGAAGTTTTAAGAGAGTACTCTCTTCCTGTTAATGCGCATATTTCTGTAGAAGTAGGTGAGAAATTGGAAGCAGGGCATACCTTGGTGAAAATTCCGAGATTGGCTGGTAAAACTGGTGATATTACGGGTGGACTTCCACGTGTAACTGAATTATTTGAAGCTAGAAATCCATCGAATCCTGCTGTTGTTGCAGAAATTGACGGAACGGCTTCATTTGGTAATATCAAAAGAGGTAATAGAGAGGTTATAATTACGTCTAAGTTAGGCGAAGTAAGGAAATACTTAGTTTCTCTTTCTAAGCACATTCTTGTTCAGCAAAATGACTTCATCCGTGCAGGACAGCCTTTGTCTGATGGTGCAATTACGCCAAATGACATCTTAAATATTGAGGGTCCAACGAAGGTGCAAGAATATATTGTTAATGAAATCCAGGAGGTTTATAGACTGCAAGGGGTGAAAATTAACGATAAGCATTTCGAAGTTATCGTTCGTCAAATGATGTTGAAAGCTGAAATTATGGATTCAGGTGATACTCGATTCCTCGAGGGTCAATCAATTCATAAAGCGGATATCATGGAGGCAAATGATGAATTATTCGGTATGATGTTGGTGCAAGATGCTGGTGACTCATATGATGTTAAAAGCGGTCAGTTAATTTCTTTACGTAAATTCAGAGATGAAAATTCTAAGTTGAAACGAGAAGATAAAAATTTAGTAGTTGCTCGGGAAGCTATTCCTGCGACTTCTACTCCTTTGTTACAAGGAATTACAAGAGCATCGCTCCAAACGCAGTCGTTTATTTCTGCGGCGTCTTTCCAAGAAACAACCAAAGTATTAAACGAAGCAGCAATTTCTGGAAAAGTAGATCATTTACTTGGTCTTAAAGAAAATGTAATCGTTGGTCATTTAATTCCTGCGGGAACTGGGGTACGTGAATATCAAAAAATGATTGTGGGTTCCCAAGAGGCATACGATTTGCTTGTTGAGGAAGCAGCTGAATAAGCAGTTCTATAACTATTTTAAAGGGTGTATTATGCACCCTTTTTTTTTATCCTATTTTTCCCCAATTAGGTCGCTCCCTTAATAAAGAAATCATTTTTTCACGAAGGCAAGTGTTTTCCTCGTGAAGTAAGTTGGGATCTTTTTCAATGAGTTCAATTGCGGAATCTCGAGCGCTATTTATCAAATCTCCATCTTTAGCTAAATCTGCAATTTTTAATTCTAGAATGCCGCTTTGTTGCGTTCCCATTAAATCACCAGGACCTCTTAATTGAAGATCGACCTCTGCAATTTCAAATCCATCGGTTGTTGCAACCATTGTTCCCATTCGTTTTTTCGCTTCCCTTGAAAGTTCATTCCCTGTCATTAGGATACAATATGATTTCTCTGCCCCACGACCCACTCGCCCTCGTAACTGATGTAATTGCGCTAATCCGAATCGTTCTGCACTTTCAATAATCATAACCGAAGCATTAGGTACATTAACACCAACTTCAATAACGGTTGTCGCAACCATGATATGGGTTTCTCCTTTAATGAAGCGTTGCATCTCGTAATCTTTCGCTTCAGGTTTCATTTTTCCGTGAACGATGCTTACTTGATAATCCGGTATAGGAAAGGACCGTGATATAGCTTCAAAGCCGTCCATAAGGTTATTAAAGTCAAGTTTTTCACTTTCTTTTATAAGAGGATAAACAATATATATCTGTCTGCCTAACGCAATTTCTTTTCGCATAAAGCCAAATAGGGCCAAGCGGTGACTTTCAAATCGATGTATGGTCGAAATGGGTTTCCTTCCTGGGGGCAGTTCATCAATAACCGATACATCAAGGTCACCGTAAAATGTCATTGCTAATGTCCTTGGAATGGGTGTTGCTGTCATTACCAATACATGGGGAGGAATACTATTCTTTTTCCACATTTTTCCTCGTTGTGCAACACCAAAACGATGCTGCTCATCAATAACAACAAATCCTAAATTGTTAAACTGAACAGGATCTTCCAATAAAGCATGTGTACCGATTAATAGGTTTATTTCGCCGTTTTGAAGTGATGCAAATAATGGTGTCCGTTCCGATTTTTTAGTTGATCCCGTTAATAATGCAATTCTAATCGATACTCCTTTTAGTAATTCACGGATGGTTTCGAAATGTTGATTCGCTAAAATTTCAGTTGGTGCCATTATACAAGCTTGATAGCCATTTCCATTTGCTATCAACATCGCAATTAAGGCAACTAAGGTTTTTCCGCTTCCAACATCGCCCTGCAACAGTCGATTCATATGTCGCCCTGTTAAAAAGTCTTTACGGATTTCTTTTATTACCCTTTTCTGAGCATTTGTTAACTCAAATGGAAGGTGATGGGTATAAAATTCCTTCAGTAATTCTCCTGATTGTTCAAAAATATGCCCTTTCGTTGCTTGCACTCGTGTACCCTTCCGAATAAGCATCTCCAATTGTAAAAAGAATAATTCTTCGAATTTTAAGCGCAATTTGGCTTGTTGAATTTCTATTTCTGATACAGGCAAGTGTATTTGTTTCAATGCCGCTGTCCTCGATATAAGTTGGTGTTCTTTAATTAGGTTTTCTGGAAGGTATTCTTTGGCTTGAATGCTATGCTGCACAAATAAGTTTTGCACGAGCTTCTCTATACCTTTGGTATTCAATCCTTTATGGTTTAATTTCTCTGTACTGGAATAAAACGGCTGAAACCCCGCTTTTTTAAAAACATCTTTTATCGGAGTGAGTTCGGGATGTGGCATCGCCCAGATACCATTGGTTAATTTTGCTTTACCAAAAGCTTGATAGGGTAAACCGGCTACGAGCATTTGTTTGATCCATTGACCTCCCTGAAACCAAATAAGTTCTATCGTGCCAGAATCATCACTGAAACGCGCACTTAATCTTTTAAAGCGCGCTGTTCCGATTTCCTTAATATTATCGATGGTACCTACTAATTGAACATAAGAATCTACATAAGGTAAATCCTTGCATTTATGGTAAATCGATCGGTCTAGGTAGCGGTAAGGATAGGTGTGAAGTAAATCGCCATAATTGAATATACCCAATTCTTTTTGAAGTAATTGAGCGCGTTGAGGTCCTACTCCCTTAAGAAATTCAATAGGCGTTTGAAGTAATTCACTCATGCTTGACGTTTAGGTGGCTATTGGCTACTTCCAAACACCCATTTTATTGAATTTTTCAATGCGGTCGTTTATTCGTTTTTCGGGAGTTTGTTTATCAAGTTCAACTAAATATGACAAGATGGCTTGCTTTACATTACCAAAATTTTCTTCTTGAGAACGATGCGCCCCATTAATGGGTTCAGGAATAACAGCATCTACCAAACCATTTTTTTTCATATCAGTGGATGTTAGTTTCAAGGCTTCAGCTGCTATTTCTTTGTAATCCCATGATCGCCAAAGAATCGAAGAACAAGACTCCGGTGAAATAACCGAATACCAGGTGTTTTCTAACATAACGACTTTATCCCCAACACCAATGCCTAATGCGCCACCCGAAGCGCCCTCTCCAATAATAATGCATATTACGGGAACTTTTAAGCGCATCATTTCATAAATATTTCGAGCAATGGCTTCTCCTTGGCCTCGTTCCTCTGCCTCTAATCCTGGAAATGCACCAGGGGTATCAATAAATGTAACGATTGGTTTATTAAATTTCTCTGCCAATTTCATCAATCGTAATGCCTTTCTGTACCCTTCTGGGTTGGGCATTCCAAAATTTCGGAATTGTCTCATTTTAGTATTAATACCTTTCTGTTGGCCAATAAACATAACACTTCGGCCATCAATAGCACCAAATCCTCCGATCATAGCTTTGTCATCTTTTACTCCTCTATCACCGTGCAGTTCCAAAAAATTGCCGCCCGTTATGGCATCAATATAAGCTAAAGTATATGGTCGGTCAGGATGTCTTGATAACTGAACGCGCTGCCAAGGACTTAGGTTTGAAAAAATTTCTTTAGAAGTAGCTTTTAGCTTTTTTTCTAATTCTATTATTTTATCCTGCATGTCTACGCTGGTAGAAATACCGATTTCTTTGGTTTGTAAAATTTGTTCTTCAAGGGCGCGTATAGGCTCTTCAAAATCTAGATAAGTCGACATATTTTATCAAATTAGTATACAAATTTAAGAAAATTGCTTTGTTCTTTTAATTTTGTAGTATGATCTTATTTCCAATAGCTAAAATTAATTTAGGTTTACACGTTTTGAACAAGCGCCCAGATGGCTTTCACGAAATTGAAAGTTGTTTGTACCCTATTCCGCTTTGTGATATTTTGGAAAT
>JAPLEV010000046.1 GCA_026391005.1 Flavobacteriia bacterium | reverse complement strand
AATTTGTAATGGAATCTAACGAAAAAAACAGTTTATCACTACTTCTACGTGAAGTTCTCCCTGAATGGTCAGAAAAAGAAAATTTCTTGAACAGGGATTTTAAATTTAACGATTTTACATCGGCTTTTTCATTTATGAGCGTAGTTGCTTTAGTGTGCGAAGAAATGGATCATCACCCCAATTGGGAAAACACGTATAATCTTGTTCGCGTGAACTTGCAAACGCATACTTCATCATCCATTACGGACAAAGATTTGGATTTAGCCAAGCGCATGGATTTAATATATTTGAAATTCTCATCGTAGAGAACTTATTAATGAATAACTAAACATTCAAAACATCAGAAGCCCTTTTGATGAACGCTAACTAAATTTTATTACATTTACTAAACGAACAGTTCGCTTATACAGCCATATTAGAATATACAGGGTACATTTTGTTCGCATAGCAAGAAATATGAAATTATCTAATACTTTCGCTAACAGCTTACAAGCAATTATTAATCTTTAAAAACTAAATAGTATGAAAAAGTTCGTTTCTAAAAACTGGTACAAATTGATGATTGGTTCATCATTATTAAAGGCATCATTGTTTACTTTTATCTTGTTTTCTCTTTCGAGTTGTGGAGGATGCGGAGATTGTATGATGTGTGATGGCAAAGGAAAAACATACTTTGAAATGACAGGTGAAGTGACATGTCCTAATTGTGGTGGCGATGGTTGTAGTAGTGATGGAGAAAATGGATCAGGGAAAAGTGGTGCTGAGTTATGGGAAGAAAAATATGGTAAGTAAATGATATAAACGACTAAAAATATTAAAATGAAAAACTCATTAAAAACCTCGTTCAAATTACTGATGATTGCTCTTTTTCTATTATCGTGTGAAACAACTAATAATATTAAGAAACTTAAAACTTGTGAAGAAAATATACCAAAGTGTGAAAAATGGATTTTAATTCAAGACACCACCTCATCTCGTTCTGGTATTGGTTCTAAAAGTGGTTATGTCAATGAGTCGGGTGATACTGTCATCCCCCTTGATCGGTATTTATGCTTCTCAGATACATTTGAATATTATGCTATAGTTTGGGATATAGAAAACAAAAATTTTATTGGAATAAATAAAGTTCAAAAAAAGCTTTTCGACGCAGTTGTTACAATGGAAATGGAGGCAATGCCAGAAATCGATGGGAGACTTCTGATAGTTTCGGATAATAAATATGGTTTCGCAAATCACAAGGGGGAAATAGTAATTGAACCAAAATATTCATGTGCAGTAAGGCCCGTGTTTCAAATCAATGTCGACGCAGTAAATCTGAGTATTACATGTGGGAAAGCGATAATTGGATATATATAGATAAATGTGGTAATGAGGTTTCATTAAATAATAAATGATACTTTAAACTATCGCTAACAGCGTTTAAGCAGTATTGCCTGCCGTCTCGTGCATGCAGGACAACATAAGGCAATATTGCCTATTCTGAAAAGCCAAAAAGTGTAAGATTTAAATTAAATTCTAAAAGTATGACAAACAGTGAAAAATGTCATTGGTGTTCAAAACCTGGAGCATCAACATGGAACAGTGATATTAACCCAAAGACCATGCAAAAGCGTAAACATCGGTCAGTTCAAAAATTTTGCTGTTTGAAGTGTAAAACTGAATTTGATGATAGATATGGAATAACATGGGTAAAATCAGGATGTTTTGTCGCAACCGCAGTCTACAATAATTATGACCACCCAGTTGTATTAGACTTAAGATTTTTTAGAGATAATTTTCTCGAACAAAAGAAATGGGGCAGAACTTTCATCAGTTGGTATTACACCCATAGCCCCAATTGGGCCAATATTATTAGTAGCAGTCGCGTATTACGGCTCTTAGCATTACTCCTCGTTGTAAAGCCTCTTCATCTTTTTGTAAAATTGACAACTAAAAATAAGTAAATAACAAAAGATAAAAAACAACAAAATGAGAAAACGTAAAATAATAGCACTGGCAACTTCATTCTTGTTTGTAGGGTTGATCGTTTATTACTTTTATCCAGAACAGCAACTAAAAGATGGGCAAAAAGCAGATAAAATTGTTGTTAATAAAGCCGATCACAAACTTCTACTTTATTACAAGCAGGAACTTATTGCCTCTTATTCAGTTTCGCTAAGCAAAAAAGGGTTGGGTAAAAGAACAAAAGCAGGCGATAACCTCACACCTGAGGGTAGTTTTAAAGGAATAAAAGGGCTTGCAACTAAATTCCATAAAGCAATTGGAATTGGAAAGTGGGAAGTTTGTTGCAGCGTGCGCATACACGGACAAAAATTCAGTTGGGTTGGAAAATTCCACCGTTGGGTAGATTTGACGGAAGGTTGTATTGCTCTTACTAATGATGAAATTGATGAAGTGTGCAAAGCAATAAAAAATGACATCAAGATTGAAATCAACCCTTAAAAAACGGATCTAAGATATGCTGCCTTCTGCCACACATTTGAAATAGGCGTGGCTTCGTAACTTTGACAATCCAAATTTTTACTTTAATACAATGTTGAGCAGCTAATTTACTTTGTAATATCTTCGCTTTTTATGTAATTTTGTATTAAGAAAATAATTACTTTAAATGAAAATCGAACAGATTTATACAGGATGTTTAGCGCAAGGTGCTTATTATGTGACTTCTGGTTCGGAAGCGATTATTATTGATCCATTGCGGGAAATAACGCCCTACATGAGCAGGGCTCAGGCAGATGGTATGACGATAAAATATATTTTAGAAACCCACTTCCACGCCGATTTCGTTTCTGGTCATTTGGATTTAGCGAAAGCAACCGGTGCGCCGATTATTTTTGGTCCTCTAGCCGACCCTCAATTTGCATTTCATTCAGCTAAAGATGGTGAGCTATTGCCTTTCGGAGATTGCTCTGTTCGTGTCTTGCACACACCAGGTCATACGATGGAGTCTACTTGTTATTTGTTGTTAGACGAAAATGGACGAGAACACGCCTTGTTTTCCGGTGATACCTTATTCATTGGTGATGTTGGAAGACCTGATTTAGCACAAAAATCGGCCGCCATGACGCAAGAGGAATTGGCAGGTACACTATTCGATTCATTACGAACTAAAATTTTGCCTTTAGCAGATCACATAATCGTATATCCTGCTCATGGAGCTGGAAGTTCTTGTGGAAAAAACATGTCGAAAGAAACCTTTGATACTCTTGGGAATCAAAAAAAGGTCAATTATGCTTTGAGGTCAGACATGGACCGAAATGCTTTTATTAAAGAATTGACGAATGGTTTATTGCCACCACCTAGTTATTTTGGGATGAATGTAGCGATGAATAAAAAAGGATATGATTCCATCCATGACGTTATGGCACGTGGATTAAAGGCCTTACGTTTGGATGAGTTTACCTCTTTGGCTCCTGAAGCTTTGATTTTGGATACACGCCCTGCTACCGAATTTGCTCAAGGATTTATTCCGGGAAGTATTTTCATCGGCTTGGAAGGTCAATTTGCTCCTTGGGTTGGGGCTTTGATTCCCGATGTTAAGCAGGAAATTATTTTAGTTACACCAGATGGCAAGGAAGAAGAAACGGTACGTCGTTTGGCTCGGGTAGGCTACGACAATGTAAGAGGATATTTGGATGGAGGAATTCGTGCGTGGAACAATAGTCTTGACAGCATCGGCAGGGTAGAAGCCAGCGAGGTGGAGCAAGGATTGCATACCAATGAACTTTTGATTGATGTACGGAAACCTGGTGAATACGAATCGGAGCATTTGGTAGATGTACCAAGTATTCCCCTCGATTTTATCAACGAACGTATGGCCGAATTTCCTAAGGATAAAGAACTTGTGCTACTTTGCGGCGGTGGTTACAGGAGCATGATTGCGGCCTCGATTTTAAAAGCTCGTGGCTTCGTAGGAATAAAAGACGTTATTGGCGGTTATGCTGCTTTGGCGAAAACTGACCTTCCTAAAGTATCAGTCGCTTGCGCCTCAACTCAATCTTAAGTAATAAAATGTGTATCTTCGCATCCTAAACGATAACCATGCGTGTTTATTTAGATAATGCAGCAACTACACCAATGGCGCCAGAAGTTATAGCGGCAATGGTTGATGTTTATCAAGAAAATTTTGGTAATGCCTCTTCCACGCATTATTATGGTCGCAATTCTAAAGCTTTATTAGAAACTTCTAGGCGTTCCATTGCGGCATGGTTGAATTGCCATTCATCAGAACTTATTTTCACTTCGGGTGGAACTGAAGCAGATAACATGGCGCTACTTACTGCTGTAGAAGATTTAGGCGTTAAACGAATCATCACCACGAAGATTGAGCACCATGCGGTAGGCCATACGGCTGAAGCGATACATAAAAAATACGGCACCACCATTACTTATTTAGCTGTGGACAGTCTTGGGCATGTCGATTTGAATGAGCTTACACAATTGCTAGCGGATAAAATTCCCACCTTGGTTTCATTGATGCACGCCAATAATGAAATTGGCACTTTGATTCCCCTTAAAGCAGTAGCGAAAATTTGCAGAGAAAACGGTGCTTATTTTCATTCGGATACAGTTCAAACCATGGGTCATTATTCGTTTGATTTAAAAGAACTTGATATCGATTTTATTACTTGCGCTGCACATAAATTTCATGGGCCAAAAGGAGTGGGTTTTCTTTATGTTAATAAAGCGACAAAAGTGGCCCCTTTTATTCATGGGGGGGCACAAGAACGAGGTTTACGAGGCGGAACAGAAAACATCGCTGGAATTGTAGGTTTAGCAAAAGCATTTGATTTAGCTTATGAAAATTTAGCCTCACATCAGGCACATGTACAAGGCTTGAAAGCGCATATGATCGCACAATTGACGGCTACGATACCGGGTATCTCATTTCATGGAGAAACGTCTAATGATAAAGCGCTATACACGGTACTCAACGTTTGTTTCCCACCAACAGAAAAAGCGTCCATGGTATTATTTACCTTAGATTTGAAAGGGATTGCGGTAAGTGGTGGAAGTGCTTGTTCATCAGGCGCCTCAACTGGATCGCATGTTTTAAGTGGAATAAATGCCGATATGACCCGACCAAATGTTCGTTTTTCCTTTTCTCATTATACCACTAAAGAAGAAATCGATTACACGCTAGAGCAGGTTAAAATTGTATTTCAAACTATTTTGGTTTAGTTAATGTCTAATCAAGGGAAAATAGTCCTGTTTTTATGCTCTTGGTATCCCAACCGAAGGAATCCTACGCTAGGTAATTTTGTACAGAAACATGCTGAAGCGGCTTCCCTTTTGAATGAAGTAGTGGTAGTAGCGATTATTGCTGATGATACCATTTCATCTATAGAAATAGTAGAAAATAAGCGGGAGGCGCTTAACGAAATTTTAATTTATTACCCAAAGAAAAAAACTTCTTTCCCTTTGCTCGGTTCAATACAGGCATTTTCACAGTATAAAAAGGCCTTTTCGTCAGGAATGAAGCGAGTCTATGAGACGCACGGAAAGCCAGATCTAATTCATTTAAATGTCATTTATCCTTTGGGCTACTTCGCCCGAAAATTAAAATCAAAACTGGGGATTCCCATTGTGATTAGTGAGCATGCAAGCGGTTTTCAAGGTGGAGAAAATGCCTATCCTAAGGTCATTCTATCACTGGCTAAGAAAGTGCTCAAGTCCTCAGCATGTGTTATGCCAGTTAGTCAAGATTTAGGTGAACGATTAAAGAAACTAGCTCCGTCAATCACTGTTCAAGTGGTTCCGAATGTTGTGAACGAAGCGATTTTTTTAACTTTAGCGACAACTGAACCCTCTAATAAATTTGTCCATATTTCTACTGCTTTTGAACCCGCCAAAAACGTATTGGGGATGCTACGAGCCGTGCACCAGCTTTCAAAAGTAAGCTCCAATTTTTCTTTTCATATTATCAGCGATGGCGATGTGACAAAAGCGCATCAATTAGCCCGTGAATTAGGATTATTAAATTCATTTGTATTTTTCTATCCAACAATGTCAACGGTAGAAATTGCCAATTTTGTGAAAAATTGTAGAGCCTTGGTACTGTTTAGTAATTTCGAAAATTTCCCTTGTGTAATTCCTGAGGCATGGATGTGTGGTGTTCCCGTTATTGCTACTGCAGTAAATGGCATTCCCGAATTCGCGAACGATCGCAACAGTATTTTGGTGGAGCCGCGCAACGAAGCCCAATTAGTAGAAGCGATGCAAGCCATGTTGAACGGAAAGTCCTTTGATCCGGAGGAACTCAGAACCTATGCACTCGCGCATTTCAGTTATGCGGCCGTTGGAAAGCAGTTGGATGAGGTGTATAATAGGCTTATCCAATAACGCTATTTAAATGTAAAATTCCGTTGAATAAGGTAACTTATAATTGCCACAATTACAGAAGCTATTACGTTTGAAATAGATGCATACATTCCAAAACCTTCTATCAGCATCCTAAGAATAGCGTAACTCGTAACAAACGAAATTATGGCGCTTATTCCATAGCGAAACAATTGAATTCGTCCCTTTATTTCACTTGCCGTAAAAACGACATACTTCAATAAGGTAAATCCAATGACAAATGAAATTACAAAGCATATTGTAGCGCTGATTGTGTAGGCATTAATATACAGGTTAAGGATAGGAACCTGCCATTTCTGTTGGTGAAAAACAAAGTTGTAGAACAGGTAAAATAATAACCAACTCAGTACCATATTAGATGCTCCACAAACCGCGTAATAGTAGGTCGTTTTACTAAATAGTTTTTTAACGATTGGATAAAAAATATCCAAAAAGCCACGAAGATAGTCAGGTACTGTTTTAATTTTTTCCATCGCCCAAGATTATGTCTACTTCATAGCCAGTATGGCGCCGGATATTAATTACTCTGTTTCCATCAATGTATAAATATTGGCCACGAATTCCAGTTAATGTTCCTTGTATAGTAGGTGTTGTGTCCAAATTCATTGATGTTAATGTCGATGGATATTCTTTCACTGGATAATTAATCGAATGAACAGATTCATCTTCGGTAAAAAAAGCAGCAAGATCAGTTGGCAATAGCTCTTGAGCAAGCCATTTTTCTTCTACTAAATCGATGGATTCATCTCGAATATCCTTCAACATATTTTGCCAATTTGTTTTGTCGTCGTATGCTTCTTTCAAAGCAACTTCGATGATGCCTGCCGTATAGCGATTGGGTGTTTCTGCTAATATAATGGCGGATTGTGCACCTTGGTCAATCCATCTTGTTGGAATTTGGGTGTTGCGTGTAATGCCAATTTTCACTTTATCAGTTGCTGCAAAATAGACAAAATGAGGTTGGTTGTGATTTCGCTCTTCGTATTCAACATCGCGCCCTTTTCCTAAATGTGCTTCGCATAATTCAGGATTAATGATACAAGGACTTGCTTCTGGCGCTTCGTTAAAGCAGGTATAACAAAAGCCTTGACCAAACGATTTTTTGGTGATTTTAGAACAGCTAGTACAAACGATTTTTCCCAAATAACTTATGGAAATAGTTGCGCCTATGTAATTATTTAGACAAACAGGGCCATTTCCTGAATTAATAAAATACTGCACGAGCTCCTCATGATTGGTGCTAAGTTTCTCTAAGATAGTTGTCATTCCGTAGGCAAGATATTCATTTTATCAGCAAAATGGTAACAATAATCCCTTAAATCTTCTGCCATTAAATGTTCCCCAGTTGCTTTTTCAAAAGTATCAGACATTGATAGTAAGGTCTGATGAAAAAATTGCTTCATTTCTTCCACCGACATTTCAGGTGTCCATAAGTCAATTTTGAGTGTATTTTTATCTTTTTTATCCCAAAATGACAGTAGAAATGCACCTGCTTCTTGCGGGGTTGAACCATTGTCTTCTGCTTTCCATGTAATCGAAACAGGGAGTTTGTTTGGATTTAGTCCAATGTTTATTAGAATATCGGATGTTTTGGTGATTTCTTTATTCATATTTAATTATTCTGGTTCGTAGGATTGTAAAATAGTGTTATAGGGTATTTTGATTAAATTTTCTAAACTAATGTCTTCTTTATCCATGTATTGTTTTACCATCTGGTAGCCTAAAAATTGTCCCATTCTGTCAGCACTCTCTTGTGGTAAACCAGCAGAAGATGGACCTTCATGAAGAAGATTTTGTTTAGTTTCTTCCCGAGTATTAAACAACAATTCCTCCTTTACCAAATACTTCCAAAAGGAACCCTCACTATTAATCGCCCAAGTATAATCCTTTATTGAATAGCGAAGAATAATTGGCTCTTCAAGTTCCGGAAGGCAGGCATGTGTGATGAATAGTAGTTTTCCCCAACGGATCATTTCGCTTGCCAAGTTTTCCGAAGTTTCCTCAATGTAATGCGCCATTAACCAGCTTAAAATAACATCTCTGCTGAGGTATTGCTTATCCATACCATCTTTAATCCATTGATAAAACTGATTACTAGGTAGCTCCTTAATAACTTTTTCATCTTTACCCAAATATCGATCTAATCCGATGGCAATGTATTGGTCTGAGCTATTTGCACTCGCAGTAAAAAGGGAGTTGATATAAGCGATACGTAGTGGTAAATTTCCTTTAGGAAAATGGTATTTTAACCTTTTAAACCCATCACTAAGTTCCTTTTCTTTTCTTGCTTTTGGAGGGAATTTATTGGCTATTACTTTCTCTAAACGTTGAATGTATTTATCTTGAAAAAATAAGGAGATTCCATTTTGAAAGGCCGTATCTGATGATGTTTTGATGTGGTAACAATATTCAATTGTATAATTGAATAGGTCAGCATCTTTTTTCAGGAATTCATTTTTCTTTTTTAGTAATGCATCGCCATGGGTCGTGTAGAGAATAGAATCAAGGTTAATAAATTCAAGTGGTAGGGAAATATTTTCTATATTTACATTGTACTTATTCCTATTGCACGAAAAAAGGAATGCAAGAATGAGTATAAATAGACATGTAGTAACACTTTTCATTATTAATTATTAATTTTGTTCAAATTTAATCATAAAAAAGACCTCATGAAAAATCCCTCTACTTTTTATAAAATTTCATTAGTTGTTATTTTATTCTTTACTGTTCATATTACCAATGCTCAATCTGTCTCTTCTAAGAAAATGCAAGCAGGAATGACTGGTAATTTTGGTTTGAATTTTCAAAATATGGGGAGTAATAAGATGCTTAGTAATGGCGTTGGTACCGATTTATCTGTGGGCGTTATCATTCATACAAGTTTCAAAAATTCAACAAATCTTGGTTTAGCTACGGGTTTAGAATTTGATTTTGAAACATTAAAGTATGAAGCAGGAGCAGATAGTGTTTTTTATAAGTATACGGATAATAAAATATTGGGGGAAGATGAAGCTGGCGGAACGGTTTATCAATTAAAAGATCGACAAATGAAACCTGTATATATATCCATTCCCTTAATGTTACTTTTTAGAACAGAGCCAATCGGGGACTGGAGGTATTTTGGAAAATTTGGAATACGCAATAGTTTTATGGTTTCCCAAAAGATTAATGATAATGGCGTTGATGTAGTGACTGGTCTAGCAAAAGAAAACGTGTCCATGAAATCATTTGGTGAAACTTTCTTCTATAAAGGATCTATCGGTTTCTCTGCTGGGGCAGAATGGAATTTTGTAGGCACCACTACTTTAGTTCCTGAAATTGGATTTTTCTATGGTTTAACACCAATGCACTTTCGCTTCAGTGATAAAAATTATACCTTATACGATAACTCAGGTACTTATTTTTATACAAAATCGAAGCAAAACCAATTGCTATTAAAGATTTCCATTCTATTCTGATACGATATTTTGGATAAATTAATTGATCATATTGTTTCTTGGCTAAAGGAATATGCCCTAAATGCCCGCATGGATGGTTTTGTAGTTGGTATTTCTGGGGGAATAGATTCTGCAGTTACCTCTGAATTATGCGCAAAAACTGGATTAAAAGTAATAGGTGTTAATTTACCTATTCGCCAAGCTAGTCAAGAGTATACATTAGCCAAAGCACATTTAGCTTATCTGAGTTCAAGGTACAGTAACAGCAAAGAATTAGAGATCAATTTAAGTGATTTGTTTTCACAATTTGAAACGACCATGCCTTCGGATTGCAAGAATAATACCTTAAGTATGGCGAATTCTCGCTCACGGCTCAGAATGACAACGCTTTACGCTGTTGCGCAATCAAATGGTTGTCTTGTTGCGGGAACTGGTAATAAGGTAGAAGATTTTGGGATTGGATTTTATACGAAGTATGGTGACGGTGGCGTTGATTTAAGTCCAATTGCGGATTTAACAAAAACGCAGGTGTGGGCAGTTGGGAAATACTTAGGAATTCTTCCTGAGATTCTCGATGCTAAACCGACAGATGGTTTGTGGGGCGATGGAAGAAGCGATGAGGATCAAATCGGAGCTAGCTATCTAGAATTAGAATGGGCGATGGAATATGATGGAGAAGAAACTACTTTATCAGATCGACAGAAGCAAGTATTAGCTATTTACAGAACCTTTAATCGAATCAATCAGCATAAAATGTTGCCCATACCAGTGTGTAAAATTCCCAAAGACTAAGTCGGCTTATGCTTCCGGTGCTAATCTTAAAATAATCCCATTAATTTCATCTGATAGCTGTATTTGACAACCCAAACGGCTATTCGATTTTACAAAAAATGCTTGGTCTAACATGTCTAGCTCTGCATCGCTTTGCTCGTCTAGTGGAGTTTCAGATTCCAAATAGCATTGACACGTTGCGCACATTGCCATTCCTCCACACTCGCCTAGCACGGGTAATTCATATGCTTTGCAAAGCTCCATAATGTTCATACTCATATCTGTAGGCCCAACTAATTCATGCGAATTGCCTTCCCGATCAATTATTGTTACTTTAATATCAGTCATTATTAATTGTAAATTCGAAGTAAATTACTACCATTAAATTGCGTAGCATATTGCCGTAATCCAAATTGAGATCCCGAAATTGGTCCGCCATCGTATAATGAAAAACGAGCGCTACTGCAGGTATCTTTTAATTGAAGAAAATTATCTTGATCTGGAAAAAGTGGAAGAAAACAAGTCCCGTCGGGATCCATCGGCGAATGTCTATCGAACGCAACGAATTCCTCAAGATTTCTTCGGTAAATGATAATACCTCTTGACCCTCCGTTGACATAGGTCCATGAACCAACTCCCTGTAATTGATAATAACTTGGTAAATTAATGTCGATTGTAATATCGAATGGAATGCTTGGAACTGGGTTTTGATTGTTCTTATTGCAAGAGGAGAAAAGTATAAGGATTAAAAAAAGAACCAGTTTGTATGTTTTCATAAAGCAAATTTATAAAATGCTGATTGATAAATAATACGTTTAAAATAAAGAAATAAAACTTCCCATAGAAATGGTATTTTAATTATGCTTAATTAAAATCGTTTCCCACTCCTCAACTAATTTTGCTAATACTGCCTTTTTTGAGTTGTACCGTTCAGCAGTCGTATCAAATTCTACATCTCCGTAGCTCAATTTACTGAGTAGGTCATTTATTTCGAGCAATTCATTTTCTGCCAATTCAATCTTTTTTTCGATGGTTTTTATTTCTTTATCCACTGAAGAAGTGATAACTTTTTCTTTAACGATTTTTGGTGCTTTTACTTTTTCTGTCTGGCTCAAAAGTTTACCTTCATTTTTAAGCTTACTTTCATTTTTGTAAAGGAGGTATTCGTTCAAGGTAAAATGGTGAATTATCAAACTTTCTTTTTCAATATCCCAAATTCTATTGGTCAAACCTTCTAAAAATTCACGGTCATGTGATACGACAATAAAAGTTCCTTCATAATTTAACAGCGCAGACTTTAAAATTTCTTTACTTTGCATGTCCAAGTGATTGGTAGGCTCATCGAGGATAATGAAATTAGATGGGCTAAGAAGTAACTGGCAAAGTGCAAGACGCGTTCTTTCACCTCCAGAAAGCACACTTACTTTCTTTTCGACGATTTCACCCGAAAAAAGAAATGCACCAAGAATTGTCCTTAGATTTTTTCGAAGTTCACCTTTGGCGATATGGTCAACCGTTTCATAAACGGATAAGCTAGGGTCTAATTTCTCCGCCTGATCTTGGGCAAAATAGGCAAGGTTAACATTGTGGCCGTTGGTCACTGTTCCTTCAAAATCGATGGATCGCATAATAGCCTTGAGTAGGGTTGATTTTCCCACTCCATTTGGACCTAACAAAGCAATTTTCTCTCCTCTACCTATTGTTAAATTGACATTCTTGAATAAAACTTTTTCGCCGTACGACTTTCCAAGATTATTCATTTCAAGTACCCATTTTCCTGGCTGAATACTTAATGGAAATGAAATTCTAATACCGCTATATGATTCTTTCTCGATTTCTATTCGCTCTGTTTTATCTAGTTTTTTAATTAACGATTGCGCAAAAGCAGCTTTTGATTGCTTAGCTCTAAATTTATTTATTAACTCTTCGGTATGTTTAATCTCTTTGTCTTGTTGTTTTTTTGCCTGCTCCAAGCGACCCATCTCTTCTTCCCGCATCAACTTATATTTACTATAACCATATGGAAAGTCGAATATTTTATTCATGCTAATTTCGAGTGTTCTTTTCGTCACATTATCTAAGAAAAACCGATCGTGAGAAATAATAATAACCACACCATCAAATCGCTGAAGATAGGTTTCCAACCATCCAATCGATAAAATATCGAGGTGATTTGTGGGTTCGTCTAGAAGTAAAATGTCAGGTTGATTCACCAATATACGGGCTAATTCTGCTCGCATTTTCCAACCTCCTGAAAAGGTGTTTAAGCTATTATGGATCTCTTTGTCGTTAAACCCAAGACCATTTAGTGCATTCATTATTTTTTCTTCCCATTGAAATCCCTCTATAACTTGGAATTCGTGATTCTTTTCTGCTAATTCATCAAGAAGCTCAGCATAATATTCGCTATCGTAATCGCTTCTTGTGGTTAGTTCAATATTAATTTCATCTAAACGCTTTCTTATGAAATCAATTCGTTCATTGGAACAGTTTAAGTACTCAAATACACTTTGCTCCGAATCGATAACTATATCCTGTGTCAAATAGCCCATTACAGTTCCCTTTGGTAGGTGAACGTTTCCTTCAGATGGTTTTGTTTTACCAGATAAAATTTTTAATAATGTAGATTTTCCCGCACCATTTTTTCCAACTAGTCCTACCTTGTCGCTTTTGTTTATTTGCAAACTTACCTGCCGAAAAAGGTAGCCTTGAGGCAAAAAGTAACCAAGCTTTTCTAAATTAATCATGCACAAAAGTATTTAAACTTTTAGGCATTATAGTTGTTACACCTTAAATAATTATTGAAAAATCAAATGTTGCAATATTGCTGATTGCAATTATTCCGAAATAAATACCTATTTTTATAATCTAATTTAAAAAAAAAACGAAAACTAAATGGGAAGACCACCAACACGACCTGCCAGACTCAAAAACGGTTTTTATATAGAAATCAAATCTCAGGGTTCAGGTTCAATTTTAATCAGAAGAGACACAAAAGAGCAGATGCTTATGGCAGCTGAAGATTATTCACGTACTAAAACTGTCATTGTTCGAGGAGAAATGTTAAATGATAAGTGGGTTGCTAGTTAAGTTATATCAACCATAATATGTCGAATTCAAAAAATTTAAAATACCGTTTTCCCTTATGGATTTCGGTATTTTTTTTATTACTTATTCTAGTTCCCATTGGAATTCTCATGAATATGATTCTTTTAGCCAAGTTGGCTGGTATTTTATCCACTATTTTCCTAATTATAGCAATACGTTTTTGGTTTGTTGTTGCAAAGAACCGCAATAATAAAGTCGATCGAATTATGTTAAACGCCAATGACATGTTTGACTTATTGAGGTCTTTTCCCGTTCTTAAATATTGGTCGAAAAGTGACATGCAAGTTCTGAAGGATCGGATTGGAATTTTATTAGCTAATTACACCATTACTTTCGTTGATAGTAATGAAGTTAAGCTAATGGCAAAAAGAGAAGCAACATTATTTGCTGCATTCTTAATTTTTATGTCTATCGATCATTTATTAGGGGTTAAAAATTTAGTCCGATTTACTGTAATCAATGACAAAGAATCTAAGATTATTGATTCCGTTTGTTATTTGTCAAAAGATACCATGAATTCTTGTTTGGAAACATATCTTACTCAGCTAAAGTCTTTTGATGATACTCAAAATCTAGTTATTGAAAACCGCGATTTATTAGATTTAAAAAAATCTTTAGCTTAGTATAAGAGGTCATATCTTGCTAATTGTTAGGGTCTTCTCTTTAATTGCGAAAATAATCGATTTATTTTTCTAATAAAACATTGTTAGAATAAAAAAAGTAGTTACCTTTGCACCCCGCAATTGAGGAAAGCGTTTCTTATGTGGTTGTAAATTAAGGTTAAAAAAAGGGGTTAACCTCTTAGAAGAACAGAAGAGGATGAA
>JAPLEV010000017.1 GCA_026391005.1 Flavobacteriia bacterium | reverse complement strand
ATAAATTCTTTACTGATTTTATGACTATCAGCAAAAAAATCCCTCCAAGTTAATCCCAAGGAAGCTATTTTATTTGCCAAGGCATGGTCAATATAAATTAGGCTAGAACGCGCCTGAATGAGCGGATAAACGACATTTGCTTTTTCAAAAACGCCTTTTAATTGAAGCCAATAATTCAACTCACCAAGCCCCCCGACATAGCAGATATTTGGCAAAATAAACTCTTGATAAACAGGGCGTAAAATTACATTGGGAGAAAAATCTGCTAGATTTTCACGCAATTTTTTCATTATTTCAGCTGCAGTGAAGGTCTGTTCCCCAATCAGGTAGTCTTCCCCTTTCTTTTGAATGCGTTCACGACGATTCGGACTCAGGTAAAACAAATTAATCTCCCGAGGATTCACTTGCGTTTTTAGCCCAAGATCATTTAGAGCACGAGAAGCTTGCTGAACCGCCTGAAAAGAGAACTGTTCTACCAATTCTTTTTCAATTATTGGCGCGAAAGCAGCTTTAAAAACAACATTGTCACCATCCACGACCACCAAACCAAAATCCGCGAATAAGAAGTGTATAAAGCGAAAAAATGCTTGTCCGTATGTTGGACCAGCATATGCTTCTATTAATTCAAGCACCTCATTGGTGCGACTATTTTCGAAGATTGATTTGACATTATTTTTTATGTCGTGCAAACCACTCGTAGAAAAGCGGCCAACGGCCCCTTGATGACTTGACTCCCAACTTAGCACTTTATTAAAAAGGGGCGTTTCTTTTACCTCATCAAAATCATGATCTTCCGAAGCCATCCAAAAAACAGGGACAAAATTATTTGATGGATAAGTCACTTTCAATTCCTCGCATAGTTTAATAACATGAAGAATTTTATAAATAAAATAGATTGGACCTGTTAAAAGACTAAGTTGATGTCCGGTACAAACGGTGAAGGTATTTTCAGTTGATAGCGACTTCAAGGCATTTCTTACCTTGTCATTGCATTTTATTCCATGATATTGCTCTTCTAATCCACGCACCAATATTTCACGTTGCCCATTCGTAAAGTCCGCCTTTTTATCTTCAATTTGCGCAGGAACATTTTCTAAATCAAAAGGACGATTAATAAAATTGACTAATTGATCTTGATTTTCGGCAAGTTGAATTTGTTGCTTAGAAAAACAATCGGATTCACTACGAGAAATGGATTCGACTAACATAGTTTATTTTTCAAAAAGTAAGCTGTTTTAAGAATCTAATAATTGCAAGCTTACTAAATTAGCGTAATTACCTTTCAAATCCATTAATTCTTGATGCGTTCCGGCTTCTTCAATCACACCATTTTGCATCACCAATATTTTATCTGCCTTACGAATCGTTGCTAGTCGATGTGCAATTACGAGGGAAGTACGATCCTTCATTAAATTACTTAAGGCATCTTGCACTAATTTTTCAGATTCAGAATCAAGTGCAGAAGTTGCCTCGTCTAAAATTAATATACTTGGGTTTTTCAGAAGTGCGCGCGCAATAGCAATTCGCTGTTTTTGACCACCTGACAGCTGAATCCCCCTGTCCCCTACTTCAGTTTGCAGACCTTCAGGAAAAGATTCAATAAACTCCCAAGCATTAGCTAGTTTTGCCGCAGTAATAACCTGATCATTTGTTGCATCGGTTAAACCAAAGCGAATATTTTCCATGATTGAGCCAGAGAATAGCAAAACATCCTGTGGAACGATGGCCATATTTTCACGTAAGTGATTCAAATCGTAATCACTAACGTTTACGCCATCTATGAGAACCCTTCCTTCATCTACGGCATAAAAGCCAAACAATAAATTCGTAATAGTGGTTTTACCAGCCCCACTTGCCCCTACAATCGCCAAAGTTTGATTCCGTTCAATTTTAAAAGAAATAGAATTCAAAACATCCATGTCCTTGCGCTGCGGGTAGGAAAATCGAACTGATTCAAATTCAATTTGACCCTTAACCTCATTTTTCTGTTTACCAGTATGTAGCTCAAGTTCACTTTTACCATTTATGATCTCCATCAAATTTTCAGTTGCGCCAATCGCTTTTTGAATGCTCGCATATAAATCGGGTAACGAGCCAACGGAAGCACCCATCATTATGGTAAATAAAACAAACTGATAAAATCCTTCTTTGGATAATTCAGGGTTCGTTCCTTGCGTCATTAGAAGTCCTTGCCAAACAATAAATACAATCGCACCAAAGAGACAAAAGATAATAAACGAAACGAAGAGTCCACGCCAAACCCCACTTCTAACATTCAAGTCCCTTAACTCCTGTGTATTTTTACTAAATCGTTTAATATTAAAGTATTCATTAGTAAAGGCCTTTACATTAGCAATTCCTGTTAATGCTTCTTCGACAATCGCATTGGACTGGGCCGAAAAATTCTGAGCTTCTTTACTTAATCGACGGATGTAACGGCCAAAAAATACAGCAATAAGCGCCATTACTGGAACAGTTGCTAACATAATAAGTGCCAACTTCCAAGAGATAAAGAACAAGAAAGAAATTCCTCCAACAATAATCACAATTTGCCTAAAAAACTCAGCGATGGTAGTTCGTAAAGTTTCTTGTATTTGAGTGATATCAGAGGAAACACGACTTGTTAATTCCCCTACTTTATTTGTATTGAAAAAATCCATTGGCATAAAGATCATTTTAGAAAAGGCATCATTTCTAAGATCCCTGAGAGAATTTTCAGTAACATTATTAAAGATAACAACTCTGAAAAAAGAGAATAAAGCTTGTACTCCAAAAAGCACAAATAGCGCTATCGCAACATTGGTGACATTATTCAAATCTAAAAAACCGCTAGGCATTGAGGGGCTTGATGGGTTTACTGTTGTCCCAAGGAGCTTCCCCATTAAATAGGGAAAAACTAATCCTGCGCTTGTGGACAAGACTAAAAATATCCATCCAATGAAATACATGAAAGCATAGGGACGTAAATAATGAAATATCCCACTTAACCTAAAAATGCTCTTATTAGGTACTTTCTCCTTTTTTTCATGGTCTTTAGTCCCTTCCGACATACGTTTTATTTGGTACAAAAATAACTTGCTTTATTGTTTAATTTGAAATTTTTATTTTTTTTAATAAAAGAATTTGATTTGTGCGAAAAAACCTTATCTTTGCAATCCTAAATTTGAAAGTTTTTAAGCTTACCATAAAATGAAAAGAACATTCCAACCCTCCGTAAGAAAAAGAAGAAACAAACATGGTTTCCGAAGTAGAATGGCTACAAAAAATGGCCGAAGAGTTATTAATGCTCGCAGGAGAAAAGGAAGGAAGAAATTGTCTGTTTCTGACGAAGGTCTACACAAAAGATAACTAAAAACCTCGGGCTTCCGAGGTTTTTTTTTGTCACGAAATAATCCCTGCAGCAACTGTCGTGCAAAGGTCAGTGTCAATTAAAATAAAGGACCCAGTTGCTTTGGCGTCTTCATAACGATCGAAAACAATATCATTTTGCGTTTCTATTACCACGTTTGCAATGTCATTCAAGAGCAAATCATCCGATATATTTCTGTTTTTTATGCACTTTTCATGAATAATAACAAGTTTGGCCAGTACCTTTATAGCTCCTATTTGGAGTACATATTCCATTTTTAAATCACTGCTAATTTCTGACATCCAACAAATCGTTGCGGCAAATCGATTCCCAATTTTTGGAGGGAAAGTTATGGCTGATACTACATCTCCTCTTTCTAATTCGGTCTGATTATCAAAATAAATAGACACGCACATTCCTGCTTTTGCGAGATGCACCGATTGGTTATTATAAATTATATTCTGAATGCATTTTTGCTCACCTGTAGCTACAACGAGCACTTCTTGGCCAATACGCAAAACGCCATGCTCAATTCGCCCAGCATAGCCAATAAGTCCATCAGAATGAATAAGGTATTGAACTTGAAAGCGAAGCAATTCATTTTTGTGTTCCTGGTGATGAACGGTATTTTCCAAATAATCAAACAAAGTCGGGCCACTAAACCAAGATAGAAATGTAGATTTTGCCACAACATTCTCCCCCTTCAATGCACTCATCGGCAATATCGTTGGTGTATTTATCTTCAATTCCTCGGAAAGTGTTATTAAGTCAATTTTGATGGCCTCAAAAACAGCTTCAGCGTATTGCTTCAAATCCATTTTATTTATTGCAAAAACAACTTGATTTACGCCGAGTAAAGATACAATCAAAGCATGTCTTTTCGTCTGTTCAGTGATCCCTATTGTAACATCAATAAGAATAATGGCAACATCGCAAAGTGATGCACCAGTAAACATATTTCTAGTATATTCCCAATGCCCCGGCGTATCGGCAATTATGTATTTATTTTTTTGGGTCGAAAAATATTTATAGGCGACATCAATCGTAATTCCGAGCGCCCGCTCTGACCTTAGTCCATCAGTTAAAAATGCCAAATCAATCACGCCCTCTTCATCTCCTTGTCCTTTTGATTTAGTAAGACCATGAATTATATCCGTTGAAACAGCACCTGAATCCAGCAGCAAACGACCAATTAAGGTACTTTTACCATCATCAACATTTCCAGCCGTAAATAAGCGAACTAATTTCATATTTAACTCAACTACTTAAAAATAACCCTCTTTTTTTCTATCCTCCATTCCTGCATCACTAATCCGATCGTCAATACGTGTTGCCCCACGTTCGGAAACTTTAGTTCTTTTTAATTCGTTTATGATTTCCGTTACTGTAATCGCGGTACTTGGAACAGCTGCTGTGCAGGTCATGTCCCCAACTGTACGATAGCGAACCTTTTCTGTAACAATTTTATCAGTAGGACTAATAGAAATAAATTCATTAACATTCATTAGATACCCATCAGGCGTTTGGATACATTCTCGATCGTGCGAAAAATACAAGGATGGTAAGGAAATATTTTCTCTATCAATATAGGCCCAAACATCTAATTCTGTCCAATTAGAAAGGGGAAACACACGCATATTCTCTCCTTCTTTCAGGAAACCATTTACGACATTCCAAACTTCAGGGCGCTGATTATTTGGGTCCCACTTACCCGTTTTATCCCTTAAAGAAAAAACCCTTTCCTTAGCGCGTGCTTTTTCCTCATCACGCCTAGCTCCGCCGATACAAGCATCAAATTGAAATTCAGCAATAGCATCTAACAATGTTTGGGATTGAAAAGCATTCCGAGAAGGGAATTTAGTGTCATTATCTTTGATTCCTTTTTCAATCATTGTATCCTCAACCATTCGAACGATTAAGTTCTCATTCATTTCTTTTACTAATGCATCTCGAAATTGAAGCGCTTCAGGGAAATTATGCCCTGTATCGATATGCATGAGGGGAAAAGGGAATTTAGCGGGATAAAATGCTTTTTTGCAAAGATGTACCATGCAAATACTATCCTTTCCTCCACTAAACAAGAGAACGGGTCGCTTAAATTGAGCTGCCGTTTCACGAAGAACATAAATCGCTTCTGACTCCAAATAATCCAAATAATCCATAATCAAGGTTAGTCTCTCAAATGTACAATTTTTATGAGCTATTAGTTAATATCCTAATAAAATCAAGCTGAAATAAAAAGATTTCTTTAAACCAGGACCTTAGGAGACACGGCTAAAATTTCTGGGCTTGTTTCATGCGCAAACTTCTCGAAGTTTTTTACAAACTTGGCAGCAAGATTACTTGCTGTTTCATCGTATGACGATGGAGACGCCCACGTATTTCTTGGATTTAATAATTCTGAAGGAACACCATCACAACTTGTTGGGAACTCTAAGTCAAATAGCGGTAATGTATCATAAATCACATTATCCAAGCGCCCTGTTAAAGCGGCTGTTATCATTGCGCGAGTGTAACTTAGCTTCATTCTTGTTCCCGTTCCATAAGCTCCACCTGTCCAACCTGTATTAATTAACCAAACCTTACAAGAACTAAGAGCTAGCTTATCGCCCAGTAGTTTAGCGTATTTCGCAGGGTGTAAAGGTAAAAAAGCGGCTCCAAAACCAGCAGAAAAAGTGGTTGTTGGTTCAGTTATTCCAACCTCCGTTCCAGCTACTTTTGCAGTATACCCGGACATAAAGTGATACATTGCCTGAGCATCTGAAAGTTTTGAAATCGGAGGTAATACACCAAAAGCATCCGCTGTGAGAAAAAAGATATTATTGGGTGCTTGCGCGGAAGATGGATTAACGATATTATCAATGAAATCAATTGGGTATGAAACGCGTGTATTTTCGGTTAAGGTTCCGTCGGAATAATCCGGTTTCGAAGAACCTTCATGAAAACCTATATTTTCCAGCAGTGCCCCAAACCGAATCGCATCATAGATTTGTGGTTCTTTCTCGTACGATAAATCGATCGTTTTTGCATAACAACCGCCTTCAAAATTAAAAACCGTATGGTCAGACCAACCATGCTCGTCGTCGCCAATTAAGCGTCTATTCGGATCGGAGGACAGTGTTGTTTTTCCTGTCCCTGATAGACCAAAAAATATAGCTGTATCACCTTTCTCACCAACATTGGCGGAACAATGCATGGAAAGCACCCCTTTTTCATATGGCAATATGAAATTTAAAGCTGAGAAAATACCTTTTTTTATTTCACCAGTATAACCTGTTCCACCAATTAATATCACTTTTTTGGTAAAATTTAAGATCGCAAAATTAGACTGACGTGTACCGTCCTTATCAGGTTCGGCCTCAAAACTCGGTATACATATTATATGCCAATCAGGCTTAAAATGAGTTAGCTCAGCGGATGACGGTCGAAGAAACATATTGTAAGCAAATAAATTTGACCATGCTAATTCGGTTACTACCCTTATATTCATGCGATAAGTTGGGTCAGCGCAAGCATAAGCATCACGAACATATACGTCTTTCCCTTCCAAATAAGCATTCATTTTAGCATAAAGCGCATCAAACTTATCAGGTTCAAAAGCGATATTAATGTCCCCCCACCATACCTGATTAGCGGTAATTGCATCCTTCACTATAAAACGATCCTTTGGCGATCGACCAGTAAATTTTCCTGTTTCAATGGCTAATGCACCAGTATCGGTCAACATGCCTTCACCACTCAAAATACAATCCTCAATTAATTCTGCTGGACTAAGGTTCCAAAATTCATTTCCTAGATTCCTTAATCCTATAGTGGCATCTAAATCAGCGGAATCACCAAAATTTCCTGTTTTTTCCATTGTACAATTATTTTAATTAGGCACTAATAAATTGTATGCAAAATTAATAGCAAGTTAATATAACAAGGAAAAATATAACAACTATTTACCAACACATAAAAATACCTGTGTTGAGAAATATTTATGTTTCGTGTAATATTTTTCCTTACCTTAGTAAGTGTAAAAATGACACTAAGAGAACAAGAATAACGATTAAGTTTGGACAAGAAATTGATAACAAATTATAAATAGTTAGTTTTACAAGCAGACCATATTAAACATGAAAAAATTATTTCTCGCTATAACTATTTCAATTGCAGCAACTATTTTAATATCATTTTGTGTTAATAAAAGCACATGCAGTCCGATAAAAAAGCAGAATGACCAACCAAAAATTTGGTATAGTGAAGAATTTAAGCATCTAAACAGTTTGAGCGCATCAGCACAAGCTGCAGCAATAGAAAAAGGAATTGTACTATTAAAAAATAATGCTACATGTTTGCCATTAGGAAATTTAAAAAGCACTATCTCGGCCATAAGTTTCGGGGGCACTGCAGAAAATTTCCATGAAACTATTGGCCTTTTTGCCGACATAAAAACATCCAAGAACAATACGCTCAGTGCATTCGCTGATTCAAGTTTAGAGCGAATTAAAGAAACTGAAATTTGCATTATTTCATTGCATGCTGATGGTATTAAAGGGTCAGAAAATGATATTAAAAACGGACCTCTCGCTATTCTTGATAAATTACCCGTATCACAAATTAAAATTTTAGTTTTATTCGGTAACGAGGGTGTATTTAGCGAATTAGATCCAAAGAAAGTTGATGTTATAATTTGGGCAAAGGAAAACCATTATTTAGCTCAAAATCGAGTTGCACAATTAATTTTTGGCGCAACAGCAACTGAAGGCAAACTGATTAAAGATTTTGGGATCTTTAAAATTGGAGATGGGATAAGAACCCTTTCTAATGGTCGTTTAAAATTTGGTATTCCCGAAGATTTTGGCATTAGTGCTGTTAAGCTTAATCAAATCGACAAAATTGCTTTAGAAGGAATAAGTAGCGGTGCTTATCCTGGTTGTCAAGTAGTTGTAGCAGTAAAAGGGAGTATCATTTACCAAAAAAGTTTTGGTGAGCAGACAAAAAATGGTGAAAAGGTACAAGACACCGATTTATATGATATTGCTTCCATTACAAAAATTGCAGCTTCAACTTTACTAACGATGCATTTAATCGACAAAGGATTAGTTGATATTGACAAAAATTTAGGCTATTACATCCCTGAAGTAACAGGCAATGGTCCATACGCCCAAATTAATATCCGAGAGATGTTAGCACATCAAGCCGGCTTAACACCATTTATTAAATTTTACAGCAAAACATTAGTTAATGGAAACTTAAACCCGTCTATTTATGCTAAAGAGAAAAAAGTTGGGTACGATTTAAAGGTTGCGGAAGGCATTTACATGAGAAACGATTATGTTGATACCATTTATCAGCAGATTATCACTACCCCTTTGGGAACTAAGAAATATGTGTATTCAGATTTGTGCTTTTACTTTATTCAGAAGATAAATGAGAAAATCATTCAAAAAAAGCAAAATGACTATTTACTTTCACAGATATATCAACCTATGGGTCTGCGTTATTTGCGTTATTTACCCCTAAATTTTTTCGAGAAAAGCAAGATCACCCCAACCGAGAACGACAAGACTTTTCGAAAGCAGCTAATTCATGGATACGTTCATGATCCGGGGGCCGCTATGCTTGGCGGAGTTGCTGGCCATGCAGGCCTTTTTTCGAATGCAGCTGATTTAGCAAGCATCATGCAATTATTTTTAAATAAGGGGGAATATGCTGGGATGAAATTCTTTAGTGAAAAAACCATCAATGATTTTACACGAGCACAATTTCCGGGCAATAAAAGGGGGGCTGGTTTCGATAGGCCAAATGCCAGCGGTGGTGGCACCTGTGATGAATTAGCTTCCTCAGTAAGTTTTGGTCATTCTGGATTTACGGGTACATTAGCTTGGGCAGACCCAAAAGACGATATCATCGTGGTATTTTTATCGAATAGAGTGAATCCGGACCAAGAAAATTGGAAATTAAGGGACATGGGTATTCGAACTAGAATACAGCATCTTGTATACGAAGCTGTAAATTCAAGAATCAAATAAGCATTATTTTACGCGATTCATTCCCATAGCTAATAGTATCCAGCGCGGCAATGACTTTCCTTTCGGTTTATTTTTCAAGTGAATGTACCACCCAAATTTCTTTAAAACGGGCACCTTGTGTGTTTCTACAAATTCAATAAGCGCTCCATCGGGATCCTCAACGTAAGAAAACCGTCCTCCTGCTTCACCCATGTCAAATGTTTCAGCACTATCAACTGTAAAAGAATAACCCAAAGCGCTGCATTCTTCCTTAAGTACATCCATACCTTGTACATCGAAACAAAGGTGTATAAAGCCCCAGTCTCCCCACATTCTATCTTGAAAAATACGTTTAGCTCCTGTTAGTTCCGACAATTGCACTAGTTCAATTTGCGACGCCCCCAACAAACGAGAGAAAGGTCCTTTTCGGGCTTGATTATGAAAAAGCCGAACACGGCGCATCGCTCTATTTCCTCCATCAAGCATTGAAAAATCATCAAAGGTATTCGTCTGATCCAACCCAACTCCATCATAGTCTAATACACCTTGATAAAATGGTAAGGATTTTTCCATATTAGAAACGCCAATTATTGCACCTGCAACTCCACCGCAAAAAGACGGATGTTTCGTGTTACTAAACCAATCCTTACTTTCAACAACTTGAAATAGATTACCGTTTGGATCCTTTAGAAAGAAAGACCAACACCCAGTGCTATCTTGTTGTGGCGCAGCCAAAATATTCACCTTATTATTGGTCATATAGGCGAAAGATTTTGCCACATCTCGCGATTTAATTTTGCAGGCAAAAAGACCAAAATCGCCCATACGTATATCAAAAGATGCTTTTGTTGTTGCCCTTGACGTATATTGCCAGATTTCAAATCCCCCACCGCCATCCATGCTTAATGCCAATGTGGCCGTTCTTGATTGCACTTTATCTCCTGTATATTTGACCATTAGTGGTGCTTCAGCTGCCTCTTCAAATATTTTGATATCCATCCCAAATTGTGTTCGATACCATGCCCAGATTTCCTTTACATTCGGCACCCCGATTCCCATTTGTTGAATACCACAGATTATTTTTTCCATATATAATATTTGTACAAATATAAATAATCAGTTTAGCGTACAGCCCTCTCATTAAATAAAACATACCCAAAACTCAATTGGAATGCGAAGGGATTAATTTGCTGTGGAAAATAATTAACGGTTGCTCTGAGCGGACCGAGAATTGAATGATAGATCAAAGAGGAAGATGCAATATAAGAAGTCCCTTGAAAAGGTTTCGAATACTCGATTGTGCCATCGTTATTTTTCTGTAAAATTAAAAGTGGCTGGTAATAATACGCATCAATCCTCAACTCCATATGCTTACTTAGCTTACCCACTAAATTTAATCCTAAGCCAAAATGCTGAGGGGAACGATATTCAGGAAGAAAATAGGTGTCCATATCTGGAAGAACAGAAAACACAGGCAAAGAGAGTAAACTTGCTGTGTAATTAGAAAAAAGGCTCTGACTATTTAACATTCCCTTAAAATGAAGTCCAAAATGAATCGGCGACTTTGGGAAAAAATAATGTTGGAATTCTGCGCTTAGGTTTATCCAATTATGTGGTATTCTTACAATTGAATCAAAAACGGCAGTAGAACCTGGCGTGGTGCGCTCCTGAGAACGCACATAGCGAATTTTGAGATTGATTAGCGTTCCTGCTGAGGCAAATTGTTTTCTATTCAGGGTATTATGAAGAAGTTCGTAGCTAATATTATTGCCCAATAAAATCGTTTCATCGGTGGTATCTTTATTATTAAACTGAGTAGTTTGATAATACTCATCAATTAATTTAAATCGCCTAAATTCAAACGTTCCTTTGGAATTATTAGAGATGGGGTGTTTTAATTTAGCCCCAAAATATAGCTCATTCTGAACTAAAAAAGAGGGTTGTACATCTTCAAAAAATGTTGCAAAACTTCGAAAATAATCCCACCTATTTAAAACAAAATAAGTAGCAATAGAAACGGGAAAAACAGTCGGAAAATAGAATTTCGCCTCCATTTTTGCAGAGCCATAAAACTTACCGAAATATGTTTCCGCATGTAAGGAACTGGCAGCTTTTCCAAGTCGGCGATAAGTTAGACCTATATACCCCGTATTTACAGATCGAGAACATAGATGACCGCC
>JAPLEV010000033.1 GCA_026391005.1 Flavobacteriia bacterium | reverse complement strand
ATGAACTAGATCCTGAAAATTAACCTTCTAGCTAAAACAATTGATTATTCATAAAAAAGGTCATCTATCAATTGATAGATGACCTTTTTTATGAATAATCAATTGTTTTAGCTAGAAGGTTAATTTTCAGGATCTAGTTCATTTCCAAACCAAACAACCGCATAACCTTCCAATATACCAATTCCAATTGCATTCCACTTTCTTTCCCAAGACCCTTGATTAATTATCACGGCATTATGCCCTGGACTTCCTTTCCAACCTTTTAATCCATCTTCTGCCGTTGCATCTTCTGAAGAACTAAAAGCAATTTCATAACCAAATCCATTATAAGTTGTTAATTCACTGGGTTTGTCCCACATACAACTGGCTTTGGCATGATCATCTGTATAACAACAAGATGTCCAATTCCCTTCGGATGACCAACTGTGTAGGTTACATTTGTTATTAATTGGACTGTTAACCACTAAATCTTTGACGTGAGTTTGTGCAACGAACGTTAATGATTTAGACAAGGGTATAGTTGGAAGTCTTAGCCCCCTCCTATAGTTCATTATTAGGTCATATAATTTAGTTTCCTCTTCGCTTAATTCTTGCGAATAAAATAAAAATGAACAAAGAAAAAAGGATGGAATAAGGAGGAGGTACTTCATAATAACTATTTAAAGGTGTTAATTATGTTGGTTTAATTACGTTACATTTTGTTTTAAAGCAACTTCAATAATTCTTGTTAGGATTTTCAAATCAATGTCTAATCTACTTAAGCGACTAAGTAAAGGTATGTAAAAACAAAAATTTATTGTATTTTAATTTAAGTAAGTCAGTTTCCATTAATAATTAACAATTACTTATGCCTAAACCAGCAATCCGTACGCTCCACTTCAAAACCTTTAAATACGGTATTTACTGGTTTCCCGTGTATTAAATTTGAATTGTATTGTGTTCTTACTAAATAATTGAAAGCCCCCATATCGCCTGTATAGGCGGTTTGATTATCAGAATTAAATCGTTCGTGAATTAAGCAAAGTGCTTGAATAAAACCAAAAAGTACCGCTGCTTGTGCTCCAATTATTCCACAATTCAATAAAGGGGACTCACCAAAGCTGCTTTCATACGCCGAATAGTCATCCATGTTTTTTCGCAAATTTGATGAATGAGCCATCATCCAATCATTCATAAGAATCTTTGGCTCATCTCCGCAAAAAATAGAACTTGGATTATTTGTAAAAATCACATCAGTAAATGGGTTTTTAACAAGCACTACATCGGTAATATCGGTGATAAAAACACCATCTATGCGTTCTCTTTGAAGGTTTAGAAAATCGCGGTAAATAAAATAGCGAAAAACATTCGGATTATATTTTTGATCGTAGTCTATTTTAATAAAAGAAATATAGGCGTTTTCAAATGACTCAACTGTATTAGTTGAAAAATTATTATGAAAAATTATGCCTTTTATTTTGGCCTTTGCCATTGAATCAGCCCAATCTTTTACCAATTTATAGGTATCATCTTCAAGTATAGTGTTTCGATTTACATCGTAAATACCTGTGATGTGACAAGCCAATACAAGATTTGTATTCTTGGGCAGTAGTTTATTTTCATCACGCATAACTAAGCATTGCTCAAGTTTTCTTTTTTAATCGTAGCGCAAATACTTCCGGGGATGTTTCTGTGATATATGTACGTGCGAAGATCTAGTTTTTTAACTTGAAATTGCTCGCTTGCTTTTTCGTAAAAATCAGCATCTGCGGCAAAGCCATTTTTAAATTGAATACTAGTAAACACTTTTTTAAGTCCGAATAGCGTACCAAATAAAATAACATTATCCAGATGAATGAGCTTCGTTTGGTCGTTTTTGTCAGGAACATAATAATCATTATCGCTATCGACCACTGTTTCCGTAGTTGAACAAATTAAATCCAAGTTACTTACTGCTTCAAGACAAGCACTAAGGTGGTTGGGTTTATACTCATCGTCACTGTCAATTATGGTTATGTATTCTCCCACACTGTACGAAATACCGCGATTGATCGATTCCGATTGCCCTCTGTTACTGTGACGGATGTAGCTAATTTTATCTTCGTTTTTTGTAGCGTACTGCATTAATTTTTCACGTTCGATTTCTTTACTGCCATCATCAATGATAATAAGTTCAAAATCTTGAAAGTCTTGTTGAAGAACAGAGTCAATCGCGCGCTTTACATAGCTAAAATTGGTATTATACACCGCCATGAGGACAGATATTTTCTTTTGTTTTAAAATCATAGACCGCAAGGAAATGGAGAGGTTAATCGTGAAAGGCAGCTTTTAACTATTGACATACTAATTTTCGGGCAAGTAAGTAATTATAAAATTAATGTAGGTTAAAGTAAGGTTATCATTTATAGTTAAATACAGCCATTAAATATGAAAACATTTATTTGGCGCGAAGATAATTCAATTATCGTAGTTTTTAACCAATAAAAATGGGAATATGCTTAAATAGGATACCTTGTTAATCATAAACGTATTGAATGACTTTATAAAGAAATGGGACTTCAAACCATGAACCTCAGTAAAGGTAATCAGAGACACAAAATCTATCTTAATCTGTGGAAGCTCCTGATAGGAAGCTGAGCATTGTTAAGGCTACTTTATTCCTTAATTATACGTTTGAACTCAGTTTTAGACCCGTCATTAATTTCTAATAAATAGAATCCTTTAGGATGTGAGGAAAGGTCAAAAGAAACAATGTTTTCTTGACTAAACAGTGTATTTAATTGTTTGCCATCTGATGAAATCAAAACGATCGTCAGTGGCTTTTGAGCGCTGTTAATTATTGAAAAACTCGATTGCGTTGGATTTGGATAAACTGAAAATTCCTGATTACTGCTAATCTCATTCGTCCCTAAGATTCCACACCCTGCTGAAGTTAACAAACTTGCTCTTGGAGCAATAACGGCTGTTGCCCTCATTCTATCTTTCTGTCCTTGTGTAAATCGGTTTACAAGCGGACAATAAGACATATAATTATACCGGCTGTTATCCCACACTCCAGCTGCGGTGCATGGATTGGTTGAACCACAATCGCTTTGTTTATGAGGCGGTGTGTCGCAAACACGATCCCCATCAATGGTGCAATCCGTGTCTACTGGACAATTAAGGTTACCACCATCGCCATTGAAGGTATGATAAAGAAAAAATCCATGCCCTATTTCATGCGGTAATGTTCCACTTGTACCTGTCATAGAGGTGGAAACAATCACTAATCCATCATAAAGGCCGCCAACTGGATACGATGCAAAGCCAACAAAACTACCATTACATATTTCACTTACTACCCAAATGTTATAATAATCAGCAACAGGCCATCTGCTTAAGTCCTTAATGGAACTTTCAATTCCTCCGATACATGGATTTCCAGTTGGGGTTATGCCGTTTGTTTGATAATTTGCTACGCTAGTCCCATTAACTCTGTTAATACCGGAAGTTGCATTGCCGTTAGGATCTACACTTGCTAGACAAAATTCCATTTCAACATCAACTCCATTACCGTTTGAATTATTAAATCGGTTATTTAGACCCGTAATAGCTTGTTGTATTTGTAAATCTGAAATATTAGTTCCTGTTCCAATAGCCTCACCCAAATGAAGCACGTGAACAACAACGGGAATTTTGTAAATGGTCGATTTTAAGTTATGATTTGCATGGTTTTTTAAACTAGCTTCAACTTGCGATTCCAACTTAAGCACTTGCTGTTTATAAACGGCATCTGATTCCATCCGTGTATTGTGAATGAAGTCAGTCCCACATTCGCTATTTTGTGCCATGCCATTCATTTGAAAAAATAGCACGAAAATTATTAATTGAATAAACCTTGAATAGTTGCTCATAGCAGCTCTTGTTATTGTCCTTGTCATTTGATTTCTTTTGATGAATCAATGATACAAAAATTTATTGGACTAGCATTATTGTTTTTTCTAGTTATCGCGCTAATCTAATATTGCTAGCAAAATATAGGGGGTAGTACTTAAGGGGTGGTTTATGAAACGTATGCTGAAAACAAAAAAATATCACTTAATTATGCCGCAAGTATAATTCAAAACCCCATTGGGGTTAAATGTTAATATCGACGATATTAACATAGAATAATACCCTTTTTGGCATATATTTTTATTTAAAATCATGACAAAAAGATTTTGCGGAAAGAACGCCATCGGTCAATTCAATTGATATATTTTAGAATAAAAGATAAATGGAATCGTTTGGCGAAAAAAAAAGAATTTAATCATCTTAATTATTGGAGTGAAAAACGAATCGGAATAACCATTTTCACGTTCACTTCTTTACCGTTATTTTTTCCTGGCGACCAATTTGGCATTTGTTTCACCAAACGAATTGCTTCGCGATTTAAACCATCAATTCCTCTTGCAATGGTTACATCTTTAACACTGCCTGTTTTGGTTACGACAAATTGCACAAAAATTCTTCCCTCGATTCCATTTTCTTTCATTTCTTCAGGGTAGATCATGTTTTCTAATAGATACTTAACCATTTCGGGCATTCCCCCTGGAAATTCGGGCATCACTTCCGCGTAAGAAAGGACTTCTTCCGGATTTGTCACCACTTCTATTTCTGGCAAAGGATCATACGTAATTCCTCCAGCAATAGCAGGGGGAGGTTCGGATAGTATGGAGACTTCACCCATAAGTTCTACTTGAGGAATAATGTGCTGTTTTTTTCTTTTTTTCAAACTGTCGTTACTGCTTATATTCTCTATAGGATTAGATTTTTGTGTTTCTATTGTTTGCTTCTCAATTTTCATCTTCCCAATGGTTTTTTTACCTGTGGAAGCTGTCTCACAGGAATAGAATAAGCTTGAGCAAACCACTGCCAATATTAAAAATGCATTAGCGCGAAATCTTGGTTGACTAAGAATAGAAATTAATTCGGGAAGATCTTCTTCTTTAATATCAAATTGCTGTTGGTTCATTCTACCACAAACGGAACCATTGGGATTTTCAATTAAATAGGTGATTATTTCCGCCCTACTTTTTTTTGTAAAATCGACCACGGATTTATCACATTGGACACAATGCCTTACGTCAAGTTTGATCTGCATCTTCTCCCAGTTCGCAGGACAAGGTTCAAAAATAGCTACTTTCATACATTCATTTTTTCAGATTTCAACAATTATTAAGCCGAAAATTTTCATGCTAAAATACAGTATAATTTGAGTTTTATTCGCTACTTGATTTGAGAAAGCAAATAGACGTTTGACTCGGGGATATCTTTGCTGCATCTGCTAGTATTTAACAAAAAAGCCTCACATTGCTGCAAGGCTTTCTATTTTTCGCTCCTCCTCTTGGGCTCGAACCAAGGACCCTCTGATTAACAGTCAGATGCTCTAACCGGCTGATTAGCTTTAAGAACAAGGGTTTCTGCAAAATGCTGAAGTTTTAGCACACGGTTTTCATAAAGAAAATGCCTGATTTTTTAGTACTAACTATTTATTATTTATCAATTTATTTGTCCTTCATCTGAGAAGCTATACTTACCGCCAAAAGGACTTATAATTATATGGTCTAACAATGATATATCTAGTAAACTGCATGCTTCTTTAAACTTGTTTGTTAGCTTAATATCAGAATCAGAAGGAGTAAGATTACCTGAAGGATGATTGTGTGATAATATTAGACCTGATGCTAATGATTTCAATGCCATTCCTAATATTAATCTGATGTCAGCAATTGTACTCGTTATTCCCCCTTTTGATGCCTTATAAATACCAATTGGAATATTCGCTTGGTTTAAAAATAGCACATTAAATTGCTCTTGACACCCAATTGTTTTCTTATCAAAGGACTTTATTAAAAATTCATAGGCCTTTGCCGATGTAGTAATCTTCTCTTCCAAAGATAGTGTTTGACTTGATGAGTAATGCACTCTCAATTCTCTCAATTTGTTTTCTCTTTTCATAACTTTATTTTTAAAAATCTTCTTAGATTTTAAGTTTAAGTTAAAGATAAGTTGTGGTGTGAAAGATATAGAGATCTATAAACTTGTGAATTTTGGTGGGGGTGATACCTTTAGAATTAAAGGTGGGGGGTTAAATCTATAGGGATGTCATGCAGAAAGAAACATAGCATCTAAAATAACTATATACTATAACTGAAAATGGTTTTTAATGCTAGGCCTGATTTAAAGATTAACCCCATGTGATAAAGGCTTTAACAAAGAAAACACTATTCTTCTTTCTTAAAGCTGTAATCTTCAAAGCCTTTAAAAAGTGTTGAAAGACTTATTTCAAAAGCATCTGCAAACTTTTGAGCTGTATAAATGGTAATTGTGAATTCTCCTCTTTCAATTGCAGAGATATTTTGAAAGTTATTACCCAGTTTATCTGCTAATTCAGGTTGAGTCATTCTATTGTCTAGCCTCAACTTTTTAATGTAAGCCCCAAAAAATAAACTAAACTCTGCTTTTTCCATGAAATGCAAAGTCTTAATTTCTTGTTGATTAGAACTAACAGTATATTGTTATAACAGTCTAATAATTATCTTTGATAAAAAAAACTCTTATGATTTATGTTTATCTTGGATTAGCGGTTATTTTCTTGTATTATATTTACTACACAGTTACAATTAATAACAAGGTTAGAAAGTTTGGAGAGCCAGACTATTTTTTGAAGGGCATATTGCTTCCATTAAAAGTAACCTACCCTGAGTATAAAAAATTAGTTGAAAATAAAGGGAGGGTAAAATATGTATTCTATGGTGATATTTTTGAGCTAAATTTTGAATTTATTTATCTTCCCAGTAAAATACAAGTGTCAGTATTGATGAAGTCAAATCTGAAAAGTGAAAGATATACTTCAACTTGCCAATATGATATTGATGAAATTCAAAAATGCTGCAATGAGCTTGTTGAAAAACTAATGATGTGAATTCTCAATATGAAATTGATAGAAAAAAAACAACAGCAAACACAAAAAGTTCTTAGGAATTTTGTAATTGTGATAACAATTATGAGCTATGCATCCTATTTTCTCATTGAAGAATCAGAGGTGAATTATCAAATTAAACCAATTGCCGCTGTAGTTGGAGAGTTATTAGGAGTAAGTATGATTCCACTAGCTTTTTGGATAATCTATGGTCTTGTAGTGTTCTCTCATAAAAATACTTTAATCAAATTAAAGCAGGAAAAAATAGATAAAATTAATTCTAGAGCTCCTATCAGCAAAGATTTTAATAGTAAACTCAATGCACTAAAAGAATTGTTAGATGTTAAAGCAATTACACAAGTTGAATTTGAAGCAAAAAAGAAACTCTTAATCCGAGAGACAGAGAGATTGGTAATAGCCGATGAAAATTTAATACTGAAGCAACAACAGATAAAAAAACTTGAGGAAGCTTTGAATAAAGGTGTAATAACAGAAGAGGAGTATAGAACAAGGCTAGATAGCTTATAATAAAAAGTAAATATGAAAAACCTTGTCTTATCAAAGAAAGAGAAAATTGTAGCAATTGTAATTCTGTTTTGGTCATTTGTAACATTATCAAATTATCTAACAAATATGCCCTGGAATGGCGATGCAACGGAATTTGTAACGCCTTGGTCAAATATTACACAGTTTTTTGAATTTTATATGGGCAAAAGCGGAAGTGGAACGGATTTTTTTGATGTCTCTGAACTAATGGTTTATGGTGTGTTACCTTGGTTAATTTTCATTTCTTATTTGTTTTTGAGAAGCAGAGAAAAATAATTTTTTTATTTCCTTTAGTGAACAAACTTAAAATCAAAGGAACATATGTATCCTACAGCATCATTGAATTAAATCAAGCTGATGCTGCATATCTTCAAAACATTATGGAAAGTGAGCTTGTCAATTATGATAAGATCTTTTTTGAGCGTAAAGACTTTAAGAAACTTGGCTTTAGAGCTATAGAAGAAATTCCAGTTGTTTCTCAGATAAATGGCTTTTTATCTTCATTCCACTCATTACAGTTTCCTGATACCTTTTCTTTCTTTAAGAACAAGAAGAAAGCATTTGTTTGTGCTGTTGATAGATTAGAAGCTAAATATCATTCAGGTTTGTATAAGGAGTTTTGTAATGTTAAATCATCTATTAACCCAAATGATTTTAGCTTTAGAAGAAAGAAAGGATGCAAATACTTCTTATTGAAGAAACAGCAATTTGGTACTTTCACACTTGCTCTTAAAGATGATATTGATTTGAACCAATTTTTATTTGAGCACAAAGTACATCATTTTAAGTTCAAAGGATTTTATTACAATCCTGTTCAACTGCTAGAAATTCATTTAGATGATAGTAAGTTGAATTTTTCTGTAGGAAAAAAGACAGAGCTAGAAAAGAGAATTACAACAATATAGTTATAGTTTATGTAGGTATAATAACATATTGCAAAACAAAGAGACTAACACGCTATATATAAGCACTATACATTTCATGTATTTGGAAAAAGTGTATACTATTTTCATAAACCACTATGAAATAGACAGATTTTCCAAAAAAACACTATATTTTTGCACATGCAAAAAACTTCAATTAACCCCTTTTTAGTCTCCAAAACTGGAATAAAGACTGCAAATTTTCAAGAGTATGTTATCCAGAACCAATTTAAACTAATCAATGGTAAGGAAATCCCTGTCAGAAGTGTTAATATTGACAAGTCAGTAATTAGTAGTCATATTAATCCGGAAATATTGGACAAACTTACAAGTGGAAACTATTCAAAAAACATATTAACCATATTCCTTGTTCTAATAAAAAAACTTCAGGCTAACAGTGACACAGTCATATTGAATACAAATGAAATTTGCGAATTAACACAGTACAAAAAATCTTCTATAAATAAAGCCATCCAAGACTTAATTGAATTAGAGATAGTCAGTAAGATTAAAGGTAGAAATAATGGTTCTAAATATTACATTAATCCACTATTGATCTTCATGGGAAATAGGATTGATTTCATTAGTCAAATTAATTCAAATCTGGTTAAGTCATTATCAACAATCAAAAAAGTGTTTTGAAAGGGTTGCTAAATTAACAACCCCTTTACTACTGGGCACAACTAGGCTATAGAATTCAAGACTTTGAGATTCATCTCATCAATAACATGATTATCAAATTGCTCCAAATAAATCCCTGTCACTGAATTTCCATATTCATGTCCTAGCGCTTCTGCGATGAGGTCTTTGGAATATCCCTGTTGTTTTAAAATATTAGCATAGCTGTATCTGAAAACATATGTGCTCAAAGGTTCAGGTGAGTTAATCAATAGCCCAATTTTTTTAAGGTGTGCATTAATTACTTTTCTTTTCTGAACAATAATCTCTAAAAGTTTAGCTGAGTTCTTTATTTCTGATTGAGAAAGAATACCAACTAAAGTACAATTAGAATTCAATTCATTAAAAATCTCTTGCATAGCGGGCAAAACTTCAATACTGTAAAGCTTGCCAGTTTTTGCCCTTTTATAGATGATTCTGCCGCTTTTCATGTTGTTGTGTGATAGTAGCATCAAATCCTTGATATTAATACCTCTAAGCATAAAAATCAGCTTGCCAATTAGCCAAGTCTTGTAAAGCGGATTTTTCTTTTCTAAATCAAGGTTGAAATAGGATGTCATCTCTGTTACAGAAATTATTCTTGGTGTAGTTTTCTCTTTTCTAATTTTGTGTTTTCTAAAAGGATACCACTCATAACCAACTATATCATAATGGATTGCTTTGTTACAAATAGCTCTAAATGACCTCATGTAAACGCCAATACCATTTGTGCTCATTCCTCTTTGAAACAGCTTACTCTCCAAATCTACTATTGTTTTAAAGTTCAATTTAGAGAATGGAATATTCAAGTCAATTTCCTGAGAAATAACAGATAAACTAGTGTTGTAAACTTTTGCTCCACCGTATCTGCCAGCCGTCTTCAATGTTTCAATGTGATTTACCCAAAATTCAGTGATAGTAAATTCAGATGGTTGTTTGTTAATCAAATAAGCTTTCATTGATTTGAGGTCATTACATCCTAAATTTTCTGCAGTATATGTCCGAAGTCTTTTGAGATAATGTGTTTTTAGTTGGTCTAGTAGGATATTACTCTCAATGTCATTAACCAAGCTGTTTGTTTTTAAATCAAATTGTTCTTTATAGATTTTAAAGCCTGTGCCAATATCACAGAATTTATCTTCAACTCGCACTCTAAAAACTAATGGATAGGTTCCGTCTTTCCTTGCTCTTCTTGTGTCAAGGGTTAAATTTAATGTTGCCATTTTTTTGTGGGATTATGGCATTTCCCTTTATGAAAACCTGTGCACGGTATTCCGCACGGTAGAGTGTGTTTTGAAGCTAAAATGAATTGTTCTTAAAGCTCTTTCTGTTTATTAGATAAAAGCAAAAATCCAGCAACATCAATGTGTTACTGGATTTTTCTGCTCCTCCTCTTGGACTCGAACCAAGGACCCTCTGATTAACAGTCAGATGCTCTAACCAGCTGAGCTAAGGAGGAATTTCCCTCAAAAATTGAGAGTGCAAATATAAAAAATTATTTTAGATAGTTGAAATAAAACCTAAAAAATATCAATGGTATTTTTATTCCTATCTAATTAGTGCTGATGACCATGTGCTCCATGAACATGACCGTGTTCAATTTCTTCTTTTGATGCATCACGTACTTCAATCACAGTTCCTATAAAATGTAAGTCGACACCTGCAAGTGGTGGATTAAAGTCCATGGTGATGTTTTCTTCATCTACTTTCAATACTTTTCCATGCAGGTGATTGCCATCGTTATCGCTCATTGGAATCATTGCTCCAACTGGAAACATTTCCGCCACAAATTCGCCTTTCTCATCGAAGAAAACACTAAGTGGAATAACGGCAAAATTAGCGTCGCTTGGCATTCCGTATGCATTTTCTGCTTTAATAGCGAAGTCAAAAGTATCGTTAGCCACTAATCCATCTAGGTTTTGTTCAAATTCTGGAATTAATGATCCAACGCCGTAAAGAAAAACTAATGGGTTGCTTTCGTTTGTCTCTTCAATTTTTTCACCTGTTTGATTATTGGCAAGGGTATATTTCAATGAAACGACGGAATTTTGAGTGATTTTCATACTATATTATTTAGGTTGTTTTAATAGTGATTTAACAAAGTTTGGGGTTGCAAAACTTCCCTTGTGGATGTCTGCATTGTAGTATCTTAAGTTATTTTCCTCTACAAACTTGGTGACCAAATCATCATTGGATAGTTCCTTTGGATGATCTGTATTTTTCAAACCATATTGAAAACTCCACATGCCAGAAGGGTAGGTGGGAACGTAGAACAAAGAAACAGGGGCATTGTCAACTCCAAATATTCCTTGAAGTGTATGGTTTAATTCTGCAAATGCTTTTTCATTGAACTTGGGTGATTCTCCTTGCGCCACTAGAATACCTTTCTCTGTTAATGCATTGAAACAATTCGTGTAGAATTCAACGGAAAAAAGACCTTCTGCTGGTCCAACGGGATCAGAACCATCAACAATAATGATATCGTAACTTGACGCTTGTGCAGTCTTTAAAAAGGCAATTCCATCGTCTACTAACAAAGTTAATTTTGGGTGATCGAATGCACAAGAAATAGCCGGTAGATGTTCTTTACACGCCTTGATTACTTCACCATCTATTTCTACCATCGTTACATGTTCAACAGAATCATGTCGAAGGATTTCCCTAATCGTACCACCATCGCCGCCACCAATTACCAATATATTTTTTGGATTTGGGTGGGTAAACATGGCGGGATGCGAAATCATTTCGTGGTAATGAAACTCATCTTGCTCGGTAGTCATTACCATATCATCCAAGGCAAGCATTTTTCCGTATTTGTAGGATTCCAATATACGAACACGTTGAAAGGGTGATTGTACATCAAAAAACACTTCTCCAGTAAAACGCAGTGACAAAGCTTGATTTTCATCTTTATCTGTAAACCAAACGTTGCGTGTATAAAAGTCTGGATTACGCCATTCGGAGGCTTTCGAACGCATGGTGGAAATATCAAAGTCGTTGCGTTCTAATAAGTTCAAAGATCCTCGTTTCAACTCAATAGCAGAATACGATTTCGCTTTGAAACATTCCTTTAAATGATCAAAGGAAATCCAGGCATTCATCTCGCCACAGGTAAATAAATCAACGGCAGCATAGCCATATTCAGGCCAGGTATGAATCGCTAAATGACTTTCTTGAATCACAACAACGCCAGAAACTCCGTATGGTGAGAAATGGTGAAATGTTGAATTAATAACGGTTGCACCTGCTTTTTGTGCTGCTCCTACCATATCTCGTTCGATGCTTAATACATCGTTCATTATGTGTGGATCACAATTCATAAATTCCACCAAAATGTGATTTCCTAATGCTACATTCATCTTTCTTTACTGATTTAAATCGGCGCAAAAGTACGAAATTTGATAGTTTATTGCTAAATTTAGCGTGAATTAAGTTTGATATATGAAAAAAAATAGGCGTTTTCTTATTTTAATAAGTTCTCTTTTACTTCTTGCTTTTCAGTGCGATAAAGAACATAATGAAATTCCACCTTGTATTGATAGCAAAATAGCTACCTTTTCAACGGGGGCTTGTCCAACTGGAGCGACCATAAAATCGTATTATTTTCAAAGCGATTTCGTGTACGTTTTTGATTATGGGCCCTGTGGTGCTGATATGGCCTTGCCGGTTTTAAACAATAATTGCGATACACTTGGTTTTTTAGGTGGATTTATCGGAAATACCATGATTAATAATCAAGATTTTGCATCCGCAGAATTTTTACAAACTATCTGGTTCAATTAATCGGGTTTAAAATGAAACAATCCTATTTCCTTTACATTCTATTCTTTACGGGTTGTGCTTTTGGTCAGAAAAACTTAGTTCAATTCGTTAACCCACTAATAGGAACAAAGAATGCCGGGCATACTTTTCCAGGTGCAACGGTACCATTTGGAGCAGTACAATTAAGTCCCGACACAGATACAATTCCTTTGTTTTTTAATGGAACTTATACTGGAGATGTTTATCGTTATTGTGCAGGTTATCAATACATTGATTCAACTATTGTTGGATTTAGCCACACGCATTTTAGTGGTACGGGTCATTCTGATTTAGGGGACATATTAATGATGCCTGCCAATGGCGCAATTCAATTAAATCCAGGTACAAATGCTCATCCTGAATTAGGATATCGTTCTGTATATAAACATGAAAACGAAATTGCAGTTCCTAATTATTACCGTGTTCAACTCGAAGAAACGGACATTCTGGTAGAATTAACCACTACCGAACGCGTTGGAATGCATAAGTATACGTTTAAAAGTGATGAGAATCCTCACGTAATACTAGATTTGGTTCATGGTATCTATAATTACGAGGATAAAAATGTATGGACTTTTTTAAGAGTTGAAAACGATACATTAATTACCGGATATCGGCAGACAAGCGGTTGGGGAAGGACACGGACGGTTTATTTTGCCATTGTTTGTGATAAATCAATAAGGAATTACGCCTTATTAAACATGGACAAATTAGTTTACAAAGGATTTTGGCGAAATTTTGATCAAACAACCAATTTTCCAGAACAAGCAGGCAGTAGGGTGAAGGCCCATTTTGATTTTGACTTAAAAGCGGGGGAAAGTGTCCAATTTAAAGTGGGTATATCTCCGGTTAGTACTGCTGGTGCGCTCGAAAATATCCAAGTAGAAATCCCACATTGGAATTTTGACAAAGTAAAATTAGAAGGCCAAGAAAAATGGGAAAAGCAATTAGAAATTATTGAAGTAAATACACTTACAAAAGACGATAAAATTAGTTTTTACACCTCGCTTTATCATTGTTTTTTAGGTCCTACTATCTACATGGATCACGATGAAAAATACAAAGGATTGGATCAAAATATACACACTGCAAAGGGATTTGTAAATTATACCACCTTTTCCTTATGGGATACTTACCGTGCATTGCATCCCTTGTTAAACATCATTCAGCAACAACGAAGCAGCGACATGATTAATTCTATGCTCGCTCATTTTGATCAGAGCGTCCATCATATGTTACCTGTTTGGTCACATTATGCCAATGAAAATTGGTGTATGATTGGCTATCATTCCGTTCCCGTTCTTGCTGATGCGATGGTAAAGGGGATCAAAGGATTTGATTATGCACATGCCTTACAAGCTGCCGAAACAACTGCTAATCGTGATTTCTTTGAAGGCTTGGGGGCGTATAAAAAAGTAGGCTATGTCCCAGAAGATATAAGCGGTAGCTCAGTTTCTAAAACACTTGAATACGCTTACGATGATTATTGCATTTCGAAAATGGCCTTTTACCTACACAATGATAAATTGGCGAAACAATTTGAAAGTCGTTCGTTGAATTTTAATAATGTATTCGATAAAAAAACCGGATTCATGCGACCAAAGTTAAGTTCAGGTGAATTTAAGCGTCCATTTGATCCTTTGGATACGCATGGACAAGGATTTATTGAAGGAAATGCTTGGAATTATAGTTTATACGTGCCTCATCAGCCTAAAAAGATGATTGCTTTAATGGGGGGAGATGAAAAATTTATTGGTCATTTAGACTCGCTATTTGAAATGGAACTTCCTGCGAAATATTATGAAAAAACAGAAGATATAATGAAAGAAGGGATTATTGGAAATTATGTACATGGAAATGAGCCCTCACATCACGTTTCATTTCTGTATAATTATACCTCCGAACCATGGAAAACTCAGGAGAAAACACGTATGATATTACCGAATCAATACAAAGCCAAGGTAGATGGTTTGAGTGGAAACGATGATTGTGGACAAATGAGTGCTTGGTATGTATTTACCGCCTTGGGGTTTTATCCAGTATGTCCTGGTTCCAACGAATACGCATTGACAAGTCCATTAGTGATTGATGCGGTCGTTCACCTGGAAAATGGAGCCAGCTTTAGTATTAAAACAAAAAATCAAAGCGACAAAAATAGATACATTCAGAAAATTAGTTGGAATGGTCTGCCATTGAAAACCCCATTTTTGAGTTATACCGATATTTCTAATGGGGGAGAGCTATATATTGAGTTAGGACCCAAGCCTAGTAAAAACTGTTTTAAATTAATGGATAATCATTAATAATAAAAGAAAACAAGCTCTACATTAATGGATATTTTGATTGTTAAAAGCCAAGAAATAGCAGTAGATGCTTAATCTCAAAACACCTTGATTTATCAGGCATTAGTAATGTAATCATGATCAAGTTCATTTACTATTTGAACAGAATTTTTTATACAGAATGTCAAAATCTCATTTCTAAATTGTCTGCCATCACTGTCTAAAAGTGGATCGTCCCCTGAAAAAAAGCCGTATTCATTCCATAGGAGCCTAATTTCTTCCTTGGTCAAATTTAATAAACCATAACTTGGTCTAGTTGCTTGAATTTTTGACGGTCTCAAATCACAAAACAATGTTTTAAATTTTTCAAGTTTTTTAGATTGATTAGTTTGAAGATACCCTTCATTAAACTTTAATTCAATCATTTTACCCTGAAGATGTTTCATTCCTTTACTAATAGAATGAACTTCATATAGTCTCAAATAACTTATCTCTGAAGGATAAAATGTAATTGACTCATTGTTCTCTTGAATTTTTAGTTCAATTTCTTTGTCAAATAGTTTAATAGTTGCCTTCAATTCTTTTTCTATATGAGATCTGCAAAGCAACCAAGTAATAAAACCAATTAGAAAAAATACAAAAATCAAGAATGTATTTAACAAGAAAATAGTGTAGACTGAAAGTGCCAAGCCAAGGAACAAAAAGATACAACCTGACATAAAAACACCCTTTTTACTAGCCGCGGTAAAAATAAATTCAGAAGGCAGCGTAGAATTTTTACTTTGGGAGGCAAGATTAACTGAAGAGTTCTGAGATTCAATGTTTTTTATTTCTTCATTTAATTGATTTGAACGTTTATCTTTTGACTTTTTGTTAAATGGGATTGAAATTAAACCCAACAAACCGATAACAATTATTGGAACAAAAACACGAGCTAGTATTCTTTCATCTGCTTCACATGAAGACAAAATGAAGAGGGTTAAAATTAAATAATAATGACTTGAAGATTTTAACATAACAACGTTTTTTATAAAAATATCTTTTTTTTTGACAGTTGATGATTACCATTTTACACGATTGATTCTAAATCACTCAAGTAATAAAACAGTATTTTTTGTTTTGCTAATCGTCATCTGAAAAGACCTCTGCCTCCTCCGCCAAAGCCACCAATGCCAATAATAAATCCTAACCAATAGAAAAACCCGGTATTATTCAAAGCATATATGCCAATATCAAATCCAAAAAGTTTCCCAAGTATAGAAAAAACGATAATAAATCCATGCCATAGTCCTGATAAAAACCCAGCTTCACCCGATTCATATCCCGAAGGAGCACAAGATGTGAGGTTTATAGTTACTAGGATTAAAAGAAGTGCAATAGCAAGATGTTTATTTTTCATAATAAGCTTATAGTATAGTTAATCAAATTTAACCAATTTATTGATATTCAATCTATCGTGTCTATTTATTTTTTATGAGATGCCATAAATAGATCAAATAGGAACAAGGTTATTTTTACGCCTTTTTTACAAATTCAGATTTCAAAGCCATTGCTCCAAAGCCTTCGATTTTGCAGTCAATGTTATGGTCACCGAATGTAAGTCGAATGTTCTTCACTTTGGTGCCAGACTTTATGGATTTTGGAGCTCCTTTTACGGGCAAATCTTTAATAACGACTACCGAATCGCCACTTTGAAGGACAACACCGTTAACATCCAAAACGACCAATTCATCGTTACTTGAGTTAGAAGTACTTTCCACTGAAACTTCCCATTCATTTGAGCATTCAGGACAGGTATAATTGCTGTCGCTGCTTGCATAGCCATAAGGACATTGGCACAAAGGACATTCTTTTAGATCTTCACTCATTGAATATTAATTTTGAGTAAAGTTAAGATTTAAAGTAGACGTGGCGCTACCTTATTTTCTTGGTGGAGAAGGATGGGAAAGCTTGTACTTTTTATGTCACAATTGCAATTTAAAACTAGTTAGTTCTGGCTCAAAAGACACCATACACAATTTGGCGTAATCTTCGTAATTCTTTTTATAATACTCCATGGAGCTTTTAATTAATTTATAATTGGATTTTAAACGGCTTGATTGCGAATTGATAGTTAGAATGACTTTTTCAAATTGAATGGTATTAAGGGTGTAGGCCAACCTTAGGTTACTTTGTTTCATGATGTTCTGATAGATAACAGGCTTTTTGCTTTTACTATATTTTAAATAAGCTCCAATGAATGAATTAAATTCATAGTAAGCAAAATAAGTAGCTAACGCTGATTTGAAAAACTTTATGGCTAAGGTGGTGTCTTTTTCTTTCAATGCATTGTCATAAGCCATTAATGCTGCATTACATCCGTTTTGGTAGGCTGAATATTCATTCATCAGGCCAGAAATCCCCTTAACATTGGCAGATACGCCTGAACCTTTCCCTACATAGGTAGTAAAACGAAACATTTTTTCTTTGACATCTGCAGGTAGAACAACAGCAATTAGCTCAGAGTTAAAGAAATATTGAACATCATTTTTTTCAGCGTCCGTATATTCGATGTAATGATCAGAATCTATGTAAATACCTCTATTGGAGTTTTTATGATGTGTTGATTCGTGGATAATGGATTCGAATTCAGCGATGATATCATTTTTATCATTCGCATTAAAATTTTTAGGGGTAAGAACACCGTTTACATAACTAGTCCATTCATTGGGTGATGAATAACTGGATAACAGCATTTCTGTGTAGGCGGGTGCATATTGTTCGGTAAATTGAATAACTAAATTCTTTTCTGAATTAAATGCGACATCTGCATTAGTTGAAACTGTTCCGTCTTGAAGTTTATCGTAAGAAAAACTAAGAGAAATTGAGATCGCCAGAATGTTTAGTATATTTTTCATCTTACCCATTAAACCGCCTAATGAAAAATTGTTACAAGGTGAATCCTTTATATAAGTTAAATGGCCCTTTTTGTAATCTTCATTTAGGCTAATTTTAGTTGTTTTTTGCTAGATCTACTCACCGTATCTAGTGAAACGGAGATGCAAAAAATCGAGCTGTACCAAGCGAATGGTTTGTTATTGTGCGCAAATGACGTCTTTGGTAAAGAATTCACCTTAGAAACAAGTGAGTTGAAAAATGGTATTTATTTCCTTCAAGTTACCACTTCTAAAGGTAAAGAAGTTGTGAAGATTATTAAATAGAAAAAATAAGGTCAAATTTAACTTTTTTAAGTTTTGATTAATCGATCGGACTTTATATTTACCTTATTGATTTGATTATGAAACAGCTTACTTTATTTCTGGGATCTTGAAATATTAAACCACATTAATCGTCGTTCCTGTGCCATTGGCGTTGAATTCAAGTAATATTTCTTTTATTTTCCTTGCGTCTCCTTTAGAAAGACAAAAAACAGACGCCGTTCCACCAACCACTTTAATGTGTATATCAGCACCAATAAAATGTTCGTCGATACTAATCGAACGAACTCTTTTAAAAGCTAGCGTTTGTTCGTCAGAACCAATTAAATGCCAATTTCGCTTTCGAATGGTGATGGTTTCTTCGTCGGTATGAATAGTAATATGCCATGGATTTACAACATGCCTGCCCTTACCATTAAAAATTAAGGCGTCTTTTGCGGAACTAGTTTCATATTTCATAAATTGATTTGTTCTTTAAATTATGATTTGCCCCACTTCACTTGGAATTCTAATTCGTTTGCACCTTCACTACGTTCATGTTCGATACTAAATTGAGCACCATCAGGCACATAAATTGCCTCACCAGCTACTGATATTCTGAAGTTTTCATTTTTCTCAATACAGTCTGCTAAACGACGTAATTTATCAACGAATTCCTCTTTGGTGTACGATTTTTCCGTATCTCTATTTTTCATGGGTTCTTTTTTGTTGCTCAAATATAGAAAATATTGAGATAGAATGGGTAATTTAGGTTTTTTATTAATCTACTCTATTTTTAATGATATTTTACGATGTTATAGGTGATGTTCATGGGTATTCAGATGAATTGGAGGCCTTACTTCAGAAACTCGGTTACCTTAAGGTAAATGAGGTTTACAGTCATCCTGGAGGGAGGAAGGTAGTTTTTGTGGGTGATTTTATCGATCGAGGTCCAAAAATACGGGAAACACTACATTTGGTGCGTGATATGGTACTTTCTGGTAATGCACAAGCTGTAATGGGGAACCACGAATACAATGCCGTTTGCTTTAACACACCAAATTTGCATAGCGGTGGTTATTACCGCAAACATAATTATAAGGAAATTCACCAACACTACGATACACTCAAGCAGTTTAAAGACTTTTCTTCAGAATGGGAAATGTTTTTAGATTGGTTTCGTCATTTACCCATGTTTCTTGAGTTGGATGCATTTAAGGTGGTGCATGCGTATTGGAACGACGATAATATCAATTGGTTAAAAGAAAATTACAAGCACGCTACCATTGGCTTAAATGCTGATTTTTTACAAGCAGTAAGTGTTAAAGAAAGTATTGCTTTTAAGGCCGTGGAGGAAACGTTAAAAGGTCCTGAACAAGAGTTGCCAGATGGCCAATTTATGGTAGACAAAGAAGGCACAGAGCGAAGGGAATGTAGATTGAAATGGTGGTCTGCAAACAAAAGTACGATGGGTGAGGGCATTATGAGTTGTCCCGATAGTTTATTTGAAAGTCCAATGCCTGAAGGAAGTGATTTAAAAATCTTTATTAGTGAAAAGCCAGTCTTTTTTGGACACTATTGGCTACATGATAATCCAGTTATAGAAAACAAAAGTGCTATCTGTTTAGATTATAGCGTAGCGAAAGGAGGGAAGCTAGTCGCTGCTCGAATGGAAGGGGATCAACTACAATTGATTTATTAAGTAGCAGCTAAAATTCAGTTCGAACCCTCGAAATAAAGATTGAGCCTAAAGAACCAAAATCGAGCATCGCAATATTCTAAATTAATTTACGCTATTTTGCGTGAAAATATGTGTATTTGAATCTATTTTCACGGTAAATATGATGCCTTGCTTTCGGCAAAAAAAAATAATTCCACTTGCACGTTGGGCATCGCAAAAAGGAGTAAAACCAAATGTTGCAGCTAATAAAGCCAAAAGACAAACGATTCCTGCCTTCCGCCTGCGAGAAAAATGGATGATTCCAGAAGAATTCTCACCAAGCAAATAATTTAAAACAGGAGAATTCAAAATATTGGTATATTTAACTACTTATAGTGAAATGTTATCAGTACGCTGATTTTACGTTTATACTATCAAATCCAACTATGACTTCAAAAGAAATTTTTCTTACCATAAACAAAGAGATACTTCTAAAAACAAATAACCCATTTACTTATTCGAGTAAAGAAGAAGAAGGCATAGTCAACTTCAGAAACGGAATACGTGCTGCAATGCTTGGACTTTCGCGTTCAAATGAAATTGAATTCTTTGAGGAACTTCAGATATTTTATGAAACAACGAAAGTTCCATTATTGTCTAAGGAAGCTCATTTAAATCTTTACAAAAATTTTATAAGAAATAAAGGAACTTTCAAATGCTTAACTTATTTGCTTGCTAAGCTAAAACATAAAGCATTTTCAAATGAGAAGTCTTTTTGGGAATTAGTAATACGTTATCTTATCTCTCCTGTTAACGGAACATTTGAAAATAGCAGGCATAAACTTGATATGTTTGTGGTAATTGCCTTACAATTATTTGTTAAGCATGGCTATGAATCCTTTCACCTTATTTTTAATTATACATTAAATAATTCGATAGAAACCTCACTTTTTTGTTGGTCATCTAATGATATGGGTTCAATAAGAAAAGTTAACTTTCTGCTTCCATTAAAACCGCCAGTAATGACGCACATATGGGAGACATTTCGTTTTTTAACCGAAATGAATGCACCTCCCAAATTGTACGAAGTTATTTTATTTCAATATATAGAATCAACTCCAACTTCGTTTCTTCACCACAGTAATTATTTTTCATTTTTTGATTATTTATATCGACGTATTCCAATAAGTACTATCCAGCGGGAAAGTTTACGATCAAACGAACTCCTTTTCGAAGTTTATCAGATTAACCCTAAAATTTTTGAATTAATAGACTTCAAACAAGTCAATGAAGAATACCTTGAGATTTTAAATTTCTCGCCTTGGTTTGAAGGTAGGTTAGGGGAGTTTTCTTCTTTTTTAGTGGGAAAAATGTTTGAAGCATATGGTATTTCAGCTTATTTCGCAAAAGCTCATGTTGAACTAAAAATGACAATGATTGAAAAAGCATGGTTTAATGATGTTTTATCAGGCAAAAATTTAATTTATTCCGCTAATCTTCCCTTTAAATTATCAAAAAAAGTAGCGCATGAATTTAACACGTCGCAATACATCAATAGTAACTCTGTCACTGATGCGCTGGTTCGAACCGCCTTATTTTCAGAAGTTCAAGACATGGCTTTTGCCACAGTAATTACCAGTAAAATTAGGGACTTTTCGGAAACTGATTTTTGGATTAAAACAATGGGTTTGTTATACCGAAAAGGCTTGAGGGCTGATACAATCGAACTTAATGAGCTATATGATTATATCCACTTCCAAGAGTTTCAATTAGAAAGAAAAATCGATTTCACAACAAAAAAACTGTCCAACTTAGTTGATGAATCAAATCAATGGCATCTTGTTCTTCATTTTTCAAAAGTGAAAAAAAGATTGCGATTAAAAAACTTGCCTATTTTTAACATTAAACCTTACTACCTCGAGAGGAATGATTCTCGTTACGTAATCAAACAATTAATAACAAACTACGAACTTGCCATTGAGGGGGAACAGATGAAGCATTGTGTTTTCTCCTACACATATGATTGTTTGAACAGTGGGACTTATATTTTCTCATTAAAAAAGCTAGTGAAAAACACCGAAACTAAAAAATCTAGTGAAGTCACAATGATAACTATTGAGGTAAACAAGAATAGAATAAGACAAAAATTGGGTGTATTAAATCGTTCCTGTAATCAATTAGAAGATGACCTAATTGAAGAATGGGCTAAGCAACACAACCTTACTTTATAAGTTTCGTTCATAAGATTACACGAAGGTTTTATTCTTTTTTTTCAACACAATCTGATTTTTTACATTTTTAAATAAATTTTTGTAACTATTTAGTTAGTATGTGTTATGTAACGTCTTTTTTTTCGTAATAAGGTTTTGTATGATAAAATATAGAAGCTGTGCAAACGAAACAAAAAACAAAGCAAGTGATCCTTTGGGTAGGAGATATTGCTTTTGACACGTATGAAAAGCTGGATCCGAAAATTCGAATTCGATTTGAGCATGAAATAGTGTTGTTTGAAAAACAAGAAAATAGTAAAGCTTGCAAAAGCATCGTTTATATAAAAAATAAAGAGCATCCTAATTTAAATTACAACGTCGATGAACTACAATTTCAACATACTTTATTTTTAGAAAAGAGGAAGACTAAGTACCACTTAATTGTGGGGAGCACCTTAGAATTGTTATTTGTTAGTTTTTTGGAAAGTATTAAAAGGCAAGCTAAGAAAAGATCTGCTGGCATGCCCTTGATAAATTGTTACAAAAGAAAATCATTTAAGGCTGATGAAAGCATATTATTTTTAAACCCTTCGGTAGCTTTCAAAGATATCGAAAAGGAAATGAATGATGCCGCGGTAAGGTATGGCAAGCAATTCAATAAGACATGGTTGATGGGTCACGAGCTAGATAAGATAAATGGATTTTTCCAGCAAAGTTTAGCAAGTGAACAAAGTAAAATTTTAAGTAAACCTAAATTAATTTATTCTTGAACAGAGACTTTTTATTTAATGAAATCATTCGTCGTAATGAGACGAAACTTAGAAAAAAAATAGCAGCTACTTTTTTTAGCAAAGTAAATCTTGATGATGTTTATCAGGATGTTTGCATCCACATTCTCGGAAAAATACGGAACGAAAATGATGAAAATTTAAGTAAATGGGAGGCTGAGGCTTGGTTAATGACGGTAACCAATAATTTTTGCACCGATAAACTAAGAAGTTTAAAATCGCAGAAACAAGTTAAAAAAAATATTTTAGTCCTTTTGGACGACTTTTCTGAAGTAGACAGAAAGTTATTTGCCGCCAAGCAATCACATTTTAACGCATTGGATCCCTCTTTGTCAAAAAAGGAAATCGACATTAATAAATTAATGAAATTTTTAAATGAGCGAGATCAAACGCTCATCGTTTTACGCTTTTTTCGTAATTATTCCATTCGTGCTATTGATGTTGAGCTTGGTCTCAATAATAGCGCTGTTTATATTGAAAGAGCAGTTGAGAAATTAAGAAAGGTCTTAAACGTGGATAGGCATCTTGATTTTTTTGATCAGTTTTTCTCCACTGATTTTGATGACCACTAAAAAGTTTTTTTTTTTAAAAAAACTTCTTTGTTATGCCATTAAGAAAATAACGTATACACTAGTCTAAACCTCATTGCATACATGCGTAAACCTGCGTCTAAAACTTCTCCGAAACAACTAAAATTAGCTGAGGCCCTTAATACTATTTATAAAACCACCAAGCATTCTGGGATTCCAGAAACGCTGTTTGTTGAGCTCAAAGATGAACTAAAAGTCGTGTGTGATTTTGTTCAATGTGAAGAAAAAGAGGCGCTTGTTTTTAGCGTTGTATGCTCCATGAACTTATTTGGCGAAAACGTGGATTCAAACGACCTACTTCGTTATTTTGAAGTGACTCCTTTTGAACTTATTAATTATTCCAAATCATTAACAACCTTGAACGAACGTAGTATCTTCGTCAAACGCAAAAATAGAAGACGAAACGACGACTTTCTAAGAAAGCACAACTACACCGTTAATCCTAAAATTTTAAATGCAATAATTGCCGAGGAATCGTTTCCCCATGATATCAAAATAAAGGCAATTGATTTAGTAGAGGCCCTTGAGTTAATGAATGAGGTTTGTCAAGATTGCATTTCTGAGCACATTGATTCCGAGGAATTTCTTGATGAAATGGCTCGGCTAATTGATGAAAACAGCGTGTTTCCTTTCATTGCAGCACTAAAAAAAATGGATCTTGAACTCATCGATCAAACTATTTTTCTTTACATTGTTTGGAAGACGATCAATGGCGCAATAAATATCGACATGGATGAGCCAATCAGCGCTTTCTTTAAAAGATCGGGAGCACGTGTACAATATATGCAAGGAATCTATAATGGGTCAAATAAATTAATAAATCAAGATTTAATTGAATATTCTGGCGGTCGGTTTTTTAATGACATCGATTTTTCATTAACAGACCATTCCATTCACTTACTTAACGACCATGGCATCATAGTCAATCGTAGAAAATCAAATAAAGGAACCATTAAGCCGGAGGATATTGCCGAAAAGACACTTGTGTACGAATCGGAAGAGGACCAACAAATCAAAGATTTAGGCAGAATGCTCGATACGAACTACTACGAATCGTTGATGACGCGTTTAAAAAGTAAAGCACTTCCTGAAAATTTTAACATCCTGTTATTTGGTGCTCCTGGCACTGGTAAAACGGAGAGCGTCTTCCAATTAGCAAAAGCAACTGGAAGAGAGATTATGAAGGTGGAAATAAGTCAGTCGAAATCAATGTGGTTCGGTGAAAGCGAAAAATTAGTCAAGAAAATATTCAGGGATTATATAGAACTCCACAAGTCGCTAGATCTCGCTCCAATTTTGCTTTTTAATGAGGCCGATGCGATCCTTTCATCTCGAAAAATGAACAGCCAAAGCAGTGTTTCTCAAACGGAGAATGCCATTCAGAATATTTTGTTGGAAGAATTAGAAAATTTCAAAGGCATATTTATTGCTACCACAAACCTTGCTGAGAACCTAGACAAAGCATTTGACCGAAGGTTTTTATTTAAGATTAAATTTAATAATCCAGGCCTTGCATCAAGAGCTGCTATTTGGAAACTCAAAATGCCTTCGTTGACCGATAAGGACACAAAAGTACTTGCCGAGACGCATTCGCTCTCAGGTGGTCAAATCGACAATATTATTCGCAAGGCTGAAATACAATCGCTGTTAAACGACGAAATTCCAAATATCGAGCAGCTTTTGAAATTTTGTAATCAAGAAATTATCTTGCAAAGTGGAATAAAAAGTATTGGCTTCGGTAAGTCGTAGGGGACCGTTTTAGATAACTTTTTGGCACATGTAACATCCTAAATTAATAGTATATATTAGCATTATGACTAAAAGTTGCTTGGTTATTCTTTGGATTTGAATAGATCTTTTAATTCATCTTGTAATGAAGATGGAATCGTGCTATGATCTTTAAAGGTCATTTCAATTAAAGCCATGGTAAGTTTGGTAACATGAAGTTTGTGTTTGAGCTTTTTAAATACGATTACTAATCCTACACCAGTCGTAAGAAAGAGGGCTATGCACCAAGCAATACTTATCTTGGATTTTGTTGAAGATAAGTCTATTTGGTCTCAGCAAATTTCTCAAAGCAACGGCCATTATTGGACATTAAATACGAGTCAGATTGGACTAAACTTTTTAAATTTTATTGTGATAATGTTTTAATTTAATAACTTTACGTTAAACGTCTTAAGAAATACAAAAAAATAAACAGATTAAAAATAAATAAATTTATGAAATTAACGGATAATCAAGAAAAATTTATTGAGTCAAAACTTTTAGGGATTGAATTTACAGATGTAGGAGAGGTTCATGAAGACATTTACGATGCTATGCTTGATGAAGAGATTATAGATTTAAGTGATGATGAATCTGGAGATCTTAGCGAAGTTTATTCAAATTTAGTATGGGATTTTATCGAAACTAAATTATAATTCATATTCTTATTTAATCTGTATTTATTTCTTTTGTGTTACAGTTCTGACGGAACTGATAATTCCATTTAGGCAATATGTTTTAGGCGGTTAAGTAACTATGCAAACTTATCCTTGTTGCTTGGTTATTCTTTGGATTTGAATAGATCTTTTAATTCATCTTGTAATGAAGATGGAATCGTGCTATGATCTTTAAAGGTCATTTCAATTAAAGTCATGGTAAGTTTGGTAATATGAAGTTTGTGTTTGAGCTTTTTAAAGACGATTACTAATCCTACACCTGTCATAAGAAAGAGGACTATGCACCAAGCAATACCTATCCAAACGTAGGAAGCGATAACTAGACAAATCGACCCAAGGACCAGGCTAATCATCCAAATACGTATGCGCAGAATGTCCATTACGTACTGATGGTATTCCTGATATTCTTCCGGTCTTTCTGCTTTGAATTGTTTGAGCGCTTGATTCATTTACCAAAGGTTATTATTTTAATATGAAATCGCATCATTACCGAGAAATAATTTATATATTTATTCATGTCCCACCTCGAACCCACCTACCTCCGTTACATCTACGATGGCCTTCTGAAAGGAAGCATCCATCCGGAGAATGCTGCTGAATTGCCCGATGGCTTGATTGGTCTTTATGAAGAAGCCTTCGATGAGCGTACTTCGGTAGTGGAACGCCAAAAACTATTACAACGATTTGCAATTTGGGCACTTTTAAAGAAAGAAGTAAGCGCAGCATTTGTTGCTGAAGTATTGGGAGAAACCGAAGACGATATTCAAGAATTTATTTCCACCTACAGCGCCTGGTTTAATAGCCCCGAAAGCGGTAAATACCAATTGTACCATGAGCGCTTGAAGGTGTATTTGTTGCAAAAGATGAGTGAGGGGGAAATTCATGGGCTGCATGAAAAACTTATTTCTCGTTTAGAAAGAGCAATTGAAGAACAAAAAGCAGATGAATTTGAGTGGTATGGTTTGGAGTTTTTGGGAGGGCATTATTCAGAACAATTTCAGATAATAGGGGGTCAAAGTATAATTGAAAGGGTAAAGAAACTTACTACAAATAGTTTCTTTGATCGACAAATCTCCTTTTCAGGGCGTTATAAATGGACGACTAGTTTTTATCATGAAACATTAGCTTCTTTAGAAATTAGTGATGATAAACTCAAATATGCCTACTATTATCAACTTTGTAAGTTTTACGTTGAGGAAGAAGATAAAGTAGAGCAAATTATCCGTGAAATTGATTATTTCCCAATTGACATCGTGGTCGAAAGCATCGAAAATTTAGGGTCAGAATCGCTATTCGAAAAGCAACGACAATTCACTGCCTATTTTAATGCCATTTTCAATCTTATGGAAGTTAAATTTCTTGACTTGGATAAATTGAAATTACTAAATTCCAAATTAGAAAATTGCTCCATTCAACTCTTAAGTGAAAGTGAGGATAAGGACATTTCTTTTTTTCCTTATCCTTTAATGTTCTTGCTTGGAGCAAAATTAAATTCATTGGGAATTAATCCGGTGTATTTATATGAAAGGCCTAAAATTTACAAATACACATTCGGTGCAATCAGTAATCTAGATGAAAGTATTGTGCTATTGCGACTTAATTTACAACCAATTGAATATTTCAATTTTATTCAATCACTTATTGTTTACATTGAGACTTGCTTTATTTCAGCGAAAAAAGATATTCATAAATATGATATTTATACCGAGAATAATCCGGTTTTAAATGATCATATAAGAATATATTGGGATTTAAAAATTAAACACTTTGAATCAATAAAATTTATTCCATACGAAATAGAATTTCTGGAAGAGTTCCTTAGTTTAATCGATCAAATGCAAGAATGGGAGGTAGAAAAACACCTATTATTATTACCTAAGGATTTAGGAGTTGAAAAGACAAGAAAATTATATCAGCACTTTGAGAATAACCAATTATTTAATGCATGTAACACAGCCGTTGAACATTTCGACTTTTTAGAAAAAGAGAACTTGACAAAGACAGCACATTTAATTTTAAATGATGGTCTTTATAGCCCGAATGCAACTTTCTTTCTCTTAACTCAGCTGGAACATATGGAGAGATCACAAATTGAGTCTCATTTTAGCTCTTATTCTAATTATATAAAGAATAATAAGTTCGATTATGTAATTATGGATGATCTTTTCTCAAATTACTTTCTGTTATTTTCAAATAATCGCATAGATGCAATTACCATGATTAATAGAGCGCTGTTTTCTACTATCGATGACAACAACCAGAAGGATATTCCATATTCAGATAAACTTCACTTATTAAGGCTATTTGAATTACCTAATTTTCTTGATGAAATTACATTCGATCAAATTATTCAATTAAAGAACTTTAAATTAAAATATTTTGGCTCTAATGACAATAGGAAACTGAAGCGAAAAATTTTAAATCAAAATCTAGAAGAAGCTAGAATAGAGTTTTTGAAAGAAGGAGATAATTTCACAGACCCAAACGATTATTTTACTTCTTGGGAATTATTCATGTGTGAATTAGCAATAAAATTGGATATGTTTGAATTAGTTATTCAATTAATTCCCAAAATGCATTTTAATTACCGTTTTGAATTACTAAATGAAGTCTTGATCATTAAAAGAGATGTAGCATTAATCAGAAATATTAATGCGATTTTTTGTTTAGACGAAAATAAATTTGGTTTGGATAATAAAATTAATGGAGCCAAACTAGAACTAGGGCTAATAACTAAATCACATTTATTATTTGCTGACAAAACGATTGATAAAGTCTATTTATTAGAAAAAGCATTGAAAAAGATTGAATTATCATACTTAAACCAAGAAAGATATATTCTAAATATTGGTGAAGCGCTTTTAAGAGAAGAGCAAATCCAAATGGCGGTCGATTTATTGCCTTATTTAATGAATTACTACATTCCTTCACTATCATTTGAAATTGCATTTACCATTCTCAAAATAAATAGAAATTGGGAAGAATTTGATTCGATTTCCAACGAAATGCTGGCTTTTATGGAGGAACAGCGTGATAGAGACTATGGTAGTTTCAACCTAAAAATTGACTCAAAAATCAGGAAATCGAAACTTGAGACCATATTAAGTATTGCCCATGAAATTAATACCGAACCTTCGCTTGTTATAAGTACATTAATGTTATTCTTTGATTTACAAAAATTACCATACAATTTAACCTTAGATGAAATATCAAATTTTAAAGGTGTAAATCAGGGTTATTTAAGATCATTAATGCATGAACTAATAACGAACAAAGAAATTAACAGAAACCCTGTCGAACAAATTTACCTAGTGACAATGCTACCCACTGACAAGTCTTTTGAAGAATATACAAGTTCAACCTTGAAACATCTATTTGCTTCAGTAGAACCAATCAAAAGCAAATTTGAAGATTTATTGAAAATATACGAAAATGCAGAAGTTTTAATTAAATTTTATCCGAATTTGATCGATGATTTTTTACTGCCAATTGCACAATCCAGGGAAAATGACTTGGATAAGGTTTTACTTTTAGGGTTATTACCGCAATCGCCTATAGTAAGGGATTCAATTAATCTTCTTCTCAAGCATATACCATCGAACATCGTAATTAATGAAACTGATGGAAAATCACTTTCATATTTTCTTCAATTCAAAACAAAGCTTAAAGATCTATCAATAGTTCCTATTTTGGAAAATATTGCCTACAACCACAAGCTCGGCATTTACTCTTATTGGGATGATGATGAAGGTATGTTCTTTGAGTTTCCTCATGTTAAGAGTATAATCGGGAAATCCACCTTGGTTCGAAAAGAGGTGGCCCAATTTAACTCTGAAAACTATACAGAAAATGGCATTTGGCATTCTGATAATGAACATGTAGCGATAGTGGATAATAAAGGATTAGTTACCGCCATTGGAATTGGAAAGGCAAATATTACATTGACTGTCAATGGTGTTTATTCTTCAATCAGCAATTCAAATTATAAACCCATTGAAGTAATAGTACAGGTTACTGAAACCGTTGCGGAACGATTGATACGGAATGAACTAGGCAAACCGGTCGATCAGATAAATTTTTCTCCCATTCTTTACAACACGATGAAGGACAAAAAAAAGTTCCGTGAAATGATAGAACAACATGCTGTGTATAAGACCTGTTTTCCAGAACTGGAAGAAAACTATTTAGAATTGGCCCATGAACTTTTTGACCTTACTTGGATGAATTTTACCCAAGAAACAAACTAATTATGCCCCACCTAGAACCCACATACCTCCGTTACATCTACGATGGCCTTGTTAAAGGAAGCATCCATCCGGAGAATGCAGCAGAATTACCGGAAGGACTAATCGGCTTGTACGAAGAAGCCTTCGACGAGCGCACCTCAGTCGTTGAACGCCAAAAACTTTTGGAACGATTTGCCATTTGGGCTTTATTAAAGAAAGAGGTAAGTGCAGTATTTGTGGCTGAAGTTTTGGGCGAAACAGAAGATGAAATACAAGGTTTTATTTCTAATTATAGCGCTTGGTTCAATAGTCCAGAAAGTGGTAAATACCAGTTGTACCATGAGCGATTAAAAGTGTATTTATTGCAGAAGATGAGTGAGGGTGAAATTCATGGGCTGCATGAAAAACTTATTTCGCGATTAGAACAAGCCATCGAAGAACAAAAAGCAGATGAATTTGAGTGGTATGGCTTGGAGTTTTTAGCTGGGCATTTGTCTTTAAGTTGTTTTCATAAAAACACAATAGAAAAGTACAATAGATTAATCAATTTAGCCCTGAATGATAATTATCATAATAGACAAATTGATATTAGTTCCCAATTCCAATGGACTTTTAATCTATTGCATACTGTTCAGTATTTAACTATCGTTTTACGGAAAAGGGATGTTGAGTTAATTAATTTAAAATTTATAGAAGTCAATGTATAATTCCCCCCTTATTTAGGACAGGGATAATTCAAATATAGGTTTATTTTTGGTATTCGTATTAATTGGATTAAAATATTTTTCAGGGGTATTATTATTTATGCTCGTATGCCTTCTTTCTGTGTTATAAAATTCAAT
>JAPLEV010000021.1 GCA_026391005.1 Flavobacteriia bacterium | reverse complement strand
GCGCACTTTTATTTTTTCAGCGAAAGATAGTAGTTTGAAAAACAGACTAGGGTAAACAAGCGCTAGTGAAATCTAGGAAAATTGTAGGAGTGTTTTTTTGAAGAAAAAGGTTGGAGTTAGGTTTTTTCACAGCCTGACGGTTTGCCGCTAAGCCATCGGCCTGAATCTTTAACTCTGTCTATTAATCGAGAATTACTTTCCTTTTAATTTGCCCACCTTGCCCAATTATGGAGATCATATACGGGCTTCTATTATTTTTTATAATATTGATTTCTAATTGATTACTCCCTTTTGTAAGTTGCCATATTTTTGATTGAACTATATGTCCTAATGTGTCTGAGACTTCTACACAAAAATATCCAGAACTCTGGGAGTCATAACTCAATGTGAAATTTCCTTTGCTGGCGTTTGGGAAAACACTAATTGCATCTTCATTATTAGTTAAAGTAATTCCTCCTGCTAATCTTATAGTTTCTTTAAGCGCAGCATAAGCATTGATTTTTCCAGCCCCCCATTCTGTTGAATCAGGTATTAGGTTAGTGTAACAATCTGTAATGGCTGTTTTTTGTATGATTGTTTTAATTTGTCCTGGCTCCAAATTTGGACAAACCTGAAGCATCAAAGCAATAATTCCCACTACCATTGGAGCAGCGAAAGATGTTCCTTCGACAGCCGAATAAGAATAAACACGGCCATTTTTGGGAGAGGTGTATTGTGACACCAAATCTCGAGGATCGAGCATTGTATCAAAGGAATTACTCGCGCAGTATATCATTCCAACAGGTGCTGTAATCTCAGGTTTCATTCGTTTATCTATAGTTGGACCTTTACTTGAATATGTGGCAATCATTCCATGCTTTTCATAATTTGTTTGATAGTTATTTTCTATATCTTTCCAAAACACTCCACTTACTGAAGCACCAACTGTTATTGCTGATTTAGTGCTCCCCATTTCACCGATTGTATAATTATCATCTCCTTCCGTAGCCCAAGAATCATTTCCTAAAAAACTCCCAAAACTATCTGCCCATGATTCATCAAAATATTCCTGCCACATATGAACATTAGTATTTTTAGCAAAAACACTTATCGTCAAAGTATCATTTGATTTACTCAAGATATCAATCGTTGCATGAGGCTTCATATTATACTCAAGCTCCTTAGTCGATAGCGTAATGTAACAAGTGTCATTATCCGAACCAATCACAAAAAACTTTTGAGTAGAATTATCTATGCAAAATACTGCAGATTTATTTTTTGCTATTCCGTTAGCATACATACCAAACTGAAGACAAAAGGTTTGGAGACTATCACCCCAAGCATCAATATAATTTCTGCGGTCACCATTATTGTATACTTCAATAGGAACCAAAGTATGCAATACGGTGTCGGACGAGGTAAATGATTTTCCAATATGTTTTTTAGTATTGCCCTCATTCATCGCACAAAAAACAAGAATTTTTCCAGGTCCTACTAATTTATCACATGCTTTTGCAAATAATGACCCTCCATCTCTTGCGCCTAAAAGAGAGCCCATACTTATATTTATTACTGCAGGCTTATTTACAGACTGCGCATAGGAAAATATGTAATTAATACCATCAATGATTGTAGTCATATTCATCTCTCTCCAATCTTGATAAGTTTCTGGGGAACTAACAAGAACAAATTCAGATTCATAAGCAATACCTCTTTGAAATTTCATATTTTCTCCCCCAAGCCCTGAACCGGCTGCTAAACTGGAAACAGCTGTTCCATGGGAGCCTGAATTGTCAAGATCGTATTTTTTATTTAAAAGTGATTCTGTATCATTTAACTCAGTTCCATAATTAAAACCTAATGGAGGGGTACCTGGTAAATCTTGTATCCAAGCTCTCGCAATTCTTAATTTTGAATAAGTTGTATCGTAAAAAGTAGGATGGGTATAATCAAATCCTCCGTCAATAATACCCACAACCACTCCTTGACCATCAAGTGGCATATCTTGCCTATTACTCATTAAAAACCTATAATTAGGATCCAACTCATGCGCCTTAATTTGATCTGCTATAGCTTCTTCATAATTACTTAATTCATCTTTCGATTGGGCACGGTAATAATAGGCATTTACATCATCACTATATAACTCGAGATATCTATCAAAATCAAAAATGGCTTCTGTATATTTTCCAAGTTTCATTCTTAATACAGCTCGATTTTTATACACCTCTGCGTTAGATGAAAAAGCAATTACTTGGTTGTAGTCTATTAATGCTTCGGGATATAACTTTAAACTATCCTTGCATATTCCTCGTAAAAAAAGTGCATCAAAGTTGCTTTCCTCTTTTTCCAGAATTTTGTCGAGTAGGTTAATTGCTCCTTCATAATTATTAATCGTGATTTCTTTTTTTGCGCTATTTAATTGTTTAATCGACTTTTTAGATTGCCCATAAATCGGTAGCGAACAAATTGTCAATAAATAGACGAGTATATATTTTAGTATATTAAAATCCATAATATAAATTTTATATTTCCTATTTCCTATTTCCTATTTCTTTTTTATTACCCTCATAATTTCTCTTAAATCTAACCAAGGTATGTTCACTTGACCTCATAAATTGGGGTTCTGTAAATGTAATAAAAAGATATCTAACAAGTTAACGAAATAAGTTGTATTGTTTAAGGAGGCCGATAACCCTCACTCGAAATCGCTCAAGCTAATTCGCTCGCCTTTTTTTAGATCACGTGTGGCTGTTTTACCTAAAATTTCTGGTAGGTGCTTGGGATGTAAACTAAAACCTGGACGAACACTTCTAATGCTTTCCTCTGTAATGCTGTCTCCTTTATTAATTGACTCAGCAACATAAAGTGAACGGGAAAAATCTTTTCCTGCCACTTGTTTGGGACTTAATTCATAGCTAGTTGTTCCAACAGCGACTTCTGCTTCTCGGATTGCTTTCACCATCTCGGTGAATTCTATTTCATTCATGGAAAAGGAGGCGTCTGGGCCGCCTATGGATCGATCTAATATAAAATGTTTTTCAATGACTTCCGCGCCTAATGCTGTTGCGATTACCGGGACGGTGGAGCCTAAAGTATGGTCGGATAATCCAATTTTCACCTTGAAATCGATCGCCAATTGTTGCATCATT
>JAPLEV010000035.1 GCA_026391005.1 Flavobacteriia bacterium | reverse complement strand
CTGAATAGTTTCCTTCTCCTTAATGGCTTCTAATGCAACTTTAGTTTTGAATTGCGCACTAAATTTTCTTCTTTCTTTTTTCATATACAACTGTTAAAATTACACTTTAACTAGCTGTCTTAAAAATGGGGGGAATTATATTTTACAATAACATTTCAAATTTTTATAATTCCGAAATTAATTGGTATTTAGTATATCATCTTTGTAGGTCTGATTATAATTTATTGAAGCACTTTAATTCAGAACGGATAAAAATACTTCTAATGCAGGGAAAAATACCAAAAAAACTAAGTAAATTGGTAACAGATAAAAAGGAATATCTTTCAGAGATAAACAAGTTAAACAATTTGAGTGTAAACTTAATATGAATAAAGAAACCCACCCATTTTTAGAACTAGGAAAAGTGCCAAATGCTACTAAGTTAATACTCGGTTCATTTCCAGTATATTCCATAACGCTTCCCGATAGTGAAGAAAAAAATAGAATTCGTAAAAGTGACGGATCCATTCAATTCTTTTATGGAAGTTGTAAAAGTAGTTTTTGGGGACTTTATCATTTGTACATAGACAATGGTTTAGAGATTCCAATTACATCAAAAGAGGCATTGTCAAGCCTTGTGAAAAATCAAATTGCAATTTCAGATATAATTATGGAATGTGAACGCAATGGAAGAAGTGCTGCGGATTCAGATTTGACAAAAAGGGTATATAATGTTAAAATGATTAAGGGATTTTTAAATAATGGTATCACCAAAATTTTTTGTACATCAAAAGGAGTAATGGATATGTTTCATGATCAGATTGCAAAAAAGTCCAACGAATTTGTTTTTCAGGAAGATGAATCATATAAATGGCAAACTGAGGTAATGTCAAAACTGAAAGGAAGTGAGATTCAAATAAAAAAGTTGATTTGCAGACAATATGTTTATAAGGGTAAAACAATTCGATTAATTTCAATTCCTTCCCCTGGTTCACCTCAAAGGCAATTAAAACAATTTGGATTTACAGGTGATGATTGGAGAGAGTACGCAGATAAGTATTTTGAATTTTCATTTAAATGGTTAAAAATAGATTAAGTTATGGATCATAAAACAAAATGCAATTGTTGCGACTGTGTTTGGCAGCGTGTTGTTAAAAATCAAGGTGCAGTTCTTAGGTTGAAATTTCAAAAGCAAATTTCATATACAATTGAAAAGAATATGATCGTTTGGTTATCAATGGAACCCACCCAGCGAGTACTTTTTAGGCAAAGACGAATTAGTATTTGTAATTCAATTCCATCTCGTCAAAACAATTTTGGACCCTCTAGCTATCCTGGTACAGCGATTTCATACAAATGGGCTTTATTAAATGATGATCGAATTTGGCTATTATGAAATTCATAGAAATTCCCAACCTCCCACCACGCCTCACCAAAAAAATACAGGCCGTCCAATCCGAAGACGATGCCTACGCAGCGGATGAACTCGTTGAATTAGGCGAGGAAATCCTGTCGCAGTTAGCTGCAATGGGCATTGCCGTTTACTTGCAACAAGCAAAACAAAAAGATGTGTTTAATGACTTTTTAATTTCTTTGTTTTTGTCGAATGGACATGCCTATAACGCAGGACCATTGTATCGCTGGGCAGCGAATATGATCAAGGATGCGGAGGGAACTACAGCTCAGTTGTTGAAGCCCTTTTTCTGGGAAGTGAAAAATGGTAAAGAAGTGTTAAATAAAAAAATTCATCATTTAGCTAGTTTGCGAAACGCTGTGATGCATGGTTTTTTTATTTTGCCACCTGAAGATAATAGGAAAGAAGCAAAAAAAATGGAGGCGATTTTAGCGCAAATGTCCAATGCTGGGCTTTACGAACACATGTTTGCAAGCAATCATTTCATTCAAGACAAAGGATTTACAGGAACATGGAATATCACGCATCCCATGTGGTGGGGATTATTGTCCAACATTTTCCCCTTTGGTAAGAAAACAGAACGCGTAAGCTACGAATACCACACGAAATTTTGGGACAACGAGCGTACATTTGCGCATGAAACCATAGTGCCAGTTGAAGAGATTCAGGAGCCTATGCATGCGCTACTCTCTCAAAAGAAAGGTGCGATGGTTTGTTTTTATTCCCCCAATTCACCTCGGGGTGAGCAGGCTTATAAAACGATGGTGCAAGCCTTGGATGAAGCTCAGTTTCTGCCCATTCATTATGCGTTGAGCGATGAAGGGGTGAGCTATGCTATGAACTTTTTTGAAAGACGGTTGGCCAGCGAACTATTCGACCTCACCCAAAATGAAGCGGTTAGAAAAGACCCATTTAAGTTTTTAAAGAACAAAGACAACCGCAAATTGGTGAAAAGGCAGCCGGTTTTGGTGCTTCATAACCTCCACGTAGCTTTATTTAACCCAAGCCACATTACACAACTTTTCAATGCCTGTTTTGAGGCTGAGCTGCCTGTTTTTTGTACCTCTTTCTTTTATCCGTATCTACAACGATTTTTCAACGCTAAGGTATTCCTTCGGGATTCGAAACAAGCCGTTCGAGCTGAGGATGTTGAATATTCCTTAAACAATTACCTGCGATTTAAAGGTCCGAGCAATGAACAAGCAGATGAACAGGATGCATACCTTTTGATCAAGGAAATAGTTGGAGCAATTCATCAATTATTAGAAAAAAAGGAGCCTGTTGTTGCGAGGCATTTTGCCGATTTGCATCATTATCCCATTGAATTTGTTCATGAGGCTTTTGCAATTTTGAGTCCATTTTACCAAGCAGAGAAAGAGGCCTTTAAAGAAGATGAGTTGGATGAATTGTATGGTTTCCCAAAAACCATCGAAGAAAGCTCTCGAATATTCTTAACTTTAGGAAGGCGTGATGTGAAACTAGAGTACCAGCATAAAGTATTAACTAACGCTAAGTAAAAAACGATGAATCCAATTCAATCATACCACGAGAGTTTTTTAGCGCTGAAGTCAAAAAAAGGAATCCAAGCTGATTCGGAAGTCATATTGCGACTAATTGAATCAGATCCAGCAGGTTTGAACAATTACTTCATGGCTGCATTGGGCATGAGTACTTTAATTTTACGCTTCGGAGCAGTCATACAGTTATGTCAAAAATTTGAGAACTTGGATGAACATGGAGATGCACTTTTTCTCAAACAAATTCTTGATAATTTGAGAGAAAGTTTACCTTCGGATACCAGTTGGAAAAATTTATGGGCTTTATCAGCGGAGGAAGACACATGGCTAAAGCCAGTCCTGAAACCCAAAAATGGTGAGGCTTTATTTAATCGTTTTATCACATTTCGTAATCGGTATGTTCATCAATTAATTAGAATTGAAGCAGCTTTTTTGCAGCAGTTGTTAGCCAGTTTTACAATGTTTGATGAAATGGCCGAATTAACTTCGCTGTTTAAAGATGGTAACTTAGTTTGTTTAGATGGAAAATATGTTTGGAAACAAAACGATAAGATTATTTCCTTACATCCATATGTTCAAGCCGGTAAAAAAGGTGATGATCCCTATATTTTTCAAGGATTGTACGGCAATAAATCACAGGCTCATTTGTTAAATTTACGACTTGGGGATAAAGACAAGCAACCTGCAAATGATCACCTAGAACCGAATTTCACTCCAATTAGAGAGGCGATTAGGGGAGGAGCAGGGCAAGTTTTTGACCATAGTGAGCGAATTGCGTACTACCAATCTTGTTTTGTTGGAAGAGATCGTGAAAAAGCGGCCATGCTGGATTTTTGTAACGCTTCAGGTGAACAGAATCTGCTTTGCGTGAAATCTCCTGCTGGAATGGGCAAGGGTGCATTGATCTCTGATTTGATCGAACAGCTAAAAGAGAATAAAACACAGGTTTTGTATCATTTTTGTGGTGCTGGAATCCAAAATAGTTTGCATGCTTCATTATACCACTTTATCATTCAAGGGCAAAAATTACAATATTGGGAAGTTTTGGATGAGTCCATTCAACGCAAACTGGATCGACTTCCTTCAAAATACATTGATGTAATTCACTTATTTCAAGCACTATTATCGGAACATTTCAAAATTCAATCTAAAAATACATCCGGGAATCTAGTTATTTTAATAGACGGATTGGATGAGGCACAAGTGGCTTATTCGCAACTTAAAATATCGGATTGGTTTTATACCTACAATGAAAAAGAAGAACCAGAGGAAGATTGGAGAAGTCCGTCAAACATCAGATGGATTTTCACCTACCGGTGCGAGGAGGATGGAACCGAATCGTTTTTTCAATTTCCGAAAATGAAGGAATTAGCAGAAATTCCAATGTTGCAACCCTTAACTGGTCTTTCTCCTGAAGCGGTGGATGAAGTCTTTGTTGATTTTAAGGTGTCAGAAGAATTTAAACAGGGTGTTATTAAAAACTCGGAAATAAATCCTGTCAGGGCTTAAAAAGAATCAATAATTCGTGGGAAATTACTCTTTCACTACTCTATAAATCCCTGAAATTTGGTCCACTGTAATGCGCAAAGTATAAACCCCAGCGCTGAAGGACGCCATATTTAGAATGGCGAGTCCCTGTGATTTTCCTTTTATTACTTCCCTGCCACGCGTATCTAAAATCACGTACTGGTAGGACTTAGCTAAATCGACATACAAGTTATCATTTGTGGGATTTGGATAAACCGAGGCATTGATGCTATTTTCTATTATGCCTACGCCACACATATTCACCACAATATTAGTCGAAACCACGGCCTCACAAATACCATCAGAAATGACACATGAAAACTGTGCTGAAGCGCTTGGTGCAACTGTTAATGTAGCATTGTTTCCAACCATATTCGGACCATCATACCAAGCGTAGGTATTACCCCCCGAAGCAGTTAAGGTCACCGAATCGCCCTGACAAATAGTGCTTCCCGGCGTAATAGTGGTTGTCAACTCATTGGACGATGAAATGGTTCTCGAATAACTTTGGATGCAAGCGCTTCCTGGAGTTCGAATACTCGCCAGATAGGTTCCTGAGGCTAGATTTAAGAAATTAGGTGAGTTTTGATAATTCACACCATCAATACTGTATTCGTAGTTCGGAGGAATACCACCCGCTGTACTTGAAAACACAATGGTTCCATTATTTTCACCACACGTTGTATTCGTTTTAACACATGATGCAGAAGGTTTTGCATTTATCGTAACCGGCAAGTAAATCCCACTTGTTCTGCAAGATCCGTCGGCAAAAAGGTAGATCCTTCGGTTGGCAACTTGGTTGAAAGTAAAGGTGTTTCCTGAAGTTGAATGTGTAGCCAAAATGGTTGTAAATGGATCGTCTGTAATGTACCAAAGGTGGCTGTTGGTATTGGTAGAACTGGAACCATTCACAGTTATCTGTCCTCCGGTGCAGATCACCGATTCCGAAAATGTAAAGTTAGCAACCGGATTGGGGCCATTCGAAGTTAGTACATCTAACCATAAACTGGTCATGATTATAGGATTAATGTCGGTCACAGGATGCCACGTTCCAGTGGTATTAGTCAAACCACCATAATACGTTTTCAGGGTGCTTAAACCAGAGGCATTGGTTCCGTTTCGATCGTTGATATTCACGCACATCAATACTACAGTATCTTGGGGAGTTCCGTAATTTACCTCAAAAGTGACCCAAAAATTACCCGTTACCGTTGGTGGATTGGTGAAATCAAATTCATTATAAAACCCAGCATCCATATCTGCAATTAGCAATGTATCCGTTACTAAAACATTTCCAGGATTCCCAGCATTGTCTTGATGAATTCGTATTTTAACTAAGCCAGAACCTGTTGAATTAACCGCTTTAACAATTGGGAAGCGTAAGCGACGAACCTGTGTAGAAGCGGGCGCTGTATATTTGTCTGCAACCTGATAAATAAGTGTTGAGTTGGTTGTATTAAAACGACCAGTTCCCGGTAAAAATCCCCAACCAGTCGACCAACTATAGTATGCGTAGCTCTCCGTAACGGGGTTATAATTGCGAAGGGTATCGCACTGAATGCCAGGCGCTGTGCCCACTACTTGAACAAATGCTGTTTTAACCTCACTATCACTTCCAAAGCTATTCGTTGCCGTTAGCGAAACGGTGTAGGTTCCCACGGTATTAAAAACTACACTAGGATTCTGAGTAGTTACATTGGCAGCACCTCCACCGAAATTCCAGGTCCATGCGCTAGGTACGTTGGTTGATGCGTCAAAGAAGTTAACTGTTCCACCAATAGGAATGATGATTGGATTAGAAATATCAGCTGTAAAATCAGCAACTGGCGGCACGTTAGTTGGGTCACAACCCGCTGAAAGCAATAAAGCATTTCTAGCTCCTGTCAAGGTATTCAACATGTAGTTCGCTTGATTTTGAGAGAACATCACGGTACAATTGCTATAGTCCATGTAATTTTCGTATTGGGTTTGGGTACTAGCACACGTCATTTGATTGCCAGAACAAGTACTCGAATAGTTGAACGAAGGACCGGCTGTATTTGGCGTATCCATGAAACCATCGTCCATCATACAACTACCCGAGCCACCCCAAGTATGGTCTAATCCAAGGTAATGGCCAATTTCATGTGTCAGTACATTGTCATTGTTTATCCCCAAATTGTAATCGAGTACAATTCCATCGATAGCAGCACCTGGCAGCATGTTATTGGTTGGGCGGTAAGCATAGCCAGCCGTTCCTGAATTAGCGCCGTTTGAGATGTCGCAGATCCATACATTCAGGTATTTATTTCTGTCCCATATTTGAGATCCACCGTTAGCAGCAGCTTTCATTTTATTTTCCTCACCAGCATTTTGATTGTAATAATCTTCTCCGGTTGAAACCCTGACAACACCTAATTCAGTTAGCGGAACACCTAAAGCATTCTTTGTAGCCAAACAAAAATTGATATTGACGTCAGCAGGAATAAATCCAAATTGTGTTCTGGCATTGGCCGCATCTTGATTCATCAATTGGAAATCTTGTTGTATATCATTAAATACTTGCATGATTAAGGCATTGGAAACATTTTCAGCTGGATTATTCGGATTATGGACCACATGAAAAATAACGGCTATAGTATTTACACCAGGTGTTTTAGTGTTAGCAAAAGGTTTTGTTTTTTTGGCTTCATCCAAATACATTTGGTTAAATTCTTCCCATTTTCCTATGCTCTCGTAATATTTTTTGGTTAGTTCATAGCTCGAACAGGTGTTTTCTCCAAGTCCCTTTTTCTTTTCTGGAAGCAGTTGAATGGTTGAGGCATCAAACGGAAGTTCAGCCGTGGCTTTCACTGATTTGATAGCAGAGGAAGGTTTTTGGACTGATTCGGGGTAAATACCTTGAGAATATGAAATAAAAAAACAAGAAAAGAATGTGATGGCGAGAATAGTATATTTCTTCATGGGTAAGGTTTTACTAAAATTAGTATAATTATTTAAATAGCCTATTACTTTAACCCGAAAAAACTTGCCTAGTTTTTTAATAGTATAACTTTTTTACATCAAAATTTCTTTACCTTCTTTTTGAAATGAATCTTTGAATTTCAGTTGATTTTCAGGACTTTTAAACCATTCAATATGCAAAGATGCCTCATGTTTTACAGCTGGCAGCCAGGTTATTAGCAGTTTCTCGTCGCCTTTATCTAAGATAGTTTCGATAAAGTTCCAGGTCATAAATGCGTATATTTCATACTGAATTAACTCTTCTTCCAAAAAAACTGCCTTATAATTCAATGTTTTGGATATATTCCTAAATTTAGGATTTTCCATTCCAGTTTTTAATAAATCGGAATATAAATTATCGAAAACATCGTAATCATTTGATGTCTTATCTTTATACCAAAAAATAATGTAAAGGAAAATAGCTGCTGCAGCTAGAACAGTAGAAAGAGAATCCATTACTAAGCTCCAAAATTCAATCGAAGTCATCAGGAAATAGTTTTAATTATAGCTTGTAAATGTAAATTATTTTTTTGTTTTTGGTAGACAGTGAGGTATAAAAAATTTACCAATTCGATTAAGTAACTTATCATTATTTCGTTGTTCTGATTAGTGTATTTCAGTAAAAACATTGAAATAGATTCATCTTCATTGTCCATAGATGGCATTTTGTATTCGATATTAGGAATATGAGTAAAACCATTTTTTTCATAGAATTTAACCCGCTTAATTTTATTTAAATCTAAATTATTAATTGACGGATTTTCTATTTCTACTAGAAGAATAGAATTACCTGCATAATCTTTTAATGCGTTTAATAAAAACCCACCTATTGCTTTGTTCCTATATTCTTTTGAAACAGCAATGTATTCAATGTAATTGGTAGCTAAATGAGCTACTTCCCAAACTAAAGCAAAGCCAACTACTTTCAAATCTAGTTTTACAACCAATAATTTTATTTGGTTGCTTTCAATTCTATTTAAAATCGTTTCGCATGTTTGTCGCTCATCAATGGGAAAAGCTTCGATATAAATAAACTTTACAGTATCCCAATCTGATACAGTTCCGTAATTAGTTGTTAACATTGTCTTTTCTATTTTTTCCATTTATTCAATAGCGTTCTTTTTTTGTCGGGAAATAAATAAGCAACAAGGGGTATAGCCAAAGAAATAAGAAGGAGTGATACTAAAAAATAAAATCCAAACTTACCCCATTTTAAGGAATTCCGAATAGTTTCCATAAAACCAAAAACGGGTCCAAAACTGCTTATAGTAGCCAAAAGCCGACTTATTAACTTTATAGAGAAAGTATAGGTAAATACAAAGCTCATTTATTTTTGTTTTTGCGCATGATTCTAAGTAAGACCCAAAAAACAAGAAATGGAGATATACTTGAAAATAATTTGTAATATATTGAGAACTGCCCGAAATAAGCATGAGGTTGGTCATCGAGTGAAAATGGAATTAAATCTTTGAAAAATGAAAATAGACCAAGACAACCTATCCCCATTAATGATGTATTTATCCAAAAATCTCTTTTTTCTTGGGCAATAGAAGTATCTTTTCTTTGTTTTTCTTCTTCATGTAACCTATTTTCTTCAAGTAATGTAAATATTGAACTTAAACATTCCTTATTATCTTTTAAAAGGATATCAATATTGAATGCATTCTGTAGTTTATTGTAAAATAAAACTATTTCATCAAAAAATGAAACGGAATAAAAAACTTGTTTAAATTGATAAATATCAATTCTCGACTTCAAATCACGAAGAAATTCTAATATTTCAGGATCACTATTTTTAAAATCAATTGACTTCAATTGTGATGAGTATTGATTTATTTGAAGCATTATTTCTCGTTGATTGAGTGCTAGAATGAAAGCTGGAAAGTACTTATTAAATAAACCTTTTAAGTCATCAGGAACTTCATCTATTATAGCTGCTCCCTCATTAAGAACGCAGATACTTACACCTGAACCTGTGTGTCGGATATAATCCATGTCATTCGTATAAGTACCCTTAGTTTCGGGTAATGGCGATAATGGATTTTTTGGCATTCGAATAGAGTTGTATAAATAACAATTCAAATCTGAGATATTGATCGACTCTCTGTTTTTGAGTAAATGAAGAAGCATCGGACGATCATATCTAAATTTAATGAAAGGTAATAAGGTATTAAAGCGTGAATTTATAACATCCTCAAAGGTTAATTTATCCTCAACTTTTGTTTCAGAAACAGATTGCCCTGTTACTTGTCGAAGCATTGCATATTTATTCTTTGAAGTATTTTCTTCGTTTCTATAAAATCTAAAAAATACAAGTTCTGATAAATCCTTTATTGAAACCTCAGGATCTGCCTCCATTTCTATACCAAAAACAAAATAACCAAGTTGAGCATACTCGTTAAGAATAACATATGAGTATTTTGTATAATCAGCAGACCATTTATTAGCAATTTTTAGAGTCTCTTTTTCCCGAAGTACATCTGCATTAATTTTATAAAAATTTAAAAAAGAACTGTCTATGTTATTAAGACCAGATGAAATTAGATTGTTTGTAATATGGGGATGGTATTTCTTGTCAATAATTTTGCCGACTCCAGATAATTTTAATAATTCTTCTTTGAATTCATTAATTTGAGAAGTATTATCTTTTAATTGAAATTTCCTATCTAAATCAAAGGGATTGTTTTCTTTTGAATTAATAAAATCAAAAGGAAGAACAATAATCGATAAATGCTTTAAGCTCATATTAGAATTGATTTTTGATTATTTATATTAAGCAGGCAAGTAAAATTTTATTTCGATTTATAAGTATGTCAAATATATGTTATATTCTCTAAAATTCACAAATGATTACACAACCTAAAGAAATGTAAACCATTTGGAAATAAAAAGACCTCCACGTTTTTAATTCCCGCTTGTACCTTAATTATCGGCTCCTTTGTTTTTTCATCTTTAAATTTAATGAACTCAAATTTTTGCTCGATGTTTTTGGATAGATATGTTGCAGCTGCATCACCCTTTAAAAAGAAAAAGTAAGTCCCTAAATTCTGGGTACCAATAATTTTTATAAAACCCTAAAGTGACATCATCTAATAAATCGGAAGTATAACCAATGGATTCAAATCCTGAAATGGTTTTTTCAACAGGAGTTGATTCGAAAATACCGACTAGTTTAATTATTGAACTACTTACTTTAAGCGTTTTTTTATCTATGGCCATACAAAATACATATATAGTGGAAATTTAGTCATTTATTTTAAATTGTAAGGAAGTGTAACTTAAAGGTAATAGCTTGCTTATGAACGAGTACAAAAAAGTAAAATAATTTAGACTCAAAAAAAAAAAAAAAAGCTAAACTTATTCTTATGATCGTTACACTTAAAATTTTAGTTATTTTTCTTTTGATCATTGCCTATTTCGCTACTTCCTTATTTGGCATAGCCTTTATGGCAGGGTGCATTATTGGTGAGCTTATCAGCGATAGGTTGTTCGCGCCAAAATGAGTTTGTGCTCAGTGTTTTTAACACAATTTAGAGTGGAGTAGGGCCAGGCTTCTCACCCAAAAGTTGTAAATTTTCAGTCTAAAAACGCCCCCAAATGATAAAGAAGGTAAAAGTAAATAGTTGTTACTTGGGCCTTGACAGATTTGAAAAAGGACCTTGTATTAAGGTATAACTAGCGGGTAAATATTTTCTATTTCTAGACGATTTACTTTTTAGATGTTGCCGACCTAATTTCAATAGAGACAAACCCTGCCGCACGCAAAATACTTTCAATAAATAATTTCGCGTTTTTCTCTGATTCAGTAATTATATTTAGTTCTTTAATTTGCTGCTTTATTTTTTTTTCTGCCTCTATTTCGAATGCATGTTTTTCTTTAGTGCTAAAGTTGCTTCTTAAGGGACCTACAAAAGGCTCTTTGTATTTAATTTTATCAGGAGGAATATTGAACGTTATAATTTCAACTTGAGGGAGGGTAACTTTTATTTTTTTCATCTTGGCATCTACCTCCGTAAATTGAATTTGACCAGCGTCTATTCCTGCCACTATGTGCGCTGTGCATTGTAACATGATTTTTCGAGAGCCGATTGAATACCATTGGGAGTCCTCTCCAGCGATAACTTTGGTAATGGTATATTCTGTAGTACCAAGTTTACTCATTGATTTAATGGATTCAATGATATCATTTTCATTGATACCTTTATCTTCGGTTTTGGAGCATGACGTTCCAATTACGATCAATAGAAATAAAATTATTTTTTTCATTGCACTATTACTTTTACATTTTCAAATCCTACAGATTGCATGAATTTCTCCATAATACTTACTGCCTTGATGTCTGCTTTTCTTAGGATATCCGATTGAGATGCCATTTTCTCCAATGCTTTAACTGCTTCACTTTTTTCCTTTTGTACGGCATTGTAGTTTTTTTCCCAGAAGCCCTCCGAAAAGAATATTTTGAATCCGCTCGGATTAATAATACTCTCAAGAATTTTTGCTTTGGGTATGGATATCTCAACGGTGGACGAATCAATTATTTTGATGTCTTCTTGCTTTAACTGGGATAAGTCTGTACCTGCATAGCACGTACCCGATGCAATCATTATTAGTCGATCCTCAGTAAAACCATATATAAAACCGGGTGTTTTATGTACTTTTTCTACGATAAATTCGTTTATGTATTGTTGAGTAAATAACTTTGCAATTGCTTTAACCTCTTCAACCTTAAGGGCCGATTCAACAAATTGAACCTCATTTCTTTTGAAGATGTTCAAATTACCGGGTAAAAAGCCACTGAATGATAAGCCTACGTAAACACCGACAATCAATAAAAGCGATAAAATGATTTTAATGAGAAAAGAAGGCATGGCAGAAAAAATTAGATAAAAGAAAAAATAGTAGTAATCTCAACGTTCGCAAATTAATATTATAGAATACATCCCAAATCCAAATGAGAAATATTTATCAGTAAATTTAGTTTTATTTTTAAAATGACAATAGATTTTGATAAAAAAGATATTCTCCCATTTGGTTTTTATCGCCTCCAATTATAAAATTCCCTGAAATAAAAAGTAGTATTAGAATGGAGTAGGGCCAGGCTTCTCACCCAATAGTTCTAAATAAAAAATCCCCAACTTTCGTTGAGGATTTCTGTTGATCCTAAATGATGATTTGAAAGAAGTTACAGAATGGGAGTAAGAAAATACATTGAATTTTATAACACAGAAAGAAGGCATACGAGCATAAAAAATAATACCCCTGAAAAATATTTTAATTCAATTAATACGAATATCAAAAATAAACCTATATTTGAATTAACCCTGTCCTAAATAAGGGGGGAATATATTGTGAGTACACAATAAATTAATACTATTATTCATATTTTAAAATTTATTTATGAAACAATTTATTTTTAACGTAGCTTTATTAGGTATAGTAATACTATCTTTTTCGTTCATATTTAATGAAACAAAGAAAAAAGATTGTCAATGGAGTTCACCTATTATTAGGAACTGCAATTTAGAAAGCAGTGAGTTTGAAAGTGATGGCGACCTTAGTGGGCGTGTTAAAGGCATATGTCCAAAGTGTCAAAAGGCTTCAGGTTTTATTAAAAGTTTCCATTTCTTTAAACCATCTTACTCAGGCCAAAATGAAGATTGGCAGGATGGTGAAACTTGTTATAACCATAAAGGAGAAAAAGAAAATCCTTATTTCTATAAGTATACCGTTAATGTGACGTCAATTTGCAAATAGAATTTAATTAAAATACTAATGATAAAACGGGTAAAAAATTATCCGTTTTTTTGTTTTAATTTTAGAATCCTCAGACTAAATTATAAACTTGTAATCGACACGATTGGTAATAAGAGCTACATTTGCGATTTACACATTTATAAAATGGAGGAAGTTATGAAAACCTACCCAAATTCAGGAGGAATTGAACTCTTAATAATTAGCAATTTATTTCAATTAGCAGATGGGTCTAATTAATATAATTTCAGTTCCAACATCGAGTGGAATCAAAACAATAGAAATCCATAACGATGATTTGACAAAATTGGCTTGGGATGTTGATATACTGGTTTTTTCCGCATTCCACAATAAATATGGACCAGCGCCAAATACTGTTATTGAAGCGCTTGAAAAGAACAAAAACATTGTCATTAAAGATTATGCCATAACTCCGCTTATCGACCTAAGAGATTCATTAAATTGTTGGGTTTCAAATAAAATTGAGGACAATAATATAAGCCATCTCCTTTGTATTGAAGGATTAAAAACTGACATAGAAAATAATGGAAATAGCGATACATCCTTATCTAATTTATTCGGGGTGTTGTCAATTTTAAATCACAGAGGAATTAACACCAATACCGTTGCGCTTCCAATCTTGGGGACTGGTTACCAAAGAAATAAAATAGAAGATGTCTTACCATCATTGATTGAGAAAGCAATTTATGCGCTTAATTCCATTTCATCTTTGAATACAATTTATTTTGTTGATATCGATAGTTCAAGAAGCGAACTAATCGATCAAGTCGTAAATGAAAAACTCAAGCGGAATCAGGATATTCTAGAACTGGTTTTTGAAAATGAGGCACTAACTCCACTTTTTGATCGGATCAAACAAAAATTGATGCAAATGAAAGCGGGGAATGAGAAATTCAAAGACAATCCAGTAATCGACATCCTGGTTTCGAAAATTCTTCAAAAAAACCTCAAATTCTATGAACTTGGAATTCTTAGTAGAAAGTTATTGGAGATGATTGTTCAAGATATTGTACCATCCAAACGATTGAAAGGTAAAACATTGTACGAATCAATCAATGAACTATCAAGTTTGCATGTTGCACCTTGGATGACGAGTTATGTGCATATTATACGTGTTTTTGGCAACAGTGTGGCTCATTACACGGAAGACGCTCATTTTCCTGAGAATATGGACCGCACGGACATGCTTATATTCGTTCATTCATTGGATAAGGTTCTTGACTTTCACGCTAATTTTAAAGCACTTAACAAAGAAAACAATAGGCTATAAGTATAAAACGGAACTTCGGAAAGGTTTGAATTGAATTTGTTTTCAAAAAAATACTATAGTTGACTTACCACATCTTTTTCAGCGCTAGAATAGAATTTCATGTTCTGTTTCATAAACGCAATAATTTGATCTACATGTTCCGCTCTGTATATTAAATTAGGATCAATACGAATTATTTCCAGTAACTTTTGAGTAATTGCCAAAGCATTTTCTGGATAAATACTATTTATTGTAGCGTTAAACACTTCAACGTGTCTCTTCACGGAATCAGTTTTTTGTGCATCAGTGACCTCCTCTTTAAATGCGGGTTTGTTTGGGGTTAGATAAAAAGAAATCGCCCACCCTTGAGTATATTTAGAGGCAATTGTGAAACCACCTTCTACACTTTTACTAGCAAATGGTGTTTCAATTAAAAAAAACATTTCTTGCTTTGGTTGCACCAATCTAAAGACATTTCCACTTGGAAACTTTCCTTCATAGGTCACGGTAAATATTTCGTCCTCCACTTTGGTGATTTTAGAATGAAAAATTTTGTCTTTTGACGTAGTAGCTTTAAAAGCTGTTTCTGTTAGATCAATTATTGCATGTTCAAGAGTCAAAGCAAAATCCAAATCAATTTGGTGATCGACCTTTAGGATGGACTCTTTAAATTTATTTGCGAAGTAATTAGCCATAACCTGATCTTGTTGATTATCTTTCTAAATTAATATATTTAATGCATACGAAAATGAAAAACCTTATTCAAATTTACAATTCGAATGATTACGAAAGACTTTGCAAAAAATTAATTCAAAGATTAGAGGATGTAATCAGTCTGATGAAAAATATGGTGAAATACAACAAGCCAAATAAAGTTGCTGTATTGTTGTCCTTTTACAAAGAAATTTTTGACTTGCCTCTTGTAAGAAAATATTTATTAGCGGAGTTTATTGGTTGTATCAAAGCGGGCGAAGCAAGTTTAAAGTTTCATTTTCTCATGAAGGAATTGGAAGAAATTGATATGTTATTTCATTCAAACTTAGAAAAGATTTTGGAGTCTTACATATTGGTTTTTAATTATTTAGAAGGTCAAAAAGAACGATTGGATAGAGAATTAATGTTAGAGTTAACGGAGATAAGTAGAAGTTTAGGACTGACCTTTGGATTCATTCAACATTCAAATCTTCGAAGGGATGAAATTAACAGAAAAGATACTTTGAAAAAAAACAAAATACAAAATTTGCCATATGAAGGTTTTTATCATTTTACACATATTTCCAATATTCCGAATATATTGGAAATGGGGCTTCTCTCTCATGAAAAGTTGATTTCAAGTGAAGTACAAAACAGCGATTATTCCAATAAAGAATATAAGTTAAAACGAGAACGCACAGAAGAACTTTACCATAGAAAAATTAATGAATATGTTCCTTTATATATAAATCCAAAAAATCCTTTTATGGGTTCAAAAGCAATTATTCCCGTATTTAGTGAAATGGTTTTAATAGAAGTTTTACCACATGTTTTGGTGCAAATACCGAAGACATTGTTTTCTGATGGAAATGCTGCAGAAAAGGAAACAAACTTTTTTGGTAATCAGGATGAATTGGAAAGAGTAAATTGGACTTTGCTACAAAATGGAAAGTGGACCGAAGAAGAAAGCAAACGAATAATGTGTTCCGAAGTGCTTGTTCCAGATGAGATTTCGCCGTTCTACATGCAAAGAATTATTGTTCAAAATGATTCAGTTTTACATGAATTAATGGCAGCTTTTCCAAACAAATATGGGATTGAAATAATTTTGGATTCAGATTATTTTGCTTTTCCTAGAATTAATTAATTTTACACTAAACAGTAAATAACTTCATTAAATCGAATTTATGTTAAGACAATATCCAACACGAAATGAAGCAAGGGGAATACTATTAAAGTTAATCCCAATTGCCATGCAGAATTCCATTTCAAAAATTGACCTGACAAGCTTTTGTATTTATTTTTATAAAAAGAAATTTGGTTATGATATTGTAACCTTTGAATTTACCAATGCTCTTATTGACATGTTTATTGACATGAATGTTGAAGATGAAAACACCATAGATATGAGAACAATAGGTGACATTGTACCAGGAAGATTTTCCACCACAATTGATGTGTCGATCATAGATGATTTTTTCAAGAATCTTTCTGGGGGGGTATTCGAGAATTGGTTCGATAAGAGTAATTCGGAAAATTCTCGGTATGCCATACAAATGTCGTCGCCAACTTTAAATTCATTCAATATTCAATGGTTTAATAATTCGGATAAATTTATTCACCCACTTATTTCTGCGTATCAAAAACTGAAAAGTCAGAGAGGAATGATGTTCCAGAGGGTTGACATAATTCAAATTCCTGTAGATTACTCCGTAATTCTTTGCTACAATCATTTTCAACAATTAGGATTTTTAAATGAATATGTTGTCACCCAAATTGTGCGTGTCTTAACGAATGCTGCCAATGATTGTCTAAACCTTGAACAATTGAATGAAGAAGAGGTAAAGAAAATTGTCATGCGTGATTTACAAAATCCAAACTCTGTTGAGGCTGCCTATGAATTCATAAAACAATTCTAATAGATACTCATAAGCCAAAGGATGTTTTTTTTGGTACTTACTCCTAAAATTATGGATTACTTTTATTATTAAAATGCTGGCAATACTTCTGGAGGAGAAAAAAAAAGAAAAGCACACCGATTTTGGCGTGCTTTCCTGTTTAGTTTGACAAGACTTCTCACCCAATTGTTCTAAATAAAAAATCCCCAACTTTCGTTGAGGTTTTCTGTTGTGGGAGTTGAGGGGTTTACCTCGACTCAGCAAAAGCTTCGCTCGGCATAAACTTCTCACCAAATCGTTCTAAATAAAAAATCCCCAACTTTCGTTGAGGATTTCTGTTGTGGGAGTTGAGGGGGTTACCTCGACTCAGCAAAAGCTTCGCTCGGCATAAACTTCTCACCCAATCGTTCTAAATAAAAAATCCCCAACTTTCGTTGAGGATTTCTGTTGTGGGAGTTGAGGGGTTTACCTCGACTCAGCAAAAGCTTCGCTCGGCATAAACTTCTCACCCAATTGTTCTAAATAAAAAATCCCCAACTTTCGTTGAGGATTTCTGTTGTGGGAGTTGAGGGGTTCGAACCCCCGACCCTCTGCTTGTAAGGCAGATGCTCTGAACCAGCTGAGCTAAACTCCCTAATTTGGAGTGCAAATATACAGTTTATTTTTTAACTAGAAAGAAAAACTATTCGTTATTTTTAAGCTCTTCTATTTTGTTAAGTACATCGTCTAATCCCTCTTTAAATTTTTCAAAATCTTCTTTGTAAAGAAAAATTGTATGTTTTTGAAAATTATCATTCCCATCTTCGCCAAAAATCTTTTTGCTTTCAGTTAAGGTAATGTAAAGATCATTGCCTTTTGTCGCTTTAATGTCGAAAAAATAGGTCCGCTTGCCAGCTCTTACTACCTTTGAATAAACTTCGTTTTGGTCATTATTCATCTTATAATTGTTTAGTTATTTCAAAATTGCTATTTTTTTTTTAATTTTCAAACTAATTAAGGTAACTTTTACTAATTAAATTTACGATTTATCATTAAATAAAAATTTTAATTAAAACATTATAATAAATTGAAAATGAATTATTTAAGATTATTTTTATGTTATATATTTTTGATCTTCATTTCTGCGTGTTCCTCTAAAAAAAATAATTCATCCTCTTTATTTGATTTGGATGCTATACAACGAAAAGGAAAAATAACAATTTTAATGGATAATAGTTCGCTATCATTTTTTGAATGGCGGGGGAAAAATATGGGTTTTGAATATGAAATTCTAGATTCTTTTGCAAAATATTTAGGCGTCAAAATAGAAGTGAAGATTATTCAAAATCAGAATGATTTTTATAAGTGCATAAACAACGGGGAAGGCGATATTATTGCTTGCAATCAAGCAATAACCCTGACTGCTAAAAATAAGATTGATTTTTCGTTTCCCTATTACACAACTTGCCAAGTATTGATTCAGCGAAAATTGATAGATAGTTTGATGATTAAAGATCCTTCTAAATTGGCTTTAAAAGATGTGTATGTTACCAATGGTTCTGCCTTCGATTCACGATTAAAACAGCTATCTAATGAAATTGGCGAGGTGATTAATACGCGTTATTTTAATTCATCTCCAAGCGCAGAGGATTTAATTGAAATGGTTGCCTCTGGCAAAATCAATTATACGATGGCCAATGAGAATTTAGCGCGAATAAGTAACGAACTGCATCCTAATTTATACACTCAAACGGTTATGTCTTCTAAGCAAAAGATTGCATTTGGATTGCGAAAAGATAATCCTAAGTTAAAAAATGAATTAAATTTATTCCTCACCTCTTTTTGTTCATCTACTCATTTTATTAACCTAAAAAAACGCTACTTTGATTACATGCAAGCCGAGTCTTTTGTCCCCTCAATGCCATTGAAGAAAGGTCTAATTTCTCCCTTTGATGAATTATTTAAAAAAGCAGCAAGTAAATATGGTTGGGATTGGAAAATTATTGCTGCCATTGCCTGTAAGGAGTCGAATTTCAACCCTAACGCTAAAGGTTTTGGGGGTGCCTTTGGTTTAATGCAATTTATGCCGACAACTGGTGCTAACTATGGTGTTTATCCAAACTCAAGTCCCGAAGTTCAAATTAATGGCGCCATGGTGATGATTAACAAGGTATATAATTCATGGTCAAGTATTCCAGACCCTGAGCAACGACTTAAATTTACACTAGGTTCCTATAACGCTGGAAAAGGACATATTGATGATGCCCAACGCTTAGCCATAAAGAACGGTTTGAATCCGCTAATTTGGGATGGAAATGTTCAGGTAATGGTTAGAAAATTATCAGACCCTGTTTTTTATCGCGATCCTGTTGTTAGGTGCGGGGCATACAGGGGACCAGCTTCTGTTTATGCTACTGCTGTTTATCAAAAATATATGTCTTGGAAATAAGCAGGCAATTACCTACTTTACTTATTATTCAAGGGCCAACTGCTTCAGGAAAAACATCCTTAGCCATTGAATTAGCCTTGTATTTTGATACGGAGATTATTTCAGCTGATGCAAGGCAATTTTATTGCGAAATGTCAATTGGAACTGCCAAGCCTACAGAAATTGAATTGTCACAAGCGAAACATCATTTTATAAATTCCCATTCTATTCACCAAAGCTTTACTGCGTCAAATTTTGCCGAGGATGCATCTTTACTGTTGGATCAGTTATTTGAAACAAATAAAGTGGTGATTTTAGTCGGAGGTTCTAACCTTTACATTGATGCATTAATTAATGGATTAGACGATATTCCAAGTGATATTGAACTTAAAAAAGAAATTAATGCTGTTTTTTTGAAAAATGGCATTGCTGAATTCTTAACTGAATTACAATTAAAGGATCCTGAAACATATAAAATAATCGATAAAAATAATCCGCATAGAATTCTAAGAGCAATTGAAGCTATTCGTCTTTCTGGTCAAAAGTTTAGTGAATTAAAAAGTGGAAAGAAACAGCAAAATAAGTTTAATGCTTTTCGCTTTGCTATAAATTTGGACAGATCCGTTTTATATGACCGAATTAATCAACGCGTTGATTTAATGATGGAGGAAGGCTTGTTAGAGGAAGTTAAATCCCTTTTGCCACATCGTTCACTCAACGCATTGAAAACAGTAGGTTATACAGAGTTAATAAAACATTTGGATGGTGAAATTACCTTGGATTTCGCGCTAGATCAAATTAAGCAACATACCCGAAATTATGCAAAGCGGCAATTAACTTGGTTGAATAGGTATGATGATTTAGTTTGGCTTGATCCAAATTCTATAAAAACTCCGAATGAACAAGTTATAGAAACAATTAACTTTGCGCTTAACGAAAGTGTACGTTAATTTTTGCTTTTGTTATATTTGTGCCTGAAAAACCAAATAATAAAAATTGGTTAAATTTTTGTTAAAAAGTTTTCGGAATAAGAAAATCTTCGTCAATTCGATTGGCTTAACTAAATAAAAATAAAAAAATGAAAAAAACAGTATTGTTTCTCTATTTAATTCTTTCTATAAACACTTTAAATGCGCAAAAAATTAGATTTAAGGTAAGTGGCGAAAAGGACACGCTTGTAAATTTGATTAAATACTTCGGGAAAGGTCTTTATTATGCTGATACGGCCATGATGAAAAATGGCGTAGTAACTTTTGAGGGCTCGAAACAAAAGGCAGGCATTCTTGGATTACTTTTGTCAGGTCAGCGCTATTTTGAATTTGTGTACAACAATGAAGAAATATACATGGAAACATCTGGGCCTGAATTTGTTAAAAATATGAAGGTCATCAAATCGGAAGAAAATAAAGTGTTTATTCCTTATGTAGAATACATAACTACGAAAAAAACGGAGGCAGGAAAACTCGGTGAGGAACGTTCCAAATTAACCGACAAAGACCCTAAATTCAAATCGCTAGGAAACCAAATTGATGCTATAAATAAGGAGGTGGAAGTATACCAAAATAATATCATGGCGCAACATAAGGACAAATTAGTTTCAAAGATTGTTAAAATGTCTACCGAAGTTATTATTCCTGAAGCACCTCTTGATGAGAAAGGCAAAATTATCGATTCCTCTTACAGATTTAATTATTATAGAAAACATTATTGGGATAACGTCGACCTTTTGGATGAACGATTAGTAAATAATCCGGTTTTTCACAATAAGCTTGAGTACTATTTCTCGAAGAATATGATGATGCAGCACTGGGATACCGTTCTTTATAATGCCATTGACTTTTGTGATCGCTTAGACCCTAAAACAAGAACTTTTGAATATTCAGTCGGCTGGATCACTTCCACCTTTGGTAAAAGTCAAATAATGGGAATGGACAAGGTGTATTTGATGATGCTAGATCGATACTATTGTAGTAAAAACGAGTTAGGTAAATCGCCTGCTTTTTGGGTAGCTGATGATAAGTTTAAAGATTTGTGTGATAACATTAAAAACAAAGTGAATTTAGTGCTAGGTGTTCGTCCTCCTAATCTAATTTTGAAGGACACAACGGACAATAACTGGGTTGATCTATATGCAGTTGAAGCTGACTATACCATTCTTTATTTCTGGGATCCAGAGTGTGGCCATTGCAAAACAGTTACGCCAAAGCTTGAGCGTTTTTATCAAGAAAAATTAAAAGCAAGAAATGTTGAAATTTATTCTGTAGGAAAGGCTATTGGTAAAGATTTTGAAGCATGGAAAAAATTTATCCATGTTAATAAACTTACGTTCATCAATGTAGCTGTAACGGACAAGCTTTATACCTTAGCTAAAACCAACGCGGAATCATTAGTGCCAATTTATCCGGGAGAAAAAGGTAAGCCGACCACATTAGAATCCTTGAATTACCAAACATCATATGATATCTTCTCTACACCTAAAGTATTCGTTTTAGATAAAGACAAGAAAATTATCGCGAAAAGTATTTCTCTATCGCAAATTGAAGACTTGTTGGATCGTTTGCAAGGAAAGACTGATTCGCCAAAACTATTCCCGCCAGATGCTGTAGAGGACGCTCAAATGCAGAAAAAAGAATAATATGACCGATGAAATTAAGCGCTTAAAAGAACTAATTCACGGTTCGAACACCATTTTAATTCTTCCACACAAAGCACCAGATGGTGATGCCGTTGGAAGCGCAGTTGCTTGGTTTCATTTTCTATCTAACAATAATAAAAAACCTACGATTGTTTTTCCGGATCGGCCTGCTGATTACTTACTTCCTTTTCTCGCTGGAATTGAGTACCTGGTTTTTGAAAATGAGCCTGAAAAATCACTTGAATTAGCACAACTTTGCGACACCTTGTTTTGCTTGGACTTCAATGACCCAAGTAGAGTAGGGAAAGAGGCTGTAGAATTAATCACAAGTTTTAAGGGGCAATCGGTCATGATAGATCACCACCCTTTTCCAAGTGATTTTTGTACGCTTCAACTATCAAAGCCATCTGTTTGTTCGACCGCTCAATTATTATTTGAATGTATTGAAGAAATGGATATGCTTTCCACGGTTGATAAAAATGTAGGACAGGGAATTTACTTGGGCATTATGACAGATACAGGTTCATTTCGCTATCCTTCCGTAGATGCCAAGACACATTTTATTCTCGGAAAGTTATTAGAGCTAGGGGTAGAACATTTCAAAATACATGAAGCAATTTTTGATGTCAATACGCTTGATAAATTACAATTAAGAGGATTTGCAATCAACGAGAAACTCGTCTGTATTCCAAACCATCCCATTGCGTATATCTCCTTGACAAAAGGGGAATTAGATCGTTTTAATTATCAAAAAGGTGATACAGAGGGCTTGGTCAATGTTATATTGTCAATTGAAGGTTATGCTGTTGCCGCATTATTCGTAGAATCTAGAGACGGTATAAAAATTTCTTTTCGTTCGAAGGGCGACTATTTTGTCAATGAATTCTCAGCAAAACACTTTCAAGGTGGAGGTCACAAATATGCGGCCGGGGGATTTAGTGAAGATTCAATGAGTGTAACCATTGAACGATTCAAGACGTTCTTAAATGAACTTCTTCCATGAAACATCTAGTTATACCATTCGCGTTTCTCTTTGTACTATTTTCCTGTCGTGAAAAGAATCCCGTTCCCGTGAAAAAGCAAGGATGGAGCAAAGAGCGATCAGTTGATTTTAATCAAGAAATTAATGAACGTGAAATAATACAAATTGCGCTGTTTTTAGAACATCATACTGAATATAAAATGACAGAAACTGAAACAGGATTGAGGTATATGATTTATAAGGATTCAGCAGGTAATACTAACCCAAAAATTGGCCAAGAGGTTTGGCTTGACTTAACAATAAAGTTACTCGATGGTACCAGTTGTTACACTTCTGAAGATTCTGAAGACGAAGTGTTTATAGTGGATAAATCGGATAAAGAATCGGGACTTAACGAAATTGTCAAACTTCTAACCGTTGGTGATAAAGCTAAAATAATTTTACCGAGTCATTTAGCACATGGCTTACTTGGTGACTTTGACAAGATACCACCACAATCAATATTGTTAATTGATGTTCAATTAAATAAAATTAAATAATGGCTAAATTCTATAGTTTGTTTTTAATGATTATCTTTTTAATATGCGCTTGTAAAGGGCCTAAAAAAGAAACGAAAACAATAAAAAATAATAAAAAAGTTACCTCTACTGATTCCGCTAAATTTGCTAATAATACTGATCTATCTGATTTTGATAAAGGCAAAACAAAGAATCAGATTAAATATGATAACGGTCTGATAATAAATTGGTTTAATATTGGTTCAGGGGAAAAATTGAAGAATGGAGAGGTGGTAGCAATTGAATATAGATTAGCCCTTCCAGATGGAAAAATAATTGATGGAAATAATCGTGCTAAATTACCTTTTATCCCATTCATAGTTGGTTATAATATGCAGACAATAGGTTGGGATTTAGCCTTGAATCAACTAAGAGTAGGTGATTTTGTTAAAGTTGAAATACCTTCCTACTTGGCAATGGGAAAGAATGGCTTACCAGGTATCGTGCCTCCGAATTATCCTAATTGGTTGTATTTAAAAGTTATTGCAAGGATATCTCCAGAATATGATCTTGATGGTATAAAAACATGGACATTCAATAAAGGAGTGGAAACTGAAAAGGTTCCTGGTCGACTAAATGAAATTGAATATAACGCTATTGTTTCAACTATTTCAACCCCTAATGTTATAAATACATTCAAATCCAACATAGCACTAAAATATGTGCAAGGTCAAAAAAATATAGTACCTGGACTAGCTAAAGTATTTAAAAACATAAAAAAGGGACAGAAAATCTATGTCCTGTTGGACGCGAAAAATGCCTATGGTAGTAAAGGATTTGTCAATCTTGTCAAGCCAAATGAGGGGGTTTTTTACAACATTTCAGTACGCGATATTAGGGCTATCTAATTTGAATTGATTATCTTTGATTCATAAATTGAAATGCATTGCGATTAATCCTTTTTTTTTTATTTCTTTATATACAGTCTTTTTGCTCAATATTTTCACAAAAAGCTATTGATACCTTAGAAACGTCATTAGGTACTTTAGTTATTTTTGAAAATCGCACATGGGCTATATTAAATGAGTCCAGTTTTAAAGGGGTTTTAAATGAGCGAATTCACAAGCTTATGAGTCAAAATTCGCCACCTGTTAGCCAGACTTGGAATAATGAGGTTTGTTTCTCCAGTAGAAATAACGATCTTTCTAAGTTAACTGATACCATTTGGCTTTGTTTAAATGAAGAGGAGATTAGTGACTTTAAAGCACCTACTATGGGTGTAGTAACATCACATTATGGATATCGAAGCGGTAGGTATCACAATGGGATTGATTTGGCATTGAAAATAGGTGATACAATTTCCGCCGCTTTTTCAGGAAAAGTTAGGTATGCTAAATATAATGATGGTGGCTTCGGTAATTTGGTAATTATTCGTCATTACAACGGCTTGGAGACTTTTTATGCCCATCTCAGTAAGCACTTAGTCGTTCCAAATCAAGATGTTAAATCCGGTGATCCAATAGGTTTGGGCGGGAATACAGGTAGATCGTTTGGACCCCATCTCCATTTTGAAGTTCGTTTCTATGATGCAGCTATAAATCCAGAGGAAATTATTGATTTTTCGTCTAAGAAGTTAAAAAAAGAAAATTTATTTGTTCATAAAGGATTATTTTTGCCCGGTGCCAAACCAAGTGAGTATTATGAGATAAACCATCCGAATGAATCAAATGAAATCGATTTAGCAGCTGAAAAGCCAGTTACGCCGGTCGCTAAAGTCAGTGCAGCTAAGAAGAAATATTATACAATTAAATCAGGTGATACATTGTCTAAAATTGCTGCACGCAATAAAACTACAGTAAGTGCCTTGTGTAAATTAAATGGACTTAAGCCATCAAGTAAAATTCAAATTGGAAAAAGTATTAGAATTAAATAAATGAAATTATTAGTTAAAATTTGTTTCTCCCTCTTAATTGCAACGCTACTTATAGCATGCTCGGATTATAATGTAATTCTAAAAGGTGATAATTACGAGGAAAAATTTGACGCTGCTAATGAATTTTACCAAGAAAAAAAATATGATAGATGTATCGTTCTATATGAGCAGGTATACCAGCATACACCAAAATCAGATAAGGGTGAAGTAGCTTATTTTCGTTTAGCAAATTCCTACTACCTATTAGAGGATTACTACATGGCAGGTTATTATTTCAGTGCTTATACTCAACGATTTCCATACAGTACAAAAAATGAGGAGGCCTTATTTTTATCCGCATTTTGTAGTGTGAAAAATTCGCCTAATTGGTCTTTAGACCAAACAGAAACGCTTATTGCTATCAATAATGTGCAAGATTTTGTAGATAAATACCCTAACTCCAACTTAATTGACTCATGCAATAGAGTTATTGATAATCTGAGATATAAATTAGAGTTAAAAGATTACAATAAGGCTATATTGTATAATAAAACTGAGAATTACCGATCATTCATTACTGCTGCAGATATTTTTAATGATACTTACCCTCGCTCTATTTATCGCGAAAAAATAAAATACCTTGCAATTATTAATAACCTCAAGTTAGCCTATAACAGCATCGAAAGCAAAAAAAATGATAGAATTGACCAAACTATTGAAAGATATCGTAACTTTGCAATCGAATTTCCATCATCTTCGTATTTAAAAGAACTTGAAGAACTATACAGTGGGATTAAGTTGGAACAATAATTACGGATTAAACTATAAGAACATGAGCTACAAAAATACCAACGCAGAAAAATCAACGGTAACCCGTGATACCATTCTATTAGAGGAAAAGACAGGTAATATCTATCAGTCGCTTGTTGCCATCTCTAAACGTTCTAATCAGATTAGTACTCAAGTTAAAGAGGAGTTGACTCAAAAACTCCAAGAATTTGCAACGACTTCTGACAACCTTGAAGAGGTTTTCGAAAACCGTGAACAAATCGAAATTTCTAAGCACTACGAAAAAATGCCAAAAGCGGTCTCTATTGCTACACAGGAATTTTTAGAGGACAAAATTTACATGAGAAATCCCGAAACGGAAATTTAAAATGCGAATTATCATTGGAATTAGCGGTGGCATTGCTGCCTATAAAATTCCATTTCTAATACGTTTACTTAAGAAAAGTGGGGCAGAGGTCAAGTGTATTTTGACTCCTTCTGCAGTCGATTTTATCAGTCCGATTGTTGTGTCAGCCCTTTCAAATGAACCTGTCGGAATAGATTTTTGGAACAAGGAAACAGGAGAGTGGAATAATCATGTTGCTTACGGAGAATGGGCAGATTTATTAGTTATAGCTCCCGCTACAGCAAATACTATTGCCAAAATGGCCACCGGTGCTTGTGATAATTTACTATTAGCTACTTATTTATCCATGAGAAATAAAACGCTCGTTGTGCCTGCAATGGACTTGGATATGTATAAACACCCTTCTTTTTTGCGTAATATTGAGCAGTTAACAAAGGATGGTGTAACGATTCTTCCTGCATCCGAGGGTGAATTAGCGAGTGGACTATTCGGTCAAGGTAGGATGGAAGAGCCAGAAATAATTCTAACAAAAATTCAAGAAATATTAAAAACTAAAACGCCTTTACTAGGCAAAACTGTTTTGATTACTGCCGGACCAACGCATGAAGCGATTGATCCAGTTCGATTTATTGGGAATAGTTCTAGTGGAAAAATGGGCTTTGCTTTAGCAGAAACAGCAATAGCATTAGGTGCGAAAGTAGTTTTGATTAGTGGGCCAACAAATTGTACCTTGACGCATGATGCTTTAGAAATTATCCACGTTACCACTGCCGACGAAATGCTGGCGGAGGTTAAGGCAAAATGGGAAGCATGCAGTATGGGTATTTTTTCAGCAGCCGTTGCTGATTATAAGCCCGCAACAGTTTCTGATACTAAAATAAAGAAAGTTGATGATGTCTTGCATATCGAATTGGTAAAGAACCCTGATATTGTTAGTTGGGCATCAAATAACAAAAAAGAAAATCAGCTAACCATAGGTTTTGCCCTAGAAACAAATAATGAAAAAGAAAATGCGTTAGAAAAGCTGAAAAAGAAAAACATGAATATTATTATTTTAAATTCCTTAAACGAAAAAGGTGCGGGTTTTGAAAAGGATACCAACAAAATAACTATCTTCGACTCCAAAGGAGACACGAAAATTTTTGATCTCAAGCATAAGAAGAGCGTGGCAATTGATATTTTTGACTATATAATTGAATACAGTAAATGAAGCATATTCTTTCAATACTCTTGTTTATTACAGCTTTTTCGGTTGATTCCCAAGAGCTAAACTGTCAGGTTAGTATTATTACAGATGTTAAATTAGAGATAACAAGCGTTGAACAAGAGGCGTTGGTGCAATTAAAACAAACAATTACGGATTTAATGAATAATACCCAATGGACGAAAGATGTGTTCAAGTTGGAAGAAAGAATAAATTGTAATCTACAACTACAAATAAATAAAATTCCAAGTGCAGGTGTATTCTCAGGCGCTTTGCAGGTGCAATTCTCCCGTCCGGCTTTCAATACCAACTACAATACATTAGTCATGAACTACCAGGACGATGACGTGTCATTTGCTTATTCAAGAAATGCCATGCTTATATACGCTCCCAATCAGTTTCGCGATAACTTGTCATCTATTCTTGCTTTTTATGCTTATTTTATTATTGGAATGGACTACGATTCATTTTCGTTAAAAGGTGGAACACCCTATTTTATAGAAGCACAGCAAATTGTTACAAATGCTCAAAATTCTGGTGCACTAGGTTGGAAATCTAATGAACAAGGTAAAAGAAATAGATACTGGTTAGTCGATAATATCTTACAAGTAGTTTATGAACCTTTAAGAGAATGTAATTACAATTATCATAGAAATGGCATAGACAAGCTTGCTAATGATAAAGTAAAAGGACGAAAAGCAATGTATGATGCTCTAGTTCGCTTAACACCCGTTGTGCAATCGAGGCCAAATTCACTGAATGTCATAACGTTCCTAAATGCCAAGTCGACTGAAATTAAAAACATACTATTTGATGCTGAAATAAAGGAGAAGAACGAGTTTGTTAATCTACTAAAGCGATTAGATCCTGCCAACACGTCGAAATACCAAGAAATTCTAAATTAAATGCTTAAGCTGCTTCGAATCGATAATTTCGTGTTGATCGATCGGGTAGAACTCACCCTCGATAAAGGATATACAGTGATTACCGGAGAAACGGGTTCTGGTAAATCTATCTTATTAAATGCAATCAATTTGCTATTGGGAGAAAGGGCTGACTTTTCGGTCATTGGAAAAAAAAGTAATAAGTCATTTGTTGAGGCAATATTTACCATGGAAGATCGATTTATTGATTTTTTTCAAGAAAATGATCTCGATCAATCAGATGATATTCTTGTGCGCAGGGAAATTGTAAAAGATGGAAAGTCAAGGGCTTTTATTAATGATTCTCCAGTTCAATTAAGCACGCTAAAAGAATTGTCAACCAATCTATTATCTGTTAACTCACAATTCAATACCTACGATTTAAGATCTATCAATTATCAGATGGAACTTTTTGACGATATGGCAAATACTGCTTTATTAAGAAAAAAATATAATAAGGAATACCTAAGTTGGAAATTAAACTTAACTACCTTAAGCAAACTAGCGGAAAAGCGCAAAGAACTTGATAAACAAAGTGATTATAATCAATTTCTTATAGAGGAGTTGTCGCAGCTTGAGCTAACTACTACTGATTTTGCTGTTTATGAATCCGCTCTCAAGAGAATTGAAAATTCCGATTATATTAGAGAAGTGGCCTTACAAATTGCTCAGTTTTCTGAGGAAAATAGCCCTTATTCCGAATTAAGAAACCTCTTATCTAAAATTGATAAGGTAAGTGATTCGGATGCTAAAATGCAGCAATTCAGAGACCAATTAATGGCGGTTTTAATTGAACTTAAAGAAATGATGAATGAGGCCGACACCCTTTTAAATGCTATAGATGTAGATCCAGATGAGCAACAGAAAATACTTAAAAAGGTAGATGAATATAATCGTCAGTTAAACAAGCATCGTTTTACGCAGCAAAGTCAATTGTTGGAATTATGGAATACCCTAAGTTTTACAGCAAATGATCATATGCAATTAGATCAGGATATTTTACAACTAACCAATGATTGTTCAACCATGCAGTCTTCTTTACAAAAGATGGCGAATGAATTACATGAGAAAAGAGGAATCGCCGCAAAAGATATCGAAAGACAACTTTCACATATTCTAATCGATTTAAAATTAATGGATACCTCCTTATCTTTTGATTTACGCAATACAGAGCAGCTTAAAGAAAATGGCTGTTCTAATCTTACCATTTTGTTTAGCGCAAACAAAGGGATGTCGATGGTTCCAATAGAAAAGGCCGCAAGTGGGGGAGAAATGTCTAGAGTTATGTTGGCGCTTCAAAAAATCATTTCAGAAAAAAGAAATTTACCAACTATATTATTTGATGAAATTGACACTGGTGTTTCTGGTGACGTCGCCGAAAAAATAGGTATATTATTGCGCTCGATGGGACAAAATATGCAGCTAATCGCGATTACTCACTTACCACAAGTTTCTGCAAAAGCCAATTACCATTTTAAAGTGGAAAAAGATAGCGATGGTGCTTCTGCAAAAACATATGTAAAACGCTTGGAAAAAGAGGAGGTGGCCTTAGAAATAGCCCGTTTAATGAGCGGAAAAGTAATTACTTCAGAGGCGATTCAAACGGCTAAAAATCTTATGAATTAAGCGATGAGAAATCGGTTTATCTTACCCTTTTCGATACAGGAATCTAAACTAAAAATTGGATTTAATGACCAAATCGTTTTAATTGGCTCTTGTTTTTCTACGGCAATTTGTTCGCATTTTGTTCAGGCTGGCTTTCGGGCAACAAACAATCATTTTGGCACAGCGTATAATCCATTGTCAATTGCTAATCAAATACTTAAGTCAATTGATTTAAACTCAGAAAAACATATTTTTCATACGGAGGAAAAGTATTTAGACTGGGAAAGCGCGAGTTCATTAGTTGGTCATTCAGCCGAAGAATTGAGCGATAAGATTGATGCGATGCGTCAAGAGTTAAGAGCAAAGATTGCAACATCCTCTTTTTTATTTATCACCTTTGGAAGTGCGCACGCCTACAAATTAGTTAATAACAGCATCGTTGTCGCTAACTGCCATAAACAACCCGCACATCTTTTTACGAAAGAATTGCTTTCTCTTTCCGTCTTAAAAACGACTTGGATGGATACGATCGAAAAGATAAAATTCATTAATCCAACGATTAATATTTGTTTTACCATTAGTCCAGTAAGGCACATTAAGGACGGGATCATCGAAAACAATAGGAGTAAGGCAAGACTTTTCGAATTAGTTACTTATTTACAAGAAAATGAAAAAGGCAGTTATTTTCCATCCTTTGAAATAGTAATGGATGAATTAAGGGATTATCGGTTTTTCAAAATAGATCGAATTCACCCTAACGATGAAGCGATTGCCTACATTTGGGAGCGCTTTGGAGCGGTTTATTTTTCAGGGACTACGATTGAAATGATAGCAAAGATTGATTCTGTAAGAAAGGCAGAACAACATATATTAATCGATCCAGAAAGTCAGGAGTCTCGTAATCACTTGGAAGAAACGAAGCGTCGCAAAAGTGAGCTTTCTATATTAGAACCTTCTATTAACTGGTAATTTTTGAATTAAGATTCCAATCTGCCAAGAACTGGTCAACAAAATTAACCATTACATCATGTCTTTCTTGTGCGATTTCTTTTGCTTTATTGGTTTCCATACGGTCTTTAAGCAGGAATAACTTTTCGTAGAAATGGTTGATAGTATGACCATTGTTAACTAGATATTCCTCTTTATTTTGGTGCAATACATGGGGAATTTCAGGAGTAAATAGGGCTCTCCCTTTGCTTCCGCCATATGCAAAAGCGCGAGCAATACCTATTGCGCCAATTGCATCTAAACGATCCGCATCACGGACAATTGATAATTCTAAGCTGCCTTTAAAATCAGGAACTAAAGCACCTTTGTACGAAACATGGGAAACAATCATAGCTACTTCATCAGCTAGTTGTGGAGATGCTCCAAATGATACGAGAAGGTTTTTTGTTTCGACAGCTCCTTTTTCAAATGATCCACCATTGTATTTGTGATCAGAAATATCATGCAAAAGCGCGGCTAATTCAATCAATGATCGGTTTCCACCTTCAACCTCTTGCAGAAGAATTGCCATTTTCCAAACGCGTTCTACGTGATACCAATCATGGCTCCCTTCTGTAGATGAAAAAATAGCTTGAACATGATTTTTAACCTCCTGAATAAGCGCTTCCAAAACTTAGTCTTTGATAATTTTTAAGATTGATGTCTGCTTATTGGAAATAATCCGTGCATAATACAAACCCACTGGGTAATGACTAATATCAACTATTGATTCAGTAGTTTGGAGCAGTAAGCTTCCTGATGCACTTAAAATGGTAATATTTTCAATTGGGTAATCACTCGAAAAAGTAATCTTATCGTTGGAGGGATTTGGATAAACAAATATGTTGTTACTTAAATTGATAGTGACACCTGTAACATCTTCTTTTCTCGCTTCCATATCATCCAAGTATAATTTAAAACCATCATAGGTCTTATTTACAAAAGCAATGTAAATCGTTTGATTGTCGTACCCCTCTTCACTTAAGTCAACTTCTCTTGGGGACCATTCAAAATTTTCTTCAATAATAAAACCAATAGTATCCGTAAAACTAGCCAATTGATTGTCTGTAGTGGAGACCAATACCAAGTAATCATCTGGAAAAGAGGGGTCGTGTGAGCGTGCTTCCCATGAAAAGTAATTTCCAAAACTACCAAGCGCGATAGGAGGGGTGATTAACCAGCGACTTGCCGTATCTTGTGGTGTAAAAAAGGAGGTAGAGGCTGCAACAGTATCGGCTAAATTATCAGGATCTTGAATCGAGATCCAGGCATTAATATATTCAGCTACTGCTAATGCTGGAGTGTTGCCATCGTTATCAATTAGCGTAAAATTGGCAGGTATTCCATTTTGAAAATTTTCAGAAAAGATAATCGTTTGTGCAAAAGATGATATGGAGGCAAAAAAGAATAGACCAAAAAGAAAACTGCGCATATAAATTATTTATGTAAAATTACACTTAATCTACCAAATTAATGAGTATATCCTTGAATTCCTGATGGAATTTATCAAAAGCGACGATTCTATTTTTAAAAAATTCATAGATGATTGCCCAATTTGATTCATTGAGGTAATTAGTATTATCGAGTTTCCAGCTAATTTGATCAATAACTAATCCTTCCTTCGTTTGAATACCTCTAAGCCATTCACTTGGGTATTTCATTTGCGTATTAATCAATCCCTTCAATTCCTCCATTTGTTCCCAAACGATATCACGAATTCCTTGGTCGTTAAATTGAATATCAAAATTCAATGCCACAAAGTCTTTTCCGCAGACCATCCGTAGGTAGACATTTTTTACATCGGTAGGGTAAGTAAGCCAATTGATTCTGCGGCCACTAGACGAATTAAATGCTTTCATTTCATTTTTAAATCCATCCCAAAAACGAATGTTCCATTCTTTTTGTGCTTCCTTAGAAAGCATGGATCCTATTTATTACCTTTTGCATAATCAGCTAAAAACTGTTGTAATCCTAGATCAGTTAATGGGTGATTTGCTAATGCTTTTATAGCGCTAAGTGGACCAGTCATTACATCTGCTCCAATTTCGGCACAATTAATTATATGCATTGGATGCCTAATAGATGCTGCAAGAATTTGCGTATCGTAGGCATAGTTATCGTAAATCAAACGTATTTGAGCGATTAATTCCAATCCGTTTGTTGAAACATCATCAAGTCGACCAATAAAAGGAGAAACATAGGTAGCGCCAGCTTTTGCTGCCAAAAGGGCTTGACCAGCTGAAAAAATTAAAGTACAATTTGTTCGGATATCTTTCTCATAAAAATATTTAATTGCCTTTATTCCTTCTGGAATCATTGGAACTTTTACAACGATATTTGGATGAAGGGCGGCAAGGATTTCGCCCTCCGCTATCATGCCCTTAAAATCAGTACTAATTACCTCTGCTGAAACAGGTCCATCAACGATATTACATATATCTACATAATGCTGAAGAATCTTTTTCTTTCCGGTGATTCCCTCCTTAGCCATCAGAGATGGATTGGTTGTTACGCCATCTAAGACGCCTAAATCATTGGCTTCCTTGATATCATTTAAATTCGCGGTGTCTATAAAAAATCTCATACTTGCTTTGGTTATTTAACGTTTTTTATTTTTGAGCATTTCTTGCTGCTGTTTTTGCATTTCTTCTAATTTCAGTTGAAACCTAGATTTTTTCTTTTCTTTAGGGTTGGCAGCAGCTTTTGCTTTACGAAGAGCCATTTTCTCTTTTAGCTTGTCCTCATTAACAAAGAATCGCTTGATAATTATCATAATTAAAATGGATACTAATGTTGAGATGAAATAATAATAACTTAGACCCGATGAATAATTATTAAAAAAGAAAATCATCATGAAAGGAAAAATATACATAATCACTTTCATATTCGGCATTCCTGGCGTTGTCGGCTGTTGTACATTCCCACTATTCATATAAGTAAATAATAGAGTAGTAGCTGCCATTAACAAGGTAAATAAACTAATATGATCACCGTAAAACCAAATATTTACCCCGAAATCCCAAATTGAGTCATAAGATGATAAGTCCTCAGCCCATAGGAATGGCTGTTGTCTTAATTCAAATGCTGCAGGAAAAAAACGAAAGACCGCTAAAAGAATGGGCATCTGAATTAGCATAGGCAAACATCCAGCAAGCGGACTAGCGCCAGATTCCTTATACAGTGTCATCATCTCTGTTTGTTTCTTCATTGCGTCTTCCTTATTCGGAAATTTAGCATTTAAGGTATCAATTTCAGGTTTAAGTATCTTCATTTTGACCGAAGACACAAACATTTTCCATTGTATCGGCATTAGAATCAACTTAAGAATGATGGTTAGGATTAGTATTGCCCATCCAATTGCTGAACCTGCTGTTATAATAAGGTTAAATATTGGTTGCACAGCATAAAGGTTTATCCAACGAAATAATCCCCAACCAAAATTTAGAATATCAGGATATGCTGAGTTTGTTGCTGATAGTATTTCATAATCATTTGGACCAAAATACCAGCTAAACTTGGCCTGTTTTTGCTGGTTAAATACTAAAGTAAGAACCGATGAAAAATCTTTTAAATGAGAAAAAAGTTTTGAATCGGTAGAAGTATAAGTTTTTACATTTATACCAGCATTGTTTTTAGAAAATCCTTTTTCGGGGCGCAAAATAGATGAGAAATAGCTTTGTTTGTAAGCAAGCCAATTAATATCATCCTCGGGAGAAACAAAATCACTTGATGTTTCACTTAGATAATCGTAACCCTCCTTTTTATATTCGTAGCAAATTGTTGTAACCCTCTGTTGTTCAGAGGCTAAACGTTCTGATTTTCTGAAAGCAGTTTTCCAATTTAATTTGATATTTTTTGATGCGACATCCGAAAAACCGACTAAATCAATTTTATGATTTAAATCAAATCCATCCTTACTTAAATCGTAAACAAATTGAATGGCTTTACTAGAATCTATTTTCAATTCAAAGGTAAGCGACTTAGCATCGCTTTTTAAAACCTCACATTGGTATCCCGATGTATAAATTGTCTTATCTCCGACATCAAAAATTAATTGATTAATAGCATCTCCTGCATTAAATAAACAAAGTGCAGCATCCTTTTTATCTACATAATTCTTATACGAACGATATTTCTTTAAATAAACCGAATTAATTTGACCGCCACGGTTAGAAAGTTCTATACGTAATTGATCATTTTCAATCGTATATACCTTTTCTTTAAAAATGGTGTTCAGGTATTTATTTGGGCTATTTGTCTTTTGATTTTTTTGTAAAGGATTTTGCGCTTTCTGATTACTATTTTGCTTTTTATCTGGCGTTTCTTTTTTATTTACTACTTCTTCCGTTTTCTTTTGTTCAGCATCAATCTCTTCCTGGGAAGGTTGATTGTATATCGAAAAAACAGTTAGTACTAAACCAATTAAAAATAATCCTGTTATTGTATTTCTATCCATTATTTATTTTTTATGTGTCAAACTTGCATTAATAAAGGCCACAAAGAGTGGGTGAGGGGCGGCAACAGTACTTTTATATTCTGGGTGAAATTGCACTCCTACAAACCACGGATGTGAGGGGATTTCAACCACTTCAACCAAATTGGTTTTAGGGTTTTTGCCACTGGCTTTCATACCTGCTTTCTCAAAATCCTCTAGATAAGCTGAGTTGAATTCGTAACGATGTCTATGTCTCTCTGAAATTTTATCCAGATTATAGGCCATTGCTACTTTAGATTTTGATTTTAACTGACAACGATAAGCTCCTAAGCGCATCGTACCGCCCATATTTGAAATTTCTTTTTGCTCTTGCATCATAGAAATTACGGGGTGAGGAGTGTCTTCAGAGATTTCCGTCGTGTGTGCATCTTCTAAGCCCATCACATTTCGTGCATATTCAATAACAGCGCATTGCATACCCAAACAAATTCCTAAGAAAGGAATGTTTTGTTCTCGAGCGTGCTGAACCGCCTCAATTTTTCCCGAAATTCCACGAGAGCCAAAGCCAGGTGCTACTAGAATACCATCTAGGCCGGACAAGTGTTTGTGCGAATTGGTCTTTGTTATTTTCTCAGACTGAATCCAATGTACATTTACCTTTGAATCATTGGCCACACCACCGTGAATAAGTGCTTCAGAAATCGATTTGTAAGCATCTTTAAGTTCAACGTACTTTCCTATTAATCCTATTTCTACTGTCTTACTTGGGTTTTTAAGCTTAACTAAAAAGGCATTCCAATTAGCTAAATTTGGGGCCGTCTTTTTGGGTAATCCTAATTTTTCTAATACCACAGAATCCAACTCTTCTTTTTGCATTAAGATTGGAACATCATAAATTGAGGCTGCATCTCTTGCTTCAATAACAGCATTCATTGAAACATTACAAAACTTAGCTATCTTTCTTCGTAAGTTTAAGTCTAACTCATGTTCTGTGCGACAACAAAGAATATCGGGCTGTACACCGAGCTCTAGTAATTGTTTAACGGAGTGCTGGGTAGGTTTTGTTTTCAATTCGCCGGCAGCAGCCAAATAAGGAACGAGCGTTAGATGAATAACAATACAGTCGTTTTCGCGCTCCCAAAGTAATTGACGCACAGATTCAATATATGGAAGCGACTCGATGTCTCCAACCGTTCCTCCAATTTCGGTAATGATAATATCATAATCACCAGTTTTTGCAAGGAGTTGAATACGCTGCTTTATTTCATCAGTGATGTGTGGAATAACTTGAACAGTCTTTCCTAAAAACTCACCTCTCCGTTCTTTTTCTATCACAGATTGATAAATTCTTCCTGTCGTTATGTTATTAGCTTGTGAGGTTCGAACGTTCAAAAAACGTTCATAATGTCCTAAATCTAAATCTGTTTCAGCGCCATCATCGGTCACAAAGCACTCGCCATGCTCGTAAGGGTTTAATGTTCCTGGATCGATGTTGATGTAAGGATCTAGTTTTTGAATGGTGACTGAATACCCTCTGGACTGAAGTAATTTCGCCAATGAAGCTGAAATTATTCCTTTTCCTAAGGAAGAAGTAACACCCCCGGTTACAAAAATATACTTGGTTGAATTTGACATTATAATGAATATAGTAACTACGGGGATCAAAGATAATACATCCTTGGGAACTTAGCGCTTATTTTTATTAACAAGGTTTACAATTAACTCTTTACTCATAACGGTGGTTTCGAGAGCCTCAACCACCGCGAGAGCCTCAACCACCATTATTTGTTTGTTGCCTGAGGTTCTCGAAGGCACCAAAATAGTATTTCTCGAAGGTACATTATAATTCATTTCAATCTTCATTTTTTTAAATCTCTATAAGCTATGGCTAATTCAGGTAGTTTTTCACTTTGCGAATTAATTAATGCTTCTTTTTTTTTTCTACTCCAACCTTGCACTTGTTTTTCTCTATAAAAAGCCTCGTCAATTCGTTGAAATTCCTCATAGTAAACTAAATTAACGGGTAATCTTTTTTTAGTGTGATTTGCTCCTTCTCCATTTTGATGTTGCAAAAGTCTTAAATCTAAATTATTTGTGCTCCCAGTGTAAAAGGTGCCATCCGAACATTCTAATATATACATCCATCCTCTCACGGCACCATTATTTGTTTGGTGCCTGAGGCTCTCGAAGGCACCATTATTTGTTTGGGGCCTGAGGTTCTCGAAGGCACCACTTTTTCATTATCAATCCTTACTTCAATATGCTCCGTAAGTTGATTTGGTTGGTGTAAAATAATTTCGTTTTTCATTCCTACCAAAAATAAAGAATTATTTTATAAATTCCTATGCCACTTCCATCTCCCAAGTCTTTGACCTGAATTGTCAAACTATTTTTTGAGTTGATTTAGGTTGACAGCACTTTTGAACTACCGAGAAAAGCTCGGAGGTTGAACTCCTAGTGATAATAAATCACTTTTGAATGCTTATTTTGAATTCCAAGTTTTATAGTCAGAATTTTGTGTTGGGCGGTTTTCCTCTGGTGCTGTGAGCGGTTCACAAAGTAGGAGGGAGTCATGGCATTCTTTAGGAAGTGCTTGGTAAAGTGCCGTACCTTCGGTTTTCCATGCAATCATTTCATCACTAACGGTTTTAAGTATTCGTGCAGGATTACCTACCACTAGACTTCTTCTTGGAATTTCCATTTTTGAAGGAACAAAAGATAGAGCGCCAATTATTGATTCTTCGCCGATAATGGCATCGTCCATTAATACTGCATTCATACCAATTAAACAGTTTTTGCCGAGTGTGGCACCGTGGATAATTGCACCGTGACCAACATGTGCTCCTTTATCTAATGAAACGGTTGTCCCAGGAAACATATGTATCGTGCAATTTTCTTGAATGTTACAGCCATCTCCCACCAAAATTAGTCCCCAATCGCCACGCAATACTGCGCCTGGTCCAATATATACATTTTTCCCTATGATGACATTTCCAATGACGGTGGCTTGAGGGTGCACGAAACTACTGGGATCTACCACAGGAATAAAGGATTGAAATGAATAAATCGCCATAGATTGTTTTTTTAAGTATAAATAAATTTATTGCTAATTTTATGGCAAAGATACAAACCATGAAAATAATCAGTTCAAAAAATAATGCTAAGCTCAAAAAAGGGCTTGTTTTTGCAGTAATCTTTCTTTCTTTTTCTTGTTTCTCTCAGCAAACGATTAATGGAACTATCATGCATGATGGAATTCTTCGTTCGTATAAATTGTATGTCCCTTCAATTTATAATGCAAATACGGCTGTTCCATTACTTTTTAATTTTCATGGGTATACCAGTAATTCAAATGAACAAATGATTTATGGGAATTTTAGAAATATCGCTGATACGGCTAATTTTCTTGTGGTGCATCCGCAAGGAACCCTTGATGTTAACAATACTACTCATTTTAACGTGGGGTGGGGAGGCAGTTCTGTCGATGACGTAGGATTCACAGAAGCATTATTAGATTCTTTATTAGCTGCTTATTCGATTGACCAAAATAGGATTTATGCTGTTGGAATGTCAAATGGAGGATTTATGAGTTTTCGACTTGCCTGTGATTTGAGTGCTAAAATAGCGGCAGTTGGTTCTGTTACGGGTTCCATGACGCCTTCCACATTGGGGAATTGTAATGCTACGCATCCCATGCCAATTATTCAAATCCACGGAACAACTGATCCAACTGTTCCTTATAATGGCTCAGCAGGGTGGACTGCATCTATTACAAATGTTTTAAATCATTGGGCTACATTTAATAATTGTTCGTCGGTACCAACGGTTGTTAATGTACCTAATACTAATGCATTAGACGGAAGTACCGTTGAGAAATATACCTACGAAAATGGCGATAATTGCAGCGAAGTGGTTCATTTTAAAGTCACTAATGGGCAACACACATGGCCAGGGAGTATTATTAATTTAGCTGGGACCAACTTTGATATCAATGCTTCAGTGGAGATTTGGAATTTTCTTTCTAAGTATGATATTTTCGGATTGATCAATTGTAATCAAGCAACTATTGAAGAGCAATTTGTAGTGGAAGATTTTCAAGTATTTCCAAATCCTTGTAGCGAATCTATACATGTCGATTTAAAAATGACTGAATCATCTTTTTATGAAATCTATTCTTTATATGGACAACTTTTAAAATCAGGAACTATTTCAAATACGAATGATGAAATTGATCTTTCAAATTTCGAACCTCAAGGATATCTTCTTAAAATAGGAGATCAATACCAACGCTTTATAAAGTTGTAATTAATATAGTAAGATAGCTGCGCCTTATTATTGGTAAGATATTCTATTTAACATAATATTAATTATAGTACAAAGTGGTAATAATGGTTTTCGTGAGCTATTCTATTATTTGTTCTTAAATTTGCACGTGCCAGCATTAATCTGTGATAGTCAAACATTAAAGGAATTAGGATTTCCTACGATCATATCGTACTTAGAAAAACATGCGCTTGGACCAAGTGCCAAACAACGTATTCTAGAACTTCGTCCAACTAATAATATCAACGAACTTGTACAGAACTTAAAAGCTGTTCAGGAAATTGTTTCTCTAAAGCGCTTAAATATAATTTTTCCAGCATTAGACTTTGAAGAACTAACACAGGAAATCCAATTGCTAGGAATCACTGATGCGGTATTACCCGCTGAAAGTTTTTTTAGAATTGTGAATACATCGGTATTGATTAATGAAATCCTCCAATTCTTTGAATTAAATCCCAATAAATACCCGCTAATTAAAGAGATTTTTAGGGATTGTACATTAACGAAAGAGCTTATTAACAGTATCAATAAGGTACTTGATCGCCGAGGAATTGTCAAAGATGATGCGTCAAATGAATTAGCCCTAATTCGGCAAAAAATGAAGTCCCTAAAAGCGCAAATCAATCGAAATTTTGAGCGAGAACTTAGAAAATGGCGTAAAGAAAACATCCTGGGAGAAACCTTTGAAACGTTTATCAATGAACGCCGAGTACTCACCGTCCAATCTACTTATAAAAGGAAAGTAGCCGGAAGTTTTTTAGGATCTAGTAAAACGGGAAGCTTAAGCTATGTGGAGCCGCTCGCTAATGTCGCGCTAAATCAAGAACTTGATTGGCTGATTGACGATGAGATTAAAGAAATTCGCAAAATTTTACAGCAACTTACCAGGGAAATTAGTTATCATTTACCCCTAATAATTGCTTATCATACAGCGCTATGCACCTATGATTTTACAAATGCAAAAGCCAAGTTAGCCATTGAAATGAATGCCTGCCTACCTAATATTGAGAAAACTCCTCAGCTTAAATGGAACAGTGCCTTCCACCCTATTCTTAGGCAAAACAACCAACTCCTTAATAAAAAGACACTTCCTCAAGACATTGTATTGGATAAAAATGCAAGAATCTTAGTTATTTCTGGTCCAAATGCTGGTGGAAAAAGCATTACGCTTAAAACTGTTGGTTTACTGCAGGTTATGCTGCAATCGGGCTTATTAATTCCTGTTGATTCAAGTAGTAAGGCAAGCGTTTTTAATGAAATCTTATCTGATATTGGTGATAATCAATCTATTGATAATGAATTAAGTACGTATTCTTATCGCTTAAAAAGAATTAACTATTTTTTACAAATTGCCAGCAAAGAAAGCTTGTTTCTTTTAGATGAATTTGGAACGGGTTCTGATCCTGATTTAGGTGGTGCCATTGCAGAGGTATTCTTTGAATCGCTCTACGAAAAGGAATGCTTTAGTGTAATTACTACGCATTATACGAATATAAAAATTAAAGCTGGTCAGCTTGAAAAGACGATGAATGGATGTATGTTGTTTGATGTATCGTCCTTAAAACCACTTTTTCAACTATCAATCGGTCAACCGGGCAGTTCTTTTACCTTTGAAATTGCAAAGATTGTCGGAATAAGTGAAAAGCTTATCAAAAAAGCCAAAGATTCCTTAGGTGATAATAAAATACGCTTCGATCAGTTGCTAAGTAGCTTGCAGAAAGATAAGAACGAAATTGAAAGACTCATTAGCACTAATCTCCTAACGGAGAAAAAAGCTAAAGAAACAATTGCGTATTATGAATCGATGAATGAAAAATTGAATCAGCGCTTACAGAGCACGAATAGTTCAATTGAAGGTCAAAGCAGGCAAATTAACCTTGGCAAGAAGGTACAGGTGTTTATCGAACGATATAACCTTAAGTCAAAGAAAAAAGGCGTCAACGACGAATTGATTGAGGAAATTAAGCGGATGATTATTATCGAAAAGTCGAAACAAAACTTAAAGAAAAGTGCACAGGTACAAACGACAAATAAAGATAAGCCACTGAGCGCCAAACAACAATTCGCACTTAAAGAATTGGATAAAATTAAGGTTGGTTCTAAAGTATCTATCGTTTCAACTAATCAAATTGGGATAGTCGATCGAATCAAAGGCGATGAAGTCCACTTAGAAATAGGCAATATACGTTTGAAGGTTCAAAAGTCAAAATTGTTGCTACTTGACTAATTCCAATTAATTTTAACCAAAAAAGCGCGTGAAATGGAATTAAAAGAAACTGTCTGTTATCTAAATAGTAATGATGGTACAGGATTATTAGCATTTGGTGAAAAAGATAGACTCTGCATCGATACCGTTCCTGCCTTAGATAAATTGCAAGCATTTCTGGATAAGCACAAAGGGAAATACCTTTTTGGGTACTTAAGTTATGATTTGAAGAATGAAATTGAAAACTTAACTTCTTCTAATGCTGACCATTTACATTTTCCAAGCTTATTTTTTTGGGTCCCCACCCATGTTATTGGATTAGAGAATGAAAACTGTACATTCCTTCAAGGAGAAAAAACGGAGGAGAGTTTTGAGTTTATTAATTACTTTTTAGAGGAGGAAACGGATCAAAATTTCCACCAATTTAATCATGAATTTATCCCCAGGACATCCAAAGAAAAATACATTGAAACGGTCCTTGCGATTAAAAAATCGATTCAGCGTGGGGATATTTATGAGACGAATTATTGCCAGGAATTCTATTGCGAAAATGTGGATATTAATTACCCTTTGGATGTGTATTTTAAACTCAATGAACTGACAAAATCACCTTTCTCTAGTTTTTTACATTTTGATGTGTACTCTTTGTTTTGCGGAAGCCCTGAACGTTACATTGAAAAGAAAGGAAATCGTTTGACAACGCAACCTATTAAAGGAACGGCACCCAGAAATGCGGATGCTATTATAGACCAACAATTAAAAGATGCTCTGCAAAACAATGAAAAAGAAAGGGCGGAAAACATCATGATTGTTGATTTAGTGCGCAATGATTTCTCAAAAATTGCTGAGGCAAAAAGCGTTAAAGTCGATGAGTTATGTGGAATTTACTCTTTCCAAAATGTGCATCAAATGATTTCCACTGTTTCTTGTATCCCAAAAAAGGACACCCGCTTTATTGATATTATTCGCGCTACATTTCCCATGGGATCGATGACTGGCGCCCCCAAAATAAAAGCGATGGAAATCATCGAAGAATCGGAAGATTTTAAGCGTGGCTTATATTCAGGGAGTATTGGATACATTTCTCCAAATGGAGATTTCGATTTTAATGTAGTCATTCGAAGTTTATTATACAACCAAGAGAACAAATACTTATCGTGTTCGGTCGGCGGTGCCATTACCAACCAATCAATTCCTGAAGATGAGTACCAAGAGTGCCTTACTAAAGTAAAACATATTTTAGACGGCTTGCATGAATAATATAGAAAAAGTAGTACATACTGCTACGGCGCAATTCCCCGGTCATCGCTACTTATTAGCGGTAAGTGGTGGCATTGATTCCATGGTTTTGTTGGCTATTTTTCATAAATTAAATTTACCCTTTGAAGTAGCTCATGTTAATTATCAATTACGTGGAGATGAAAGCGAACAGGATCAAGCCTTGGTTCTTAAATATTGCAGCGAAAGAAACATAACATTCCACTTAAATAGAGCTGATTTACAGCAAAAACTCGATGAGGATGGTGGGAATTTACAACAAGAAGCACGGAAAATTAGGTATGATTTCTTTCACAGTCTATTGGAAAATAGATCCTTAAATTACATCGTGACCGCGCATCATGAAGATGATCAAATCGAAACGTTTTGGCTAATGCTAAGCCGAAGTGCTGGAATAACTGGTTTGTCGGGAATGGAATCCTTTTCCAAAACCATTTTTCGCCCTCTTCTCCCCTGCTCCAAAATAGAAATTTTAGATTGGGCCGAATCCAATAAGATTCAATGGCGAGAAGATCGTAGTAATTCTTCTAATAATTACCAGCGAAATCTTTGGAGGAACAAGCTTCTCCCCTACTTACAAGCAAAAATTCCTACGCTTAACGATTCTGTTCTCTTGTTAATGAACTATTTTAAGGAGGAAAATAATGAGCAAAAGAAAAAAGTTCAAAAATACATTGATAACATTTCAACTACGTCTTTAATTACATTACGTGATTATGATCAACTAACTATTCATCAATTAGTTATATTATTCAATTATTTTAAAATACCGCTACAATTAATTCCAGAATTGACTAAAATTCGTTTTGCCCAAAAGGGAAAAGCACTTGTGATTCATGCTTCAGAATGCTCTTTTCAACAGCTTATTAAGGAAGATAATGGATTTTACTTTAAGTCCATAATAAGTAACTCAATAGAACCCAAACTTATTATTAATTCGGTAGATGCTATTCCTAAAATATTCTCAAAGCACGAGTTATTTTTAGATCTTGATAAAATTAGTGGTGACCTGAAGTTACGACTTTGGGAAAAAGGAGATAAAATTGATCTTATTGGAACACCAGGAAGCAAATTGGTGAGTGACATTCTCACCGATGCCAAAGTACCTAATAATGAACGAGGTAATCAATTTGTCTTAGTAGATGATGTTGGTGTAATTGCCTGTTGGGGCTTTGCTATTGGAAGGAATTGCATTGCTTCCTCTACCTCTACTTCTGTTATTTCAGTTCGAAAAGACCACTAAATTTTATACTTCCCTGTTAAAAGTAGATTATTTTTTATTGTTATAATTATTAAATTTTGGCTATTTTAGCATCGATTTTAAACTCTTATAAAATGACACGATTAAAAACTTCTCTGATTGCCCTAACATTCTTTATTGGATTCTTTGTTCATGCTGATGAAGGCATGTGGTTCCTTATGTTTATTGAACGTTTGAATCAACGTGACATGGAGAAAATGGGCTTGCAATTAACCGCGGATGAAATTTATAGCATAAATCATTCAAGTCTAAAAGATGCTGTTGTTCAATTTAATGGTGGTTGTACGGCTGAAATAATTTCAAAAGACGGATTGATTTTAACAAATCATCACTGTGGATTTGGAGCAATAGCGGAACTGTCAACCCCAGCAAATGATTACCTAACTAATGGTTGGTGGGCTTCAAAAAGAGAGGACGAAATGAAACCTAAATCGCTTTATGTTCGCTTTTTTGTTCGAATGGATGATGTATCAAAACGAATTTTAGATAAAGTAAATGGCACTATGACAGAGTCTGAACGTGAAAAAATAATTAAGGAAGAAATAGCAGCAATAGAAAAAGAAAACAGTGAAAATGGTAAATATACCGTAAGTGTGCGCTCCTTTTTTCAAGGAAATGAGTATTATTATTTCGTTTATCAAGACTACAAAGATGTACGTTTAGTGGGAACTCCGCCAAACAGTATCGGGAAATTTGGTGGCGACACCGATAATTGGGAATGGCCACGACATACGGGAGATTTCTCTATGTTCCGTGTATATGCTGATTCACTAGGAAATCCAGCAGAATTTTCTTCAACAAACGTACCTCTGCAACCTAAACACCATTTACCTGTTAACATCAAAGGAGTACAAGAAGGTGATTTCGCAATGATTTTGGGTTATCCGGGAAGAACCAATCGTTGGCTTCCTGCAAGCGGAATTAATCAAAACGTAAAATTTGCCTACCCTGCGTGGGTAGAGGCATCAAAAACAGCTATGGATGCGATGAAAATTCACATGGCAAAAGATCCTGCAACGCGCCTAAAGTATGACTCCAAATATGCATCAATTGCTAATTATTGGAAAAATAGAGCAGGAATGATTGAGGCCTTAACAAAATTCAAGACGGCTAAGTCAAAAGCTAAAAATGAGCAGGCATTCAACAATTGGGCAAATGAACCAACTCATAAAGAAAAGTATGGCAAAGTTGTCGCTACCATAAATTCGTTTTATGATGCAACGAATGATAAATCGAGACACGACAACTATTTGTCTATTTTATTTCGTTCCTCTGCGTTTGCCACAATTTCTAGGTCACTTGGACCTCAAATTCAAGCTTACGAAAGAGCAAAAGAAGAGGATAAAGCTATCGCTTTACAAACACTTAAGATTGCTGTTACTGATTTCTATGCCTCCATTTCACTGCAAGCTGAAAAGGACATTTTAGCTGCTGGTCTAAGTTTATATTTGGCAAAAGCGAATTTTCCTGTTGTCCCTTCTATTGAATTAGCATTAATGGCAGTGAAAAATGATATGAATTTGTTTATCGATAATCTTTTTAAAAATAGCGTTTTCGAAACGTACGAAAAGCTACTTGCTTATCTTGACAACTCGAATGGTATGGCTATTTCTGATGATCCATTAATGAGTTTTTCTACTAATATGATTGCTCACTTGAACCAACGTACAGATGCATCTTTTGCGCAACAAAACGAATTCCTAAGAGCGTATCGTTTACTAGTGGAAGGTTTACGCGAGTCAGGATTAGCGACCATCGAATATCCAGACGCAAACAGCACGCTGCGTTTAACATATGGTAAAGTGAGTGCACTTCCTAAAGACAAACGTAATGATGCAGTAACTAACTACTACACTACGCTTCAAGGTGCAATTAATAAGTACAAACCTAATGATGCTGAGTTTGATTTACCGAAAAGACTTATGGAATTAAATGACGCGAAAGATTTTGGTGAATATGCTGATAAAAATGGGTACATGCCTGTTAACTTCTTAACGAATAATGATATTACAGGCGGAAATTCAGGGTCTCCAGTCCTTAACGGAAAAGGCGAACTTATCGGACTCGCTTTCGACGGAAATATTGAGGCAATGGCCGGCGATGTGATTTTTGACGACTTGTTACAAAAAACAATTAATGTTGATATACGCTACGTACTATTTATTATCGATAAATATGCCGGCGCAAAGCATATCGTTGATGAGATGACGATTATACGTTAAAACAATCAGATTTTACCTTCATTTATAGAATTAAGAAGCCGCAGTTTGCGGTTTCTTAGTTTAAGGCCTTTCCCAATAAATTTAAATGAAATAACGCCTCCCCTACTTCTTTCTCTTTGATTTTAACATTTGTAATTGCATTTCCTATTCCCTCCAACAATACGAAATAAATTCCGCCAGAATGATTTTTCTTATCATTTTTCATCCGTTCAATAACGTCTATAACATCCTCATCAGTTAGTTGAATCATAGGGAAATTGCGCACAATAACATCTTCAATTTGATGAAATTCCTCACTGCTTATCTTTTTCTTCTTAAAAGAGAGGTAAGCTTCTCCGCAAATACCCAAAGCGACAGCATGGCCATGAGGTATGGCAGTAGAACTTAAAAAATGAGACTCTAAAGCATGACCAATAGTGTGTCCAAAATTTAACTTCATTCGTACATTTGCTTCCTCAGGATCCTCCTCTACTAAATCTAATTTAACCCGAATGGTTCGGAAAATTATTTCTTCATTTAATAACGCATCATCGGACTTAATTTTAATTAAATCCTTCCAAAGCTTTTTATCGGAAATAAGACCATGCTTCAACATTTCTGCATAACCATTATAAATCTCTCGTTCAGGCAATGTTTTCAAAAAAGAAACATCAATAAAAATATGAGAAGGGTTTTTGAAAACCCCCAAATGATTTTTGAATCCATTCAAATCAACACCATTTTTACCGCCAATACTTGCGTCTACCATTCCTAACAAGCTAGTAGGTATATTTATAAAATTGAGGCCTCGTTTATATAGAGCAGCAATAAAACCTCCCATATCTGTAATAATTCCACCACCCAAATTGATTACCAAGTCTTTCCTAGAAAAATTATATTCCGTAAATGTTTCCCATACTTGAAGACATACCTCAATCACCTTATTTTCTTCCCCGCCTGGCAATAAAATTATTTCGGCATTAATTAAGGCTGGAAAGTTGGTTAGCAGATAATCTAGACAGTAGTCATGGGTGTTTTCGTCAACAATAATAATGATGTTGGACTTGGAATAGACCGAAATTACTTTCGAGAAAGTGGAAGCCGGCAAGTCGCCAATCTGAATTTCCGTTCCTTTTGATTCAATAACTCTCATTCGTTAATTTTAAGGTCAAAAGTACATCTTAAAAAATAATAGGTGTGAATCAATCTTACTAATCGATTAAAAACTAGTTAATAATAGTAGAATATTAAAAATAAATTTATGCCGATTGATTAATTTAAATATGGATTTAAGAATATTTTTTCATTTTTCTTGTCCTGAAATGTATTGTAAATCTCCTATTTTTGTGCAAATTTCAAAAAATAAACTATTTTTGTACTCTAAATTAGCAATATGTTAGAAAATTTTTCTCTTGAGGTTGTAAAACAAAAGTTCAATCAAAATATCCGTTTTAAACAAATAACATATGCTATCGGTGGCCTATTCTTAATAATCCTTCTATATTTTGCATATAAGCAATTCATTTGGAGTCCCGCAAATGAAAAATCGCAAGATGGTTATTGGATTGCACAAAATTACATTGCTAAGGATTCAACTGACAAAGCAATTGCTGTGCTCGTTCCTTTTGTAAAAAAATATGACGGAAAAAGTGGTGGCGAATTAGGTCAATACTTACTTGGCACCCTTTACATGAAAAAAGGTGACTTCAAGAAAGCACTAACTACTTTAGAAGGTGTTTCTTTAGATGATCAGTACATTTCAACTATTTGTGTTGGTCTGCAAGGAGATTGTCAATCGGAATTAAAAAAATATAAGAGCGCTGCAGAACTTTATGTTAAAGCTGCTGATAGAGATGAAAATGATTTCACTACTCCTATGTACTTATTTAAAGCTGGTGGATGTGCTGAAAAAACAGGGGATTTTGCTTATGCGACCGAATTGTATACAAGGATAAGAGACGATTATCCTACTTATGCAAACAAAAAAACAATCGATAAATATATTGCAAGATCTTCGAGCAATAAGGCAAAGTAATGGCCACAGAAGGAAGCAATTTATCTAAATACAATAAGGACTTTGTTCCAGATGGTGCCGGTTTTAAAATCGGCATTGTTGTTTCCAGTTGGAACGAAAAGATTACTTCGAACTTATTATTAGGGGCCCATCAGACCCTTCTCGATAATGGTGTTGAAGAGCACAATATCATAATTAAACATGTGCCAGGTGCTTTTGAACTACCACTTGCTTGTCAAATGATGTTGGAAACAAATAAATTTGACGGTATTATTGCCATTGGTGTAGTTATTCAGGGTGAAACAAAGCATTTCGATTATGTTTGTGCTGGAACTACTCATGGTTTAATGAATGTTATGATAAAACACAGTAAACCAATTGCTTTTTGTGTACTAACGGATGAAAATGAACAACAATCGATCGATCGATCCGGTGGAAAACATGGAAATAAAGGCGTTGAATGCGCCGTGGCCTGTTTGAAAATGATTGATTTTAAATAGATATATTAATTTTTATCCGATGACGCTGATAAAATCGATTTCTGGAATTAGAGGGACAATTGGTGGAAAGGTTAATGATGGCCTCACTCCTATTGACGCAGTTAAATTCGCTGCCGCTTATGGATCTTGGCTAATCCAACAAGCAAGTACTAAAAACGTAAAAGTTGTCATAGGACGAGATGCACGTATTTCAGGACCTATGATCTCAGATTTAGTCGTTTCTACGCTTATTGGACTTGGTATTGACGTAATTAATCTTGGATTATCAACAACACCAACAGTTGAAATTGCAGTTCCACTTGAAAATGCGAACGGCGGGATAATCCTTACGGCTAGTCATAACCCAAAGCAATGGAACGCCTTAAAATTATTAAATAATAAAGGAGAGTTTATCTCAGGTAAAGATGGAGAAGAAGTACTTCATATAGCTGAAAATGAGTTGTTTGATTTTTGTGATGTCGACAATATTGGAAAGGTTATTCATGATAATTCCTACTTAAAGAAACACATTGATGCCATTTTAGCCCTAGAGCTTGTAAATATTGATGCCATTAAGAAAGCAAATTTCAAAATTGTTGTCGATGCGGTTAATTCGAGCGGTGGTATATTTGTACCCGCTTTGCTTAAGGCTTTAGGCGTTGAACAAGTTATAGAATTATATTGTGATCCAACGGGAGAATTCCCTCACAACCCTGAACCGCTTCCTGCTCATCTCGTTGATCTTTCTAATAAGATTGTGGAAACAAAAGCTGATTTCGGTTTAACAGTTGATCCTGATGTTGATCGTCTCGCTTTTGTATGTGAAGACGGATCGATGTTCGGAGAGGAATACACCCTAGTTGCTGTAGCTGATTATGTATTAGCGAAAACACCGGGTGCCACAGTGTCAAATTTATCATCTACGCGCGCGCTACGCGATATTACCGAAGAAAAAGGCCAACTCTATGCTGCAGCAGCCGTTGGCGAAGTAAATGTGGTTGCTAAAATGAAGGAAATAAAGGCCGTAATTGGTGGTGAAGGAAATGGTGGTGTAATCTATCCTGATCTTCACTATGGAAGGGATTCATTGGTCGGAATTGCTTTATTTCTATCGCATTTGGCAGAACATAAAAAGTCCTTAACTGCTTTTAGGGATATCTTTCCCGCATATTCCATTTCAAAGAATAAAATTGATCTATCACCAACAACTGATGTTGATGCCATTCTACTTGCAATGGCTAAAAAATATGCGCACGAAGAAGTAGATAACACAGATGGCGTGAAAATTTATATCGCTAAAGAATGGGTGCATCTACGTAAAAGTAATACTGAACCCATTATTCGCATCTATGCCGAAAGTAAGGACGCAGCACTTGCTGATCAACTTGCACTTCGTATTGTTTCTGAAATTCAAGCACTTACACATTAATTTCAATTCTTTTTGAACGTTTATAGGATGAGCATGTAAGCGCATGAAAACTAATCCTATGAAAAAGATCCTTATTGCTTTTTGTCTAGTTATAACTGGCAATTGCTTACATGCAACAGAAAAAGAAATCATCAAGTCTACGCTGACTGATGTAACAGTATATGCGCAAGGCGCACAACTGCATCACAAAGCAAACTATTCGGTTAAAATTGGCGTTACCGAAATAATTATTGAAGGAATCAGTTCGTTAATCGACCCAAAAAGCATTCAGGTAAAAGGAATTGGCGACTTAGTAATTTTAGATACACGCTACTCTTTATTTTATCCTCAGCCCGATTACACCAATAAAGGTCTTGACCTTAAAACGAAGCGAGATATTCAATTATTGGAAGATTCCTTGCGGCAGGTAGGTTATGACCTTCAGGATATTCAGGATGAAATCAATGTTTTAATTGCTTCTAAATCGATTATTTCTTCGAATGGAATGGTCAGAAGTATCGGCAAGGTAAATGACTCCATCAACTTGTTGAAACAGACAGTTGAGTATTACGCGTTAAAGATGAATGAATTGAATAAAAAACTATTGGCGCTTGAAAAAAGAAAGCAAGAGAAAATGACAAAAAAAACAGCCATGGATATTCGTCTTAATGATTTAAGGAACTACCTAAATAACAATGGAATTATTGACAATAATATAGTTCCGATCCCAAGGATTACGATTACCGTATCCGCAAAAACAGCAGTTACTGGTAAGTTAAACTTTTCATACGTAGTTTCAAATGCCGGATGGACTCCCCTTTATGATTTAAGGAGCGATTCCAATACGGGAAAGATTAACTTAACCTATAAAGCTCAAGTATATCAAACAACTGTACTCGATTGGGAAAATGTTGGTCTAACCATTTCAACGAATAATCCAAACGTAAATAAAACCAAACCAACTTTAAATCCTTGGTACATTGATTATAATGTTTATAAAACAGAAAATAATAAAGGAAAGATGGATAAGTTACAAGAAGTGCAAATTACATCTCAAGCGCTTTTCAATAGAGGGTATGCTTACGGTGAGGAACAGGATGATGAAAAAAACATCATGGGAGCGGATGAATTTACTACCGTTGTTCACCGATTAATTTCAGCGGAATTTAAAATCGACCTACCCTACTCCATAAAATCGAATAACGACAGTCATATTGTCCTTATTAAAACAGCTGAGTTGGATACTAAATTTAAATATTACGCTGTTCCAAAACTTGATGCATCCGTTTATCTCGTAGCTCAAATGACAAAGTTGGAAAACCTTCAACTTGTCCCTGGACAGGCAAATATTTTCTTTGACGGTTCATATATTGGTGAAACCTATATTGATCCTACGAATATGGATGACACCCTGAATTTATCACTTGGAAAAGACCCTAGTATCATTGTAAAACGAACACTTTTGAAAAAAGAGTTAAAAGATAAAATCATAGGCGATAAAAGAGAAAGGACCTTTGCCTACTCCATTGAAATAAGTAATCAGAAATCAAGTGCGATCGACATTGTGGTGCAAGATCAACTGCCTATTACACAAAATGGAGAAATCACCATTGAATCAGAAAATTTTGCTAAAGGTAGATTTGACGATCGAACTGGATTACTCGAATGGTCATTTACACTTAAACCAAAAGAGAAGAAAGTAATTGATTATGATTTTAAAGTGAAACATCCAAAGGATAAAAATTTAGAAATCTAAAAAATAATTCAATTGAGTAAGAAAAGGCTATCAATTAATTTGGTAGCCTTTTCTTTTTTATCTTTGTTCATTAATGAACATAGTTACGCTTAATTGGTTTAAGCCCTTAGTATGAAAACGTTTGATGTACCCTCTTTTTATCGTTCACCCATCATTAGTCGCGTAAAAGCGAAGCGCAAAATTCAAGACCCGAGAAAACAAGATTTTTCTCCATCTGTTCTTCATTTTAACAAAGTATCATTTCATTTGGCGCGTCACTTTGGTTTTTGTTATGGCGTAGAAAATGCGATTGAAAAATCATATAATGCCTTAAAAGAAAATATAGGTAAGCGTATTTATTTACTGAGTCAAATGATTCACAACCCCGCTGTCAATGATGACCTAACAAAAAACGGCATTGCTTTTTTACAAGATACAGATGGTCAACAATTAATAAGCTTTGAGTCTTTGACGGCCGAAGACATCGTAATTATTCCCGCATTCGGAACAACGTTAGAAATTGAGAATCGGCTTAAAAGTATCGGTTGTGATATTCAAACATATAATACAACCTGCCCTTTTGTTGAGAAAGTATGGAACCGATCGGGAAAATTAGGATCTCAGGGGCACACAATCATCATACACGGCAAAGCTGAACATGAGGAAACTAGGGCCACATTTTCACGAAGCGCAGCGAATTCGCCTTCTTTAGTTATTAAAGACATAGAGGAAGCTATTTATTTAGGAAAAATAATTTCTGGAGATTTAGAGGAAGCCAATTTCTATTCTTTTTTTGAAGGGAAATATACAGCCAATTTTAATCCAAAGGTAGATTTAGCTAGAATTGGTGTAGTTAACCAAACCACCATGCTTGCCTCTGAAACAGAGTCAATTACTGCTTATATTCGCTCTGTAATGATAGAAAAGTATGGACTAGAAAATATCAAAAATCACATGGCAGATACGCGTGATACGCTTTGTTACGCAACCAATGACAATCAAACAGCTACTTTGTCTTTGATGGAAAAAACCCACGACTTGGCTATTGTGGTTGGTGGATACAATAGTTCTAATACAACGCATTTAGTTGAAATATTGGAAACAAAGTTCCCAACCTATTTTATCAAAGATGAAAGTGAAATTATTTCTAAAAATGAAATTCACAGTTTTAATATTCATCAAAAATTTGTGGAGCAGCGCCCATCATTTTTGCCAAATTTACCGCACGTAAACATTGCCATAACTTCAGGCGCTTCTTGTCCTGATCGATTAGTTGACGAGGTAATTCAGCGAATTTTAACCCTGTGTGAAGAAGATAAATCAATTGAAGACGCACTCTTAGACTTATAGCATGAAAATATATACCAAGAAAGGTGATGGCGGACAAACAGGACTAATCGGAGGCACAAAAGTGCTTAAAAGTCATTTGCGCATTGAAGCCTACGGAACCTTAGATGAATTGAACGCGCATATCGGATTATTGAGAGATCAATCCATTAATGAAGTTTACATTCAACAATTATTAATCATTCAAGATCGATTGTTTACGATGGGTTCTTGCCTTGCCGCTGACCCGGAACATTCCACGATGAAACTACCTGAAATTAATGCACAAGATATCATAGTGTTAGAAGATTGGATGGATCAAATGGAAGAAGTATTGCCGGAAATGAAGCATTTTATTCTTCCTGGTGGACATTCTACTGTATCTATCTGTCATATCGCAAGGTGCGTGTGTCGAAGAGCAGAACGAAAAATTGTTACGCTTCAAGAAAACGCCAGCATAAACCCCTTGATTTTAGCATATATGAATCGCTTAAGTGATTACTTATTTGTCTTGGGTAGAAAACTAGGGCAAGACCTTAAAATTGAGGAGATTAAATGGATTCCAAAGCATTAAGAATAGCCTAAAATAAAAATAAATCAAAAGTTTTTTTTTCATTATATGTATAATTAAAAATAAAGAATACTTTTGACGAAAGACACAATTTTAATAACTGATTTTATGTACTGGACACTTGAATTAGCCTCATATTTAGAAGACGCTCCATGGCCCGCATCGAAAGATGAATTAATTGATTTCGCTATACGTAATGGCTCTCCCTTAGAAGTGGTGGAAAACCTTCAAGATCTTGAAGACGAAGGTGATGTTTATGAGAGTATTGAAGAGATTTGGCCAGATTATCCCTCACGTGAAGACTTCTTGTTTAACGAGGATGAATATTAACAAATAGGAACATTCGTATATAAAAGTGGGCACTGCTCACTTTTTTTTTGGAAAGAAATTAAATAATTACATAAAAACCTGTAACATTCCCTATCTTTGTGGATTAGTTCTTTGGGGTCGACATTGGATTTGACAGCGATAGCGGTAGTCAAGTGTCAGCATGCAGAGGGTTGCAAAGAACCTCTTAAATATCTTTTTGCGAACAATAGTTGACAATACGTCATACTCACTTGCTGCTTAATTAACTGATAGTTAGTTGGCTTAATCCGATCGAAGTTTAGTAGGTTGGACGAGTACTTCCGGTAGATTTCTGCCTGTTAGATCTACCAATCGGAAGTTCATCCCATCAGGCTAGCCAGTACGATGTTTCTACATACTGGTGAAACTTAAGAAACTAAGTTGGGAGTTTGGGTGTTCTTGTCCGTCTCACAATCGAAAACCAACCAAGAAATAAGCATGTAGAAAGCTGGAATATTCGTCGTTTGGACGAGGGTTCGAACCCCTCCGACTCCACTAAGGATAAGCGTAATTAACTGAATTAAAGTTAGTTACGCTTTTTTATTTTATTTTTTAGTCCACATTTAGTCCACAATTGAGATTTTCTTGATGGTGTGAAACTGAAAAAGACTAACCACTTTTGCAAATGTAATAATGTTCGAACAAACTTTTAAAAATATTGATGACATCCTCCATAAAGATGCTGGTTGTGGTAGCGAATTAGATTATGTAGAACAAACTTCTTGGGTTTTGTTTTTAAAATATTTAGATGATTTAGAAAAAGATAAAATTACTGCTGCTGAATTAACTGGTAAAGTATATAAACCACTTATTGAAACAGAATATCAATGGTCAGTTTGGGCAGCACCGAAAGGAGTAGATGGAAAGTTAGATCATCACAAAGCATTAACTGGTGATGATCTTGCAGATTTTGTAAACATTAAATTATTTCCTTACCTCAAAAAATTTAAAGTTGATGCAGAAAGTGCAGATACCATTGAATATAAAATAGGAGAGATTTTTAGCGAACTAAAAAACCGCATACAAAGTGGTTATAACTTGCGTGAGGTCATTAACCGAATTGATGAATTACGCTTCCGTACCCACGCTGAAAAGCACGAAATGAGCCATTTGTATGAATCTAAAATACAAAATATGGGTAATGCTGGGCGTAATGGTGGAGAGTATTATACACCTCGCCCATTGATTACAACAATTGTAAAAGTGGTTGCACCCAAGATTGGAGATAAAATATATGATGGTGCTGTAGGTAGTGCTGGTTTCTTGTGTGAAGCATTTGATTATTTGCAAAACAGCAAAAAACTAACAACAACTGATGTAGAAACTTTACAGAAGAAAACTTTTTACGGTAAAGAAAAAAAATCGTTGGCTTATATTATTGGCACAATGAATATGATTTTTCACGGCATTGAAGCACCAAACATTGTGCATACCAATACCCTTGCAGAAAACATCTTGCACATTGAAGAAAAAGACCGATACAACATTGTTCTGGCTAACCCACCATTTGGAGGAAAAGAGCGTGTTGAAGTGCAACAAAACTTTCCAATTAAAACTGGTGAAACTGCATCTCTTTTTTTGCAACACTTCATTAAAATATTAAAGGCTTGAGGAAAGGCTGGTATTGTTATTAAAAACACCTTTTTAAGCAATCCTGGAGGAACATTCACTGGTGCTGGTGTAAAAACTGTGGTATTGTTTTTTGAAAAAGGGAAGCCAACAAAAAATGTATGGTACTATCAATTGAACTTAGATAGAAACTTAGGAAAGACCAACGCTCTTAACGAAAAAGATTTGGCAGATTTTGTGACTTTACAACAGACCTTTGCTGAAAGCGAAAATTCGTGGAATATTGATGCTTCCAAAATCGATCAAAACACATTTGATTTAAGTGCTAAAAACCCTAATAGAAAAGAAGAGGCAGCTTTACGCCAACCTCAAGAAATTTTGTCAGCAATGAAAGCTTTAGATGAAGAAAGTACTGATATTTTAAACTCAATATTGGAATTGATATGAGTAAAGAGTTAATGGCATCAAAGAAATTGATTGAGAATAGAATATACAGTGTTCGAGGTAATCAAGTAATGGTAGATTACCACCTTGCAGAATTATATGTAGTAGAAACAAAGCGTATAAACGAGCAAGTGAAACGCAACAAAAATAGGTTTCCAAATAGTTTTATGTACCAACTTACAGCAACCGAATGGAAACAGTTGCAGTCGCAGATTGCGACCACAGAAAATGAAATTGGTTTGCAGTCGCAAATTGCGACCGCAAAACGAAGAACACTTCCTTACGTATTTACCGAACAAGGTGTTGCTATGCTTTCGGCTGTGCTCAATAGCGATTTGGCTATCATGGTGAGTGTTCAAATAATGGATGCTTTTGTAAACATGCGTAAGCTAATTTTTTGATGGACAGGTGTTTGATGCCTATGCACTAACCTCTAAAATAATAAAAACTGCTAAAAAAAGCATTGTTTTAATAGATAATTACTTAGACGAAACCACGCTTACCCATTTGGCTAAAAAGAAAAAAGGCGTTCAATTGCTATTGCTTACCAAAACCATAAGCAAATCACTAAATTTGGATGTAAAAAAAGCCAACGAACAATACGGCAATATTGAACTTAAAACATTTAATAAAAGCCACGACCGTTTTTTAATTATTGACCACAAAGAAGTATATCATTTGGGTGCTTCCTTAAAAGACTTGGGTAAAAAATGGTTTGCCTTTTCGAAGTTGGAAACCAAATCAGTAGAAGGTATTTTAAACTCAATTTTGGAACTAATATGAAACAAGATTGGGAAATAAAAAGGCTTGATGAAGTTTGTGAGTTTGGAAACGGCTTATGGACAGGGAAGAAACCACCATTTCAAAATGTTGGTGTAATTCGTAATACTAATTTCACAAAAGATGGAAAGTTAGATGATAGTGATATTGTATATTTGGATGTTGAGCAATCTCAATTTGCTAAACGGAAACTTCAATACGGTGACATTATTCTTGAAAAATCGGGAGGCGGACCAAAACAACCAGTTGGCAGAGTAATAATATTTGATAAGAAAAAAGGAGACTTTTCATTTAGCAATTTTACTTCTGTAATTAGAATAGCAAATTCTAAAAATGTTGACTTTACATATTTGCATAGGTATTTATTCTTCTCTTATGTTTCAGGTGCGACTGAAACAATGCAAAGTCATTCAACAGGGATAAGAAATTTAAAGTTTGATGAATACAAAGCCATTGAAATCCCCCTACCACCCCTCCCAGAACAACAACGAATCGTAGCCATTTTAGATGATGCCTTTGCAAAAATGGAAAAAGCAAAAGCCAATGCCGAGCAAAACCTTAAGAATGCAAAGGAATTGTTTGAGAGTTATTTGCAAGGGGTATTTGAGAATAAAGGAGATGATCGGGAGGAGAAGTCATTAGGGGATGTTTTAAATAAGACTGAAACTAT
>JAPLEV010000012.1 GCA_026391005.1 Flavobacteriia bacterium | reverse complement strand
GATGGTCTTCCTATAGCAACGCCTGGCGTAATTACATCATTAAAAACATACACCCCTTCTCCGTTTAACAATCCTCTGTATGCAAAGTTCGGAATCTGATCATTCCCCGAAACGCCGAAACTAGCCCTAAACTTTAAAAAGTTAATAAACTTAAGGTTATAAAACTTTTCCTCCGAAAGTAGCCATCCACCAGAAAAAGTCGGGAAAAACCCATAACGGCTATTCGGGCCAAATTTACTAGACCCATCGCGTCTTAAAATAGTTGAAAAAAGGTATTTGGAGTCATAAGCATATTCCAAGCGCATAAAGGAAGAAACCAAACGCTCTTTGAATTCCCACGAACCAACATTATTTAAAAAACCACCATGTGCCGTATTAGCTGAAATATCAGCATAATCTAAGGAGTTATTCGGAATGCCAAAGCCAGTTCCGTTAAGTGATTCGCCTTTCCGCTGGAATATGGAAATTCCTGCAGTTCCCTTAAAAGTATGGACCTCTTGGAACGTTTTTTCATAATTTAAAAAACTTTCATAGCTTAAATCCAAATAGCTTGATCGTTCTTCGTAAACAGCTGCACCACGCTCAATAAACACACTATCTGCAATCTCAACCGTTGGCGATTCTAGTGCTTCATTAATCGCTGTGTTGGCATATTTTCCGTCACCATACCAAACCAAGGGTGAGAATACTTTTGAATTTATGACGGCATAATTATAATTGAATCGATTAGTGAAAGAAAGGTTTTCATTAAAAGCATAAACGAACTCTTCTTTCCCAACGAATTTTGCAGCGGTTCCCCAGTTGTATTGATTTTTAATTTGTGCAATTGGGTTAATAATGTCGCTAACTTCTTCGAGGTAAGAAAATTGACCATTAGGGGTATAAACCGGTTCATTTGGAAAAGCATTTATAGTATTGTACAAAACCGAACCAATGCCATTTTCAGGCAAGGTATTTCTTGAATCATTGGAGAAAAGAAGCACCGAATTTAATTTGAGCTTTGTCGACATATCGGTACTAAAATTAAGTCGAGCATTATATCTAGAAAAATGTGATTTGGAACCCCCAACGATTCCATCTTGCGTAAAATAACCTAAACCAATAGAATACTTGGTGTTTAATGTACCGCCGCTTAAACTTAAATTATGGCTTTGAACAGGTGAGGTAGTAAAAACGGAATCTTGCCATGGCGTGCCAATTCCAATATTTGTGTTGGCAAAAGGCATTGCTTGTCCTCCCATTGCAAACATTTCATTTTTTATTACCGCATATTCTTGAGCTGTCAATAAGTCAAGCTTTCTCGCTGTTTGTTGAATCCCATAATAGGCATTGTATTCAAATTTTGGTTTGGAATTCATGCTTCCATTTTTCGTTTCGACAATAATAACTCCATTTGCAGCACGCACGCCATAAATTCCTGCAGTCGCATCTTTCAATACATTCACCGACTTTATATCCGATGGATTTAATGCATTTAACCCTTCAGAGTCATAAACAATCCCGTCAACTAATATCAAGGGGTCATTGTCGCCGAAAGTAGAGATGCCACGTATTCTAATGTTTGCGGAACCACCTGGCGAACCAGAGTTTGTAGAAACATTTACTCCTGCAACTTGACCTTGCAAGGCCTGGTCAACTCGCGATATATTCAGTTTTTCAATATTCTCCCCACCTACTTTTGTGCTGGCTCCTGTTAACTCTTTACTTTTAGCAGAGCCATAACCTACCACTACTACTTCCTCAACATCTTTGGTAATGAAATTAGACATAAGCACATCAACAATCTTTCTTCCATTAACCGGTATTTCGGTTTTCGCATAGCCCGAAAACGAAAAAATTAAAATTGCCTTGCTTGTATCGATTAGTGTTATGCTGTAATTCCCCTTAAGATCGGTTACCACACCATTTTTTTGACCCTTCTCAACAACTGTAACAAAAGGAATTTGCTCGTTTTGCTCATTTAGAACTACACCAGAAACCGTAGTGTTTTGAGAAAAAGCATAGAATCCAGAGAGAAACAAGATAACCGTCAGCAGTATATGTTTAATCATTTGATAAGGTTTAGTTAGCAAATATACTAAAAATTTAATTATAGTAAAAAGGACAATAAGTTTTAATTAAAAGACAAATAAGACTACATTTTAAACTGATAATCAATGGTTTCGACCTTCGTTTTATAATCTTCTTTAGCAAAGGAAAATAGTTTTGCCGGGCGGTGCTTTACCATTTTTTGTTTCTCATCATGCGCTAGAAGCGGAATATGTTTTATTTTTTTTCTAAAATTCGCTTTATCTAATGACTGATTAAAGGCGTATTCATAAAGCTGCTGGAATTCACTTAAGGTAAACCGATCCGGCAACATATCAAAACAGATGGGTTCCACGCGCAATTTTTGCTTAAGCAGTTCAATTGTTGTGGCCATAATCAAGTTGTGATCAAATGCCAAAACTGGAATATCATGAATGGGAACCCAAGAAATTTCATCAGCCCATGAAGATGCTTTTGCATTAAAATCCTCTATTCGAACCATTGCGAAATAAGAAACGGTGACAACACGCCCTTGAGGGTGGCGCTTAGGGTGGCCAAATGATTGTGCCTGATGCAAGCCCACATCGGATAAACCAGTGAGGTCTTTCAAAATCCTGTTTGCCGCCTCATCAAGATCCTCATCAGGATATACTAAGTCTCCAGGTATAGCCCAAAAATTATTATACGGTTCCATTGCCCGTTTTATTAACAACGCTTTTATCTGTCCTTGAGAATAACCAAATAACATGCAATCAACTGAAAAAGCTGAGGTGAAAAAATCGCTAAAATTTATGCGGTACATAGTGAAATATTTAATTAATGTCCACTTGATGAAATTGAAAAATCAGTCAACCCTTGTTTCTTAAGGGTTCGTTCAACCAAAATAGCAAATAGTGCTAAATATGCAAAACAAATAACAGGAATAAAATAGGATGCTTGAATTCCAATTAAGTCAGCTAACTTACCTTGAATTGGGGGGATAATACCTCCCCCTAAAATCATCATTATTAAAAAGGCTGAGCCTTGAGATGTATATTTTCCTAATCCAGCAATGGAAAGTGTAAATATACAAGGCCAAAGAATTGAACAAAACAATCCACCACTTAAAAAGGCAAAAACAGCAATGTTTCCTGTTGAAAATATACCTATCAGCATTGCAAAGGCACCTAAAACTCCAAATACAAGAAGTGATTTCGCTGGTTTATCGCCAACAAAATAGAATGCAATTATCTGTATTATCACACAAATTATATAATAATAAAGTTGACTAACATCATACTTAGCAATTGTATTGGTAAGTAAAATAACACCAAACGCTATTAATGGAATAAGGAATGTTAGTAGTTTTTTTGTCGTTGATTTAAAATTAAATGCACTTATAGCACCTGCCCATCTTCCAATCATTAAGCTACCCCAATACATGGAAATATATGGTGCGATTTCAGATGATTTTTTTCCTCCAAATTGAGCTTGTTTTAATAGTTCACCCAAATTTGATCCAATTGCAACCTCAACTCCAACATAAATAAAAATAGCAAGCATACCCAAAACTAACTGAGGATAGCGCATCGCTCCCCACCCATCAGGATTACTGCTTGCCGCGATATTTGTAAATAATAAACTGCCAATTACTACGGCGAGCGCAATAAACAACCACATCATTCTTGTTTTTTCTAGCGGTTGCTTTAGGTTTTTTATCTTAAGTTGAATTGATTTAGAATTGGTTTGACTTATGCTAATTTTACGATTAGTATCCTTAAACAGTAGGCTGTCAACTTGTTGAGATTTTTCAGTAGGTGCAATAATAATATTTAATGAATCAACTCGAGCGTTAATTGCCCCTAATTTATTTTCATACTGCACGATTTGTTTTGCTTCTTTTGAACTATAGCTTGAAAAAACAGGCGTGAAAATTACGATTAACAAACCTGTCATTATCAATAAACTTCTTAAAGCTTTTTTTGAGGGCTCAAATTTTTCATCAATTACTCCACTCGGAACTGCCTGAGAAAGTCCAAAAATAGCAGCCGCTGCGATGAATAAGATTCCAACAACAGCATATAGAATGATCACTTTTATTAAATCTAATTGTTCAATCATTTCATCTGTAACCGCTGCAGAAGAGCCAAATAGTGCAAATGCTACAATGAGAGGCCCAATCATAGTTCCAAAAGAATTAACTCCACCTCCTAAGTTCACTCTTGTAGAACCTGTCGCTGGATCTCCTAATGAAATTGCAAAAGGATTGGCAGCAGTCTGCTGCAAAGAAAAGCCCAAAGCAACTATAAACAAGCCAATAAGCATACCCGAAAATGTATTTCCATATACTGCAAATATCATAGCGGTTGCGCCTAAAGCGGAAAACAATAATCCAAAAACAATACTCTTTTTATACCCCCATTTTCCAACAAAATCTTTTCCTGAAATAGAGCCCAGAATAAATAAAAATAAAGCTCCTAAATAATAGGCGCCATAAAAGGCAAAGTCAACCAATTGACTTTGAAATTGATCTAAATGAAAATAACTTTTGCAAAAAGGGATGAAAACACTGTTTCCTGCAGCTATAAATCCCCAAAAAAAGAAAACGATTGTAAGTGTGCCTAACGCACTAAAATTTGTTTTTTTCACCCTTATTAATTTTAAATAATTGTCGAAAATACAATAATTAAAATTGCTCCGCTCTTTTTAAAAATAAATTTTGATGAAAAACTGCTTTACAATACTAACTATAAACAGTCAAAAACTAGATTAGGCAAAGGTAAGATTAACCCGCTTGAATAAATGATGAAGTAGACGAATGCGCAATACTAACTAGTTTCTCAATGGTTTTTATAATGGCCGCTGCATCAATTCCACATTCATCCCATAATTCTTCTTGTGTACCATGATGAATATATTCATCTGGAATACCAAGTCGTACAACTTCTGATTGATACTTTTGGTCGACCATAAATTCAATGATTGCTGAACCGAAACCGCCCATAATACAGCCATCTTCTATAGTTATGATTTTTTTAAACTTACTGAAAATTTCATGGAGCAACATTTCATCTAAAGGCTTTGCAAAGCGCATATCGTAATGGGCAATAGAAATCCCGGAATCGCTCATTTTAGCAATTGCTTCTTGCGCAAAATTTCCTGGGTGCCCAATAGAAAGTATCGCAATGTCATCTCCATTTGTGATTTTTCTACCTTTCCCAGTTTTAATTTCTTTGAAGGGCGTTTTCCAGTCCAACATCACACCATTTCCTCTAGGATAGCGAATAGAATAGGGCCCCCTATCTTCGAGTTGGGCAGAGTACATTAAGTTCCTTAGTTCTTCTTCATTCATTGGGGCTGAAACCACCATATTTGGAATACAACGCATGTAAGCTAAATCATACGCCCCATGATGAGTTGCTCCATCTGCTCCAACTAATCCACCTCGGTCTAAGCAAAAAACAACATTAAGATTTTGAAGTGCGACATCATGAATTACCTGGTCATAGGCCCGTTGCATAAAAGATGAATAGATATTGCAAAAAGGAACAAGACCTTGAGTTGCCATTCCCGCACTAAACGTTACGGCGTGTTGTTCTGCAATACCAACATCAAAACTTCTTTCTGGCATGGCTTTCATCATAATATTTAATGACGATCCGGAAGGCATGGCTGGCGTTACCCCTACAATTTTTTCGTTTTTTTCTGCTAGTTCAACAATCGTATGGCCGAAGACATCCTGATATTTTGGGGCCTGGGGGGACTTTGGTATTATTTTTACTATCTCACCCGTTTCTTTATTAAAAATTCCAGGCGCATGCCATTTCGTTGGATTGCCTTCTTCAGAATACTTATAGCCGGCTCCTTTTCTTGTAATACAATGTAAAATTTTAGGCCCTGGAATATCTTTTAAATCTTCTAAAACTTTAGCCAAACCAATTACATCATGCCCATCAACCGGACCAAAATACCTGAAATTTAGTGCCTCAAATAAATTGCTTTGTTTTAATAGACTTCCTTTTAAAGCACTTGATACTTTTGATGCTATGGATTGGGCATCAGGTCCAAATGTCGAAATTTTACCTAGTAACTTCCAAACCTCATCTTTAACTTTATTGTAAGTATGTGATGTAGTAATGTCTGTCAAATACTCCTTTAGGGCACCAACATTTGGATCAATAGACATACAATTATCATTCAAAATCACCAATAAATTCGTGTCTTTTTCAAAACCAGCATTATTCAATCCTTCAAATGCTAATCCTGCCGTCATTGCTCCGTCACCAATTACGGCAATGTGCTGTGTATTTATTTGACCTTTTAAACGATTGGCAACTGCCATTCCTAATGCAGCAGATATTGATGTGGAGGAATGTCCAACACCAAAAGTATCGTACTCACTTTCTGATCTTTTTGGAAAGCCTGAAATCCCCCCCTTTAGTCTGTTTGTATGAAAATTTTCGCGGCGACCCGTTAATATTTTATGACCATAAGCTTGATGTCCAACATCCCAAACCAATTGGTCTTGAGGTGTATTAAAAACATAATGTAATGCTACGGTTAATTCAACTACACCAAGGCTTGCGCCAAAATGGCTGTTTCCAATCTCCGAAATTACATCAACAATATATTGACGTAATTCGTCAGAAACCTGAATTAAATCATCTGTTTTGAAATTAGCCCTAAGATCTTCCGGATTTGTAATTTTACTTAAAAATGGACCGGGAATATATTTTTCGCTCATACTAAAACACAAAAATAAACTTTTAGTACTTAAAACAAAGTTTTCATGCTATTGTTTTTTACTCAAGAAATTAAGTTTAATTCATAGAGTGATTTAAAATTAACTAATTTTGCGAGCGATGGAAGAATTAATAAGAAGGCCTTCAAGACTGAAGATATATTTGGTGTTCACCAAATTTAGGTTGTCGTTCTTGGTAATTATTTCTGCCCTTTCAGGTTATTTATTTGCTGGAGGAACAAATCTAATAGAAATTACACTTTTAATGTTTGGGGGCACACTCGTAACTGCGGCATCAAACGGCGCAAATCAAATTTGGGAGCGAGAAATTGATAAAAAGATGAGTCGAACGTCAAAAAGACCATTGCCAATGAACTGGATGAGTTTAAAAGAGGGTTGGCTAATTTGCAGTTTCTCGTTGTTAATTGGAGAGCTTTTGCTTTTCTGTATTAATTTAAATAGCGCGCTTTTAGGTTTAGGTGCCTTCATCCTCTACGTATTTGTGTATACCCCACTCAAACAAAAAAGTGCCTGGGCAGTATTTGTTGGAGCAATTCCTGGCGCCGTCCCTCCTTTTTTGGGTGCAATTGCCGCAACCAATGAATTTGGATTTATTCCCGGAATACTATTTTTCGTTCAGTTTACTTGGCAATTTCCACACTTTTGGGCAATTGCATGGGTTTTACATGAAGATTATCAAAAAGCAGGATTTTTCTTACTGCCCTCCCGCTCTGGGAAAACAAAAAATTCTGCCTTTCAAATTGCTACGTATTCGCTTGCCTTAATTCCTTTTAGTCTCGCGCCATGGTTTTACGGATTAACGGGTTCAGCGACCTTAATAATTGGAAGTTTTCTTGGTGCTGCATTCTTTTTATTAGCCTACCGGCTATTCCACAGCTGTCAAGATTCAGATGCTCGTAAACTTATGTTTGCCTCATTTGTTTATCTACCAATTATTCAATTTACGTATGTATTTGATAGAATAATGTGAAGCTAACTAATTAAAAATAAAAAAATTAATTATGGATTTTTCAAAAGAATTAAGCCCAGAAGTAAGAAAAAAAATGAAACTTAATCTCGTTTACGTGATTGCATTTAGCGTGACCATGCTTTTTGCGGGTTTAACTTCTGCTTACATTGTGAGCATGGGAGCTGGTTTTTGGTTAAAATTTGCCTTGCCAAGAGCATTCTACTGGAGTACTTTATTTTTAGGATTAAGTAGTATAAGTTTTATATTTTCTCTCCGAGCGGCAAAAAGCAATAAGATCCTTGATATCAAACTTTTTATGTTGACAACACTTATTTTAGGAGTGCTTTTTGTTGTCTTTCAAATTCGTGGATTTAATAAGTTAATAGAAAGAGGGATTCACCCTGCAAAAAACTATATTATGGTTACAGATGGTCGTTATGGCGACTATTTTGAGATCAAGTATAAAGGGGACTTTATTGAAGTAGATGGTAACGATTACAAAGTTAAGGGGCGCAACATGAGCGATAGCGAATTTGGAGAACTTCAGGAATTTACTAAGCAATTTATTAACCCAAAGCAAAAATCAGCGATTCGCATAAAAGAGAATCCAAATTTTATTATTATCCTAAACGATAATCCGTTAAAAATAAAAGATCGGCTTTTATACATTTCAGACAGTGTCCAAATGAAACATGTTGATGAAATTAGACTAGGTGATTTAGCGGTAAATATCCGAGATAAGCGGGGTGATTTTTTCGCAAGGGGAAACTACGGTAAAGATTTTACAATTTATTTTAAAGGTAAAGCGCTTACCTATAAAAATCGTAAATTGTATTACAATAAGCGTGAATTGTCTCCTTCATTACAAATAAAAGCGGCAGAAGCATCGGATTCTGCGAGCTCCTATTTGTTTATCCTAACGGTACTGCACGTTTTACACGTTATCGTCACCTTAATTTTCCTATTGATTATTGTAATTAATTCATTTTCAAATAAATACAACGAAAATAATTACCTACCAGTTTTAACGACTAGTGTGTTTTGGCATTTTCTTGGTATTTTGTGGATATATTTGTTGCTCTTTTTAGTTTTTATTCATTAATTTTGCTGAAAAATTTAAGCAATGGGAGATCACGCTGTACAATTAGATTCTAAAACACTTTGGGGCGGTAAAGAATCCCCATTTTCAACTAGTTACGGAAAACTAATGATGTGGTTTTTCTTAGTTTCTGATGCACTTACTTTCACAGGTTTACTCATTGCATACGGATATACAAGACACGCTGCCCAAGCAGCTTGGCCTATTGGTGAAGAAACATTTAATTCAATGCCATTTTTAGGGCATGGTTATCCTTTGTTATATGTAGCTTTAATGACCTTTATTCTAATTGTTTCATCCGTTACGATGGTTTTAGCAGTAGAAGCTGGGCATCGAATGGATAAGAAAGGTGTTATCAAATGGATGATCGCCACGATAATTGGAGGTTTCTTTTTTGTAGGTTCCCAAGCATGGGAATGGAGTCACTTTATACACGGATCGGAATTTGGAAAAATTGAATTGGCCGATGGCTCTCAGGCTATCGTTAGAGGTCATTTCGGTGAAATAGAAAATTTTACTGTTGTACAGGCGGGAAGTCACTTAAAAGTAGGGTCTGTTGTTACATCCGACCTCTTGCATCAATTCCAGCATGCCGCTGAAACCGGTGGCCTTTTCAAAAGCACCGAAATGGTTAACAACCTCAAAAATCAAAAAGACATAATTGCTGCCTTAAAAGTGGACACTGCGGGAAAAGTTGGGGCCAAAGCAACACAAGATAATTTAAAAAACAAATTGGCTGGCCTAAAAAAGGACTTAGAAGCCATTAAATCCAAGTCATCAAATAATGGGGTTATTATTTTACACGATGGTTCCATCGCTAAAATAAACAAGAAAGCAGATGAACACCTCATTTTAATCACAAAAAAATCAGGTAGTAAATACAAGGTGGGGGACAAACCAATTGAAGGTAAAAAAGCAAGCGAATTGTACTATACATCTTTACAGGAGGGCGTTCAAAACAAAGTAGTTTATGGTGCTAATTTGAAACAAAACGAGTATGGGCCTCAACAATATGGGCAGTTCTTTTTCTTTATTACGGGATTTCATGGATTTCATGTTTTTTCTGGCGTCATAATTAATATTATTATTTGCATAGGGGTTGTGATGGGAACTTACCACAAAAGAGGTCATTATGAAATGGTCGAAAAAACGGGACTATATTGGCATTTTGTTGATTTAGTATGGGTTTTTGTTTTTACATTTTTTTATCTACTTTAAATTAACGTTTATGTTAAGAGACGACTTAATTGAATATTCACTTCACACTCATCATTCTGAAGATACCGGTAAAAAAATCCGCAAGAAAATATTTTTTGTAACAATATTGTTGACCGCCATCACAGTTGGAGAAGTACTTCTTGGTGCATTTATTCACCAAAACTCTAGTGTTTGGCCATTGGTTAAATGGACTTTTATTATTTTAACCTTGCTAAAAGCTGGCTATATTGTGATGGTCTTTATGCACCTAGGCGATGAGAAAAAATGGTTGCGAAATGTAATTTTAGTACCCTACTTTCTTTTTGTTGCTTATTTAATCTTTATAGCAATTTGGGAGGCACTAGAAGTGGGCAGCGCTGTTGCTACATATGGCAATTAAAATGACTAAGAAATCTGCTGATCAAAAGAAGAAAGCTCTTTTAGCTCTTTTATTAGTTCTTGCGCCGGCACTCATACTAATCTTAATTTCCTCTATTGGTTGCGAACACCGATTTCAAAAATTAGGTGATTTTGGTGCTGTAAAACCATTCACTTTTGTTGATGCAGATAATAAAACAAGAACACTATCGGAATTTAAGAATGATATTCTTATAATAACCACCATTCAAAATGAATGTCCCAATGCCTGTGCTATATCGCTCTGGCATTTGAATCAATTAATTTACCAACATATTAGAAAGAATTCCCATAAAAAAATGAAGCAAGTGCGGATTATTTCTTTTGTTACTGACGGAAAAGGAAACCCACTTAAAGATCTCAACGAAGTTAAAGCTAGCATCAAAGATTTGGCCGAGGGATACGACCCAAAATTATGGATTATTGCGAATGGAAATGCAAGAAAAATATATGATATATCAAACAACGGGCAAACGCTTTTACAAAAAGGCGAGAAGTATTTCGGTGGAGAGGCCTTTCAAGAACTTCTCCTTTTAATTGATAAAAAAGGCCATCTGCGAATGGTCTTGCCTGGAAAGGAGGAAGGTTTAATTCGTAGGATGAAAGAAAATATCGCACTCCTACAAAAGGAATATGATAAAATTAATGTTCGGAAATGAACTTCTTTTATTACGGAATAATCGCCAATATACTATTTCTATCTTCATGTAGTTCGACTAAACCTTCGCCACTACCTAAACTTGGTAATTATGACCTTGTATACTATAATAAAAATGGCATACAGTATATTGATACGGTTTACCCTAAAATTCCTACATTCAACTATTTAAATGAAGATTCTATTTGGGTTAGCAATGAAAATTTTAAAAACAAAATTTGGATCGTTGAGTTTTTCTTTGCTAACTGCCCAACGATTTGTCCATTAATGAATCAACAATTAAAAAAATTAGTTGCTGAAACCTCACCAATGAAATCACATCTTCAATTTTTATCCTTTACAATAGACCCTATAAATGACAGCCCTTCTAAGTTAAGAGCTTTTAAAATTCGGCATGGAATAAGGTCAAAAAACTGGGCCTTCTTAACGGGCGATGAGGCAAAAACGCACGTCCTCGGCATTAAAAATTTTTTAACCTTTGCCGGAAAAGATGAAGAGTCCGCTGGAGGATACGCTCACTCAGGCTCCTTTAGCTTAGTAGATAAAGAAGGTTATGTTAGGGGTGTTTATGCCGTTACTAATTTTGATTTAACAATAAACCAATCCGAGTATGATCGTCTTAAAAAAGATATAATTAACCTAATAAAATACAAATAATATGTCGAATAGCGAATTAAAATCAACTAAATATCGCAAAATAGTAATTGCACTTTCAATAATAATTCCCATCGCAGTTGCAGCACTTTTTGCTATAAAAATCCCTGGTATAGACCTTACTTTTTTACCTGCATTTTATGCCACAATAAATGGGGCAACCGCCATTTTGTTAATTCTAGCATTGGTTTTTATAAAGAATGGCAAACGGAGAAACCATGAAATAACGATTAAAGTATGTATGGCATTATCTGTGTTGTTTTTATTAAGTTATATAGCCTATCACATGACTTCAGATTCTACCGAGTATGAAGGGAAATATAATCTTGTTTATTATTTCATTCTAATTTCCCATATTTTATTAAGTGTGGCTGTTATTCCAATCGTGCTATTTGCTTATCTATTTGCTTGGGAAGGGGATTTTATAAAACACAAAAGATGGACACGTTTTGCTTTTCCAATATGGCTCTATGTTGCCGTTACAGGAGTCATAGTATATTTGATGATTTCTCCCTACTATTGATTTTAATTCACTTTAATTTCAACTCGCCTATTTGCTTCTCGCTGATTATCATCAATCGGCGACTCAAATAATGGCCTGGAGTTACCAAACCCTACAGCACTTAATCGATTAGAATTAATATCATTTTGGATTAAATACTTCATGATTTTTTGAGCCCTTTTTTTAGACAGTCGCTGAGCGTTAATGGAATTTGATCCCTCTTCATTGACATGGCCTTGTATTTCAATTGATATGCTCGGGTTAAGAAGTAAAAAGTCTTTGAGGCGCTTAAGTTTTGGCAAAGATTCTTCTGCTATTACCGCCAAGCCACCAATAAAATTAATATCTTCTAACTTTGCAATAGAACCACTTCTAATTGGAACCAATCTGATTGTATCATGAGAACTTTGATTTCCAATAATTTTATGATCCGTTAAATCCTTTGAAAAATACCCTTGTGCATCAATTCGTATGTTCGCCTTCAAGGATTTTGTATTATTAATCCTTAAATCACTTGCGCGATAAGCTCCATCAAGATTGCCTGTAGACGACAAGTAAATTCGTGCAACAATAGGTTGGTTGGTAACTTGATCAACCAAATGCAAAGCATATATCGGTTGGTCGTATCGGCTTACAAGATTTAGAGAAAGAGAATCTTCTATATAAGATCCCTGTTCATCCTTTTCTTCGAAATTTAAAGTAAATCCGACATTATCTTTTTTGCCTTTTGTAGTATTAAAAGCAATATAATAAGTGCTTTTATCATCAATAAGTACAGAAGAAACCTCATAAAGAAGAGCGTTCGAAACACGAGAATTACATAAAATTAAATTCGCTTTTTTTTCTGTAATTTCTTCGCAGGGCTGAGGGGTTTTGCACTCAAAAATGAAAACGGTAATCGAGTCTGGTGCATTGTCAAAAACTATTTGCAGTTTCCCATAGGAGTTTGGCTGAAAATCAAGCCATAAATAATTATTTGAAATGTTAGTAAAATTACAATATCCAAAAAGATTTAAATCGTCAGATTTTTTCTTCCCCAAGAAATTCATTGAATATCGGGTATTTTTTTTCACCGAAGAACTTCCGCTGCATAGCGATAGATTTGCCCTTTGTCCAAGAACACCATAGCAAATCAGCAAATTACATAAGAAAAACCTAATTGCCCACATAGTGGGTTTAAACGCACTAGTTTAATTTTAGTTTCAGTTCTCCAAGGATATTTGTTCGCATAACCAAATGGCTATTGGTTAAATGAATACTTTTAACCAAAATTTTCTTTATTGCACCTTCCATATCTACTCCATCTGTGATGGGGCCATTAAGTTGTTTACTAATTGATACTTTAGCATCTTCAAGTATAGTCTTTAAGTCATAAACTGCTGCTTTTTGAATTTCGCTGATAATTTTATCATTAAACATCCATTTCGCAGTCTTCAATAAAACACTTTTGGTTGCTATTTCAAAGGAAATGTCTTTTATTGAAATAGTTTGGTTAACTTGATCTACGCAAGGCTTTCCAATAAGATAGACGGTACCCTTCTTTGACCCTTCAAAAGTTACTGCAAAAACAATGGTGCTATCCAATGCCCCATTTATTAAAATATTATTAATAATTATTTTCTTTTTCTTGAAGGGAAACTCTTGCCCCTTCATAGATGCATTAACTATGGCACTTAATGAATCGTAAGACGCCGCTATGTCAAGCGTCATATTGAGCCCATTTGTTTGCTTGAATGTTTGCATGTCTGGCAGGGCAGTATTGGCGATCGTTAATTTCTCGGTTACCACCATTGGAGCAATATTGAGATTTACATCAACATTGACTTTTTTATTTGAAAAAGCTAATTTACCAAGTGAAACTGCCTTCGGCTGTAAGTATAAAAAACCGTAACTTTCAATTGGAATTGGTTGCTGAAGTTCCTTCCAGACATCGATTATTGAGGATCGTATATCAACCGATTCAATTTGTTTATCGATCTCCTTTTCAAGCGCCAATAATTGTCCTTTGACCTGCTTTTTAACCTCTGATGTTGCATCATAATTAAAAACAGTGATTTTACACGGGTCAAGCATATCGAATTTTTCAAGCTGGGTTGTTGCATTAAACTTGTACTTAGAACTTATATCCATTTTCGTCGAATAGGCCACTTTCACCCTTCGCATCGGGTCGTCGATTCCACAACTCGTATAAATTCGCGGAACTGTACAGCTTCCCTTCTCATCAAATAGGTAGTGACATTTCGGACAATAGTTTAATTTTAAATCAAAACGGCCATCAACGGCATAATGCAGGGCGTCGTTTTTAAAAGTAAAAACAATTGGTTCTCGGAAAAATCGGTAAGAAAAACTTATCCCTTCACATTGTTGTTCGGAACCCGAAAAGGATAATGGCAAACTTGTCTCTACCTCTTTTAAATAGCTCGCCAAATTAATTTCCATTGGAATAGTGAGGGTAGAAACCTGATTGTTTAATTCGGGAAGGGGAATCGTTCTAAATTTTGGACTAGCGACATCAATTGTTTTACATGCCACAATGAGAAAAGGGAGTACCAATAAAATTAATTTCATCTATAACTTATTAAATTAAAATATGAATGCAGCTAGTCAATTAATTCGGAATGAGATTATTTCATTTTATCTTGCATGCCTTTGTCAAGGGCATCTAAAAACTCTTCCGTATAAACATAATGTTGCCCGTGATTTAATGTGTTTCCATGAATACAAACTGCCAAATCTTTCGTCATTATTCCAGCTTCTACCGTTTCGATACAAACACGTTCTAATTCATTACAAAAATTAATTAATGCTTCATTATTATCTAACTTTCCTCTAAAAGCCAAGCCCCTTGTCCATGCAAAAATTGATGCTATTGGATTGGTAGATGTCTTTTTACCAGCTTGATGATCTCTATAATGCCTAGTAACTGTTCCGTGCGCCGCTTCTGACTCCATGATTTCGCCGTCAGGAGTAATCAAAACAGAAGTCATTAATCCTAATGATCCGAAACCTTGTGCAACTGTATCAGATTGAACGTCGCCATCGTAATTTTTACAGGCCCAAACAAAATTTCCATTCCATTTCAATGCCGAAGCCACCATATCGTCAATTAGTCGATGTTCATAGCTAATACCTACAGCTGTAAATTTTTCTTTAAAATCCGCCTGGTAAATTTCTTCAAATATATCCTTGAACCTGCCATCGTATTTTTTTAATATTGTGTTTTTTGTTGACAAATAAAGTGGCCATTTTTTAGAAAGTGCCATATTGAAGCAGCTGTGCGCAAATCCTCGAATTGATTCGTCGGTATTATACATCGCCATTCCAACACCGTCTCCCTGAAAATTATAAACATCAAAGGTCTGAACCTCTTCGCCGTTTTCAGGAGTAAAGGTCATGGTTAGTTTTCCCTTTCCTTTAAAAACTGCATCAGTTGCTCTATACTGATCTCCAAAAGCATGTCTGCCAACAATTATTGGTGCTGTCCAATTGCTCACTAAGCGTGGAACATTTTGCATAACAATAGGCTCTCTAAAAACTGTTCCATCTAGGATATTACGAATAGTTCCATTTGGAGATTTCCACATGGATTTTAAATTAAATTCTATAACCCTATTTTCGTCAGGGGTAATGGTTGCGCACTTAATACCTACTTTATATTTCTTTATTGCTTCGGCCGCATCGATTGTAATTTGATCCGAAGTTTCGTCTCGCTTTTCGATACCCAAATCATAATATTTTATATCGATATCTAGATAGGGAAGTATCAGTTTGTCTTTTATGAATTTCCAAATGATTCTGGTCATTTCGTCCCCGTCTAGCTCAACCACGGGATTAGCAACTTTAATTTTTGACATTTCTTATAAATTTTAATTATGCAAAATTACGTATTCAATAAGGATTATTGTGTGAAAAAGCTAGTTTTTATATTCTCTTGTATAGAAAAAAAACTGTAATAGAGTGTTTTTATAATTCCCCTATCATTTTTGAAGGATCAACGTATTCATCATATTCTTCAGAGGTAACGTGCCCTAAACCTACTGCCGCTTCTTTAAGAGTTGTCCCATTTTTATGTGCATATTTTGCTATTTCCGCAGCTTTGTAATACCCAATTTTAGTATTAAGTGCCGTTACTAACATTAAAGAATTGTCCAAGTGTAATTTTATTACCGGCAAATTTGCTTGTATTCCCACCACACAATTAGTAGTAAATGAAACGCATGCATCACCAATTAATCGTGCAGATTCCAATACATTGGAAGCAATAACAGGTTTAAAAACGTTCAATTCGAAATGACCATTTGATCCAGCAACTGAAACAGTCATATCGTTACCCATTACTTGAGCACAAACCATTGTTAATGCTTCCGGTTGGGTTGGGTTTACTTTTCCGGGCATTATGGAAGAACCCGGTTCATTATCAGGAATTATCAACTCGCCAATTCCACAACGCGGTCCGGAAGACAACATTCGAATATCATTCCCAATTTTCATCAAGGAAACGGCCGTCCTTTTTAATGCACCTGACAATTCAACCATTGCATCGTGAGCCGCCAAGGCTTCAAATTTGTTTTTTGCCGTAATGAAAGGCAAGCCGGTAAAATCAGCTATTTTCTTCGCTACTAAAACATCGTAACCTTTTGGTGCATTTAATCCTGTGCCAACTGCCGTACCCCCAAGTGCTAATTCCGAAACTGCTACCAATGCATTGTTAATAGCGCGAATAGAATTGTCAATTTGTGCTACATAGGCACTAAATTCTTGTCCTAAAGTAAGCGGCGTAGCGTCCATAAAATGTGTTCGGCCAGTCTTCACAATTTCCTTAAATTCTAGCACCTTTATTTGAAGTGCATTGCGCAGAAGAAGCAATCCTGGCAATGTTCTTTCTACAGTTAGTTTATAGGAAGCAATATGCATAGCCGTTGGAAAGGTATCGTTTGAAGACTGAGATTTATTCACGTCGTCGTTAGGATTCAATACTTTTTCTTCATCAAGTAATTTTCCGCCATTAATTACATGGGCTCGGTTAGCAATTACCTCATTGCAATTCATATTAGACTGAGTACCGGATCCCGTCTGCCAAATAACTAAGGGGAATTCAGTGTCGTGCATGCCTGTTAACACCTCATCACAAACCCTTGAAATTAAATCCCGTTTTTCCGGTGTCAAAACGCCTAAATCATGATTTGCATGAGCTGCGGCTTTTTTCAAATAAGCAAATGCATGAATAATTTCAATTGGCATAGATGCCTCTTCTCCAATTTTAAAATTATTTCTAGATCGTTCTGTTTGGGCTCCCCAATATCTTGCCGCAGGAACCTTAACCTCTCCCATCGTATCTTTTTCAATTCTAAATTCCATATTATTGGTTTTATTAAATTTTAATTTTGGCGTGTTGATTTATACAAAAATAATAGAAGATGAGCAGTTTTAGTATAGTATTGATCCTTTTAATTTTCGGAATAATATTTTGGATGTTGCATTATTTGATAGGGTTTATAGTTCCTTTTAGGATTACCCAAGGTATTTTTGAGTAAATAAAGACAAAGAGTGTTTGAAGACTTATGTCCTAAATAATCAATAGCAGTATCCTTTTTTATTTTAAACTGGTTAATTCAGGCTATTAATATTATTGCTTAACAACTCGTATTATTTTTTTGCCTAAATCAGATGTTGCATGAACAAAGTAGATCCCATTAGACTCACCTAAACGCAAGGTAGTTTTGGAACTTTTCTTAACTACTTCTTTATGGATAAGTCTTCCGTCAATATCCATTACCTCAATCAAAACAATTGGCAACTCTGCACCAAAAGATAAGGTTATCTCACCCGTGGTTGGGTTAGGGAATAGATTCAATTCTCCCCAATTATTTTCCAACAACGCTGAAATAGAAACCGAGTAACAAGAAGAAGTATCTATGCAATTGTTCTGTGAAATAATTACCGCATAACTTCCGCTTGTACTTGCTGTGAAAGATTGATTGGTTTCCATTGAGACAGGCATGTTTGTAGCGCAGTTTATCCACTGGTAAGTTGCCCCGCCTTGGTTTGCCATTAGATATAGGCCACCTAAGATTGTTACAGAAGTATCCAATCCGGTGATATTAATCACTTGTGTTTGCGTTGATGAATTGCCATTGTTATCCGTATAAGTCCAAACAATAGTTGTATCGTTTACGATTGGTAAAATTAAGGGTGAAGTGCCTTGTATTGCGCCGCTGCAATTATCCGTAGCTGAAGGAGCCATTAAATTAGCTAATTCACATGCAGAACTCAATGTTGGTAAACTTGCCATATTTGGAACAGGAGCAGAGTTGTCGACAACGGTAACAATTTGAGAAGTAGTACTTGCGTTCCCTGCAGCATCTGTAACTGTCCACACCACCGTTGTAGCGCCAAGAGGAAAGGAAGCTGGAGCATTATTTACTACACTAGAAACGGTACAGTTGTCTGCGGTAACTGGAGTTCCTAATACAACATTGTTCGCCGTACATCCAGCACCTGCGCTCACTGTGATTGGAGCTAATGGACTTATTGTAGGCAAGATATTATCATTAACTGTAACGGTAAAAGAACAAGTTGCCGTATTTGCGCCACTAGTAGTAACGAAAGTCAAGGTACTAGTCCCTAAAGCAAAGGTTCCACCACTAGGCAATCCTAATGTTTGAGTTGTAGTTGTCGCAACGCCCGCATAAGTAAGTGTGACTTGTCCATTTCCAGAATTAAAGCCACTTGCATTAACTTGACTTGTTCCGCTATTAAAAGACCCACCGCCACCGCCTGGCATATTGCAATTACCGCCGCCGCCGCCGCCGCCAGAATAACCTCCGCCGCCGCCGCCGCCCATGCCACCAACACCGCAGTCATATATCGAGTTATTCGTTGAGCCACCACCGCCGCCGAAACCGCCGTTTAAAATTCCACCAGAACCACCATTTAAAAATGAAAGTCCACCGTATGCAGGAGCCAAACCAGCGCCATTAGTCAAAAATCCGCCACCACCACCTGCATTTCCATTTGAGCCACAACTTGCACAATTGCCTAAAGCACCACCATTACCCGAAACCCCGCCTGCTCCGCCATTGGTGTCGCCACCAGCATTTCCAGAAGTGGCTGTTGTTCCTATACTATAAGCTGCACCAACACCGTTGTTGTTGTGACCAGTTCCACCGCCACCACCAGCAGCGATTAATAAAACATTGCCCGGAGCAACAACAAATGTTCCGCCACCGCCGCCACTGCCATAACTACCTCCATCTCCACCGAATCCACCTACTAAAACCTGTAAAACTTGGCCAGGTGTAACAGTAAATGTTCCCGTCATCTTAGCGCCTAAACCTCCATTTCCTCCACCCTGTGCGCCTAATGCCTGAATAGTAATAGAAGTTACGCCTGCAGGGACAGTAAAAGATTGCATGGCACCTGTATAATTCAACACCGTGTTTCCCGACACGCAAGGATTTACTCCTATAGGGGCCACATAGTTAATAATAGCACTACATTGACCTGGGCTAGTCGATTGAACGATATTCGAAGGACATGTTATTTGTAAACATTGCCCAAAAATTATATTTAAGGAAATTCCAAAAATGAAAACCAAACTTATTTTTTTCATATTAATTATTTTAAAACCTAAAATTAGTATTTTATTTTCTAAATTTGCAATCGTATAAAAATATAAAAGATGATAAGTAGTTTTGGTATAGTATTATTTCTATTAATTTTCGGAATGGCTTTTTGGATGTTGCTTTACTTAATGGGATTTATTCTTCCTTTTTGGATAACCCTAGGAATATTTGAGCAGCTGAAGTCAAAACGTGTCTTTGAAGACAAGAAAATTAAAGAGTAACATCTCTTTTCATAATAGTGTAATGCCCGTAAGATAAGCGGGCTTTTTTATGCGCTTTTTTTATTCGAGCGAATTTTTTTACCCTTACCTCCAAATTATTGTTTTTTTAGAATACCATTTTGAGGAATTTCGTAGGGGATAGTGCAATTTAAACCGGGTTTTAACAATACCCGGCGGCGGTATATGACCCTAAATTTTTGTGTGCAAACTACTACACCTTGGCTTTCTACGCCCAAGACATAAGCACCGTATCTTTTGCTTTTGGTGGAATCCGCTTGCACCAAAATGAGAACCTCTTGATAGGTTTTGGTCGCGTTGAGGTATTCACGGGTCAATTTTACAGCTTCACGGATATGGTTATGACTCTTTTCGACTTTATCGCTTGCTGTAAAGAAAGTTCCTAACCAATCCCCTTCTTTTAGCTTATCACTTTTTTGAGATTCAAATTTTTTATTCATCTCATTGATTGAATCCATTCCAAAAGTCTCTGCCAAATCACCTCCGGCATACCTAACTTTAAATCCCCAGCTATTTCCGGTTTCAATCATGGCATTGTTCCTTTCAAAAGAAAAGGGCCTGCCCGTAAGGTAATACGTCTGCGCAATCACGTTGACGTAAAGGCAAAAAATAAGCAGCACCAAAATGTGCTTGGTCAATGCTTCAAGAATTTATACGAGGACGGTCCATTGGAACTGTTGGTCACCATTAAATATAAGCCGCTGGCATAACGAGACAAATCAAAAGTACAGGAGTTGCTATCACTTACCACCTGGTGACTTAGGACTTTGCCTGAGATATCCATCAAATAAACCGTTTGTATTGCATGTCCCGTCCAAGTCAAATGAATCGCATCCCCTGCTGGATTAGGCGATAATACAACAGCGTCTTCATGCTCGGAAAGTCCCGACTGATCAACCGTTATACACTGTGAAGTATCTGAGCATCCATTTAAAGACACAATAACCGCATAGGTGCCTGTTGCAGCAGTCGTAGTGAAACTTTGGGAAACGGCACCTAGCACTGGGAGATTCGTTATGCAGTCTAACCACTGGTAAGTAACATTATTTTGTTGAGCAGTTAAGGTTATATCATTTTGCGTAATAAAGTTTGAAGGCATTGGCAGTACTGTCAAATTTTGGTTAACCTCTTCGCCACACTGCCCAATATCTGCAGTAAATATGTAATTCGTAGTACCAGGATTGGCAGTTGATACCATGGGGGACCAAGTACCTAATATTCCATTATTAGAGGTAGTAGGAAGTTGAATATTCGCCCCTTGACAAATGTTTTCAAAGACTTCGAATAGAGGAGTTACCATGGGAATAACCACCAAAGGAATGGAGGTGTTGACTGCGCAGTTGTTTGGGGCAGGAGTAAAGTTATAAGTGGTGGTTCCGGGCACAGATACATTTAAAGGTGGAGACCAAGCGCCAGGAATACCATTATCTGATAAAATGGGCAACACAAAACTAGAATCATTTTGGCAGGCATTGCTCAAGCTAGAAAATAAAGGTGTCTCAGTACTTCCGCAGGTAATGGTGAAATTGTTATTAGAAATATCGAAAAAAGTTCCTGCTGCTGAGATTACCATGACACGCGCTGTGGCAGTCGACACGTTCGGACAAACAATGGCCTCCGAACCATCGTTTGAAGTAGTGCTATTCAAAACAAATGGGTAACTCAATCCTCCATTGACTGATAACAGTATTCTTACATCAGAACAATTAATAGGAGCAATATCAGTATTGGCAACAGACCAAGTAACTGTTTGATTACTTCCCCCTACCCATGAAATGCCAGCTGCAGAAGGATAATTTACTATAAAAGGACCGGAAGCGGCATTAGTAGTCACGGTGACATCTGCATAATCATTACAAGAACCAACACCATGGTTGTCCCTTACTGTTAATCTAAAGTCCATAACTCTGGCTACCGATGGAAGACTTTCCCAAGTAAATGGTCCATTAGTTGCCAAAGCCGATAGGCGCGGAAAATAACGGGAAGAATCTAAAGACGGATTAAAACTGCGAAAACTTGGCCCGCCTGTTGCCGTAGCTACGGGGGGCTGCGTGGAAGCTTCATTATCCATTTGTTCCCATAAATAGGAAAGAACATCCCCTTCCGGATCAGTAGCGTGCCCCGTAAGTACAAAAGGTGTTGAAATAGGGATGATGATATTTCCACCAGTTGAAGTGATCGTTGGGGGCGTATTGTTTAAAGGAGTAATGACCTCGCACTGATGGCCATTGCTCAAAATTTCAGCACTAATTTCGCCTAAGTTATAGCCGTGAAAATAATCGTCACTGTTGTTCTGAACATTGGGCGCACAAATTCCAGCATACCCCATGATTGTACTTGCACTCCCTGGTTCTCGGCGGGCTGCATTCACACTGTTACAAGCGTTATTTTGCGTATGGTTACCCCCAAATTGGTGCCCCATTTCGTGGGCCACATAATCGATGTCAAAAGGGTCTCCAATTGGAGCGCCACTTCCAGTTACGCCCCTAGCTTTTTGCCCCCCTGTACAAACCACCCCTAAACCAGCAAGGCCACCACTATTGGTTCCAAAAACGTGACCAATATCGTAGTTGGCACTTCCAATAATATTGTCAACGGTAGTTTGGTTTTGGGTGATCATCGAGCCAGGATTCCCATTAGTGAAAGGGTCGGTGGCGGCAACAGTATAGATTAAATTATTGTTGTTGGGAACAATAACCATAGTAATGGCGATATCTTTCTCATAAACACCATTCACGCGATTCATAGTCGTCACCTGTGCGGCAGCGGAAAGCGCTACCGTTCCTCCATGGAAAGTCGTGTATTCAGCTGTGGCAGAAAGTGCTAAGCGATAGGTTCGAAGGTCGCAAGTTCCAAACATACTTTTCTCAGTATTGATTGGCTTAGACTCTATTTCGTCTTGAACATCGCAAAATATTTTTTTATCGGTTAGGAAATCTTTCTTGGTATAAACCATATAATATTGGTTGTTTCCCTCAAACACGGGATCGATAAAAACCGTGCTTTGCCCCGGTACAAATAGCATGGCGTGCAAGCCCGTTGGAGTAATGTCCCATTTTCCATATGCACCAGACCCATCTTTAGCGTAAGCATCCAAACTTATGATTTGTGGAAACTTGGCATTGTACAAAGGGTGCATAGTTTGGTTGCGCTTAGCTGTAAAAGTATGGAGGGTTCCATCAGGAAAGGGGAATTGAATTTCGGCAATAAATCCACTAATTCGGCCTTCTCTGTAAGTAACCCCTTCTAATTCGGATTGCAAAGAAGAAACATCTAAGTAAAAAATTTTATTTCTAACCGCTTGGATCTTTGAGGGGCCAAGTAAAGTATTGGCCTCAATATCAGAAGAGCGCCAATCCAAGAAAACTGACTTATAATCCTGGGATCTAGATTGAAACGAAACTAATAAAAAAATAGAAAAGTATAAACGTGCCATGCTGAAAAGTTTTTGTAAATATAATAATTACCATTATTTATTATTTAATAGTAGAAAAACTAAAAGGGTTTTACTTAAAATAAATCGTTTAAAAGAGGCATCGTCTTTGATGCTGCTTTTACTTGATTAAAACCAATGCTAAGAAAAAATTAAATGTTCTAAAAGTATTTTTGAATTCTTAAAAAAAATGCTAAGTTTGTGATTCAAATTAAAAATTAGATAACCAAAAATTTAAATTATGACTACAGTAAAAGCTAAATCAAAATCAAATAAAACTTCGGCGGGCTTCACATCATTAATGTCCGTATTAGCAATCGTTATTTCTCTCATTGCTGGTGTTTTAATCTATAAATTTATTTTTGGTGATCCCGGAAACTTTGTTGATGGTGACAATAATGGGGAGCCCTTAGATGGAAGTTTACTTGCCACTATTTATAAGGGAGGAGTTATTGTTCCAATTTTAGTAGCTGTCAACTTAATTATTATTATATTTTCTGTTGAGCGGTTTATTACCTTATCAATGGCTGCCGGTCGTGGCAAAACGAATTCTTTCGTAAATAAAATTAAAACCTTACTAACATCAAAGGATATTGCTAGTGCTAAAGCAGAATGTGATAAACAAAAAGGGTCTTTAGCTAATGTTGTTCGTGCTGGTTTAGAAAAATATGACGCGATGAACGTTGAAACTAATATGACAAAAGAACAAAAAGTAGAGTCCTTGAAAAAAGAATTAGAAGAGGCTACATCCTTAGAATTGCCTATGCTTTCAAAGAACTTAGTTGTAATATCTACCTGTGCTTCCATCGCAACTTTAATTGGATTAATTGGAACTGTTATGGGTATGATTCGCTCCTTTGCTGCGATGTCTCAAGGGGCACCCGATACTGCTCAACTTGCAACGGGTATTTCTGAAGCACTTATAAACACATTCTTTGGTATTGCGGGTTCAACGATTGCTATTATCATGTATAATTTCTTTTCAACGAAAATTGATTCCATGACATACAGTATCGACGAAGCTAGTTTTGCTCTTTTACAAGAATTTTCCGCAGTACCGAAACAAAATGATACTACTGAACACCAAATTGATGAAGTAAACTTAAAAGGGGCTATTGATGAGTATAAAGAGGGTGATAGTGTTGCTGGAGAAGAGAATGAAGATGAGGGTCAACAAGCAACAAAACATTAATAACAGGTGGTTCAGAAAAATAAGGATTATCATTTCGCTAATTAATTTTTATACAAATGCCTAAAATAAAAATCCCTAAAGGAAGCCCAAGCATCGATATGACGCCAATGGTCGACTTGGCATTTCTCTTAGTTACCTTTTTCATGCTTTCTGCTTCTTTTAGATCGAGTGAGCCCGTAGATGTTGATATTCCTACTAGTATAAGTGATAAAATCATCCCTGAAAATGTTTTACTAATCACCATTGATCCAGGGGGGCGCGTATTCTTTAATATGTCTGATCCTGAAGCAAGAAGAGAGCTCTTAACAAACATGGCTGGGAAATATCAAATCGGTTTTAATGAAGAGCAAATCAAACGATTTTCGTTTATGTCAAGCTTTGGCTGTACCATGAAAGAATTGCCTGGCTATATAGATATGGAGCCAAATGCCCGGAAACAATTTAATACGCCAGGTATACCGTATGCTGATTCTACCGCTAATGCTGGAGATAATCAACTCAAAGACTGGATAAATTATGGCAACCGTGCGGCTTTAAACTCAGGAAAAACTGCCTTTGTAGAAGCAAAAAACCAAGGTAAAAACCCGGATGCAAATGATTACAAACCAAAATTTATTTTGCGTGTAGATAGTAAAACACTTTACGTTCATGCAGCTAAAGTAATTGATGTGTTTAGGGATTTAAAATTAAATAATTTAAATTTCGTCACCTCCATGGAGTTGGCTCCCATATAAAATACTAGTATGTCAGAAATAGCAGAAGGTGGTGGCAATGACCAACACAAAGGAAAAAAAAGAGCTAAGAAAAGTTCCACGCGTGTCGACATGACGCCCATGGTGGATTTAGCATTCCTACTATTGACTTTTTTCGTTCTTACAGCGACCTTTAGCAAGCCAAAAGTAATGAGCTTGGTTTATCCTGCAAAATTAGACCCCAACGCACCTCCCGTTGAGCAGCCCAAAATTAACAACGCAATTACCTTCTTACTTTCTGAGGATAAAATTTATTACTATACTGGTCAGTTTTATCCAGAAAACAGCCCTGGACCCAAAGGCCCTACTAAGTTGGAGGAGACTGATTTTGGCACGAAAGGTGTTAGAAAGCTTTTAGCCACCAAAAATGAATATGTGCTGAGCGAAAAAAAAATATATGGTGAGAAACTTGACAAAGAACAGATCGCAGACAGTACCTATTTACGACATATTTCAGAAGCCAAAAAAAATAAAAAAGCGTTAAAAGTGTTAATAAAAACAGACGATAAAGCAACATGTAAAAATTTCATCGATTTAGTCGATGAATTAAAAATTGCGGAAATAGGTGTCATCGCTCCTGTAGAATTAATGCCTTCGGAATTTTCCTTGATCAAATCTAAAATTAAGTAAAATGAGTGCCATTATTTGTCTTATCCTTCTTGTGTTAATCGTTACTCTTTACGATTATGTTTCATCTAAATCTTGGGAACAAGTATCATCAGCGCAACGAAATGAACTTGTTTTCGTAAACAGGAATAAATCTTATGGCGCTTATTCATTAAGGAATGAATACGACAAAAGAATGATGATCATTACATTTTCCTTATTATTACTTATTAGCGTTTTATTCGGTGCTTGGCGTATTTATAAAAGCATTCCCGAAGTTATTCCCCCGGCTCCTCCGGTAGACACAACCCAAATGACTATTCCAGCGCCTCCAGTAGATGATGTGCCACCACCACCACCGGAAGACATTCCTCCTCCAGTTGAAGAAACGGTAGCGTTCATGCCTCCAATAGTCGTTGATATTCCTGTTGAAGATGAAGTGCCCATTCAAGAGGAAGTAGAGGAAACAAAGGTAGATGTAAAAACTCAAGAGGGTGAAGGTGATGAATTTGCCCCTCCAGCAGAGGATGGCCCGCCGGTTGTGGAAACAAAAGAACCTGAACCAGAAACATTTGTAGATGAAGAAGCAGAATTTCCTGGGGGTTATCCCGCTATGATGGCTTTTATTCAAAAGAACCTTGTGTTTCCTGAAACAGCGATTGAAAATAATGTTCAAGGAAAATGCTTTCTGAGATTTGTTGTAAGTGTAAATGGAAATATTTCTAGTGTAACCGTAACAAAGGGTGTTCCAGATTGTCCTGAATGTGACAAAGCTGCGATCAAAGCTATCAAAGCTATGCCTAATTGGAAGCCCGGGAAACTAAATGGAAGGAGCGTTTCTTCATATTGCTCAATTCCGATTAATTTTGCCATAGAATAAAAAACATTCGAATACAAGTGGGCTAATTTTTGTAATCAGAATGAATATTGTTAATACCTCTTTATCCGTTTTTACCTTACTGATTTGCATTTCTTTTGCACTTGGCCTGATTTTTACGGATTTTCTTCAACCGAACCTGAGCGGAACAAGAAGAATAATACTTGTCATTATTCTCTTAATCTATGCTTTAATTCGCTCTTATAGGATTTACAACCAAGTTAAAAAAAAATAAACAATGCGTTTTGCCAATCTTCTTTGTGGCTTATTAGTTTTAATGTGCTCTTGTGCGTCTAATGACAATCCTTTTTCCTATGGGAATGATACCCATAGTCGGGGCAATATGACCATTTATGTGGAAGAGTCTTTTAAACCACTCTTTGATACTAGTATTAATACCTTTGAAGGGCAGTACCCAAAAGCAAAAATTAAGGCCTTATTTGCTGCAGAAGGTGAAATTATAGCTGCTTTTTTCAAAGATTCGACCAAAACAATTTGTATTTCTCGGGACTTCACCAAAGAGGAAAAAGCTACCCTAAAGAAAAACAAGGTTGAGGTTAGAAGTGATAAAATAGCAGAAGATGCAATAGCATTAATTCTCAATCCATCGAATCCCGATTCTCTGATGACAATCCAACAAATAAAAGACATTATTATTGGTAAAACAGTAAATTGGCCGGGTTCAAAAATAAAAATAAATGTCGTTTTTGATAAGCAAAACTCGGCTAATTTCAACTATCTCAAAAAGTTGTGTGATTTAAAAAAGCTACCCATTAATCTCTTCGCTATGAACTCGAATGAAGAAGTTATTAATTACGTAAAGAAAAATAAGAGCGCATTAGGTATAATTGGACTAAATTGGATTTCAGACAGTGATGATTTTGAGACCCTAGGTTTTGTAGATGGAATAAATGTTGTTGCTATTGCAAAAGATGATAAGAGCGCTTACTTTAAACCGCATGCAGGGTATATTTTCACAAGAGAATATCCATTCTTTCGAGAAATATGGCTTATTAATAAGGCTAAAAAGTCTGGCGTTAACACTGGATTTGTCTTGTTCATGAAAGGAGAAAAGGGGCAATTAATTGTACAGAAATCAGCCCTAGTTCCAGCAACAGCTCCTGTGCGCCTTATTCAATTAATAACTGAATAAAAAAAAATTAGCTATTAATCGATTTTAATAGGGAAAAACCTTGGTTTTATCTAATAGAGTTTTAATTTTGGCGCGAGAATTGATTTATTCAATTTAAATTACCTAACCTAACTAATTATGAAATATTTTCTGCTATTTGTATTAACCTTATCTCTTAATACATTGGGATTCGGACAAAACATTAAAGATGCCATCAGGAAGACCGATAATGAACGATTTTCAGAAGCTACTTTAGACTTTAATAAACTAATACTTTTAGAACCAAAAAATGCCTGTAATTATTTTTATGCAGGAGAAAATTATTTCGAGAAAGGGGAAGTTGATTCCGCGATACTTTATTGGAATAGAACCATGGAGGTGGAACCCACATCTCCATTTTCATTCGTGGGGATTGGCAAGGCACTGCTGATAAAGGGTAATGTCGCTGGTGCTACAAGTCAATTTTCCTTAGCGCTAGCAATGACTAAAAATAAAAATGCAGAAGTGTTAAGGTGCATTGCGCTAGCCTATCTCTCAGCAGAAACAAAAAACCTTGATGAAGCCATTCGTCTTCTAAACTTGGCCATTAAAAAAGAGCCTGCTAATATCGATGGGCATCTTCTTATGGGTGATGCATTAAACCTTAAAACACCAGATAATGGTTCTGCTGCCATTAAAAGCTATAATCAGGTATTAAAACTTAATCCTAAATCTCCTAAGGGTATCGTCCGCACAGCTAAACTATATCAACGCGCAAAAAATTACCCTTTAGCCGATTCATTGTATAAAGTCGCTAAGAATATCGATTCAACTTATGCGCCTTCATACAGAGAAAATGCAGAACTAAATATGATGTTTAATCAATCAGCGAAAGCGATAGATAACTGGAAGAAGTACTTAAAATTAAATAACTCATATGAAGCAAGGTATCGTTATGCTGTTGCTTTGTTTAAAGGAAAACAATACTGTGAGGCGATAAATGAGCTTTTGGCTGTTAAAAACAACGCATTCTCGAACCATTATATTGATCGTATGCTTACCTACTCCTATTATGAGTGCGCGACAGAGCCAGATGCTATTGCCAAAGGACTTAATTCCAGTGCACTGTTTTTTGCTGCATGCCCCCCGGAAAAAATAATTTACTTAGATTATAAATACAAAGGCTTACTGTTGTCAAAAAATGGACAGGATTCACTCGCAATAATTGAATTTGAAAACACATCGCGTTTGGATCAAAAGGCAGCGCTTGAACTAGCCGGCGATTTAGCGAAACTTTATATGAAGTTTAAAAACTATGATAAAGCCGTCGGTAGCTACGAATTTAAGCTCAAAGAAAGTAAACTAAGTGTTGCTGAATATTATGACCTTGGGCGAGCATATTATTTTGGACCTAAAAATTACGTCGCTTCAGATAGTGCATTATCAACCGTGAATAAATTATCGCCAAAATACATACCAGGTTATTTTTGGCGAGCAAGGGCTCAAATTGCAAGTGATGTTACGAAGGTAAATTGGCTAGCTGAAAAATCGTACAGAAGCGTGTTAGAATTAGTGTCTGTAGATGAAAGAAGTAGCTCTAAGTACAAAGCATATGTACTTGAGGCCGCAAAGTACTTAGGTGATTACTATGTAAATTCAGCTGCAAAAGATCTGATAAAAGCCAAGGAATGTTGGACAATTGTAATTGAACTAGAGCCAGAAGATAAACAAGCAAAAGCATTTTTGGGTATAAAATAACCCAGCCCTAAGCTTCCTTTTTTCTTAAACGAATTGTTTGAATAGCCATGGAATTAATTTTAATATTAATATTTATTTTCGGTTATGGCTTAATCATCTTTGAACATTCCTTAAAACTTGACAAGCTGATTCCAGCTTTGTTGATGATGGCGATTTGTTGGGCCTTGATTTCGATGAACCTTAACGTAATTAATTCGTGGATAGACGCCACAAGTTCTCAACTTATTTCGCTATCGAACTGGAGTATTGAAGAAAAAAGAGTCTTGCTTCAAGATACCATGCTTCATCATTTTGGAAAAACCGCTGAGATTCTCTTCTTTCTTATGGGAGCCATGGCCATAGTGGAAATGATCGATTACTTCGAAGGATTTAATGCCGTTAAAAAGATCATTGCCAGTAAAAATAAACGCTCACTTTTATGGACGATTGGATTGCTTACCTTTTTTCTGTCTGCAATTATTGATAACCTTACAACCACAATTGTAATCATAACCGTACTAAGGAAATTAATCCCTACTAAAGAAGATCGTTTATGGTATGCTGGGATAACAATAATTGCGGCTAATGCAGGGGGTGCTTGGTCACCAATTGGTGATGTTACCACCACAATGTTATGGATATCCGAAAAAGTTAGCAGTTTTAAACTAATTTATTTACTCTTTTTACCCTCGCTTTTAAGCTTGCTTGTTCCATTAACAATTGCTTCTTTTCTTCCAGCTTTTAAAGGAAATCTTATCGCTGAAAGCGAAAAAAAAGAACCTAAAAAATATGGGTCATTCATGTTAGTGATGGGATTGCTTTTAATTGTGCTTGTACCACTTTTTAAAACCATTGCACATCTTCCTCCATACATCGGTATGATGCTTTCACTAGCCATTTATGCAGTGATTGCCGAAATCGTCAGTAAACGTAAGTTTCATATTACATTTGGAGGGGGGACAAATGACGTTGTTTCACAAGGACCAACTTTGAGGGCCCTTCAAAAAATTGAGCTTCCCTCTATCTTGTTTTTTTTAGGCATTCTTATGACCATTGCCGCTTTGGAGGCTACAGGTATCATTTTAAATTTAGGAAATTTTTTAAATAGCAAGTTGCCACAAGAGCTTTATGTTTTACTTATTGGGGGTTTATCCGCTATTATTGATAATGTTCCGCTTGTGGCTGCAAGTATTGGTATGTTTTCAGCAAGCCCTGACGATTCCCTTTGGCATATGATTGCCTATGCCACTGGAACGGGCGGTAGCATGTTGATTATTGGGTCGGCTGCCGGAGTAGTTGCTATGGGGATGGAAAACATCTCTTTTACGTGGTATTTAAAAAACATTACTTGGCTTGCGGCAATTGGTTATCTGACCGGTTTAGGCGTTTTACTTTTAATCAAATAAGAGACGGAATATTAAATTACGCCGACAAAACAACAACACGAAAGTAAAAAAGGGGGTAAAAAGATTTGCTTCATTATTTTAAAATTAGAGTTGGCATAAATGACGGCACTTCAAATACGGTTCGTTATTATTTGGATTGAAATTTTCCCATTTAATTAATATCTTTATATTCTACTAACTAAATCTAAAAACATGAACTTAGGACTACGCTCAATCACCTTATTGATTTTTACAATTGCTTTCTTTTTATGTAATGCACAAACGAAACTTTCTTGTGATGTTCCGAAATATGTTAAATCCATAACTGCAGAAGAATTAAAAACACACTTAAGCATCGTGGCATCCGATGAAATGGGCGGACGTGATACGGGAACAGAAGGACAAAAATTAGCAGGAAAATACCTAGTCGTTCAGTATAATAATATGGGTGTTTCATTTCCAAAAGGCGCGAAGAGTTTCTACCAGCCGGTACCTGCGAAATTTATGAATGCCGGGTATGGAGAAGATTTGCCAGACTCAGAAAACATCTGGGCCTTTATTGAAGGAAGCGAGTTTCCTGAAGAAATACTCGTGATTTCAGCGCATTATGATCATATTGGAATTATAGATGGCGAAGTATACAATGGAGCGGATGATGACGGATCTGGAACCGTAGCATTGCTAGAAATTGCGCAGGCATTTCAAACAGCAAAAAATGATGGCTATGGACCAAAGCGTTCCATTCTATTTCTTCATGTAACAGGAGAAGAACACGGTTTGCACGGCTCAAGATATTATACCGAAAATCCTTTATTCCCGCTAAAAGAAACAATTGCAGACATTAATATTGATATGATTGGACGGCGAGATGAATTCCATGAAAAAACAAATAATTATGTTTATCTAATAGGATCCAATTTTTTGTCGAGCGATTTGCACAATGCCTGTGAAAGAGCAAATAAGAAATATGTTAACATTACACTTGACTATAAATACAATAGTAAGAAAGACCCAAATCGATTTTACTACCGTTCGGATCATTATAATTTTGCAAAAAACAATATCCCTTCCGTTTTCCTTTTTAATGGAGTACATGAAGATTACCATGGTGAAGGTGACGAAGTAGATAAAATTGAGTTTGATGCACTTGCTAAAAGAACACAATTAGCCTTTGCGATTGCTTGGGAATTAGCGAATGCGCAAAACAGGCCTGTTGTTAATAAAAAATAATGGCGTTAATTATAATTCGAAATCATCTTTTTACCCTTATTCAATATGGAAATTGAAGAAGCAAGGAAAATACTAATTCAAGTAATTGAATGGGAAAATGAAAAGATAATAAAACGTTATGATGCTGAAGAGCTTGGATACGCGCTAGATATATGTTTTGCCGCTAGTGAACAAGAAGTTGTTACAAATGTAATTGATAAAATAGTTGATATTTATCCTTTACATGGGCGTATAATTCGCATAAAGGCGCTAATGCTTGCTAAGGAGAAAAGGGATCAAGACGCTATTCACCTTCTCAGCATGGTTGGACATGATGATGAGTATCTATTCTCTTGTATAGAACTAATAGGAGTTATATTTATTAATAATTATCAATTTAAAAAAGGGATTCAAACCTTTAATGAGCTACTCAAGAAAATAGAGAATGCTGATACCAAAGCTTTTATTCTTCATTATCGGGCTATATGCTATCAGTACCTTGGCGACTATGTAAGTGCGTTTAACGACAGTGTTAAAGCTGCAATACAGCTATTTCATGAAGAAAATTTATTTAAAGAAATCTGCATGAACATGAATTTATGCATTTTGAATGGTCAGGTTGGTAAAATAAACGAGGCGCTCAAATCATTTGAAATTTCCTGCCTTAAAATTAATGAAGAATACTGTTGTTATGGGTCAAATCATTTCTTATTAGAATTATCGTTTTTAAGGGGTGACTTATCAAGCAGTAAAAAATACTTGTTGGAATATAAGGAGAATTGTACTGAGCGAGCTTTAGATCTTCAGGTAAGGATGGATCAAATGGAGGGTTTTTTCATCTTACTCGATGAGTATAAACAAATCCAATCTGCCCTTGATGAAATTGCTATTTCTAAAAAAACAAGACAAGTTTTGAGTAAAAAACAAATCGATTATACTGTTAAGATTAAGCCCGAAGCTATGGAGTTCTTGCATTTGGAGGAATCATATAAAAAGCAGTTGTGTGAACTTGAATCTAAATTACGTGAGATGAGTGAAGATGATTTTAATCTTCATGATGCCCTAAAAGGTATCATTATTTAAATGGCGATTACTATGCGCTTTTTTATGAGCTACAACGTTTTAATCATCTGAATTAAATCATTTGTAAATAGCGCCATTTTTTCATAATTCAATGTTTCAGGTAAATCCTTATCCGTATGGTAATTTTGGTTCCTGAACATCGCCGTATCGGTTAACATTATTGCGGGAATATCATTTCGCCAATAACTACTATGGTCTGACCAATCCAGTCCTGAAAAGGTAAATGGCGGTATTAATTTGCGGTAGAAATTTGGTCTTATTTCTTGAAGTTTTTTGATGATTTTTGATGCTTCTGATTTTGATTTTTGATTACTTACCCCCATAATATAATTGCCTTTACTTCCATATATCCATTTTAATGGTGCAAATGGATAATCTTGGCTATTAGGCTCGTCCGAAAAATACCCTACCATTTCTAAACAAATCATACAAATAATAGATGCAGCATCCACACTCGATGAATGCTTCCAACTACCCATTTCATCCGTTCCAAAGAAAGGGGGTTCCTCACAAGCATAAAATACAAATTCCCACGAATACTCTAAATTTTCGTCTGGAGATAATCGCGATAATATGCCAAGTAAAACGGCAACAGCACTAGCATTATCGTCAGCGCCTGGTGTGTCTTGAAAAGTATCGTAATGAGCGCCTATTATATACGTCCCCTTTTTTTGTCCATTAAATCTAACGATGAAATTCTTATATGTTCTTCCTTGTGCATCAGACCATTCCTGAACTTCTACGTTATGCCCAAGATTAGTTATACTTTGGTGCAGAAAGGACATTAAATTTAACCAATTGGGACCTTGGGCATTCCTTAAACCAGGAATACAAAGATCATAAACAATTTTTTTTAAGCTATTTTCCATTTAAAAATCAAAATCTTCGAATAAATTATCATTTTTTCTCTCCGTTTCAAAAGCTTTCTCGGAGAGAATATTTTCCCATTTTATTAACCAATCTTCAAAAATCTTTTCTGCATTAAAATCATTTTCTCCGAAATAAAAACTAACTTCTAAACGATCATTAAACTGAATGAACTGCCACTCGAAAGGATACTTAGTTATCGATGGGTAGCTAACCTCAAGTTTCTCCACCCAATTTTCTGGTGTTTCAGTAAGCATAAAGTTTATAACTATGGAAATTGGTTTTTCCGCCGTGCTTGTTAATATAGGTTCTATTTCTGCCTTATCCAAGTCAAAGGTAATCGGCGATAATTCCGTAAACATACCTGGAATACCCGGATGATTTTTAATGTCTGCAACTGCAACATGTTTTGCATGATGCGATTTTGCAACAGAAAAATAACAAAAACTGCTCACTTCAATATTCTTTTCTCTGCAAAATTGTTCAACCCTTTCCATTGTATCTTTTTCAAAACAACAGTGTTTTACCCTTGCCTTTGTATTCACTGTTTGAATCAAAATGTTGGGATAAACTAGATTATAGCTTAGCAAGGGGTCTATTGAATATCCTTTTTCTAATTTTGGATTTTGAAGAATTTCCATTAAATTATTTAGTAATACACTTAGTCCCAAACCGTCCAATAAAATATGGTGCCAAATCAATTCAATAGAATTTGAATCATGATAAATAAAACGTATTAGAGGAGCTGTCAGAAAGCCTTCTTCATTGAAACTTGTAAAAATTTGTTCTTGATCGAATCCTTTTTTCCAAGTAGTTTCAGCGGGCCGTTCAATTTGATCAAGCGTGAAAGCCAGGTAAGGGAATCGTTTAATTAACTGTAATATCCCTTCTTTCCACTTTTCAAGTGGTGTGGGGCTTTTCAATAACACTTTGAAACTCAATATAAATGGCGAATCTAAGCCAAAATCGTTCCCAAGTTCTGTTATTAAAATTCCCCGTTGCATGCTATTCAAGGGCAATGTCTCTGGAAATATTGTATTCGATTCCTTTAATTTTTGGTGAATCAAACCCTCCAGTAATTCAGGCGTATTATTAAGCAGCAAGGATTTGACAGAGACAAAACAACCCGTGTTTTTCTCAAGCCAAGCTTGCATTTTCATTAATAAAATTGAGTTTCCGCCTACATGTTCGAAGCCATCATTTCCGGAAAAATGTTCATGACCTAATATTTCAATCCAACAACGTACACTTATTTTAGTTTTATCAAGTAAGCCATCCTGTTCTTGATTGGATTGGAGATATAATCTAAGGGCCGCTCTATCTGCTTTGCCATTTTCATTAATCGGCAGGCTGTCTAGTATTATGAATCTAGCGGGAACCATGAAGTCTGGCAGGGCTTCCTGAGCCCTTCTAATTAATTGTTCTTCGTTAAGTTCTGTAACAATAAAAGCAAAAAGTTTTTGTTCTACTACAATAATACAACATTGACTAATCCCCGCTGTTTCTGCCAACGAACGCTCTATTTCAATTGGTTCGACACGAAAGCCACGTATTTTAAGCTGGTCATCTTTCCTTCCGATAAAATGAAACATCCCTTGGTCATCTAAATAAGCCCAATCACCTGTTTTATAAAAAACTTTATCCTCAAGAAGAATGAATCGTTCAGCAGTCAGTACTGGATCATTAAGATAGCCAAGGGCCAAATTATCCCCAGCAATAAGTAATTCTCCTATCATCCCTTTATATACATAACCACTCTCATTATAAAGAATGATTTCGGTATTTATCAATGGAGTTCCTATAGATGGCTGGGTAATTATAGTGTCAAATATAAGTTCGGTGGCAGTAACAACATGTGTTTCTGTTGGTCCATAGTAATTTAATAACTTAACAAAACTTTTTTGTAGATACCCTTTTAATTCACTGCCAACGACAAGGGCTTCGCCAGTGGTTACAATATGATTAATTGATTTACATGGACTAAAAAATAGTTGATCCGCCTCTAAAATCGCATTTAAAAGTCTTGCTGGAATCCACGCAAGAGTTGCTTGGAATTCAATAATATATTCTTTAATTTGATGAATATCTTGGCGATCCTCCAATGGAACCTCCACGAGTGTGCCGCCAAGACTTAGGGTAAGTAATACTTCGTGGAAAGATGCGTCAAAACCGAATGATGATAGCTGGAGAACAATTTGATTTTGATCCATACCAAAGGCACCTGAATTCCATTTAATTAAATTAACAAGACACTTATGGGTTTGAATAACTCCTTTAGGTTGGCCGGTAGAACCAGACGTATGAAGGATAAAGCTTGCATCAAATGAGTGAATTTGGGTTTCGTTAGAGAGATAAATTAATTTTATTTCATCTTCAAAAGAAAAAATGACTGTTTTTATTCCTGAATTTTTATAAACGAAATCCTTTCTTTTGTTTGGGTATCTCTTATCAACTGGACATGCAACACCTTCAGACAGCCAAATTGCCAAGATACTAATTGTAAAATGATAGGTAGAACTCACATCAATTCCGACCGCTTCTCCTTTTTCTATCTCTAGTCGTTTTGATAGGGAATTGGCCTCCTCCCAAAGCGTTTGGTATGTTATTGATTTCTTTTTAGAAATAATCGCAAGTGATGTTGAACTCCTTTTTAATACTTGAAGAATATTCTTTTCAAGATGAATCTCTTTGTGACCTAAAATTGATTTTTCGCGGTCGAGTGGTCCAAGTGAATCCGCTAATTTAGTATCAAAAGTCAATTGCTCGAACCATTTTTTAAAATGAAATAGAATTTGCTCTGTATATATTTTGGAATAAGAACGAGTATCGTATAAAATAGAGAGCTCAAATCCATCTAATAAGGGATAAACAATCGTAGACCACTTGGCTCCAGTTCTTTCTTGAAACCGTCCAATTTTGACGCCTTTTTCGGCAAGTATTGTATGATCAACAGGATAGTTTTCATAGACAAATAAATGGTTAAGATGATCCTCCTTCAAATAAACATTTATTGGGTCTTCTCTATGAACATCATCCATTCTTAGCTGGTTAAACACCCTCTTTACATATGTCAAAAATGTTTCTGACGGGTTTAATTTAATCTCAAAGGGAAGGGTTCTAATAAACATTCCTAACTCCTCCATGGATGCTTCATCTCTTAAAGAAATAACATTTCCAAGAACGAGTTCATTATTTGAAAAAAAGACGCCTAAAAAAGCACTCCAAGCAGATAGAATAAATGAATGCGGTGATATGTTTTCTTTTTTTAATTCATCCCATGAATTAAAAACTATTTTAAAATTATCCTTCTGATACTCATCTTCCATAATTCTAGAAGATCGATGAGGAATAATTGGTTCTAAGGTTTTATTTTTTGTTCGTTCCTTCCAATAATCTGAAGAATTAGAGGACAGTACATGAGCACAAGACTTTTGAATAAACCCATCAGCGTAATTAATTTCTCTATTCTCGAGCGCATTAATCATTAACTGACTAAAGACGCCCAAGGACCAACCGTCGAGCAACAAATGATGATGAGTCCAAACTAGTTGGTGTGAATCAGTCCCGGGAAAAATTGTCAATCTAGACAAGTTTTCCATTATATCAAACCCCTCATTAAAATCTCTACCAATAAATAAATCAATATTGTCTTCACTATTTATAGTACAATTTGCTTGAGTATTAATGTTCACTTCAAAAAGATAGGCGGCATTTTTCCTTATTATTTTCGCTAAAAGAAGGGGGTTCTTTTTGCAAACTTGACGATAAGCCGCTTCAATTTGCGATGCGGAATAGTTCCCTTGTATTTCATACGTCAATTGCTCAACATACATAGATCCTATTTCGGATTTTAAACAATCGATCAAGATGCCTTCTTGCGCTTCCAAAAGAGGAAAAAAGAAATGGTCATTAACAAACGGGAAATCATTTTGTTGATGAAATAATTTGAGGTGGTTTATCCCTTCGACTGAATCTGTGGCGGTTTTAATAATAGATAGTTCATCCAAAGGTAAAGCACTAAACAAATCTTGAATGCTCAAGTTCCAACCTTCTTTTTTAAATTTACTAATAAGCCGAATTGCAATTATACTATCTCCACCATTTTGAATGAACGATTTTTTATAATCAAATTGATTTCCAAGTATTTCCTGATAAATAAGCTGTGCGCCGTTTTCTGCCGGTTTTGTCGCTTGAATTTGCTTATTTTGTGTTGCTAATAAACTTTTTTCATCAATCTTACCGCTTTGATTTAGCGGAAACGAGTCGACATAAATGAAGGAAGACGGTACTGCATAATCGGCCATCATCCCTCTATACATATTTGGGTCGATATGCGATGTTGAGCCATTAAAAAAGGCAAGGAGTTTTTCTTGATGATAGAGTACAATAAAATTACAATTTGGGGTGTGTTTTTTCAAAGAAAACTCGATTTCTCCTAGCTCAATTCTAAATCCACGCACTTTAACCTGTCGATCTCTCCTTCCTAGGTAGTAAAATTCACTTCCTATTTTCCAACCCAAATCGCCAGATCGATAAAATCGTTGACCTAATTCACTTCCAAATTTCTCTTCACTTAATTCTGCATTTTCAAAGTAACCATTACAAACGCCTCGGCCATAAACGTATATTTCTCCAACGAAACCATTTGGTATCGATTTTCCTGCTTTGTTTTTTAATTGAATAGAATAGCCCGGTAATGGAATCCCAAGATTACTTTGTCCCTCTATCACAATCTTTTTATAGGTAACATGGACGGTGGTTTCTGTGATACCGTACATATTAATCAATTGCATTCGAGGATAGCTTTTTACCCAATCTGAGAGTAGCTCTGTTTTCAACTTGTCCCCACCAAAAATCACGTAATCGATATGATTAAGGCTGCGTAAGCCCTCATCAACTAGCATTAAATTATAAAATGATTTTGGTGTTTGATTTAAGATATTAATCTCTTTATCAATTAAGATTTGATGGAATTTAAACGTGTCTTGAACCTCTTTTCTATCAGGGATGTAAAGCGTTGCGCCCATTAAAAGGGCTCCCCAAATTTCCCAAGTTGAAAAGTCAAAACCATAACTGTGTGCCAAAATCCAGCGATCACTATTCTTAAAATTAAAACAGGACTGTGTGCCAATAAATAAATTCAATAAATTGCTGTGACTAACCGCACATCCTTTGGGAACCCCTGTAGTACCCGACGTATAAATCAGATAACAGGTGTCGTTGCCAGATGACGCTAGAGGTTTAAATGCTTGATTTGGAGACGCTTGAATGGGATGTATTACCGCTAAATCAAATGAGTTTGGTAGGTCAGAAATAACGGTCTTAATATGTGAGTTATCGACTATAAAATTTCTTCGCTCCTCGGAGACAGTTGGGTCAAGTGGGACATAGATACCACCTTTTTTTAGAATCGCTAAAAATGCAATAGGAATGTTGGCAGAATAGGAAGAGTAAACACCCACGCAATCGTCTTTATCAATTGCAAGTTGGCTTGCTAAATTATTTGCCAAATGGTCTATCTCTGTATAGGTTAATTTCTGACCAAGAACATCCTCTACAGCTATTTTATTTGGATTTTTCTCCACTACTTCGTCCCATCGGTCAAGTAAAGATTGATCGACCAACTCGAATTTATTTTCGCTAAGATTTAAATCATTCTCTTTTTCTAAAGACGCGATAAATCCTTTTCCAATTTCCATTGCTGCAACTTGATCAATTTTCAAGAGATTCCAACAAAACGTAATCGATAATGCGTCTCCTTTAGGTTTAAAAATGATGGTTAAAAGGTAATGTGGAGTTGAATAAAATGAAGTTTCAAATTCAGTATTTAAAAACGGTTCAACAACCCAACATTGGTCAAAGGAATTTTGGGAGAAGTAATCTTTAATATATCCATCTGAAATAGAAATAATTTGAGAACGAACCTCTTTTATTTTAACCTCTGTTACCTCCCCGTGGAAAACGAGTGGCCATGCTTGGACGAAATAGCCGAGTGCAGTCGCAGCATCTAAGGAACTGTCTCTTGCAGAGAAAACCTCACCAATTACAACTTCCTCCTGACCCGAAATCATCCTAAGGTAATTAACCCATTCGCGCATAACTATTTCATAGGAAATTCCCGCCAAGCTAAACTCTTGTCTGTAATAGCCCTCTTTATTCTGGTTTGTGGGAGGAACATACCCTTCTAGTAAAAAAGGTTTAATTTCCTGTTTTAAAATTGTAATGTCTTTTCGTATAGGATTCCAATCGGAAAAAGATAATTGTTTTGTTCTATCAAGATTAGATAATGCAAGTTGAACAGAAATTCCATCGAACAATAAATGATGATATATTAAACAGAAAAATTGACATTCTGGAGTTTCAATAATTTCAACTCGGTACAAAGGTGGTTTTTGAACATCAAAGGGCATCAGTATATTCGCTAAATAGTCGGCTACCGCATCAACGGTTAATGATTCCTCTTTTTTTGACATCCAAATAGGATAAAAAGAATTCCTTAATCGTATTCTCAGAGGGGTTTCATATTCAAATAAATAACAATCTTTAAGCCGGTCAATTGAATCTATCCAATACCTAATATCAGACTCTGTCAAACGATAACCTTCAATTTTTACAATAGCATATTCAATATACTGGTTTGTATTTCCCTCGGACTGGAATACTAACAAACTTTCCTCAATAGGATTGGTTTTGTATACTTTTAGTATGTCTTCCTTTAAAAACTTCATTTATTGATAAATATACCTAAATTACTTATTACACACGGTTTCCTTAGTTTGCGCTACTAGCGCTTTATTTGACGCCCTCCGAACGCCAATATGATGGGATTTCGTAATGACTTAACTCTTTTGGGATTGAAATTAATAAAAATTTGCCTTTAGTAAAACTTTTCCAATCCTTCATGCTTTGCGATTTGAAACCATCCTGACAGGAATAAACTGTTATATTACTCGCTATTTTTCCTCTTTGCTGATATGATTCAATCATAAATTGGTGCGAATTCAAGTAATTAATAATTTGGTCTTTTTGTCGTTCATCATGTCCCAATTGCTCGGCATACGTTATTAGCTTAGGATTTAATTCGCATTTTATTTTTTTTGGCGGGGGTGCGAGCTGTGCTGGTTTATCCCAAACGATAAGTTCATCAACAAAGATTGCTTCTTTCTCAAGTAATTTTATCACTTCGAATGCCACAATTGCACCCATAGAATAGGATACGATTCTATTAATTAATTTTGGAATCGGCCGAACTTTTTTGTACGAATCAACTAAAAATTTAGCCAGCGATTCAATATCCTCAACCTCTTCAGCCAAACCTAGCGCAAATGGATAATTAAATGCAGTAGATTGGTGGCCGATTGTTAATGGATAGGTATTAAAGATTAACCCAAGACCAAAAATAGGCGGGAAATACCAATCTTCACCGAGCTTACCCTCTTGCATTTGCCAATAAAATGAGTCATTTCTTTTACGTTCATTCGCCTCTAAAAACTCAAAAGTTGAAGATTTAAAAAAATCAACAATTGAAATTTTTGTTGCTGTTTTTGATTCAATTTCTTTGATCATCATTAACACTTTAAGAGAAGTTCCTCCCGCCTGAAAAAAATCATTTCCAGCTTCAGCGCCGAGATATTTCTCCCAAATATCCTTGAGAACACTTTGTTCCCTCTGAACGCTTTGTGAATTAAAAGATGATGATTCATTAAGGAGTTTAGGCACAATATTTACCGCTGTATTACCCCATTTTTTAATGATCTTTCCATAGCTACTGCTCAGTTTTTCGACAAGATCCTGCGTCACATATCCTGAATCAAATTCCCATATTAACTTTAAGTTATCACCGTATCGTTCAACATAAAGTGTCAAAGGCAATCGAGCACGTGAAAATTCCACTTGATTCAATGAAGCGCCCTCAACAAATGGAACTGGATGCTGAATAACTAAGCCAACCTGATGATAATTTACCGGATTAATTGGTCTTGGATAACGAATAGCCGCATCTTTATTCTTGAAAATAAATTCCATCGCTGCATTACCAATACCTATGCGTTCATTTAACGATTCATTCGAGTTTACTGGAAATGGAAACGCACGCATAAACATTCCTACCGTAGGATTATCTCTTGTATCTACAACCATTGAAAGCCAATCAATCGTTATTCCAACTTGTTGAAGTGCCTCTCCTAATAATAAGGAGTGAATAACCGAAGGACTAACGCGCCACTTTTTTTGAATCTGCTTAAAAGCAGTTTCCTCGTCCATGGAAAGCAATGAAACAATATTTTTTTCTAATTTTTCACTTGCGCACCCTTTTAAAGATGACGGACTATCGGCCAATTTAAAATACGTATCCCAATTAACAAAAGAAGATGTTCTTGGACGAGTTATTTGTATTGGTTTTGGGATCAGTCCTTGGCTAAATTGTTCAAACAAAGCGGCTACTGCGGCATCTGACCCACCATCATAAACAATATGGTGTGGATTAAAATAAAGATATATTTGGTCATCGCAGTGCACGATGTTCGCTTTAAAACTTGGTCCTTTTGTTAAATCGATAGAATCAAAATAGCTGTCTCTTTGAAAACGAGCAAAGTTCTCCTTAGTAAGTATTATTTCCTCTAAAAAAAAGGATAAGGGATCTAAGGGGTACTGCCTTAATTCGCCATTTTCAGTTAATTCGAACCTTACAAATAAAGCGAAACAAGATTGAATGGTTTTTTCAATGTTCTGTTTAATCTTTGCATTATTTGCAGGTAAAGCAATAAAATGTGGTAAGTTATAAATACTTGAATCTTTTTGTTGGATTTCAAACCAAATCGCTTCTTGCGCAAAATTAGCTGGTATGTAAGGATGCTCTTTTTCTTGAATATAATCCTCGACATTAGAATAAGAAATAGCATTAGCCAAAGCTTGAAAGTCGTTACTAGAAAATAATTGAAATACTTGAATTTGTTCTGTTTGTGAATTATTCCATTCGCGCACGAAATACATCGCGTCAAAACTAGATAATCCAATGCTAAAAAAGTTGTCTGAAGCCAACGTCTGTAGACCAAAAAGCTGCTCTATTAAGATGAGAAGGTTTTTCAACTTATCTTCAGAGTAAGTTGGGTTTTCTGCTAATTGGCCAGGACTTTGCGCTAAATCAATCAATGGCTGTAAATTGATTTTACCATTTTGGTTCATTTCAAATTCATCTATTTGAATCCATTTTGATGGCATATAATAACTTGGGTAGCTAGTAAGCATTTGCTTTTGAAGGATCTTTTTTTCTTGCGCCCCTAAATTCCCTTTAAATGCGACTCCCAATTCTAAGGCAAATCCTGAATCAAATGCAAAAGCAATCCATTGATTTGAAGGAACCAAAGTGTTGAGTATCCGCTCTATTTCGTTCAGTTCAAGCCGTTGGCCTCTAATTTTAACTTGTTTATCTGCCCTTCCAAGAAAGTGAAATTGCCCAAATTCATCAACACATGCTTTATCGGCAGTTAACCAAGCGCCTCCAGAATGGCTCCAGGTTTTTCCATCGAAATATCCTTTGCCAACACAAGGGCCGTCTATGCATAGTAAACCTTCCCGCCCCTGAATTATATTCTCACCATTTATATTTCGAATAGACATCTCTGTATGTAACATTGGCTTACCAATAGGAACAACCGTTGCCTCATTATAATTCGCTGTCCATTCAAAAAAAGAATTATCAATCGTTGTTTCAGATAAACCATAAGAACTGATTAAATGAGTTGTTGTTTTTAGCATACTTCTTAATAGATTCATTTCTCCAATTTTCCAAGAGTCTGAACCTACAATGAGCAGGCGTAATGAGTCAAATGGTAGAGGTGGTTCTTGAATCCACCAACGAACTACCATGGGCGTTGTCTCGAATACTGTAATCTTTCTCCGCTGAATTTCTTCCTTAATAAATGTGGGGTCCTTGCGCTGATGAGGGTCCAACAAAACCAATTCTGCTCCGTTAAAAAATGCTCTTCCAATATCGCCCATAAACACGTCAAACGAGAAGGATGCGGCTTGTAATACTTTATCATTTTCACTAAGCTTATACTGTCTCCTCCAAGCTCCAATAGCCGCTTCAAATCCACTCCGTTTTACCCCAACTAATTTTGGTGTTCCAGTGCTCCCTGATGTTGCAATAGCATAAATAAGATCGGAACTAAATGCTTTATTTTCATTAATTGGTTTATTTGTTCTTCCAGGATATATTGCCTCTTGCCCACACGCCTTTTCTATGAGTTGAATTCTTTCTAATGGGGTTTCAAAATCGATTGGAATGAATGGAATTCCGCTAAGAATATGCGCCATTAATAGCGCGATGTGTTCTGTTTTTCTTTCTAAAACCAAGGGGAATATCCCCTTACTATGGTGTTCTATTTTACCACGATAAGTTTCAATCAACTCATTCAATTGGGCATATGTCAGTTCTGTCTTATCGGTCCTAATGGATATTCGATCCTTGTGTTTTGTGATTATTTTTTTCCACGTTTCCGCTAAAGAAGTTAATTCCAATTCACTCTCAATTGGCGCTGCGTCAATTGGAGTAAGCTGTTCGAAATAACCATTATGGAATCGCTCTATGGCTGTTTCGGAAAATTTCTGAGAATTATATTCCCATTGAAAGTACCACTCAGATCCTTGATTGATAAAATCGAGAGAAAGGTCAAATGAGCTTTCATTTATATCAAAGTCAATTGTTCTAAAGCCTTTGGTATCCTCCCACTGATTGTATACAAAACTGGTATTAAAAAAAGGTGTTCCTTCTTGCTGTTTTTGGGTTTCTAATTTAGCGATTTCTGAGAATGGTTGTTTGAAACGAGTTGCTAATTCGGTCCATTGCTGAAGAATTTCTCGTTCATCATTCGATGACGCCACAAAGGGTAATGTATTAACAGACATAGCGACTAACCTTTCGCTGGACCAATCGGAACGTGTGTTGACAGCTATACCAGATGAAAAAGTGCTTTCGGGATAGAAACGATACCAATGTTTCATCCACAATATTAAAGCCGCTTCAAATATCGAGCATTGCAGCTGGTCTTTTAGCTCGTAAATCTTTTCTTGCTCTATCGTAGATAAATGCTTTCGAAGGACATTCTTTTTTGGCTCCGGTTGCATTCGTTCAAAAGGAAGTTTTTGTACGATTACCTTAGCTAAATAATTCCTCCAAAAAGAAGTGTCAACATTCTCTATTTCTGGGGCAAACAATTTGAACACTGTAATTTTTTTCGAAAGAAAATCCTGGTGCATCCCCTCTATTAGTTGTTGAATCCCCAAACCATCTAATAAACCATGATGAATAGTAAAAGCAATAGATATATTGTTTTTATTCCTAAAATAAGAAATGCGAAATAGACATTCAAATGGAGAAATCGCTTGCGACTTTACTGATGCTATGAAGTCCTTTTCGTTTCTTGAATCATATTCAACAAGGTCAATAAAACCCTCTTTCCATAGGTAATTGCTTTTGTCGGAAATTATCTTGAGAGCAAGATGCTTTTGCATATTAACCCATGCTTTCAAAAAATCTATGAATTCCAATTCTTCCGTGAGCTGAAAACCAAAATGTATCCAATAACCTTTTGCGAGCCTTGCATCACTTTCCGATAAAAAGAATAAACGGGACGATGCCTCGTGAACTATTTTTCCTGCCTCGATTTGATTTTCCGTTTCTTCAACATAGTCTGTGAGGAGGCTCGGCAGTTGCATCAAATTTAAACAGGTTAAAATCGAATTTATTCTAATTGTTTTATGGAGTGTTTTTTTAATCTTTCCACTCAACTTCATAGCATCGATTGAATTAAATCCATTTGCAAACCATCCCACATTAACGTGCAATTTACGATCAGGAAAAAGTTCATTTAATATTGCAGTGAATTGATCTGGCAGAACGTTATTTTGATCCGATAAAGTGATTGCTGCTATTTGATTTTGAAGTTCTTTTATATCTATTTTTCCATTTTTATTGAGCGGGAAAGAAGATAATCGCATAATAACCTGAGGCACAGCATATGCCGGTAATACTTTTAGTAATTGTTCCTTGTCTGGTAAAGCATCTTGGTAAGATGACGAATAAAAGGCAGCCAAAACGGGTTCCTTATAAATAACGATCCAACTATCTATTCCGGACCAACTGATTAATTGCTGCTCAATACGCGTTAATTCAATCCGCTGGCCATTAATTTTAACTTGGTGATCTCGTCTGCCCCTAAAATAAACCTGGCCTTGGTTATCCATAAGCCCTCTATCACCTGTTCTATATGCGGGATTTCCATTAAAATTAAAAAAATTATCTTCACTTGAGGTATTAGCATAACCCATTCCTACCGCTGGACCAGTAATAACAATTTCACCTTCTTGAAAGAAAGAACATTGTTGAAAATCATCTGATAAAACGTGGATATTTGCATTAGAAAAAGCCGTTCCTAAGGGCAGGACATCAGGTGGGAATTGTCCAGTATTTTCAAATCCAACAGTAAGTACAGAACATTCTGATGGGCCATAAAACTGAAATAATTTGCAATTTGGAAATTTCTTGTGAAGATTTTGCTCTATCCGTTGCGGAACTCGATCTCCCCCGGTCATAATTATTCGTTCGACACCATCGTTGGGAAAGACTAAAATCCAACTTTCCAGTAATGCCGGCACCATGTGAAAAGCCGTAATTTGCTGGAAACACGAAATCATAATCTCCTCTTCGGCAAGCATCTCTTTAGTGAGCAATATTTTTTCCCATCCTTTCCAAAGGGGGTAAATTAATTCAGCTACACCAATATCAAAGGCAGGATGTGCAACAACGGCAAAACATTCCTTCACTCGCCAAGGAACTTTAAAATCCCAAGCATGAAAGAAAGTAATGAGGTTGAGAATTGATAACTTAACCACCTTTGGTTCACCGGTACTTCCAGAAGTACAAATCATTAATGCCGCTCTATTATTGACCTTATTAATGGCTAGTGGGAAATCAATTTGATCAAATTGATCAAACATAACCATCCTGTTAAGATTCCTATCAGCATTATTTGAAAAAATCAAGTCGGGCGCAAAATTTTCCATTAGGTAATTAATGAACCCGTCTGTTTCTTTTTCATTAACCATCAGTACTTCAACATCTGCTTTCCAAGCAGCCACCAGCACTAAATCCATCATAGGATGTTTGTCGCCATAAATCCAAATACGTTGAAAGTTTAATGTCCTGAATTTCCGCGAAAGATTTTCGTAAGCAGCAAGGCGGTTGTCCTTTTTCAATGACCCTTCAATAGTTGTAAAAAAATCAGTTGTGGAAGGATTGTCGAATACTTTCTTATCAGAAGCAAAAAAATTCACCCGTGTTGAAAGCTCTTTTAAATTATAATTAAGATAAAGATCGAAAGAGTTCAAAAAACTTTTAAACGCGCTAGCGACAGATGAAATTTGTTCTTTCGTGTGGAATCGCGTATTGTAATGCCAGTCAAACTCATAATGTAAATTAAATGGTGTTATTGCTAAACTCAATGGGAATTCAGAACGATCATATGCGAATTCGAGATGAAATTCATCCGTAACATTTTGCAAACTTTCTTCAAGGGGATAATTTTCAAACGCAATCATGAAAGAATACGAGATTTGGCTAAATATTGGATCCAGTAGATTTACAAATGGTACTTTAGAAACCTCGCGTTCACGCGATAAATATCCCGGTAATAAATCTTTGATTTTTTCTTCCGTATTCAGCTCAAATTGAAACGGTAAGGTCTGAATACCCATTCCAAATCCATTCTTAACCTGATCAACAAGACCATTGTTTTTAACTACACCAAATTGAACCTTTGAATTCTTTGTCCATACCACCATAAAACATGACCAAGAAAAATTAATCAATTCAGCAACAGTAAGTCCCAATAATTTGGATAGATGTGCCAGATGATTTTTAGTGATTTCCGTCTTAATTTCATGATTTTTAGACACACTTGACGCTATTGAAGTTAATAAAGCATAATCATCGAAAGGAAGAAGATATTTTCTATATACTTTCAATGCTTCGAAATGGTCTAATTTCGACCAGGCCTCAAACCAGTTCTTATTAAGTCTCTCTGGAAAATAAGTGTTAGGGAATTTCAATAAACGTATAAAATCGGAAAGAATCAACTGCTTTCCCCAACCATCAAATAATACATGATGATTCGTAATACAAAGTAAATTTTTCTCGCTTGTGACAATCCAATCAAATCGTAAACAAGGTTCTTTCTGAAAGTCAAATCCTGCAGACCTTATTTCTCCAATTAATCCGTAGAGGGACTTTTCCTCTATTTCATGTCTTATAAAAGATGGCTTTATTTCCTCTCTGCAAACCCAAACAGGTTGTTTTAGCCCCTCAAATAATAATAAAGATCTGAAGCACTCATAAACTTGAACCAACTTTTCTAAGGCATTATTTACTTCAGTAAAAGAATGGCCTTTAACTTCAAAAAGGAGTTGCTGAATGTAGGTCTCTGATGCGCCTTTTAATGTGGCTGTCAACATCAACTGTTGAGCCGGTAATAAAGGCACTATAGAGCGAACGTTCTTCATTTTAATTAAAGGTTACTCAAAAGATCATCAATAGCATCGATATCCGATTGTTCGATAGAACCTACTAGATAATCCGTTGTTTTTTTACCTGAGATTAACTGGGCAACAATGCCGTTTAATGTGTCTCGAAAAGAAGTCGGGTCAAGATCCGGGTGCATACGAAGCATCCATTTCATTTTTCCTTCAATAATCATTGCGTTTACCTCTACGATACCCAAAGCAGGATTTGAAGTGTCAGTCATCTCACCTTGTGAAATATTTGAAGGAACGGCTATGGCCCCTCGGTCCTCATCAAAATTGCCTAAAAAATTTAACAATATGGGAAAAGGTGGCTTAAACCAATCGTCCATAGCCATATAAGTTAGTCCATTTTGTGGGAGATCATTAAATTGTTGTGCAATATCATTTATAAGTGAATCTAACTTTGGCCAACTATTATTAAAAACTGGATAAAACTGGGTAAACCACCCTATTGTCTCAGATAATTCTGGAATTCCTGTATAAGAACGGCCATGGGTTTCAAAAAAGATTGTTGATGGGGCATATTTAAGTTCAATCCATGTTTTAATAAATAGAAATAAAAATTTTTCGTTTACCGTTTTACCAATTTCATCTCCAAATTGAAACCACCTAGTTTGCTCATTTGTCCACTCCCACTCCAAATATTTTGAAGTTGAAAAAGTATAACTAGTCCATCCATTAAATGGATTTTGTATCTGATTTTTATAAAAATCGGAAGACTGAATACTGCATTCATTCGCCAGGTCGGTAAACCTTTTTCTTGTTTTACCATACGTTTCTGAACTAAGTTGAGTAGTGATGCGTCCCTTTAAAACCTCTTGTAATTCATCTAAAAAGATTCGCCATGTATAGCCATCGCAATAGAAATGGTGAATACAAACGAAAAGAAAAATTTGATTGTTTTTTTCAAAAACTGCTCCGCCAGCTACAGGGCCCGTTTCTAAATTAAAAGAAGATTGAATTGTGGAGCACTTTTCAGTAATTTCAATTTCTGATAAACACTTAAATAATTTTACGTTTGGTTCAATTCCTTCAACCCAAGCATCGTGATATAAGTGAGAAAGAATTGTATAATTCTTGAACGTTTGTTGCAATGCAGTAAGAATGACTGACGATTCAACAGGAATAAGTATTTCCAATAAAATAGACTGATTATAGTGGTTCTTATTTCCTTTATAGTCAGTTAAAAACCATTGCTGAATTGGGGTAAGTTGTATGGCATCCGATTCAATGGATGATGGGCCCATCGATACTATTTTAGAAAAATAATCGTCGAGATTGTTCGCATTTAATAAGGAGCCCACCTCCAAATTGTAACCTTTTGCCTTCAATTTTCCAACAATTCGAAGGGCTGTTATGCTGTCGCCACCTTGTTCTATGAGACTGTACTTGCCTTGTAAATAAGTGTATTCAGGAAGATTTTTACTTAAAAACAGGCTGAATGAGTCCGTAAGCTCATTATTTATATTTCTTGTAATCTCGTCCACTTCCTTGGCAATGTCATTTGTAAAGCATATCTCATCAGGCTGGCACCACGGCGGTAGATTTTTTGAAAATACGGATTCAACATCTCGTTTTTCGTACTTCGTTTTAGATTTTATAAAAAGATAAATCTTACTCTTAAATGGCATTGCGAATGCGCAGAGGATTCCACTAAGGTTTTCATATACAACTAATTCGATCATATGTAAACTGATCTTATGAGAGAATCTTTCGATAAGGTTTAAGGGTATCAAAGAAATACTATCTCCTGTCTTTTTAAATATATACTGCTGCGAAGAAATAAAATTGATAATTCCTGACCATCCTAATGGATTTTCGTATCCTAAAAAATCTTTTATTTTTAATTCAGTACCAAAAGGTGATAACCAAATTAAATTACCATCATTCTTTTTCGCTACTAAAAAAGGGAAATTTATGTCTTCTGACCAATCACCTACGGTCACAATCTCTCCCACTTCAAGGAATTTTAATTCATTGCTAGTAATTTCTTTGGATATGTTCTTTGTATTGTTGAATCCATTTATTGTCTTGGAAAGAACCGATCCATAGGTCTCGGGAAGTAGTACACTATTTTCTTTTAAAACCGCTGAAAAGTCCAACAACTGGCGAGAAGAAATCTCGAGATCACTTGCAATAATAAATTTATCCTCATTATTATTTGTATTCGGCTGTTTCTTTTGAACTATAAGTTGAGACCATTGGTCTTGTACTGATTGGGGGAATAATATAGGGTATTGTTTAGCTAAAAGCTGCTCTAAATAAGCTATTTGTTGGTTTGTCTTTTGCCAACCGAATTTTATAATATGATTTGCCGGAAAACCTTTTCTGATTGACGGTGAGGCATTTAACCATCCTTGCAAAGCACTTTTGAGATTAATGGGTTCTTGGTAAGTATTCTTATTCATTTTTATTCCTGAATCTAAATACTTATTTAATAAGGACTTCGTATCTAATTTTCCATTCGGCGTAATAAGTAATCCCGGCACACTAAAGAATACATGAGGCACCATATATGCGGGTAATTTATCACTAATTGCAGCTTTGAGAATGCTCTGTTCCATATCACCGACGAGGAAGCAAACTAATTGTTTTGATCCCTCAATCTCAACAACTAAAGTATGAGAATCGAGTTTAAATAACTCCTTTATCACCAAACGAATCTCCTCTATTTCTATGCGGTATCCGTTGATTTTGACTTGTTCATCAATTCTTGAGAGGCAAAGTAAACGGCCATCGATTTGCATTTTTACAAGATCCCCTGTTTTATAAAGTCGTGTATGTTCGTCCTCAGCCCTATGCACAAATGACTTATTTGTCACCAAATCATTAGACAAATATCCAACTGCTAGCCCTACACCAAATAGATACAATTCCCCCTCGCAACCTCGACGTACGATTTCCATATTCTCATCTAAAACCATAAGACCCATTCTGTTAATAGGATATCCTACGAATGGCATTTGATTTATTTCTACATACTGAAAGGCGCAACCGACAGTCGCTTCTGTAGGTCCATACTCATTTATAAGAACATGTTGTGTTCCGCCCAAGCACTTCTCAACATGACCTAAATCTAGTGCCTCTCCACCTACGATAAACTTTTTAGGAGATGCGGAGAAAAACCATTCGCGCTCAGCCAATTGAATATGTGATGGTGTGATTTTTAGCAGGAAGCTATTATTATCTTCAAGTGCTTCGCGCAAAGAATCATAAGCATTTTCTTCTTCTGGATGGATTATTAACGTCAATCCATTTGCAATTGCACCTAGATATGACGTTAAAGTAAAGTCAAAAGTCAATGGAGTAAAGACGTGCACTCTGGATTGATTTATCTTATCAAAATATTCTTGACGGCAGTGCGCAAGATAATTTGCAAGTGAGGCATGAGAAACTAAACATCCTTTTGGGATACCTGTTGAACCAGAGGTAAATAAAACATAAGCCGAACTATCCAAACTTCGTTGCTGCTTAATATATTGGTTTGATATTTTAGAATCAACAATAGCCCTATTGACAAGGTCTTGGTCAACTATTAACGTAAGATCAACCTGAGAGCGAATTTGCTCAACGCGCCTTTCGGGCCAATTATAATCGATAGGGACAAACGCTTTTCCCAATTTCAGTACCGCCAAAACCACGGCTAGTTGATGAGCACTTCTCTTCAGACAAATCCCTATAAACTTTTCCTTCTCTAAATGGTAATTAGTAGTAAGCCAAATGGCAAGATTTGTGGCATAAATATCAAGTTCGGAGTATGTGAGTTTTTTGTCACTATCTTCCACTGCACACAAATTGGGTGATGATTCAACATGGTATTCGAAATCATCAAGAAAATGTCTTAACCCAGATTCATCTGTTATGTCTGACGAAATTATACTCCACCTATTGCTGGAATGCTCTTGTTCTTCTCTAACATCTATGAATTCTGTTTTCAACTGGTGAACAAACATTGAACTAATGGCTTGTGAGTAGGTTATTTCTAGGCCAGTTTCATTCTTCGTTAAAATCAAGTCAAAATTGATGTTTTTCTGTTGGTCAGGAAATTCGTCAAATGAGATTAAAAAATTTGACTCTGGGGACCAATCACTATATAAAAGCTCCAAAAAAATCTCGCGGTATTTTATACCATTTAATAATTGTTCCTCAATAACATCTGCTAAATCGGTTTCATTTGTTTCCTTTTGAATCACTATTGGAAAAAGCAGGCCGCCCTTTCCACAAATAATTTGAAATCCAGAATTTCTCCAAATTTCCTTTTTCATGAATTTTACCAGACAAACTAACAAAGAAACCTCATCCCCTTCTACAGAAATACGTTCAAGGGCAAATCTTTTATTCTCAGCATCAAAAATATCTGTCCAAACACCAGGAAGTTCACTATATAATTGATTTGCCCAAAAATTTAATGATTCCTTTTCTAGAGGGACTTCTGAAGGTAAAAACGCTACATCTTTAAACAGATCACTCCAAACCTGTCCTTGATGGCATTGAACTCGGAGGGAATTACTCGAAATTACTTTTAAGTCCTCTAGACTCAATTTATCTAAGGCGCAAGCATCCGGAGCTTCGATTATCGGAAAGTTCATCGAAGTATCTATGAGCGCATCAATAGGGGAATTTAAAACATGGTGATAAATTTGTTCAAACTTAGTTTTAATACCTGCTATCCATTCCGCGCTAAATCTTCTAGCATCATAAGCTATGCGTAATGCATACCCATCGACTAGTGGAAATAGACAGAAGGTTACTGGATAGCCCGTAATTTCATTAACATGCACCAATTCAGCCTCAAATTCTTCAGAGTAAAGGTGGTTATATGGATAGTTCTCATAAATAAAAAGAAAATCTGAATTTGAGGCATTCGCATCATCCAAAGATACTTGCCTGTCCATTGATAAAAGTTCTGTAAACCTACTTTGCAAGTCCTTATAAAAATCTTCCCACGTATTTGCCTCATTATAAACAATCGGAATTTGAATGTTCCTAATAAATAAGCCGACAGCACTATCAATTTCTCCTTCTAGAAAATCTCGACCAGAAGAAATCCCATTAAAATAGAATTTTTTTTCAGAATTGACAGCGCCAATAACCAATCCTATTAATCCACAACAAAGTAATTGCCTTGTAATTTGAAGATTGTTAATTAATGCTGCTTCCTTTGAAAAATCAACATCTAATCGATCATATGAGATGGTTTGAAATGTTGCCGGCAGTTGATATTGGTATAATGGGAAAAGATATGGATTTAATACCTCTTTGTTTATATCACTTGAAGATAGTCCCTTTTCATATTCCAACAATCTGTATTGATAATTTGGCTGTTGAATCACCGTTTGATTACGGACTGATATTCTTTGGACAAATTCTCTAATAAGTATTCCGACACTCCATCCATCTAAAATCACATGGTGATGGGACCATAATAAATACGTTTTATTTTGGACAGTGAAAATCGTAACCCTAAGCAGCGTGTTTTCAAAATACGTAGAAAGATCAGCCTCAATGGCTTCGTTTATATTTTCAAATGACGCCTCAATAAAAGAAACTGGAATATCATCCATAATTTCTTGATAAAGGACGCCATCTTTGTCGTCAATTCTTACCCTTAATTGATCGTAACTTTTCCATATTGCATCAATACACTCTCTGATTATTTCAACTCCAGAGAACCGTTTTATTTCAAATAAAAATTGCTCGTGATATGCTCCATGCGTCTTAAATGACTGATAGTGATTCCATACCTTCACTTGCATATCCGAAAGGGGATAACGTTTTGGGGAGAAATTCTTGTCCGAATTTGATGACAAGCGATTTCCGCCACTTTCAAACACCCAATATTCCAATGAATAAGCATTTAGTAAGCCCGAAAGATCAACAATGGCATTTTTTTCTTTTAATTTTGAAAGGAGTCTAATTGCTTGAATAGAGTCGCCACCATTCGAATAATAATTTTTTTGCCATTCAATTGGTTTCTGAAAAATTTCCTGCCAAGTTTGTTCAACTAATATTCTGCGTTTTGAAGCAACATCCGCCGAAACCGATAGCAATTCCGATACATAAATACTAAAATCAGTGCTATCAATTATAGCATCTGAATTAATCTTGGAAACAATTATTTGGGCCAACGCCCGAACGAATTGCTGTAACTCATTTCTGCAAAATACTTTTAACGTATTTAAATTATCCGAAATGGTGAATACAATCGTTTCTTTTCCGTTCGTTTTAGAAGATTCATCTGTTACTAACAACCCCCTGCTTTCAATTAAAAAGAAAGAATCAATGTGCAATAAATGAGAACGAAAATCTTCTAGTAATTTTTTCGCGCCAACACGAAAGTCACCATTACCGCATGTGTCAATTGGCAAACATTGACTATCAATACTTAAGGAAAGAGAAAACGGTAACTCATGTTCAAAAAATATCTCGCGAATTATGCTGAGCAATAAAATCTTTGCGTTATTTAAATTGCCTTTACTCCATGTATTTAATTGCTCTGGAAGATGAAAATCAAATTCAACATCATTTGTAAAAACACCTTCAATAGATTTCCCTAATTTAATGTTCTTGTAATAATTCGTCCAGTAATCTCTGCTTAACATACTTAACCTTGTTTCAATCCGAACGATTTTTTTTCTTTAATACAGCAATAAACTGATTTGTCTCAAAATCCTTTAAAATCTTTTCTGTTCGCCAATTAGTTTCTGTAAGAAGTTGCTCCAATTCATCCGTTGAGATAAAGAGATAGTCATTCCAGGGCGTTGCATATTTTTTATATCTAACCCTCACGGACATTTGTCCACCTAATTTTTTTTGCAAAAGATTATTTTCTACATAGCTAACGGTGTCTTCATCCAAAAATCCTTCTTCGTAAGGATTCATCGTTTCAAGATAGAGTGTTGAATTATTGTTGGTATAATTCTCTAATAAATTTAAAAAATAAACAAAAAAGGATTTATTCTGAAGTAACCCGACATTATTTCCCCAAAATAATATGCTATCAAACTTAATGGCTGTATCCACTAAATGGAAATGTTCAACATCACATATTATTGTATTCTCTATTCCTCTAAGTTTACATGTATCAATAGCTTTTGGAGAATTATCCATTGCATATACTTTTTGCCCTTTATCTTGAAAATACAAGGCGTGTTTTCCACCTCCACAACCGATATCCAATATAACGCCATTAATGTCGCTTGAAAGTTCTTTTTGAATCGATGACCATTCTTCAAATGGCTCAAAATAGGCATTGCTATCTCCATACAAAGTAAAGTATCCATCACTGCGTTCTCCAATTTCATAGCCGCTATAAAACTTGCCTGAAATATACGTTTCGTAGATATTATTGCCAAAAGCATCCTGATCTGCTTTTAGTCCGAATAAATTTAAATGTTGATTTATTTTTGTTTCCAAAATAATTGAATTGATTGGCGCAAGGGCGCCTCAGTGGATATTATTGTAGTTGCGTGTGCAAAATTATTATCATTCAGCACAAATTTATTATAGGAAGGGACCTCTGCATAAATTGATCCGCTATTATTGTAAAGGAATAAGCCCCCCCAATCTTCTTTCCATTCCTTATTAAGATAAAGGGACGCGGCAAAACGAACGCAATCATCTTCTTCTTTATCATTATGCCATGGGATGAAGCTCAAGCGCTGCCATAAATAAGCTTGCGCCTCAAATTCATATATTTTGGTTCTATCAATAATATTTCTCTTTTCGAGTGCCGTGATCAAGGTCTCTTTTTGAGTATCGTTAAGATCCCGAATTAAAACCGAGCCTACAGGCGAAATGATTTCTTCCTGCCAACCAAGGCTAGATTTCCAGCAACTAGAATACAATAGCTCCTTATTTTCCTCAGCAATTTCATCAATAAAATCGGTGTCGATAAATGAATTTATTATCCGCATTATTTATTTTTTAAGTTTGAAAGAAAGTGATAACTCACTGGCTGTGTAGAAGTGAATACATCATGCCTCATTCCTTTAATTTTATTATTACTACCTATTAACCTCCCAGTAAGAGCAATCTCTCCGATTCGGAAATGATTTACGCGATTATCCTGAAGATAAGTTGCGTGTTCAAACGTTACCGATGTGCCTAGGCTCTGAGTAAATTCTGCCGGAAAGTTAAATGAACTCCATTTTTTAAAAAATGACCTTGTGGGCATTTTCTCACAATTTAAGTATGCACCAACACGAGAACAGCAGTTTTTAAAAATATTATTTGTAGGATCCGTAATTTGTGAGCCATAACGATCATTATCTAATGCTAGCATTAAACAAGTTTTCTTTTGGATATTAAGTAACGAGTGTGTCAACTCAACATCTACCCAATTATAATCGACATTTGTACCGCTATAATTAAGGTGCCACGTTTCAATATCCGTTTTGCCTCCTTTAAATAACTTCAAATGTTGCTCGTTGTCGCTAGCTACACTATTTATGGGGAGTTTTACTAATTCGCTAATAAATTCTGGCGAATAGTTGCAAAAGGCCTTAATGACAAATGTCCACGCTAATTCTTTTTGAGTAAAGAAATCGTTAAGAAATAAAATATTTTCTTTTAATCGCTCCAGATGGAAGATAGGCTCATTTATTTTGTCCATTTTAACGGATTAAAATTTGTTGAAGAAAGATATTCGGGCCTGTCTGATTTTTTTACTGGTAAATTATCGCAACTATTAAAGGTAATAATGAGCATTTTCCTTCCGAAATCGATATTAGAAGACCCGGAACCATGAATGCAATCAGGGTTAAAGAGTAAAACAGAACCTTTTCCCCCTTCGTTGGTCTCTACAGAATATCGAGAAACGAAATACGCCAAATCATCCTCGGAAAAACCAAACAACAAATCACTTGAGGCGCTTCCATCAATTGAGTATTCTTGTTTAAAATTTTGACTCTCATGCGGAAGAAAATCAAGATGACTATATGGAATAATATTTAATTCGCCAGATCCTTTCGTAACATCATCTAAATAGACAATAAAATTCAGCATTTTATTCTCGACAATATTATCAAAGTTTCTCCAAAAAGAATAGTCTCTGTGATAAGGCCATATTGAGCTATCCTGCTTGTTTTTAATGTTTATTTTACTTTGGTGCACATAAAAATCTTCCCCCAAAATGGGTTTGCATAAATCATAAATCCACCGCTGTTTAGATAGCCAATCCCTAAAGTATTGTCCTGTATGTAAGGCATAAACAGAACGAAGAGTTACGCCGTCTTTCTCGTAAAAAAGTACCTCTTCAAAGCCCATCATCTTCTCGTAATTAGGGAGTTTGCTTTGAGAAAGAATCTCTTTTAGAAATAGAACCCCGGTTTTATTATATTCCTCTGCGTATTTCTGATATTTTTGTATTTCATTCAATTCTTCCACAGCTAGATATTTATCAAACTTAATACTGTTTATTTTTTGCAAACAAATTAATGTAAATATAAAAAAATCTTTTGAATTAAACGTAATTAATCGGCTATAAGAATAGCTTTCCGGACTAATGGAAATGAATCTTGGATCGATTGAAAATCCTTTTCCTATCAATTTTGAATACGATTCCTTCATAGAGAAAAGAGTGAACACAAGATTAGAATCGTTGGCGACTTTCCGCCATTCATTTTCAGTAAAGGCTAATTTAAGGTCTTCTTTTTGCTCGGGAATAATCTTTTCAAAGTCAATACCTATTGGGGCATTTGACAGAGCAACAATTACCCAGCCGAAAGAATGAGTAATAGAGCAATGAATAGTTGAGTCAAAAAGAAAGAATGGCCTTCCGAAATCGTCCTTTGAGAAACCTAATTCCGATAGGTTTTTTTTGTAAATTTTAATGCATAATAAATCAAGTTGTAATCGGGCAACCAACGACTCTCTTTTCCTTTTTTCATCTTTAAATTTTATTGTATAGGCGTCCTCATAAAAAGACAAATCATTTTCACAATTATCAATATGAACTATGGAGATTTCTATATTTTTCAACGCTAATAAAAAGAGGGTAATTGATGATTAGGATCAAGAGTCTGTTTAATCGATTTATAAAGCGCCTGATCTGTAGGGCTAGATCCTTTTCTAAAACGATTAGTATGTATTCGGCCGATTCCATGCTCGCCGCTTATAAACCCCTGATGTTGTCGAACGATTAAATCAAATTTAGTTAAACATGTATCCCATTTAGCCCGATCATCATTAAAAAAAACATGAATATGCCAGTTTCCATCGCCGGCATGACCAAAAAATATATTCTCAAAATTGTGCTGGGTCAAAAGTTCCTTTAACGCTATAATAGCTGATTTAGCAGTATTTAAGCCAAAAGAAACGTCAAGATCAATGAAGGGTTTATACGTTTGAAGATTTTTACCAATAGCAAAACGCTCTTCCATAATTGTTTCATTTTCTCTAGAAAAAGAAAAATAATTACTTGCGTCTTTGGGCAATTCTAGCGAAGTTGCTAACCAAATAACATGCTCATTTTTGTTTGAAGAAAAATGAAGAGCATCCTGCTCCGCGGCTTCAAGCAATAGGGCATCATAAGTTAAGAGTACTGGTACTGAAGAAAGTAATTCTGAAAAATCTTCAAAAACAAATCTGTAAAAATACGTGTGTTTAATTTTTGCTTGGCAACGAAATATGACTTTTGTTATAATGCCCAAAGTACCCTCAGATCCAATAAAAATTGCTTTAAAATCAATTCCTTCGGAAATTTTTGTTGCCGTTCCACCAAATTCACATTTTTGACCATTTGCTAAAACAACCTGAATGGATAAAATAGCACTAGAAATCTTGCCGTATTTCAACGAATAGGGCCCGCCGCCGTTGTTGGCAACCATTCCTCCAACCGTCGCTTTTGGCATTCCTGGCATGGAAGGGAAGAACCAATTTGTTTGTTTTAAAAAAACATCTATTTCATGCATTGTCACTCCTGAATCAGCCTCCAAAATGCCCGAATCTTGATCAATCCAAGCCAAATTATTTAAAAAAGTAGGACTAATAAAACACTCATCTTCTGAAGGGACTGCTCCTCCGCTAACTCCGGTTAAGCCGCCACCTATGCGGATTTTTTTTAAAGGATTATTAACAAGGAAAAGTTGTAGTTCCTCTGTTTTTTTGGGAAAAAAGTAGCAAGTAGTCGTATATGAAAGCCCGGAATGGTCCGCGATTCTAATTTCATCCATTAAGTTGTGCTTCTAACGATTTGAATAGTTGCTTGATATTATTGGTGCCGAAACCACTAAAAGAATTAATTCTCTGAATAAATTCATAAAATAAGGTTGGCCTATCACCTATTGGCTCGGTAAAAACCTGAAGCAGTAATTTAGAACCATCAATTTCACACAATATATTTGCTTTTTTCAATTCCTCAATTGGTAATTCGGGATGCTCCTTGGCTAAATCAACATAATACTTTTCAGGGATAGTGGTAAACTTCACTCCTCTTTCCTTAAACCCAGAAATGATTGCGGTGAGGTCATCTACTTCAAATGCAATATGCTGAATTCCGTTACCCAGGTGGTGCTGTATAAAAATATCAACCTGAGATTTTTTTTCTTTTTCCAAAAGTGGCTCAACAATTACTTTATTAAACCGACCATTTTCAGATGCTAAAACATGCATTTGCATTCCCGTTGAAAGACCTGCAAAAAATTCTTCGCCAACTGTATAAATTTCCTTCAACGAAAAAATTCTGATCAAATATTCATTCCAGAAATTTGCTTCGTTAGTGCGAACAACAGATGCAAGGTGATCAAATCGTAAGACATTACCTTTTGGAAGAGCAACTTCTTTGTCCGTTTTTTCAGAAGTTTCGGCAAAGCCAGGAAGTATGTTTTTACAATTAATTCGTTGTATAAAATTAATTTCATTGTCGTCAAAAAGCTTACAACGAATTGTACCTGATTTTTCACCATTGATCTCCAGCCATTCAATCTCCTTATTAAGCATAATGGCCTTTTTTTCTTTTAATTCAAGATACACAGCATTTATATCGTCTATCTCAACAGCAAAGGATTTTATTGAATTGCCATGCCGATCAACAAACGACACAATGTCTGTTGCCGAAGGCTCTAATGCTGATGTTATCAGTAAATTACACTCCCCAAGTTGCAGCCAATACGTTAATTGCCTGCCTTTTTGGCCAATTGATTCGCGCTTACCTTTGAGTTCGAAACCTAATGCATATTCATGCCACCAAGAAACAATCTTCCCCATGCCAACAAAAATCTCAATAAAAAATATTTCCGGTTTAATATTCATGATAATCAAAGTTAATAATAATATCTAAAACTTTTTGAAGTTGCTGCTCATTAATGTTGGCGATACATAAGCGTAAATGACCATTTTCATGGGGAGAAAACAAAGAAAGAGGACAGGTCGATATACCCTGATTGAGCAACAAAGAATTGCATAATTTCATATTATAAAATTGGTTCTTCGGTTTAAATAAAATAAAGAATCCTCCTGAATATTCCACACCAAATTTGACTAAAACCTTTTGATTTTCTCTAAGTCGGTTTTTGATAATCCCCAAATGATTGGAAAGTATGAACTCATTTTTGAGTAGCCAACCGCCGACTATTCCTTGCGTGAATCCCGAATTATTTAAACTTACACTTGACTTTAGTTTTAACAACGATTTGCGCAAGGCTTCGGGGAGATATAAAAAAGCAGTTCTAAGTCCTGGGGCTAGAATTTTTGAAAATGATAATGCGTGAATAACGCATTTCGGATTAATCGAAAATAATGTCGGTAATTTCGATTCAAGGTTAAATTCACGGTAAGTTGAGTCATCAAAAAGGAAAAAGCCGCGCTCAGAAGCAATTTCCACCAATGTTTCTCGCTCCTGTTGGGTCAATGTTTTGCCGCTAGGATTACTATTATCTGCCGAAATATAAAAGAGGTCTCCTTTTTTCAAAGAATTCAAGCCGAGAAGGAAATTCTCTTCTTTAATGATCTCAAGCTCACACCCGACTATTCGAGCTGCATCAACAAAACCCGGATAATATGGGTCTAAACAAGCAACTTTATTCCCCTTAAATAGTTGAAGGGTGAGAAAAATGGCTTCTTGTACACCATTCGTTAATACTACCTGATTTTCTTCTACACGAATGTTTTCATTCAATAGGATTGTCGTTCGGGCAAATTCGCCAAGAATCCCTTCTGTTCTATGATAAGGCATTAAATCGGCTCCCGTTTCTTTAACAAACAACGTCATTAATTCGTCGGGAAATAACTGCGGATATAGCTCCAAAGGAGGAACACCGGCGCCTAAATTGTATTTGGCTTTTGTTTCAGCAAGATTATTCAAAAATTGTATGCTATCCATTGGCTATTTTTTTACACGTAATATACTTCCATCAACCTTCATTGTGGTATTATTACCCGTTTAGTATTTTAAGAATCTCATCCAAATCATTTCCACTGACGGAAATACTTGGCGTAATTTTTTTTGCGTCATTCGTTTTTTGTTTTATTTGTTGTAAGATTGTGGCTATTGTCGGGTCCCTCAAAATAACGGCAGCGCTTATTGAATATCCTTGAACTAATAGTTCATTACAGAAAGATAATAAATCAATACTATTCCACCCATAAAAATATAAGGACTCCTCTTTATCTCCCCAATCCTTTCCTGTTTTATTAAATATATTGGCAATAGCTACATCATTTTTTTCACTAGACGGGCGCCATTTAATACCATTGTTAATTGGCAATACGATTGTATCCTTGATCTTTTCTTTATCGACTTTTCCATTTTTATTTAGTTGCCAATCATCTATTTTTAAAATTATGTCAGGAATTTGATGTCTTTGGAATTTAGTTGCAAGTTTATTAATAGATACCTGATCTTCCGTCTTGGCGTTATGAGACAATATTACAAGACCTTTCTTTTCAAAAACGAAACAATTTGTTGCATCGGTATTCATTAAAATGAAGGTCTCTAAAGCACTAGTAGGTATTCTTTTTCCATGTACCTTTATAAAATCATTATTCAATCTTCCATTTACAATTAATCCAAAATTTGGATGAATCATTGCTCGATCGCCTGTAAAAAATTCAGAATCAGATCCATTTGAAAGATTCTTTTGATCGCTGCCTAAAATCCTCCCAACACACTTTCCTTTGATAACTAATTCACCCCAAATACCAATGGGAACTATTTCGGATTGAATGTTTATGATTTTAAAGCATTGGTCGCCAAGCGGAAATCCTACAGGGAAATAGTCGGTAATCGAAGTATTGATTTCGGCTAAGGCGGAATCAATACTAACCTCAGTTAAACCATAACTATTAAAAACCTTTAATCCAGTGTTTGATATTTTTTTAATCAGAACAAGTAATTGATATGTAAGAGGTTCTGATCCGATAATTAGGGCTTTTAAATAAGATAATGCAGTAAGCTTAGATGTTAATAAAAGAAGAAGGGAAGGTGTTGATTCATAGTGGGTAACGCTGTTTTTAACTAATAAATCAGAAATGGAAATGGGGGAAAATTGTTCTTCTTTTGATGCTAGAACCATCGTTGTCCCCAAAAAAATGCTTCTAAATAAGTCCCCAAAGAACACATCAAACCGCTGGTCAGCTGTTGATAGATGAACGGAAGATGGTGATATATTCAATTGCTTTTGCCAACCATCCAACATTGACTCTATACCAGCTCGCGAAATAAAGATAGTTTTCGGCTCTCCAGTACTTCCTGAGGTTTGAGCTAAATACAAAAAGTCCCCCTCCGGTATGATCACCTCTTTTGACGGAGAAAAAGCAACGATCTTATTTTCCTTCCATGCCTTAAGAATTAAAAGAATGCTGTTTAGTGATCGATCAGGCTCAATAAAAATAATCGGATCTGCAGGGCAAGGCATTGCCTCCAAGGTGGCTCTTAATTCTCCAAACGTTATTGTTGCGCCATTACAAATTAATGCTTTTCGCTCCGAGGGTGCAATATCAAAATTGGACCAAAGTGACTTATGTGTATATTTAGGCAGTAAGCTTGATTTCTTAAATTCAAAATTTAAAGCCGAATCATTAAGAAATAGGCTAATAGCATTAAGGTATTGTACAATAAATGCCCTCCAAAATGATTGGTCTGCTATATCAGTTCGAAAATCAAATGATATTTTGATGTCTCCATCTCCGAAATCAAGTACATGTACACCTAAAATCGTTTCGTCCTCGGGAGCTGGTAAAAAAATTAATTCTGCTCCCTGCTCTGCATCATATTCCTGTTTTTGATAGGAAAACAATACATTAAATGCCATAGAGCGATTATTATCACTTAGCCATTGAATCAATGGATAGTCTTGGTGTCGAAACAATTGCTTAATGTGGGCTTCTAAATCTTTGATTTTGGTAATTGGGTAATGGGTTACTGGAAGAAAATTAACTGCCGTCAAAAATGAAGCTCGCGCATTTCTTCCTGATCTATTTCTAAGCGCAAAACCCGCTTGTAAATTCAGCCCAAGATATTTTTCAACATAATCCAATTCGGCTTGAAGAACACTAATAAGTGCTGTAGAAAGTAAAATAGCTTTGGCGTTGGCCATTTTTTGAAATTGATTTTTTCTAAAGGCAGAAAAGCTAATTGTTTTTCTTTCGATTGGACCGAGGCCATTATTTTCGATTAACTTGATATTTGGAATATATAGCGCCTGAAAAGAATTGATTGGATAATGAGGGTTTATTATGAGGTGTTTTTTTTCGTTATATTCACTTATTACCCCCGTCCAAAAAAGCTGAAAAGTATGAGCGTCTGCAAAAGCATGGTGCATAGCTACATCTAGAATTGCTCCATCTCCATTTTTAAAAAATGAAATTTCCCATAAACAAGTAAGAGAAATCTTTGATGGAGAAGTCTGTTCATCTATGTTTAAACAGCCGCCGAAATGGTCTTTTATTATCCAAAATGTAAAACACTCGCTTAAATGTAAATAAGCCCATTGTGAATTTGTAATGAAATTATTAAGACAACGAGAGAATTTAAAGAAATCAATTTGATCAAAAATTGCCCTGCCATTAAGAGTGCTATTCCCCGCCGAGCCAGAAGTTAATTCCTTCTGAATAAAAAGATTCTGAAAAGGCTGTACTAGCATTCAAAAAAAAACATCAATTAATCGTTAAAACAATGAAATCATTCTTTTTAATAAAACTATTTCTAGTCTTAAACAAATTTAAGAAATTTTAACTTGATATCAAAGTATTGGTCGCCATGGCGCCGTCATGGCATTGAATCTTGGATATCTTTTATTTCTGCCCTAGCATAGCGCACAAATGCTTTGCAATTGCAGCTTTTTTTGCGGGATTCTGCTGGGCATGATCCCTTGGAATGAGAAATAAAGACACACAAATTCTCTAATAAATTGAATTTAAAATTTTAATCCAAATGCCTTATCTCCAATACAATAACAACAACATCGGTGTAATTGGTAACAACTTCAAATTCAATGGATTTATCTTCATTCAAAAAATTTATATTTGAAGGCAACACGAGACGGTTCCCAAAACACGCTTGAAAACGCTGATAAATTGACATGGCTTTTGATTGACTTCCCAATTGCTTTGTTAATACATCAAAATCAATAGCTTTCTTTGAATACATCAGACATAAATACTCTTTTCCAGTTTCTCCATCTAGTCGCATTTGCTTGTTCTCCGAAGGAATTGGGACATCGTTATTCTGGTAATTCAATAGAGGACTTACACCTTCTTCAAAAGGGAAAAGTTGATCAATTTCTCCTTTATCATCGATATTCAATGCATACAAATACGTGGGTGCAGAACTGTTTAAATACAGTCTAAATCGTTGACCTGAGTGCATGGCTTCATCTAGAACAAAAACACCCTCCTTGTTGATGGTGGCTGTCATTGGGATTCCATCAGAGAGCAGAACTTTTAATCCCCCAGAAATTAAAGATTCTTGATTTAAATAATTCTCATTCCCGATCATTTCAATGGCCTGATAAGTAAATTTTGCAAAGTCACTGTATGACACCCAAACGTAGCCATTATTGCTCCATTTGGTTCCCCAACTATTTTGGATTTCAAAAGCGCCCCCATACTTTTCATCATCATACCCCACCACACACAAGGCATGACGGCCATGTTGATGATTGATTTCGCTATCCACACTTTCAGTGGGCTGCCAAAGTTCTCCTTTACAATCCCTAAATGAATTGGGACAAAATATACTAATGACTACAGGATATTTTTCGGAAATACTCTTTTTTACACGCTGAACCTTTTCCTTGTCACTAACCGCATAAAAATCTGAATTTTCAAATAACTTAGCATATGCTTTAATTTTATTTTCTTTCGCCAGTTCGAACAAATCCTCACTTAAGTCTATAGGACAAAGCTCACTGTGATTTGCAAATTTAGGAGCGCCATATTCGATCATCTGTTCCGCACATTTTGTGGGAAATGAACCTGAACAATTGGCGTTCGAAGAGGCAAGCCTATAAACGAAACCGGGAGAATAGGCATTCTTTGTAATTTTTTCTTTATCCTTCTCTTCAAAAGCTACAGATTCTAGTATTGTTCTTGCACAATAGGTTGTTGCCCATGCTGCGCAGGTCCCATATTGCCCTTGATCTCCGGGAATCGGGGCATACTCCTTTATTGAAAATCTCGATCCTACATCTCGATAATTGGATTCTTTTAAGATCGCTTTTTTGTCGACTTGATCGTACAATGTGTCACGTCCCTCTGGTATTCCTGTATAATACGTTTGAGCCATCGTTGACCCATTTGAAAAGAAAGCCGCAATAGCTATCGCGTAGTGTATCTTAATATGCATAGCCTTTATCTTTTTCTAAACACAAAATTTCCGCCTTCATCACCTACTTGCGGCAAAATACCAAACTGAGGAATTTGGTTGTTCGGACTGTTGCTAATTACGGAAGGTTTAATCCGACTGTACAATTCCTCTGCAGACAAGCAACTTTGCTCATTATTTGATAAAATCGTACAGATGTACTTTAAAAAAACACTTTCGTCGGGAACAACAGTATTTGCGCCGCTAGTCATTGCTCTTCTACTCTTCACTTTAGCCATTTCCTCACAGGGAAAAGACCCAATGTCTCGAAATTCGCCGTTGAAGATGGAGCCACTAAAACATGCATCTGCGATAACCAAGGTATGCTCTGTTTTTATGCCATTGAGGTAATCTCGAAATTCGCTATTTGACAACCAGTTGGATCGATTTTCAAACATGGCGTTACTTGGAAGCCAATAACCTACTTCATTTTTGTTAATTCCATGTCCTGAATAATAAATCAATAAATTGTCATTTTCGCCGAGTTCACCTTGCAACTTAATCATTTCATTGATAATCGTTTCCTTAGTGGGATTGGACAATAATGTCACCGAACTGCTGTCGAACGTATATTCTTTTAAAAGCACATTCCTCAATAACTTAGCATCTTGAATAGGTTTTGAAAGGTCCTTAATTCCCAAATCATTGTAATCTTGAACAGCAATTAACAATGCATGGTAATTACTCGACTTCTTGTTAGGATTGTATTCAATCGTTCTGATTTCGGATTTAAAAATTTGGCCATTCAAACTAAACTGGACGTAAACTTCATTTTTTCCCGATTGTAATTTTATTTCTTGGTCAACACCTTGACTACATTCATCAGTAATGGTAATCCCTCTGGACTCAAAAAGCATATTGTTGATGTAAATTTTCATATCCTCAAGTTGAGAAGTTGAATTCACGCAAACTTTAATGCGGCAAAGGTCTTTAGGAACAGCTGAATAGCTTTTAAATGGTGCATCCCACGTAATGACTGGCACCTCACTTTTCTGCTTCAACAATTCATAATGTACTTTATAGTCCACATTGGTCGGATCAATTTCAATCCCTTTTTCAAAATCGAGTTTTGCTCCTTTTTTATCCCCCATCATTTCTTTTGCCTTTCCACGATCATAGTAAAATTGCCCATCGGGCTCTTCCAACAAAACAAGAGCTTGATCAAAATACCCTATGGCTTCATGGTACCTTTTTTGACAAACCAAGATGGAGGCTTTCGTATGCAGCGAATAGGCTGTTTTTTTAGCGACAAGTGATTTATCGATATCATCTACAGCACCATCACATTGTCCCAATTTAAATTTTGCCCAAGCGCGATTGTTTAAGCACAAAGCATCATTCGGGACAATTTTAAGCGCTTCGGTGTAATAGAAGATGGCAGCCTCTTCATCGGTTGCCGCAAGCGCTTTTTTCAAATTCTTCGAATACGCTTGTTCTTCCTTACTCAATTGTTTGAAACAAAATTTATAAATCCAGTAACCCGCCTCATATTCTTCATTGATTTTATCATAATCAATGGATGTGTATTTCTGAAATTTTTCGGCCTCTTGGCTGCTGTAAGTTGATACAACTGTAAACCATTTTTCACCCGTATGCCCAACACAGGTAACGTTATATTTTTTATCGTAAAAAGACTGCAGCCAATCGTTTGGAGGTTCATCTGAAAAATTATAAGATTGACCCTTTAAAACAGATCCCGCCGTCATAACAAACACGCTAGTATTATTACCAAAAGCGGCAGCCGTAATGCGGAATTTTTCATCCCAGGCTTCCTTTATCTTCGTGCTGATCACCGTTGCATTCGATTCGCTGAAGAACCGTTGGCCTGTAAATCCAGTTCCTCCAGACATAACGACAAGCCAGTATTCATCCCCAAATACAAAATTAGTAATATGATACCCTTTATTCCAGTTCGTCTTTACCCATTCTGTGGGTAAATCTTTACTCAAAATATACGTCTGTCCAGTGTAATCCAATTTACTGGTTACAATAAACCATTCCCTACCATCGTAGCTGACCTCATCAATAAATCGCTTGTTTTCCGAGTATGCCGCTTTAATTTCATCCTTTGGAAAAATTTCAGAGCTGAATATATTTTGTGCTTCATTAGATTTTCTATACACCATTAGCATTTCTGCTTGAGAGTTCACCACAAAACTCAGTGAAAGGTGAACGCCTAAATAAAACAATAATAAACGTATTTTCATAAGCGCAATTTTTCTGAGAATATCTTCTTATTCAGTAAGTGAAAAAAACAGATTACCGATAAAGATATTAAATTAATCCTCTTGATTGCGAATATTGGCATCTATATTATCAAAAGTTCAACGTTCTGCAAGCCTCTTGTTTCCAGAAGGATTTACTGATAACAAGGAAAAGAAGCAATTTCTAACTTTTAAAACAATTGTGTTTTTCGACCTAATCAGTTCAATATTAGCTGTTTTTTTAGAAATAAAAACCGGAGATTCAATCAAAATTGACTAAATCTTCCCTAGAGGGACCCCAGAGGTATTATGCTGCGCATGATCCCAAACGCATTGGGCATTCCAAGCATAGCGCCCGTCAATGCGTTGCATTGTCTTGTCTTTTTCATTTCTCGTAGCTTTCAGAAATGTTTTCTGACGCTATTCTAAATAAAAAAGCCCGCTTCATTCTATGAAGCGGGCGCCTTTTGTGACCCCGGAGGGATTCTAACCCCCAACCCTCAGAGCCGAAATCTGATGCGCTATACAGTTGCGCCACGGAGCCTTACTTTAGGGCAAATGTAGTGCGAACTATTCAATTCTACAAGCCATTGAATTAAACGAAATAAATCTTGCTGAAAAATTTTAATTAACTTAACTTTATACCCAAATAATTCACCATGAACTTAATTAAATTAGTTTTCTTGTTCTTTTTTTTTCAATCATTTGGGATATATTCTCAAGCGAATAATTGGGTATCATTCATAGACTCTATTCCAACGCTCTCTTCCCCAAGAGCAAGAGATTTGAATCAAGATGGCATTAAAGACATTATATACGGTGGGGGAACTGATGGTGTAGCTAGCAATAATGGAATAATTGCAATAAATGGAGCTAATGGAAGCTTGCTTTGGAAAAGACCTTCTAGAAATGAGGTCTTTGGAAGTGCTCTTTTTATGGATATTACCAATGACGGAATCAGCGACGTATTTATTTCAGGGCGGCAGGCGCAACTTTTGGCGATAAATGGCGCTACAGGCGCGTTATTATGGGACTATTTTCCTTACAATGTCAATCCAGGAGATAGCGGATTGTATAATTTTTATAATCCACAGTTTATCGATGATGTGAATGGCGACGGCAAACCAGATATATTAGTAGCAAACGGCGGAGATCATACTGCTCCTGCTTGGGATACTAATCGCCCCCCCGGACATTTAATGGTTGTTAATTCATTAACAGGTCAATTAATATCAAAAGCTGTTGTGCCAGATAGCGCCGAGATATATTGTTCTGCGATTGTTGCTGATATTCAAAACAATGGCGTTAAGTGGGTACTTTACGGCACGGGTGGGGAAAACCTTGGAGGTTCCTTTTGGGCCTGTCCATTGGCAAATTTGTTGCTTAATACACTAGCACCGTCTATCGCTTTAGTAACAGACACTCAGAAAGGATTTATCGCGCCTGCAGCAATTTATAAGACCCTATCTAACCAATATGACATCATTATTCAATCTTTCGGTGGAAAAGTAACTAAAATTAAAGGCTTTGATTTTTCTACTAGTTGGACTTACCAATTACCAGGAACAGAAAGTAGTGCAGAGCCGGTTCTTGGTAATTTTACAGGAAATATTTCGCCAGATGTCTTTTTAGTTTTGTTCAAGGGTATTGCTCCTTCGTACACTGATTTTTATCAAGTAATGCTTGATGGCACAAATGGGGCAGTGATGTTTAAAGATAGTTTAGGGTCGATGCATTATGCATCCGCAAATGCGGTTGATTTAAATAACGATGGTAGAGATGAGGCCTTAATTTCACTCAATTATTTTGAAAATAATCACTATAAAAACCGATTACAAAAAATAGACTTCCAAAACAATACTATACAGCAAATTAATACAACCAAAGCGGGTGTCAATATTGGCTCCACTCCCTTGATTACCGATTTGGATAATGATAACCAATTAGACATTGTATATTTAGTGAAAAAAGATAGCGTAAATCCTGTCGGTTGGAAAGGTGTTTATGCAACAAGGCATGAAACAAGTTCAATAATTCCAAATGCTGGAATTGCTTGGGGAAGTTATTTAGGAAGTAAGTATGACGGTATTTATAACTACGATGCCGTTAATTGCGGTCAATCAAGCGTAATTAACCAGACTTCTATTGTTCAGCCCAGTTGTAATGGTTTGAACGATGGGTCAATTGCCATTATGCCTGGCGCTATTGCAAATGTTTCTGCTACATATCTTTGGTCAAATGGTGCCACCACATCACAAATAAATAATGTCGGTGACGGTTTGTATTCCGTTCAGGTAACAAATAACCAAGGGTGTTATGAGATTGCTACATTCACCCTTTCGGATCCATACTTAATTACATTTGGCGGAATAGCGGCACCAACATGTCCTGGAGGAACTAATGGCATGGCCACGCTCAATTCGTCAGGATGTCCTTGTATGTTTAGCACCTGTACATTTCTTTGGGAAAACGGAGTGACCACAAAGCCTAATAATAATTTAATAGAGGGATGGAATTCTGTACAAATTACGCATCCAAATGGCTGTGTCGTATTAGACTCAGTGCTGATTCCCTTGAGTCCTGCACTATATGACTCTTCGCAAATCGTGAATGTCACATGTGAAGGATATGATGATGGCATCATAACGATATTTTCTTCTATTCCGGCATCATTAATTTCATACAATTGGTCAAATGGAGATACGAGCAACCCTTTAGACAGCCTTTCGCCAGGCACTTACCAAGTAATCATTACGGATATGAGGCCATGCACGGACACTTTACAATTTTCTATTGACGAGCCAACAGGATTGGTTGCACAAATCATAACACAAAATGTACTTTGTTTTGGAGACTCTTCTGGGGTTTTAGAATTCGTGCCGAGCGGAGGAAACGGTGGATATGCCTATCATTTAGATAGTATTTCAAGTTTAATACCTTTATTTAATCAGTTATCCTCGGGTCAATATACTCTTTATGTTAGTGATGTATTAGGATGCTCCTCCACTGCTCAAACAGTTATTATTACTCAACCACAGCCCTTACTCTTAAATTTAAACTCCTCACCAGAGAGTGCCGTAAATAGTTATGATGGTACCGCCAGCGCAAGCGTATCAGGAGGAACAGCGCCTTATACAATTTCATGGAGCAATCAGCAAAGCGGGGTATTAATCACATCTTTAATTGAAGGATGGTATACAGTCGTCGTTAATGATTCGAATGGCTGTGTTATTACAGACTCTATCTATGTAGGAATGTTAAATTTAAATAACCTGTTAGAGAATGAAATTTCTGCTTATCCTAATCCAGTAAAAGACCAATTAACTTTTAGTAGCGAAAGTGAAAAGGTTTATCTCTTTGATTCAAGAGGGGCCTTAGTACTGGAGGACAAAAATAAATCTATAATTAATGTTGCCCATTTGACTGGCGGTATTTATACCCTACATTTAATTAACAATGAAAGGGCATCGATAATGCGCTTAGTTAAACTAAATGAATAAGTCCCTTATTGTTATTTCTTTATCGGTACTTATTATATTGTTTGGCAGATGCGGTCGTCAATCAGGTAGCGATAAAATCGCGAAAGGTAATGTCCGCTATGGCGATACTCTTTCCTTCTTTACGGCAAGTGCAATTGGTGATCTTTTTCCCTTATACTCCAACGATATCTATAGCCATAGAGTGGGGTCACAAGTATTCGAAACGCTCTTAAAACTAAATCCTGACAATAGTCAAATAGTCGTAAATCTTGTTAAAAAAATAGAAACAAGTAGCGATAACAAGACAATCAAATTATCACTACGAGACGATGTCTTTTTTCATGAGGATCCCTGTTTTCAAAACAAATCGAATAAAATGACTGCATTTGATGTGAAATTCTCTTTGGATTTTGCTTGTTCACATAATCCAATTAATAATAGTGGAACGGTATTAAGCGAGAAAATTAATGGTGGAGAAGACTGTTATAACGCCAGTAAAAATAAGGGTCCGCAAAGTGTTTCGGGGATAAAGGTCATCGATGATTATTCGCTAGAAATAAGTTTGAAAGAACCGTATGTCAATTTTCAAAAATTACTAACTAGCCCTAGTTATGGAATATTTTCTAAACATGCATTTGACTATTACGGCAAAGACATTCTAAAACATCCTATTGGAACAGGACCATTTATTGTTGAAAAACGGACCAAGGAAAATATCCTGCTGCGTTATAATCCCAAGTATTGGAAAAATGATGAATTGGGAAATAAATTGCCCTATTTAAATGCCATTATTATTCGGAATGGAAATAGCAAAAAAGAAGAATTCCAACTCTTCAGGAAAAAAAAATGCGATGTTGTATTCGAAGTGCCATCAGAATCTTTGGGATATCTATTAGGTAGTGTTCAAGATGCGCAGAAAGGAGCTACCGTTATGCATCGAGTTTTAGTCTCGCCCGGAACGAGCGTATCCAATATTGCTTTCAATCTGAAACAAGGGCCGTTTACAGATGTAAATCTTCGTAAAGCTGTCGATTATGTTATCAATCGCCTTGAATTATGTAACAATGTGCTAAATGGAGATGGAACCCCATCAAGCAAAGGATTTGCGCCCCCATCACAGTATTACAATAATACAAAGATTAGTGAGCGTGAATATAATATCCCCGAAGCTAAAAGACTTTTAAAAATCTACCAAAAATCTAAGGGCCCTGTTCCCGCAATAAAATTCTTCATCACAGGAGGTAAAGAAGGTAATGCCTATTTGTGGGGGACATATATTTGCGAAGCGTTAAAAAATCACCTTGGAATTACTACTGAAATTGTAACTGGTTCGTTTACGGACAGAGAAAAGGCCATAGCCAATAATGAGGTAGACGCTTGGAACGTTGGATGGGTAGCAGACTATCCTGATCCCGAAGGGTATTTTGGACTGTTCTATGTGAAAAACAAATCGTCTTATTCATCACTAAAAAATCTTTTCCCCTTACTTTCTTCAAATCAGTATAATGGTTATTATTATTTAGCTACATTGGAGAAAAACAATGACAAAAGAAATGATTTGTTTAATAAATGTGACTCAATAATAAAAAGCGAAGCTGTCCTTTTACCGATATTAATTGAAGATTTTGTAGCCATTATTAATCTACGTGTTCGTAATTTTAAACTTAGCTCATTAGGCATTGTTGATTTTACAGATGTCTACATTAAAGAAATCGAATAGTTAAGTTAATGCGTCTGTTACCCATTGCCTGCCCCAATTGTCTATTTCATCTTGGGACCACAATGTCGGATAAAAAATTCTCTTTTGAAAACGTGGGGGAAGGTATTTTTGCCAATTTGTTCCTCCTGTAGCAGAGATGTCCGTATTTTCTTTGTTTAAATAGCGAACGGCTGATTTATAATGTGCCAAAGGCCAATACACATTGACGTTAAGATCATTTGTACGTAGCGATTTAATAACTTCCGGGTTCAATTTATCTTCATCTGAAAGTCTCAAATAAACCTGCCATAAATTATTCTGTTTGCATTGATTTGCCAATGCTATAAATTGGGTTTTATATTTGGCCTCGAATTGTGTTAATGTTAAGGTCTTTTTTCCAGACTTTTCTTCTGTGGCCCCTTCTTTCCAATAAATATGCTCAAATAAATTAGCTATATCGCTTTCGTTTTTCAGGGATTCGCGTTTCGTTTTATCCACCAAATTAATAATGTCGGTACTATAAAATTCAATCTCACGGTATTGTGCTGATTGAAAACCACTCGCAGGAAGCAGCGACATTCTAAACTTAAGAAACTGTTCTTTCTCCATTCCGCTTGCCATTACATCAAAGCTCATAATCAACGCTTCGAAATACCGATTTATTCGCGTAACACGATCTATAAAAAAGCGAGTATCTATGACTAATTTGTCTCCCAACTGTTCAAATTCGTGCAGCGCTAACTTAAAATACAGCTCTGTAATTTGATGATAAATAATAAAAATTTTTTCATCTGGAAAACTCGTTTTTGGCTTTTGTAAACTTAATAAAGTTTCCAACTCTATATAGTCCCAATAAGTTGTTACGTCAGCGTAAAGCAAACCATCCAAATAAGATGATAAATCCTGCCCCATTTCGGCGTACTTTTCGTTTAATTGTTCTAGTTTTTTCTCAATTTCAGGGGTAAGTTGCATTGTCAGCTTTTGTATTAATGTATCGAAATTAGTAAAAATATTTAGCTGAGTCAGAACAAAAAATTACTTTTGTCTCAAATAAATTTCTCATTATGATAATTTACAATCCTAAAAATTGGTTAAGTCTAATATTTTCGTTGAATAAAAGTGATACCATTCGTATTCTTTGGAAGCAATTAGTGTTTATTTCATTAATTGCATTCTTAATTATTACGCTGTTACATCTTATTCCGGGTAATTTACAGATAAAATTAAGTGGGTATACTAAAGAGTTAACGGCAATCTATTCATTGATTGGATTTGTAATGTCCTTATTGCTTCTTTTTCGTACAAACGGAGCCTATGATCGCTGGTGGGAAGGAAGAAAGCTTTGGGGCGCCATTGTTAATGACTGCCGAAGTGCCTTCTTGAAAATCTCAACTCGAATAAGTAGCGAAGAAGATAAAAAGGAATTTGCTCATTTATTTAGCCTTTATATTTACAATGTAAAGAATAATTTAAGGGCAAATAAAAAAAATTTAGTGTATGAAAATTTTGAAAATCCTTCTAAAGACAATAGTCCTGTTAGGGTAATGAAATTAATTTACATTAAATTAAGTGAATTAAAAAAGCGAGGAGAATTAAACGAGGGTGATCTTATCCAAATCGATGTTAATTTAAATGGCTTAATAGCTTCCTTAGGTGGTTGTCAACGCATTAAAAATACACCAATACCGTTTTCGTATAGTATATTTATTAAGAAATTTATCTTTTTATATGTAATCACCTTACCCATTGTCTTTTTCCATTTTGACTATTGGGCCATTCTGATTACCTCATTTGTATTTTACGCATTAGTCAGTATGGAAGTACTTGCGGAAGAAATTGAAGACCCGTTTGGAACCGATGCCAATGACCTTCCCTTAGACCAAATCTGTCAGATAATTGATCAAGACCTTAAAAACATTACAGAAAATTAGATTGCAATATGCGTTGATCGTATCGTCCTTTTCATAAACTTAGATGCTGCCTCATCAAAAAAGTCGCTATTTTCAGAAGTAAAATAAACGACGCTTGCGTCCTTAGAAAGGACATTGTCTAGCTCTTTATGCCTAGACAAGTAATCGATTAATTTCTCGGCAACTAAAGGGCCTTGAGCTAGGACTTCTATCTCTTTTCCTGCGATTTCTTTAATATAATTTTGAATAACCGGATAATGTGTGCAGGCCAAAACAATAGTATCAATAACCGTATTTTGAGATAATAATTTTTCAATATCCGCTTTAATAATCATTTTTCCGACATCAGTATTATGCATATTATTTTCAATTAGAGGCACCCACATTGGGCATGCATGCTGAACTAAAGTGACATTTGGCGCAAATTTTTTCAACTCAATACCATACGAATTTGAATTGACCGTACCTTGCGTAGCCAGTAAGCCGACACAATTTGTCGAGGTAATACAACTAATGTATTCCGTACACGGCCTAATAACGCCTAATATACGCTTTTGAGAACCATACTTTTTTAAGTCGTTTTGCTGAATTGTTCTAAGCGCTTTTGCTGAGGCAGTATTGCATGCAATTATAATTAACTCACAGCCCTGACTGAACAAAAAGTCTACTGCTTCTAAAGTGTAAGAATAGACGACATCAAAAGATCGGTTTCCATATGGTGCCCTTGCATTATCCCCAAAATAAATATAGTCGTAGCTTGGTAGTTTTTCTAATAATTCAGATAAGATCGTTAGGCCACCATAACCGGAATCAAAAACACCAATAGGGACTTTTTTCATAAATCAAAACTACATAAAAAAAGGGCAATCATTGACCGCCCTTCAAGAATTTATAAAAGGTATTACTTTTTCATTGCCGCAACATCCAATATTAGTAATTCAACTAACACCTCAGCTGTAATATCCATTCCGCCTTTGAAGTATAATGTTGAGGATTCATCCAAAACATAATTTATCTTTTTTCTGTCCGATACAATTTCAACTGCTTTTTGGACGCGTGCTAGAATCGGCTTATTTAATTCTTGATTATAGATTTGCAATTCTTGCTGAAGCGCTGTTTGCCTATCTTCAAGCCCTTGTTGCTTTTTCATTATTTTTTCTTCTTCAATCTTCAAAATAACAGGAGACATAGCTCCTTTATTTTGCTCATAACGCTTATATGCTGACTCTAAATCTTTCTGAATTTCTTGCAGTTCTAGATATCCATCTTGTTCGAATTTTCTCAGTTTCTCTAAAGCATCTTTACGAGAGGGCATGGTATCTAATAGTTGTTGCGAATTAACGTGTGCTAATTTCATTTGGGCACTTGCGCTAAGCGCAGAGAACATTAAGGCGATAAAAAGGATTGTTTTTTTCATTTTGACTATATATTGATTAAATTATCTGTTACTCTGAACTAATTCCCATTTCTTCCAAAACAGTATTACTAATATCGTATTCTTTTTCTGCATATACCAAATTGCTTTGGTTCGCTTTATCAAAAACAAAAGCATAGCCTTCGCGTTTTGCAATCTTTTTCATTGCGGTAAAAACGCGGTCTTGAATTGGTTGAACGAGCTCTTGTCTTTTCAAAAAATACTCCCCATTATCACCAAAATATTGGCTTTGTAGTTCAATTGTCTCTTTTTCCAAATTTGCTATTTCACCCCTTCTTTTTTCTTTTTCCTCGCTTGGTAAAAGAACTTCTTCCTTATTAAAATTATCTTTTTTAATTTTTATAAAAGCATAACGATCCTCAACTTCTTTAGTCCATTTAACAGCCAACTTATCTATTTTTTCTTTTGCCTCGATATACTCTGGTATACTTTTCATAATATAATCGGAATCAATAAATGCATACGATTGCGCCGAGGCAAAACCTATGCCAAAGAAAAACAAGAGTGTATAAAAAAGTCTTTTCATAAAAGCATTTTGGGGGCTTTTGAACGGCGAAGATAAAAAATTATTGCCAAGTATCATCATAATTCACCTAGGTTCATTCCAATAGTAAAGCTTAATTTGGGATTAAATCCTTTTTGCTGTATGGACTGGTCAGATGCCCCTCCAAGGCCTGTTGACCAATTATCAAGCTTGTCAAATCCTAAACCATAATCTAATCCTAACATTCCGAACATGGGCAAGAAAACCCGAATTCCAACACCGGCAGTTCTTTTTACATTAAATGGATTAAATTTTTCAAATGTTGGATAAGAATTCCCCGCTTCTATGAATGCTAAAGCATAAAAGGTCGCTTGCGGGTTTAGCGAAATAGGATAACGAAGTTCTAGTGTATATTTTGCAACAATAGGATCGCCACCAGTAGAAGAGACAGACTGATCCTCATAACCACGCAATGCAATAATTTCCCTTCCTCCCAACTGATTAACCCCCGAGAGACCGCTGCCGCCTACTGAGTATCTTTCAAAAGGCGTAACGCCCTTAGAAGCGTTATATGCTCCAATATAACCGAAGCCAAACCTTGGCATGAGTATTAATTTTTTATCTGGGGTAAGTGGCATGTACCATTCTCCCGTAAATTTAAACCTATAATACTCTAAATAGTGGTATCGATCTTTTGCAGACATTGAGCTATAGTCTTTATCTCCAACAAAAAGAGAATATGGAGCTGTTGCTTTGGCTGTAAAACTAAAGTTTGAACCACTTTGTGGATAAATCGGAGCACTAACTGAACTACGCTGCAAAACATATTTCAACGCTATATCGTTAGCATATCCTTGCGGAAAAAGAGGAAACCTAAAATCTTTTACTACATCATAGTATTGGTAACTCAATTCGTAATAAGCAGTAAAATAATCATCCGGCCACTTTTTTCTTCGTTGCAATCCAACACCCGTTCCAGTTATGGACAAACCTGTATAGTCGGGATTTGATCGAATTAAACCATTTGAGGATAACGCCGTGTTATTCACCCAAAAAGATAATGAATTGGGTTTCTTCCCTCCCAACCAAGGTTCTGTAAATGAAAAATTATAGCCTTGGTAAAAACGCCCATTCGATTGTGCGCGAATAGAAAGTCGCTGACCATCTCCTGAAGGAAGTGGAGTCCAAGCCTCTTTATTGAAAATATTTTTGACGGAAAAATTATTAAATGTTAACCCAAGTGTTCCAATAATCCGTCCTGATGAAGTAGGCCCAGCTCCACCGTAGCCTCCCGACAACTCAATTTGATCGGAAGATTTTTCTTCGACAACATACTCAATATCCACCGTTCCTTTTGCTGGATCAGGAATTGGATTAACCTGAAATCCTTGTTCATTGAAAAATCCCAATTGAGAAAGCTCCCTTTGCGTCCTTATTATGTCTGCTTTATTAAAAAGATCTCCCGGTTTCGTTCTTATTTCTCTTAAAATAACATAATCATTAGTCTTATTATTTCCTCTTAAGGTGATTTCGCCAATTCGCGCCTCTTTACCTTCAATAATTCTTATTTGATAACTTATTTTATTATTCGTAACATTTGTCTCTACAGGAATAACCTGAAAGAACAGGTAGCCCTTGTCCATGTAAAGCGAAGAAATATCTCTCCCGTCTCCATTTCCCTTTAAGCGTTGGTCAAGTAATTCCTTGTTAAATACATCGCCATTTTTAATTCCCAAAACCGTGTCAAGAAAACTAGATCTATATTTTGAATTTCCAATCCAATCAATATCTCCAAACAAATACTTCTCCCCCTCATTTATGACGATATCAATTCTAAGGTTCTTATCGTCTAATTTAAATACAGTATCATAAATTATAGTTGCATCGCGCAAGCCAGCGGCATTAAATTTTCCGAGAATTGCTTGCTTATCTTTCTCATAAGTAGACTCAGTAAATTTTGACCGTTTAAAAATTCTCAAAATAGACTTTTGCTTTGTATCTTTCATCGCCAATTTTAATTTCCATGTTGGGACACTCTTGTTTCCGGATATCGTTAATGGCTTAATTCCAATTCTCTCTCCCTTGTTAATTTGTATGATAAATATTTCTGATTCATTAATCATTGTATCTTTTATCCGTTTGATATCGACACTTACCCCATAAAAAGACTTTTCTCTAAAATACCCGTTTATCTTACTTTTTGTTTGAAAAACAAGATTTTCCGTAATGGTTTTACCCGAAAACAATGCTATTTCTTCACGAACCTTATCTGCCTCACGTTTTGAAATGCCAATAAATTTGAATCGCGATAATTTTGGTCTTGGCTCTAGTTCTATTACAAGATAAATGACCCCTGCCACTTCTTTTTCAGCATAAATAGCAATATTTGAGAATAATCCTTCATCCCAAAGCTTACGAATGGCCACACGAATTTGATCGCTTGGCAAGGTTATTTTTTGTCCTTGTCTTAAACCAGCGATCAATTTTATTCCTTGATGATCGTAATTATCAGCCCCGATAACACGAATTGGACCTATTTCGTACTCTACTGGGGTGGAATAGTTAAAATTTAGTTCTCCTATAGTTAATGGATCTTTTTGAGAAAAAGAATTCAGGCACAAAAAACAGAATAATAAAATTGTTATTTGCCTCATATAATTGGATGAATTTGCTCGGAAATTTTTCCGAATCGTCTTTCTCTATTTTGATAATCTTCAATGGCAGCGATAAAGTGTTCTCTTCTGAATTCAGGCCAATAAATTCTAGCAAAATGAAGTTCGGTATATGCAATTTGCCAAAGCATAAAGTTACTTACTCGATTCTCTCCGCTTGTTCTAATCAACAATTCCGGATCGGGTATATTCTTGGTAAATAAATGTTTCGAAATCAATTCAGGAGTGATCGATTCTATGCTTATATTTTTTTCATTAAGAAGAATAGATTGAACGGCTTTTGTGATCTCAATTCGTGCGCTATAGTTTAGCGCAAGAATAAGGGTTATTCCTTTGTTTTCTTTGGTTTTCTCAATTGCGTTTTCCATCCCTTTTCGACAATTCTCCGGAAGGCCGTTAATATCACCAATGGTTAATAATCTAACGCCATTATTTTCTAAACTATCTAATTCAGATGTTATTGCATCAATTAATAAGTCCATTAGACCATCGATTTCTGCTTGAGGACGTGACCAATTTTCTGTAGAAAAAGCGTAAAGAGTAAGGTATTTTACCCCAAATTCTTTTGCAGCTTTGAGGGTATCGCGCACGGCCTCTACTCCCGCTGCGTGTCCGAATAGGCGATCTTTACCTTGAGATTTCGCCCAACGCCCATTACCGTCCATAATAACGGCTATGTGGTTTGGTATCTTGAGCAAATCTAAAGAAAGCATTTTAAACTGTTTTTTAAGTTGCTAAAATAAGAAAACTATTCGCGCTAAAAAAATCAAATTGGAGTAGAAAACTTGGACACTAGCAATTTTTAATATTCGTTACTCTGCTAATATTATTGCTTTATTATCTACCATTTCTAATACACCACCTTTAATTTCAAAAACACCAATTGTCTTATCTGACGGGTCGGTAAGAAGTTCTCCTAAATCACTTGATTCTCCAGAATTTTTGAATCTAATCTGACCTTTTCTAAGGGCAGAAATTAATGGTGTGTGGTTATTAAGCAGCTGAAAATCGCCACTCAATCCGGGTAATGAAACAGATAGCACTTCTCCTTTAAAAATAATTGCCTCTGGTGTAAATATTTCAAGTATCATTACTGTAAATTATGCTTCCGCCATCATTTTTTCTCCCGCCTCTATAACATCTTCTATCCCCCCTTTGAGGTTAAATGCTGCTTCGGGATATTGGTCGTATTTACCATCCAAAATATCATTAAATGCTTTTATGGAATCATTGAGATCCACTAAAACCCCTGCTAAACCAGTAAACTGCTCAGCAACATGGAATGGCTGAGATAAAAATCGCTGAACCCTTCTTGCTCTGTGTACTACTAATTTATCCTCTTCAGAAAGTTCATCCATACCAAGTATTGCGATGATGTCTTGTAGTTCTTTGTATCGCTGGAGCGTTACTTTAACCCGTTGCGCACAATTGTAATGTTCGTCTCCAACAATTTCACGCGTTAAAATTCTAGATGTAGAATCAAGCGGATCCACCGCCGGGTAAATTCCAAGTTCGGCAATTTTTCGAGACAATACTGTTGTTGCATCGAGGTGAGCAAAGGTATTTGCTGGTGCCGGATCCGTTAAGTCATCTGCAGGTACATAAACCGCCTGAACAGAAGTAATTGAACCGCTTTTGGTTGAGGTAATTCGCTCTTGCATCTGTCCCATTTCAGTGGCTAATGTCGGCTGGTAACCTACTGCAGAAGGCATTCTTCCTAATAAAGCTGATACCTCAGAACCTGCCTGAGTGAATCTAAAGATATTGTCAACGAAAAATAAAATGTCTTTTCCTTGGTCTTGACCGTCACCATCTCTAAAATACTCCGCAATGGTAAGACCAGAAAGCGCTACTCGAGCTCTTGCTCCAGGAGGTTCATTCATTTGGCCAAAAACAAACGTTGCTTTTGATTCCTTCATTTCTTCAAGGTCTATTTTTGACAGATCCCAGCCGCCTTCTTCCATCGAATGCATAAAATCTTTTCCGTATTTAATAATACCTGACTCTAACATTTCTCTTAACAGGTCATTTCCCTCTCGAGTTCGCTCTCCTACACCGGCGAAAACTGATAATCCACCGTGGCCTTTTGCAATATTATTAATTAATTCTTGAATCAAAACTGTTTTACCAACACCTGCCCCTCCAAACAATCCTATTTTTCCTCCCTTAGCATAAGGCTCAATTAAATCGATTACTTTAATGCCTGTTAATAGTACTTCTGTTGCTGTAGATAATTGGTCAAACTTAGGAGCTTCTCTGTGAATTGGCATTCCCCCTTCATTACTTACCGTATTTATTCCATCAATTGCCTCACCTATAACATTAAAAAGGCGACCTTTTATTTTTTCTCCAACCGGCATTTTTATTGCAGATCCTGTTGAAATGACTTCCATCCCTCTCGTAAAACCATCGGTAGAGTCCATGGAAATAGCACGAATAGAATTTTCACCAACATGAGATTGCACTTCAAGAATCACACGTGTCCCATCTTTTTTAATTACTTCTAATGCATCAAAAATAGTTGGCAATTCAGCCCCGTTATCGTAACGAACATCAACTACTGGGCCTATAACCTGAGAGACTTTTCCTTTAGACATTGACATGATTTCTGTTTTAAATTTGGATGCAAATATAGCAATTTATATTTGATTAAACGCTCAGAAAAAGGCCGAAAAATTGTTGCGATTTTTTATTCCGTTTCCTTCACGAGAAATTTAGCCGTTAAAAAAGAAAAAATTGTGGCTGTGAGCATTAAAATAAGTAAAGCAGCTGAAACTTCTCCTAGTTTAAGCTCGACAGGAAAAGGAATGCCCGCTCCTGGAATAGAAATAATGGTATAATTCACTTGCAATAAGCAAATTCCTAGGCCAAGGAATAACCCTAATAAAATTCCTGTTCCGGAAATTAAAATGCCTTCTAAAAAAAAGACGTTGAATACCTTTGTTTTAGAGAACCCCATACCCTTCAAAGCGCTAATTCCCTCCTTCTTTTCTAAATATATCATCGTAATCGATGCTACTAAATTGAATATTGCTAAAAGAAAAATAAATAAAAGAATAATTAAAACAATAAGCTTTTCACTTTTGCTGGTTTTGTAAATCAACTCATTTTTTTGCGCATTTGTTTTAACTACGAAATTCGCTCCGACGATTGCTTGGACCTTTAGTTTTATTTCCTCATTGTTATAATTTTCATTGGGCTGAATGTAAATGTGAGTGAGCTGGTCCTCCAGGTTAAGCAACGTTTTAACGAAATTTAGGTTGGCAATAACAAATGCATCATTCGTTTCTTTATTATAATTAATTATTCCTGCCAATTTAAAAGACGTTTGGAAAAACGGGTTTTTTCCAAATTTTAATTTCATATTGTTTTTAGGGGCATAAATAATAATGTTCTCCGGCTCGGCATTGATATTTCTAAGGCTCAAAACATTTGCCAATCCTACACCAATGAGCCCGAAATCATTATTAGATTCGTTATTCAATGGAAGGGCGGCCCGCCCAGAAATCAAATGATCTTTTTTATGGATATTAATCATTTCTAAAAATTGTCTTTCAACGCCTATAATCCTAGCGTTAACCCATTTTTCCTCTTTTCGAAGAATTACTGTTTCTTCAATTCCTTTTGACATTCTTGAGATACCTTCTATTTTAGATAACCTTTTCCAGGGGACTTGACTTTCAAAAATTGTCTTCCCCTTGGCAGGGGTAATTATAACCCCCTGATCAAATTCCGTGTAAAGCCCGCTAATCATAGACTCAATCCCGTTAAAAGAGGACATAACTATAATCAATGCTGCAGATATAACCATCACGCCAATTACAGAAATTCGCGTAATTATTGTTACTGCTTGCCGCTTGTTTTTAGAAAACAAATACCTACGTGCTATGTATAATGGAACGTTGATTTTTATTTTTTTAAGAGTTCTTCTATTTTACTTGCATATTCCAACGAATCATCAATAAAAAAACTGAGGGAAGGTATTTTACGCAGGTTTTTTAATCTTATCCCGATTTGTCCGCGTATTTTTCCTTGATTGATTTGAATCGACTTTAGCACCTCTGTCGGACTTGGGTGCGCGTAAACACTGAGGTAGCACCTCGCTACAGATAGGTCTGTGGAAATTCTGACCACGGTAACAGACACCATTGCGCCTAGGCATATTTCAGGGGATAATTTCTGTAATAGAACGCCTAATTCTCCTTGAATTGCGGCTTCGATTTTTTGTTGTCTTACACTACTCATAAAGCAAAGTTAAGAAACTTCGGTGCTACTAATTGAAAAACACGTATACAAATGTATCTTTGCTGTTAAATTGTCTGCTTTAAAACAAATATATCGGTATACCTTCAGGTATAAAGGCGTCGCACTTCTTGTGGTGTTGTGCAATTTATTATTTGTCGTCTTCAATTTATTATCACTTGTTTTATTTATACCAATACTTCAATTAATTTTCAGAAAGGCAGAAGAAATTATTCCGGTAAGCCCGCCCCAATGGGACAGTTCTTTCGGCGGCTTATTTAACTACATAAAAGACTGGTATAATTTTACCATGTATGACTTAGTTTCTCAAAATCCAAAAGAGGCACTTTTATTTGTCTGTATTACTGTAATGATGGCCTTTTTCTTTAAGAATTTGTTCCGTTACGGAGCGGTTTATTTTCAATCGCAATTAAGAATGGCGGTTGTGCGGGATGTGCGAGATAAATTATTTGAAAAAATTCTCATTTTACCTTTGTCTTATTATTCTAATGAGCGAAAAGGCGATTTGATGGCCAGGATGAATTCTGACGTTGGGGAAGTGGAAGTTGCGGTTGTGAGTATGTTAGAGCTTTTGTTTCGAGAGCCAATTGCTGTTGCAATAAACATTGTTTCTTTAGTTTACCTAAGCCCTGAGTTGACTTTAATTTCATTGTTTCTATTGCCAATATCAGCATTTGTTATTTCTAGAATCGGAAAAAGTTTGAAGAGAACCGCAAAAGCAGGGCAGGAACAAACCGGACTTCTTTTCTCTGCCATGGAAGAGGCTTTGTCTGGAATACGAATTATTAAGGCCTTTAATGCAAATGGTTTTATATTAAAGGGATTCCAAAAAATTAATCTGACTCACCAAAAACTTATAACAAAAACTTTTCGAAAAAAAGACCTTTCCCCACTACTCAATGAAACTTTAGGGGCTATGGTTATGCTTTGCTTGGTTTGGTTTGGCGGTGGGCTTATTTTAGAAAACAAAGCAAATGGGTTAACTGGAGAAGTTTTTATGACATTTATTATTGTTTTTTCTCAGTTACTTAGGCCTATTCAAGGAATATCTTCCTCCATTGCAAATATGACAAAAGCAAAAGTTTCATTAGATAGAATCAATGATATTCTTCAAGAAGATGAAAAAATAATTGAAAAGGAAAATGCAAAATCATTAGTTGATTTTAAAGACTGTATTGAATACAAAAACGTAGGATTCCGATATGGACAAGAGAGCATCTTAAAATCAATTAATCTATCTGTTAAAAAAGGTAGTTCAATTGCATTGGTTGGCGAATCAGGTAGCGGAAAATCTACCATGATGGACTTACTACCTCGATTTTACGATGTAGAATCTGGTGAAATATCTATTGACGGAGTCAACTTGAAAGATGTAACTATTAATTCATTAAGAAGTTTGATTGGTATTGTTTCACAGGAATCAATTCTCTTTAATACAAGTATTATAGCAAACATAGCCTTTGGTGACGAAAACCCTTCCCTTGAAAAAGTGATTCAAGCCGCCAAAAATGCTAATGCATATGACTTTATTATGGAGCTAGAAAGCGGATTTGACACGATAATTGGGGAGCGAGGGAATAAGTTGTCTGGCGGACAAAAACAACGATTAAGTATCGCAAGGGCAATTTATTTAGACCCGAAAATATTAATTTTAGATGAGGCGACCTCTGCTTTGGATACGGAGTCCGAATTATTAGTTCAGGCGGCATTGGAAAAAATCATGATTGGAAAAACAACTTTTATTATTGCACATAGATTAAGTACCATCATAAAAGCGGAACAAATAATTGTCTTATCAAAAGGGGAGATTGTAGAGCGGGGGAACCACATTGAGTTACTAAAGCAGAATGGTTTTTATTCTAAATTTTGTGCCTTACAAGGAATAAACTAAATCAATCGTACAAAATGTAGTTAAAATCACAACGTTTTGCTCGTAAATACGTTATTATTTATATATGTATTTTAATTTTCAATACTATTTATTAACGTTCCTATTTACGCTGTTCTTTTCGAGGGCAGATAGTCAACTAGTAACGAATGCGGGTCAATCGCCACAAAGCCTGGTACAAAATGTATTATTGGGGCCGGGGGTCATTGTTTCAAACATAATGTTTAACGGCAGTAATGCAGCAATTGGTTCGTTTTCGGGTACAGGAACAAATCTAGGGATTGATCAGGGTATTATTATGACAACAGGTACTATCCTAAATAATGGGTCTGGTCCACAGGGGCCCAACAATCTTCCAAGTTGTGGGATGGATAATAATATCGGTGGGTCTGGCTTGCTATCAAATAATTTAATTGGGGGGACACAAACCTATAACGCAGCGATTTTGGAATTTGATTTTATCCCTTATTCCGATACTGTAAAATTTAAATACGTTTTTGGGTCCGATGAATACCCAGAATTCGCTCCTCCTAATAATTCTGGATTTAATGATGTGTTCGGGTTTTTTATTTCTGGACCCGGAATCGTTGGAATGCAAAATATTGCCCAACTTCCTAATAATGGCGGCATCGTTTCCATTAACAATGTGAATGCAATCACCAACCCTCAATATTTTAATGCTAATGGAGACGGCAACATGGCGCCCTACAATTCGTCGCCTTTTTATATTCAATATGATGGATTCACCGATGTTTTGGAAGCAATTTCACAGGTTCAATGCGGACAAACTTATCATTTAATTTTAGCTGTTGCAGATGTCGGAGATGGAAGCTGGGACTCCGGAATATTCCTTGAAGCAAATAGTTTAAGTTCCCTTACCCCTGTTACCGTTTCTTATGCTTTATCACAACAAGCTTATCCAGATCCATCTTGGATGGCAGAGGGTTGTGTTACTGCTACTGTTACATTACAAAGAAATAACAACCTAAATAGCAGTTTAACTATTCCTATTCAAACAAGTGGTACTGCACAAAATGTCCTCGATTATGCTGGGGTTCCTAACAGTATAACATTTCCCGTTGGCCAAAACACAACCTCTTTCATAATAACCTCTTTGCCAGATGCTTTGGTGGAGGGCTTAGAAAGTATAATTATGAATTTTAGCGTCACGGATCCCTGCGGAAACATTACACCAATCCCATTGACAATTAATATTCAAGATGTTGCGCCACTTATACTAACAATTCCCGACACAAGTGTTTTGTGTCCCGGGGCTTCATTATCAATTGTACCCACACTCTCTGGAGGTGTTCCTCCTTATTCATACCTTTGGAGTAATGGGGCAACTACTACTTCAATTTCAGTAATTGCCAATACAAACAGCACTATATTTCTTACGGTAAGTGATAATTGTTCAGGACAATCTGTTACCGATTCGGCCACGATAAGTGTACCATTATATCCGCCATTAAGCTTAGTTGTTTCAAATGACATTACAGAGATCTGCCCTTATATTCCTCAAACAATTTATGCGAACGTAAACGGCGGAAGTGGTGTTTATCTTTATTCTTGGACGCAAGGCAATACCATAATTGGCTCCTCCGATAGCGTAATTGTAAGTCCCTCTGCATCTACCAATTATATTGTTTCTGTTACGGATAATTGTGGAAACACCGTTTCGGACACCGTTTCATACACGATAACAAGTCCGCCTCTTTTAGTAAGTAACAGTCCTGTAATACAGATTTGTCCAGGAGATAGCGCCTATATTTCCGCAAGTGCAAGCGGTGGATATGGAAATTATTATTTTTTATGGCCTACCACAGGCGAAACTACGACCGGTATTTGGGTGCATCCAACTGCAAACTCGGTATATCAGGTCATTGTTTCCGATGAATGTCAATCGTTCACTGTTAGTGGATTTAGCCAAGTAATGGTTGTCAAGCCAATTGCAGATTTTAGTGTCAATAGTCAATCAATTATAGAGGGGCTGCCCATTTCATTTCTAAACCAAACCCAAAATGGCTACGGCTACACCTGGTTTTTTGGAGATGGAGGAACATCATATGATATACATCCAGTTCATACCTATCCAAGCGATGGAACCTACCTTGTCACTTTATATGCTACAGATATTTACGGGTGCAAAGACAGCATAACAATGCCCATCTTCATTCAAGAGGAATTATACATTTATATTCCCAACACATTTATCCCCGACGAAAATAGGATAAACGACTATTTTTCGGGTTCATTTGTAGGGGTGGAATGGATAAAGATTGAGATTTTTAATCGCTGGGGGGAATTGGTCTTCGAATCAGAAGATTTAAATTTTGCCTGGGATGGAAAATACCAGGGTGCGGATTGTCAAAGTGGGGTGTTTACCTGGAAGCTTTTTTATAGGCCCAATAATCGGCAAGAGTTGTTAATGACAGGACATGTTAATATTATTCGATGAAGCAAGTTGCCCTTTGTCGCTTTTAGCGTAATTTTGCATCCGTATGAAAAATATTCGAAATTTTTGCATTATTGCACATATTGATCACGGAAAAAGCACCCTAGCAGATCGGCTTCTTCAAACAACTGGGACCATTTCCGACAGGGACATGAAGGCTCAAGCCCTTGATGATATGGATTTGGAGAGAGAGCGCGGAATTACCATTAAGAGTCATGCAATCCAAATGAATTATTCAAAAGATGGCGTTGATTACATTCTTAATTTAATTGATACCCCAGGGCACGTTGATTTTTCATACGAAGTTTCTAGATCAATTGCAGCATGCGAAGGAGCGCTCTTAATTGTTGATGCATCACAAGGAATTGAAGCTCAAACAATTTCTAATTTATATTTAGCATTAGAACACGACTTAGAAATTATCCCCATTTTAAATAAAATGGATTTGCCTGGGGCAATGCCAGAAGAAGTTTCTGATCAAATTATAGAATTAATCGGCTGTGATATTAGTGAAATAATTCAAGCATCGGGAAAAACTGGATTAGGGGTGGATGCCATACTTGACGCTGTGATTAATCGGATACCCGCACCCAAAGGTGATGAAAATGCGCCACTTCAAGCCATGATTTTTGATTCTGTATTTAATTCTTTCCGGGGGATTATTGCGTATTATAGAATAAGAAACGGCGTTATCAAAAAAGGACAAAAGATTCGCTTTATGAATTCTGGTAGAGATTACAATGCGGATGAAATTGGAATTCTTAAAATGGACTTATCTCCACGGAAAGAAGTCCGTGCTGGAGATGTTGGTTATATTATATCTGGCATCAAACAGGCGAATGAAGTTAAAGTTGGCGACACCATTACCGGATCTGATAACCCTTGTGAAATCGCTATAAAAGGATTTGAAGACGTTAAACCAATGGTTTTTGCTGGTATTTATCCTGTGGATACAGAAGATTATGAAGAACTAAGGTATTCCATGGAAAAATTACAGCTTAATGATTCCTCCTTGATTTTTGAACCTGAATCTTCCCAAGCCCTTGGCTTTGGGTTTCGATGTGGATTTTTGGGAATGTTGCACATGGAAATTATTCAAGAGCGCCTTGAAAGAGAATTCAATATGACAGTAATAACAACTGTTCCGAATGTTTCCTACAAGTCCTATATGAAAAAGGATCCCGACAAAATGATGATTGTTAATAATCCATCTGAATTGCCAGACCCATCTGGGATGGATCGTATTGAAGAACCCTATATTTCAGCTCAAGTAATTACCAAAACAGAATACGTTGGGTCAATAATGACGCTTTGTATAGAAAAACGAGGCGAGTTAAAAAACCAAGTGTATTTAACCCAAGATCGAGTTGAAATTTCATTTGAAATGCCCTTGGCTGAAATTGTATTCGATTTTTATGATCGACTTAAGTCTGTATCTCGTGGCTATGCCTCCTTTGATTATCATCCAATTGGCTACCGAGAATCTGATTTAATTAAATTAGATTTAATGTTAAATGCGGAGCAGGTTGATGCGCTTTCTGCATTAGTACATAGGAGTAATGCCTTTGATTTAGGAAAAAGAATCTGCATAAAATTAAAAGAGTTGATTCCTCGCCAACAGTTCGAAATTCCGATTCAAGCAGCTATTGGGGCCAAAATAATTGCACGTGAAACTATAAAGGCGCTTAGAAAGGATGTAACCGCTAAGTGTTATGGTGGAGACATCTCTAGAAAAAGAAAATTATTAGAGAAACAAAAAGAAGGTAAAAAAAGAATGCGACAAGTGGGACGAGTAGAAGTTCCTCAAGAAGCTTTTCTAGCAGTATTAAAACTTAACGATTAAACGTATGGAAATTATCAATCACTTGCACTCAGGATTAAGGTGGGTTGCGTTAGTCTTACTAATTTGGGCTATTGTCAATGCATTTTCCGCTAAACGCTTTGAAAAAAAGCATAAAATGGTTAATCTATTTGCCATGGTGACCCTACACATTCAATTGGTAATCGGATTGATTCAATACTTCACCTCCGCGAAAGTGCAATTTACCACGGGATGGATGAAAGAACCATTGCTACGTTTTTATGGCATGGAACATTTAACCGGCATGTTATTGGCAATTATTTTAATAACTATCGGATATAGCAAAGCGAAAAGAAAAGAAAATGATGCGGATAAATTTAAAGTAATCCGCTTATTTTATTCGATAGGATTAATCATTATTCTTTTATCTATTCCTTGGCCATTTAGGACAAATCTTGGTGGGGGATGGTTCTAAGGATTATTTATTTCTGCTCTTGCTTACTTTTAGTGGTAAGTTGCTCTTCATCTGGAGATAATGTTAAACCTGAGCCACCTGAGGCCCCAGAAGTAGTAGGCGAAAATTTATTCATTATGCATTGCGCAGCTTGCCATGGCGATGACGGAAAATTAGGAGCTTCGGGAGCAAAAAATTTAAACGCGTCAAGATTAGATGATGCTGCACTCGCTAAAATAATTAAAGAAGGAAAAAATGGAATGCCGCCAATGAAAGAATTACTTGGAAATAACGAAAACATACAGTTGGTTATTAATCATGTTAAAAAATTAAGACATTGACAGAAGGATATGACACGACTGTGCCAAATGAAGAGGCCTGTGTTTTGGTTGGTGTGATCAGCGCAGATATCACCGAAGCGATTGCGATAGAATATTTAGACGAGCTTGCCTTCTTGGCCGAAACTGCTGGCGCTACCTCACAACGTACATTCATGCAACGCCTGCCTTTTCCTAATCCAAAAACATACGTTGGAAAAGGAAAATTAGAGGAAATCAGAGAATACATCAAAGCATGCGAGATTGAATTAGTAATCTTCGACGATGAATTATCTCCCTCTCAATTGCGCAACATAGAGCGGGAATTAGAATGCAAAGTGCTGGATCGGCCTATCCTAATTCTTGATATTTTCGCAAGTAGAGCCAGTAGTTTCCATTCAAAAACACAGGTGGAATTAGCCCAACTTCAATACATGCTTCCACGATTAACACGCATGTGGACACACCTCGAACGGCAAAAAGGTGGTATTGGACTTCGGGGACCAGGTGAGTCACAAATTGAAACAGATAGAAGAATTATTCAAATGCGGATTTCGTTAATGAAAGAACGGCTTCAAGATATTGATAAGCAAATGACTATTCAGCGAGGAAATCGTGGGCAACTGGTGCGTGTAGCTCTTGTTGGATATACCAATGTTGGTAAAAGTACCTTGATGAATTTATTGGCAAAATCAGATGTGTTTGCAGAAAATAAACTCTTTGCAACCTTAGACACGACGGTAAGAAAAGTGGTGATAGAAAATCTACCCTTCTTACTCACCGATACGGTTGGTTTCATTCGTAAATTACCACAACAGTTAGTCGAGTCTTTTAAATCTACATTAGACGAAGTGAGAGAAGCGGATATTCTTATTCATGTTTTGGATTTATCACATCCCAACTTTGAAGAGCAATTTCTTGTTGTTAAGGAAACGTTACAGGAAATTGATAAAACGGAAAAACCCAGTATACTCGTCTTTAATAAAGTTGATGCTTATTCACCAAAAGAACTAGATGGTGATGAAGACGAGACTGTTAATAGCATCGAAGTTCTTAAAAAAACATGGATGGCTAAAATGCAAAAAACAACATGTGTTTTTATTTCTGCAACTGAAAAAGAAAATATAGAAGAGTTAAAATCTGTAATTTATGAAGAAGTAAAATCGATTTTTAGCATACGCTACCCGTATAGTAATTTCCTATATTAATAAAACCCGAATCGTATTAAATAAAAAAAGGGGAGCAAGCTCCCCTTTTTCAATGCATTAATTGTTAGCTTATCTAACAACAACATTCTTTGTAGTTGTCGCTCCATTTGAAGTAACAGTAACGATGTAGCTTCCTTTAGCAATACCTTCTGTTGAGAAAGATACCAATTGAGAACCTACTAAATTTGTAAATGATTTTGTAGCGATTGTTCTTCCTTGAATATCAACTAATGATACTGAAAAATCATTGTTGTTTGCTTCAAAAGAAACATTAACTAAATCAGACGCTGGGTTAGGAAATACATTCAATGCGATTGTTTCCATTTCATTTAAACCTGCAACACCTGTTTTGAATACTTTTTGCTCACTATCTCCAAATGTTCCTCCAGAAGCTAAAGTAGCACCTGATGCATCAATAATCGTGTATCCACCATCACCATATTGACAGCAAATTCCATCTCCATAAACGTCAAGGATTTCAAATGTATAACACGTGTTTGGCGTTAAATTAGCCTGAACTGGTGTTTCAACTGTTTGACCTGCAGCTCCTAAATTTGGACCATAACCACCACCCGAAGCAACCGTTGTACCCGCGCTGTTTTTAATTGTCCAAGAAGTCTCATCTGCATATGCATCTGTAGTAAGATTTACTGTTACATATTGGTTTGAAGCAACTAATGCAGTAGAAACCGTTGCATTAACACCGTTGTTTGCCGCGTTTGCATCAGCTGCAGTAGCAACCGTAACAACCAAAGCGCCGCCCATAAAACTTGCAATTGGTGTACAAGTAACTGTTGCAACACCATAAGTAGCTAAACTTCCTGAATATGTTCCAGTTGAAACTGTTGTTCCTCCTTGCGTTACAGTAACCGTTGCAGCAGTTAAAGGGCTCGTACCATTGTTTTGAATCTTCACCGTTGGTGTATAAGCACCCTGGCAATGAACTAAAGATCCAGTATAAGAAAGTGCTGCTACGTCTGCAGGACTTGAAGCTGGAGGAGGACAAGAACCAATTGAAGTATATATTGCCGCTGCTGTTGCTTGTCCTATTTCTGAAACTATCCGATTAGGACAGATTTTGTAGATTGTTGGAAAATAAGCAATGCCAAAGTTTGTGTTGATAGTATTTGCTGTAGCCGTAATTGGATTCGCCATTGGGAATTGTATTTGTCCTGCAGCATTAGGATTTGTCCAGTCGCCAATAGCACCTGATCCGTCTAACATCGTAGCATCTGCAGTTGCACCATCGCCCTCTATCCAAATAACCATAAGGTCATCTGTTGTATTTGCAGAAACACCAGGAGCACCTGCCGGTCCGTGTGCAGCATAAGCGTCTTCTAATGCACCTGATAAATGATAATTCCAACATGGTCCGCACCAAGTTGCTGAAACGTCTAAAATAACCGTATAACCAGCATCAAGATAGTCATACAATTTATAAGAACCATTGTTTGTCATTCCAGCGGCAGACAACCAAGGCTGATAAGCACTTACCGTGAAGTCTGGAGCAAGGCTTCCAGGCGCCAACTGTGCAAAAGTTGTAGCGGATGTTGCAGAAAGCAACAAGGCTGATAGTAAAAGTTTTTTCATTTTAAGAATTTTTAAGTTGATGTAAATTTAATGTTTTTTTAAACAACTCAAAACTAAAATAAAAAAATATGAGCGTTTGTCGGAAAGAATACCGATTTTCGGTTCAAAAGCAGGGCGATTATTTTTTCTTGAGTTGTTCTAAGATAAAAAGTTCAATTGCACCAACCATCGATGGAGCCTTGGGATGAGGAGCCTGAACATCAAGACGTAATTTATGCTTTTCTACTGCCATTGCCGTTGTGGGTCCAAAAGCGGCTATCGCAGTGGTGTTTTGTTTGAAATCGGGGAAGTTTACAAACAGTGATTCTATCCCTCCAGGGCTAAAAAAGACTAATAAATCGTAGTATACATTTTCTAAATCGGAAAGATCCGATGCGACTGTTCGGTAAAGAATTGTTTTTGAGAAACGAATTTTACATTGCTCTAACGTTTTCGGAATATTATCTCTTAAAATATCCGTGCACGGCAGTAGAAAATTTTCGGATTTATGCTTTTTCATTACCTCAACGAGCTCCTCAATCGTTTGCTTTCCAAAAAATATTTTTCGCTTTCGGTAAGGCACATATTTTTGTAAATAAAGTGAAACTGCTTCCGATATGCAAAAATACTTCATGTCCTCGGGGACACTAAACCTTGCTTCTTCCGCAATTCTAAAAAAATGATCGACGGCGACTTTAGATGTAATAATGATGGCTGTGAATTCCACCAAATTAATTTTTTGAGAACGAAATTCTTTCACCGTTATTCCTTCAACCTTAATAAAAGGCCTGAAGTCGATCTTTATTTTATACTTTTTTGCTAAGTCAAAATAAGGAGAGACAGTGCCTTCAGGTTGGGGCTGAGAAACAAGTATTGTTTTTATCGCCAAGGATTACCGTTTTAATTTTCGCTACTTAACAAATGTTGCTGTTTTATCATAGTAAAATAAAAAAAAAGCTACTAAAGGTAAAACCTCAACTGTACAAAGGTACAATAAAATGTAATACCACCTAATGCCCATTAGTATTGATGCTATTACGCCCTTATATATTCTATTTAAATACATAAGTAAAAATCCGATAAAAATAAGGAACAGGGTAGTTTCTACCAATGATTTATTCAAAGAAATGATAATTGCACTTGATAAAAAGAAAAATCCGCCTGTACAAATTGCAAAACGAAGGTGATATTTTAATTGTTTAATAATTGGATGTTTTCCTACCATTGCAAAAATTAACCACTGACCTGCTTTCCAATATAAAACGATAATTATTGGAATAAACACAACCATTAAGCTTGATTTTGTATCGAAATCCTTACTTAACATGAGTAAAGAAAGTGCCAAAGAGGCGGCAAGAAGATAATTTAGTGTTAAAATGACGAAGGTGCTTAACCCCATTCGCTCAGCATCATTATTAAAGGAATCTTCTTTTTGTATTTTATAGTATCCTAGAAAAACAAGCGAAATTAAACGCTCTTGTCTCAGGGAAGCCACGGCAATAAGAATCAAGCAAGTAAAGCAGGTTAAAAGCCAGCCAATAGATAGTTGATGTTCACGAAGGTGGAGCGTTAAAGATTCAACCATTCACTTTGAATTTGTTTCACCACAAAATTAAATAGAAAGTCGTTTAAATTAAGTTTATTTATTGATTACTTTTGTACCCTAATTTTCATTGTATGAAAACCGATCAATATAAGCATCCAGACTACTACAATTTAGACGATCTCTACTCCGACGAACACAAACTTATAAGAGATGTTGCTCGACAGTGGGTAAAAAAAGAAGTTTCTCCCATTATTGATGAACACTATGAAAAGGCAACTTTTCCCATGCACCTATTAAAAGGGCTTGGAGAAATTGGGGCATTTGGCCCATATATTCCTGTAGAATATGGCGGTTCTGGTCTTGATCAAATTTCATACGGCATTATCATGCAAGAATTGGAGCGCTGTGACTCGGGATTGCGTTCTACCGCATCTGTTCAATCGTCCTTGGTGATGTATCCTATATGGAAATATGGTTCAGAAGAACAAAAAATGAGGTTTTTACCCAAACTTGCAACAGGCGAGATGATGGGTTGTTTTGGTTTAACGGAAGCTGATTATGGTTCTAACCCGAGTGGTATGCTTTCCAATTTTAAAGATGATGGTGACAATGTTATTCTCAACGGGTCTAAAATGTGGATTTCTAATGCGCCATTTGCAAATATAGCCGTTGTTTGGGCAAAAGATGAAAGCGGACGCATCCACGGATTAATTTTGGAAAGAGGAATGGAGGGTTTTTCCACACCTGAAATGCATGGCAAACTATCCTTACGGGCATCTTCAACCGGCGAATTGATTTTTGAAAATGTCCGGGTGCCGAAAAGTAATATCTTACCCAATCGTTCTGGACTAGGAGCGCCCTTAAGTTGTCTAGACTCTGCCCGATACGGAATTGCCTGGGGGGCTTTGGGTGCGGCAATGGACTGTTATGATCAAGCATTAAGGTATTCCAAAGAAAGAATTCAATTTGGTGTGCCAATAGCGTCGTTTCAATTAGTTCAGAAAAAACTAGCGGAAATGTTAACCGAAATAACAAAGGCCCAACTGCTTACCTACCGTCTCGGACAATTGCGGAATGATGGAAAAGCAACAACGGCCCAAATATCAATGGCGAAAAGAAATAATGTTGAAATTGCAGTTAATGTAGCTCGGGAAGCCCGTCAAATACATGGCGGAATGGGAATTACCAGTGAGTATTCCATGATGCGACACATGGCAAATCTTGAATCGGTACTTACTTATGAAGGAACGCACGATATACACTTATTGATAACTGGAATGGACATAACGGGCATTCCTGCGTTTACAAGGGAGAGTCTATTATAATACTATTCTTCATCCGAAATTACTTTGTCCCCGCGTAATTCCCGAACCTTTTTTCTTGACTCATCGGAGTACAAACTACCAGGGTACTTGAAAAGAATTTCCTTGTAATAGCTCAGTGATTTTTCTTTATCTTTTATGAATAACTCATTAATTTTGGCTAGGCGAAAAACCGCATCGTCGGCCAAAATATCCATTGAATATTTTGCTGCAATCTTTTCATAAAAAGCGATTGCCTGATTCCATTTCTTTTCCCGTTCCATCGCTTGTCCTTTTTTAAAAAGCAACTCGTCATTTAGAGAATGGAAAGGGTAGTTTACTTGAATACTGTCGAAAAGACGAAAGGCGCTATCTATTTGATTTTGTTCAATGAATAATTCGGCAGTAGCAAACCAAATCATTGCCTGGTAATTACTATCTAAACCAAAATTATCTGTAATTGCAACAGATAATTGCATGGCATCATTTGCTATTAATTTAGACGTTGATTCTTTCAATACATTTAATTGAGACTGCGCATAATCAAATTCACCATCAAAGTAAAAAACACGCGCATTTTTATATTTTGCCTCATTTCCAATAACATCAAATTTAAAGTCATTATCTATTTGCATATAAAGAATTGATGCATCCCAAATCCTAGCTGATAAAACATAAATATCAGCAAGAAGCATTTTTACACTTGCCTGTTGTAAGCTCGATAATCCGACTGTGTTTATAAATTGCTCAAGAAATTCAATTGCATCTGTTTTGTTGCCGGCATAAAAAGCCATGATTTTAGTATATTCTAAAATGATGTTGATTGACTTTCTCGGGTTGGCATTTTTATCGATAACTGACCTATATTCTTTTAAGGTCGACTCTAATTCATCCTTTGAATATATGCTATATTGGGTAATTTCAATATACCGTGTATTTAATAAGGCATTTTCAGACTCGTTATAATAAGGAGATGCTGGGCCAATTGAAATCACGTAATTAAAACATTTTCTTGCGACTTCAAAGGATTCATTTTCAACGCATATTTTGCCGAATTCCATAACCTTTCCCCCAAAACTTTGAAACTGTTTGTCAAGGGCTACTACTTGTACGAAAGCCGAAGCAAAATTTTTGCTTTCTATAAATAACCAAATCAACATCTCGGTAAACACTAAATTACTCGATGGCTTTTGGATTTTTGCTAAGAATGCTGATTTTAGCATGCTAAAATCAGCATTATTTTCAGTAAAATCAAATGAAGAACTTAGTGTTAACTGCACGGCCTCTTTGTATTCTGGGTATTTATCTAGTAAATCAAAGTAAGCATCAAACATTTTTTTCTGTTCCCCTGTTTTTTGGTACAGTTCGGCGTACAAAAGTTGAAACGGATAATCCGGTGTGTTTTTTTCAGCCTTAACGAGTGTCTCTTTTGCTAAATCTAATTTACTTTTGTTGAGAAAAACATGAAAAACTTCCGAAGCACGAGCCGGGTTTTTTTCAGCTATCTGCATGACCTCTTCAAAGGCTTTTTTGGCCTTTCCTGCTTCATCAATCAACTCATAAAAAAATCCCAACTCTAATTGAAGTAGCAAATCTTTCGGACTAAGTGAAATTTGTTTTTTAATTGTCTTTTCTGCCGCTTTATAATCCTTTAATTGAATGAGACAATCAAAATATCGGGTGTAAATTATTTTACTTTGGTCTCCCTCATAAATCTTTTTGTAATAAATAAGGGCTTTATCATATTCACTATTTTCATAATAATATAGCGCTAATTTCATGTCGCTTTCCGTCTGCGAAAAACAGAAAGAAGCACTGTAAAATAAAAATAAATAAAATAAGAACCTTTTAGGCATTTTATACTTTTATCAATGTCCGTGATAAAGAATCGAGTTCATCATGAAGACGAAAAAATGTTTCCATCGTTTTATTTTTAAACGATATATATGAATTCAATAAGATTTTTAATTGTTTGATTTTGTTGTTTTCATAAATAATATAAGTGTCGTACTTATTGCGCTCGCCCTCTCCGTTTTGAATATCCGCGGCTAAATTATTTAAAGCCATCCGCTCCTCACCAATTCCTATTATTAAATTCCCATAAGACCTTCCTAAAGGGTCAAATGATTTTCGCATTCGTTTGTAATCATCCATTTTTTTTCCTAAAACCAAATTAATCGTATCTAAAACTAAATTATTTTTGATGCGTAATTCAACTTCATTTGTGGCTAATCTAATTTTAGATATTGTGTCTATTTTATTGATTTTAAGTTCTTTTTCTATATCAGACAGATTTCTTTGAGAAAGCTGAATTTTTTCTAGTTGTTCTTTTTTATGAAAATCTGAACAAGAAAACAAGGTAAAAAGTAAAAATAAAAGTATATATTTTATCATTATACTAAATTAATTAATAACCGCGAATCCCGTATATGGTTGCAAAATACTAGGAATTTTTATTCCTTCCGGCGTTTGATTATTTTCCAACATTGCCGCTAAAATTCTAGGTAGAGCAAGTGCAGAGCCATTAAGCGTATGACATAATTTTGATTTCTTATCCGCATCTTTAAAGCGTAACTTTAAACGGTTAGATTGATAGGTGTCAAACCTGGAAACAGAACTCACCTCCAGCCATTTATCTTGAGCTGCGGAATAAACTTCAAAGTCAAAAGTCATTGCCGAGGCAAAACCCATATCGCCGCCGCAAAGTCTCAGGATGCGAAAAGGCAATTCTAGTTTGATTAGTAAATTTCTAACATGAGACACCATTTCATTTAATGCCTTTTCTGAGTTTTTAGGATGTTCAATTCTAACGATTTCTACCTTGTCAAATTGATGTAGTCGGTTTAAACCCCTTACATCCTTTCCGTAAGATCCCGCCTCCCTTCTAAAACAAGGTGTATATCCAGTAAGTTTGATGGAAAAGTCTTCATTTGGCAAAAGAACATCACGATAAATATTGGTAAGTGGAACCTCTGCTGTTGGTATTAAATACAACTCATCTTCAGGTGCATAATACATTTGACCTTCTTTATCGGGAAGCTGACCCGTTCCTATTCCACTTGCCTCGTTAACTAAAAGCGGAGCAATGAACTCTTCATAACCAGCTTTATCGGCCTCGTCAAGAAAAAATGCAATCAATGCTCGCTGCAATTTAGCCCCTTTCCCACGATAAAAAGGAAAGCCCGCCCCAGTAACCTTTACTCCTAATTCAAAATCGATAAGTTGATATTTCTTGGCGAGATCCCAGTGAGGAATAGCCGTAAAAGAAAAGGTGGGCAACTCCCCTTGTGACTCAATTAACTGATTATCATCTGGCAAACGTCCTTGAATAACATCTACGTGTGGAACGTTTGGCAAGGAATATAGCATGGTTGTTATTTTCGAATCGAGTTCATCAACATGGGCTTTTAAAACTGCTTCCTTTGCTTTTAATTCTTGGGTTTCATTTTTTAATAAAAGTGCCTCATCATGGTTATTGTTTTTAAAACAATCTCCTATTTTCCGCGATAATTGGTTTAATTCTGCGGAAATGTTTTCAAGCTGTGTTTTGTTCTCGCGCCAAAGCCCATCCATTTCTAAAATATCATTGATCGTTTTCGTGGGATCTATATTTCTTTTTGAAAGTCCAATTATAACCCCTTCTTTATCCGAGCGCAGACGTTGAATTTCTAACATAATACAATTATATATTTTTACAAATTTAATCAAATAGACACGATATTATTCACAACAATACCATCATTATTTGAGAAAAGATTGGAGAGCCTTATTGGAAGACAGAAAGTTGAATTCCATCGAAAGAAGCATAAACAATTTGAGGATGCGATTCAGAAAAATGAATATTACCCACTGCATCAATCCCAATGGCACCAGCAAAACCGTCAAACTCACTTAATTCTTCAAATGACTTTAAGAAAGCTGTTTTTAGGCTGAGTCCGTCTGTAACTCGCGTTACAATTTTTGCGGCCAATGCTGCGCTAACAATGTCCTCTCCAACTCCCGTGCAACTTACTGCGCAATAGTTGTTCGCGTAGTTGCCCGCGACGGTAGCAGAATCTGAAATCCGTCCAGGTAGTTCAAATCCCTTACCGCCAGTAGATGTCGCTGCTGCAAGCTTTCCATTTTTATCGAGCACTACACAACCAACTGTTCCTTGCCCGGATGACTTTAACCGTTGTTGATATTCCTGAAAGCGCTCCTCCGTTTCCACGTTAAAATTTGGAACCCCTCGTTTTAATGCATATAAATTAGCTCCTTCTCCACCTAAAACCCGATCGTTTTCGTTTTGCAATAGCTCGGCCAGCTTAATCGGCTGTTGAATTGACTCTACATTCATCACGCCGCTAAACTTTTTAGTTTCTCCATTCATAAGTGAGGCACTCATTCGTATTTTACCGTCACGTTGTATTTGTGAACCGGTGCCGGCATTAAAAAGAGGATTGTCCTCTAAAAGAGAAACGGCAAAAACAACGGTATCAACAGCGGAATTATCGCTAAGATAGCTAAAGGACTTTTGTATAATCTCTTTTAGGGCTTCCTGTTTTAAGGATTTTGTTTTTTCCGTCTGGGTTGATTCACTAAAAAACCCGCCATGAATCATTATTTTCATACTAAATTGGGTTTGTTCTTAATCGTCAAGTCATTTGTTGCTAAACAATAAACGTCTGCCTGACTCATGACATGAACAACCAAGTTTTTTATCGAAATCGGCTCGCCTAGTTCTACATCAGTTATATTGGTGTCAATAATCTGTCTTCCGTCTACAATAATAACAAGCCCTGAGCCAAGCGCCTCCATTGAATCACCATTTTTGATTAATAAACCAGTGTCCTCTCCAAGTCCAATTCCCAATGTTTTTGGATTTCCCACAACGGCCTGAAAAAGCCGCCCAATTCTTCCTCGCTGAACAAAATGAGTGTCAATTATGACATTGTCCATAAAACCTAGGCCACTAGTGATTTTTATTTCTCCCTTCAACAATGCCTCTCTACTGGACCCTTGATATATCATGTTTTTTGATGCGCACGCTGCACCTGCTGAAGTGCCTACATAAAGGAAGTCCTCTTGTAGGTACTTTTCTAATAATAAATCATGAATAGCCGTTCCCCCAAAAATAGATGTTAATCTCAGTTGATCACCACCAGTAAAAAAAATTACATCTGCATTTTTTATTCTATCAAGAACCTCAATGTCGTTGGCTTTCTCGCGCGTTTCAATATTGATGACACCAACATTTTCAGCGCCAAGATGGCCCAGTGCTTTGGCATACTCAGAACCCACTAGCGCAGGAATTTTAGATGCGGTTGGCACAATTTCTATTCTAGACTCTTTTCGATGTTTCGACTCGTCAATTATACGTCTTAAGATGCCTTTTTCAAAAAAATTCAGGTTATCATCTACATGCTCAGCAAATACATTTTCTGTAAAACTTCCTTTATCAACCGCTCCGCCGATAATAATTAATTTTCCTTTTGGCATCATAATGCTACAAATTTAAACTTTAAAAGAATAAATTATAAGGTATTTATTACGAAATTATCAACATAAATAAGCTTTTTTATAAATTGTTAATTGCTTTGTTCATTACTCGGCGGCTGAAGTGAAAAGATAGCCTAGGTTTTAATTATTTTTGAGTCACAAAGATTTAAATAATGGATGTTAGCATCATAAACACCTCAAAATTTGAATTGCCTATTTATGAAACGATTGGCGCTGCTGGCATGGATATTCGAGCGAATACTTCCGAGCCGATTGAATTGGCTGCATTCGCTAGAAAACTCATACCCACCGGCCTTTACTTAGAAATTCCACCGGGATATGAGTGCCAAATTAGACCAAGAAGCGGTTTAGCGCTTAAGCATGGAATAAGTGTTTTAAATTCTCCTGGAACAATTGACTCTGATTATAGGGGAGAGCTTGGTGTTGTCTTAATTAATCATTCGGATAAACTATTTGTCCTCAACCCCGGAGATCGGATTGCGCAAATGGTTTTTAATAAAATAGAATGTGTTCAATGGAATGAAAAAAAGGAAATAGATAAAACGGATAGAGGTAGTGCCGGATTTGGCAGTACTGGTAAAAACTAGTGTGATGAATATAATAATCCCTATGGCAGGCAGGGGCAGCCGGTTAAGGCCACATACCCTGACTGTACCAAAGCCACTAATTCCGGTAGGTGGAAAACCTATTGTGTATCGATTAGTCGAAGATATTGTAGCCGTTTGCGGTGAAGAAATACAAGAAATTGCTTTTGTCGTTGGACATTTTGGAGAAGATATCGAGCGTGAATTAATTAGTGTAGCAGAAAAATTTGGCGCGCGAGGCTCAATTCATTATCAAGAAACACCCTTAGGCACGGGTCACGCAGTGCTATGCGCAAAAGAATTGCTTCAAGGGCCAGTTGTCGTTGCATTTGCCGACACATTATTTCATGCCGACTTTAAAATAAGTCCAAAAGACGATGGGATACTTTGGGTAAAGCAAATAGACAATCCAAGTGAATTTGGAGTTGTAAAGCTAAATGCGCAAGGAGAAATTATTGACTATATTGAAAAGCCGAAAGAGTTTGTTTCTGACCTTGCCATGATAGGCGTTTATTATTTTAAAGAAGGTGAGCGGCTCCTACAAGAGCTAGAATACTTGGTGGATAACAACATTATTAAAAGTGGGGAGTACCAACTTCCTGATGCCCTGCGGCGCTTAACGGAAAAGGGATGTTTGTTTAAACCCGGAACGGTTAATGAATGGCTGGACTGCGGTAACAAAAACGTTACTGTGCAAACCAATCAACAAGTTTTAATAAATGATTCACTGAAGACACCGCTGCCGGTGCGACGGCAAATAATAAACAATAATTCAATTATTATTGAACCCTGCTTTATTGGTGATGGAGTAAGAATTGAAAATTCAATTGTTGGCCCGCATGCATCAATAGGAGAAAATACAACGATAAATAGTAGTATTATTTCAAATTCTATTTTACAAAATAATTGTAAAATAAGTAATATGAACATCACAAACTCTATGATAGGTGCAAACGTTTCTCTTTCCAACCCTCCATCAGTACTAAGCATTGGAGATTTTTCCACCATTAATGAATAAATTCTCATTCACAATCTTTGTCTCTTTGCTTGTATTAGCTGGATGTAAACAACCCTCTAGCATTACGAATCCTAGGAGTGACAACAATAGTTTTAAAGCAACATTCCACCAAGGCGTAAGAAATTATATAATAGGCAACAATGCAAAAGCCATTCAAGACTTTGAGGCATGTATAAGAATAAACCCCTCAGATGATGCGGCACACTTTGCCCTGGCTCAGTTATATTTAATGGAGGGGCAACTAGACGTGGCGAGCGTTCACAGTGAATTAGCAGCAAAGCTTGACCCTAAGAATAATTATTATAAAACAGAATTAGCCTACATGTATGTAGAACAAAAACAATATAAAAAAGCAGCACTTTATTTTGAGCAACTCATAGTGACCGATAAAACAAATGCAAACTACTATATGGGTGCGATAAATAACTATGCAGAATGTAAAGAGTTCGCCAAAGCGCTAAAAATCTTAAATCGCCTTATTGAGCAGAAAGGGAAAAACACGTCATTTCAAATGGAAAAACATAGACTTTATGTTTTAATGAATGAAACAGAACTAGCGATTAAAACATTAGAAGAGGGGAGAAAATTATTTAATGACGACCCTGTTTTTTTAGCTGTACTGGTTGATACATATATGGAAAATCGCCGCTATGATATGGCGTTGGATTTATTAGATGATTTGGTTGTTCAAGATCCGGAAAACGGACTTGCAACATTATTGCTAGGGGAGATGTACATAGAGAAAAAAGAATATCAAAAAGGCATTTACTATTTAAAGTCCGCCATCAAAAAAGAGGGTCCCACCATAGATCAAAAAATGAATATTCTTATTCAAATGCAAAAAACGGAAGGTTGCGGGTTAGAAATAATGGAGCTCGTCGATTTTATGACCACACGGTATCCTGAAAATGAAAAATCCTACACCTTAAAAGGAGATTGTTGTGTTAATAATGATGATTTTAAAGGGGCTATCATCGCCTACAAGTCGGCATTAAAAATACAGCCAAATTTGTTTGTCGTTTGGAAGCAGGTATTACTAATTGAATTACAAGCTGAAAATTGGGATTCGCTCTATAATAACAGTATAGAAACTATCGCGCTTTTTCCCAATAGTACATTTGCTTACCTTTGCGCTGGTATTGCTGCTAATAAAACAAAAAACTATTTAGGAGCAATTAATTCTCTTGAAGTTGGCTTAGAATATATAGTAAAAGATGACGAAACGGAGTCGGAAATACTTGCGCAATTGGGGGATGCTTATTTTGGCCTTAATAATTTAGCTTTAGCCTTTGATTTATATGATCGAGCGATTGTGAAAGCGCCAAATAGTGCGCCTATTAAAGCTGCGTATGCTTTGCAACTCGCTAAAAATCTGATTAAACTAGATTACGCTATCACACTAATAGATTTTTCGATTTCAAACGCGCCTAAAAGTGCTTTTTTCAAGGGCATTAAAGGGCTAGTATTGTTAATGAAAAAAGAATATGTTGAAGGATTAGAAATGTTGGAAGATGCATCAATGACTGACAATAAAAATAAGGAGATTGCCGACTGGTTAGGAGATGCATATTACTTTAACGGAAATATAGTTGCTGCTGTTGAAAAATGGAAAGCCGCTCAAGTACTTGGGTCAAAAAATGCGAGTCTTTCGCTAAAAATTAAAGATAAAATATATTATGCGCCAACTCATTAATCTTTTTTGCCTTGCTTGCTTATTTTCATGTTCCAAACATTTGGTAGTGCCAACAGTCTCATCTCAGAACACTATGGATGAAATTCCTGTTAAAGCGAATGAAAATATAATCATAAATATACTTGATAGCTTGTCGCAAATTAAACCAAAAACGTTCTATTCAAAATTAAGCGTTAATTACATTGATTCATTACAAGACATTAGATTTAAAACTAGTTTAAAAATGATTGCAGATAGTGCAATAAATGCTATCATAAGTTATGCAAATATTCCTGTGGCCCTTGCTTCTATTTCTAAAGATACTATCGTAATCGTAAATAAGAGAGACCGTTGCTACAGCAAACAATCTCTTAACTATTTCAACGAACTCCTTGGCCTTGACCTTACTATAAATAATCTTCAGGAGATTTTCTTGGGTAAGCCCTTATATTATGATAAATGCGGAACAAAATCAATTACCATTGACTCCCTTATTAATGTGTCTTCTTCTGTTACACGGCCGCAAGAAGATAGAAGTATTTTTCTAAATTACTCCTTGAAAATTAATGATAATAAACTAAATCAAGTAGAAATAAATATCCCCTCGGATAAGACATCTGTTCAAATTCAATATTTGTCATGGCAAGATATTAATGGCATAAGTGTACCCTATGAAATGAATTTGATTATAAATTCTGAACAAAATCAAACAATCATGCGTATTGTATTTGAAAAAGTAGAGATAAACAACTCTCTTGAATTAATTTTTATAATCCCTGAGCAATATGAAGCCTGTAATTAGCCTTTTTTTAATCCTCTTTTTTTTTAGTTTTGCTCACGGGCAGGTTAAAAGCGATAAATTACAAAAAGAGCAAAAAGTAATAGAAAAAAAAATCTCTCAGACAAAATCCCTGTTAGACAAGGTTAAAAACAATACCAAGAATTCCATAACAGAATTAAAATTATTAGACAATCAAATAAAGAACCGGGAGGAACTAGTGCGAATTTATGACAACCAAGTAAGGATTGCCGAAATCAAAGTAATCGAAAAAGAAAATGAAATAAAACAATTAATAAATCGGCTTGATAATTTAAAAACCCAATACAAAAAAATGATCTTGTTTGCATATAAAAACCGCAATAAAGTAGGCCGTCTAATGTTCTTATTGTCATCAAGTTCCTATAACGAAGCGCAGAAAAGAAATTTATATTTAAAAAAGGTTGCAAATTTACAGCGCAAACAAGTTGGGTTAATTAAACAGCACAAACAACTTATTAATAATGAAATTGTTTCTATTCGAGATGAAAAAACGTTAAAAGAAATTACTTTAAATGAAAAGAAAAGTGAGCGCGCAAAAATTGAGACCGACAAGGGGCTCAAAGAAAAGAACTATCTAAAATTTAAAAAAGAGGAAGAAAAGCTTGTTGCATTACTAAAAGAAGATGAAAGAAAGAAAGCTGAATTAAAGTCAAGAATTGCAGCCGCAATAAGGGAAGAAATCGCTGCTGCTCAAGCAATAGAAAAAAAGAAAGAAGAGGCTAAAAAGAAAGAGGAAGCTAAAAAGAAAGAAGATGCTAAAAAGAAAGAAGAAATTGCTCTATCGGGAAAAGAAAAGAAATCCCCCACGCCAGATGTTATAACTCCTGCGGTAAAAGATGAGCCTGTTAAAATAATTTCGCCCGCAGCACCCATATCGACAGAGGGGTCTATAATTGGAAAAAATTTCGAGGGAAATAAAGGGCGAATGCCCTCCCCTGTTTCTAACGGAAGTATTACGGAAAAATATGGGAAAAACCCTCACCCTACATTGGCAGGTGTTTTTACGAATAATAATGGCATTGACATAACATGCTCAGGGAATTCAAAAGCAAGAGCGGTATTTGAAGGGGTCGTTAGTGCTGTAATAAATGTCAGCGGCGCTGGAAAGGTTGTTATCATTAAACATGGCGGATATAGATCTGTGTATAGTAATTTAGAAGAAACATCAGTAAAAGTTGGTGATAAGGTTAGTATCAAACAAAATATAGGAACCATTATGCTTGATGGGGGATCATACTCTGTCTTGCATTTTGAGATTCATGTCATTGTTGGGTCAAGCACCCAGTCACTCAATCCCTCTTTGTGGATCAGCCGATAAATCGCTCTTCATTTTAAGCGAAACAATAATGGCACAAATCGCAAAAACAGGAATTGCAGCCTTATCGGTATCTAAAAAATTATTTAAAAAGGCGTGAATAAAATAAGAAGATAACGATATAATCATTGCCATTATAAAGATTCTTTTGTTTCTTTCTTGACGATTTGTTTGGTAATACAATTTAATTGCTGAATAAAAAACAGAAAACACGAATGATATAAAAAAGATGAGTCCCAGAAGCCCCATTTCAGATAAGAATGACAGATATTCGCTATGAGCATTGCCTAAATCGCCAAAATTAGTAGAAATAATCGTTAGGTTATTAGGCGTTTGGAATCTAGCATATTCAAATGAATAGGTGCCCGGGCCAAATCCAAATACGGGTCTTTCCTTAAACATTTCTAAAGCGCATGACCACCTGTTAATTCTTTCAAGATTCGACGCATCGGTTGTTACATTACCTGCACTCTGCAATCGTTCTGAAAAGTCTTCCGTTGTGTGCTCCTGTTTATTGCGCGACAATTCGAACTGAATGGATTGCCATTTGTAAGCAGCAAAAAATAAGAGAATAATGCCAACCCCTATGACGATTTGTTTTTTCAATTTAATATGGATTATAAAACCAATGAAAACAGCTAGGGCTATACTCAACCAAGCCGCGCGTGTATATGAAAAGTAAAGTGCTAAAAATAAAACAACTGCCATAAGTAAGAGTAAAAATTGTTTAAGTGGCTTTTGTTTAACGACTAATAATAAAGCGATAGAGATGGGGATTGACAAAGCTATAATCGCCCCATATATCGTATGGTCCTTAAAAAAAGGAAACATTACCCAATGGCTTTCCTTTTCGCCAAAACCATAGCTTGCGTGATTAACAATCGTATAGAGGGCTGTTATAGATACTCCGATTGTCATCAACACAAAAAAACGAGAGATATTTTTTTCGTTTTTAAAAAAATAAGTGCCGAAAAACAATACGGGTATTACAAACCAACTTTTGGCTACTAAAAACTTGAAAGAAATTAGGGGGTTGGAACTCGTTACTGACGTAATAAAAATCCAAGCTAATAAAATTAACCAAGTATAAATTATTGGCTCCTTCCATGTTTCTCTGGATATAAAAGGCGATTTAATTTGGGTGGCGCAAAGCAATAACAATAATCCAAATAAGATCGGTTCTGTTGGTATGAAAAGGCCTATGTTTTTAGTGTACTCCTCAATATTAACCGACAAAGGAAATAAAAGCGCTAGGGCTAAAAATGTTTTTTCAGTTTGGAAAACAGCAAAGTAGAGCGCAGCAATAAAGGGAGGAAGTATAAATAGATAAAGAAGATTGTAATATAACGAAGCCCCAAAAGCAATGCTTAATAGTGCTCCAATGCAAATTAAACTCCTATTCGTTGGCGCTTGCAAAGTGCTTATTTTGATAGCTCTTTATACTTCTCAAACAAGAGTAAGCTAAAGACTGATAATACAAAACCAGCAATCGTTGCAATAAACACAATTATCATTCGCTTGGGTTTTTCTTTTCGATCGGCAATAACTGCCCGCTCTACTATAAATTTATGATTGAATTTAGTATTCGCGTCTGACTCCGCCTGCTCATATGAAATCCTAAAATCCTCCAGTTTTACCGTTTTCTCATTACGCATGTATTCTAAGCCATCGTATTTTGCCCCGTACTTCATATTAATTTCAATTTTTCTTTTTAATTCTTCACGATCGGCAGGATTCTTTGAGTCTACATATGCTTGAAAAAGATTTGATCGAACGTCTAGAGCTATTACGCCTAAACTTGCTAAGCTATCTAAGCAAGACAAAATAGAATCTCTTTCCCTTTCCATTTGAACCTTTTTTCTGCGATTGACTTCAAAAGCAGGTATTGTCCTTTCAGAAATCATATCATTTTTTACTGTATCAATTAAATCAACGATTTTGTTCGCCATTTTTGCCGCAAGCTCCGGGTCCTCGTCTAATACATCAATTTTAATAGATCCATATCGTGTTCGCTCAAATGAAAAATGACCATTATAATCTTCCTTGAGCTTATAATACTTGTTTATATCATTATTGTCTATTCCATAATGGGACATCAACTTAAATTGACTAATTATTTTATCTCGGATCCGAGAAGATTGTAAAATTTGTACCAATTGCTCGGTTTGTTCTTCTTCACCGAAATCCATTGCTGCTGACTTTGCATTACGTTGCTCCGAAAAGGACACGCTGCTTGTTGCCGCGGGAAAAACAATAGCCGTCGATAAATAAAGTGGCGTTATTAATAAACTTACCACAATCGATCCCAATGAAATGATAAATGTGATGATGAGTATCTGCTTCTTTTTACCTAAAAGAAAGCGTATTAATGTTTCTTGGCTTTTGACTAAATCATTGTTTTTATTTTCCATTGAAGTAACTATTTTAAGCGAAGTTAAGTTATTTTAAAGATTTGTTTTAATTAGTTGCTGGGATAATTATTAGGGTCCTGTCTGAATAAGGTTATTTTTTTTAATTCCTTAATGTCAATGAATGATAAGAAAAACATTAAGGAGGCACCCAATATAAGTTGGATAAAAACACTAGTGCTGGATGATATACTAAAGTATGAAGAGGACAAACCACTTATGGAGAGCGCTATAATCAATAAAAAATACTTTGAAAATTCGTTTATTGAAATTTTGAATTTAATGATTGTATAAGCATAATAAAACTGTATCACGCAAACAAAAGACTGGGTTATTAGCGCAGATATAGCTGCCCCTTTTGCTCCCAAATCGGGCACTAAAAGGGTGTTAATTGTTACATTAAGCAATACGCCTAAAAACGAAATTATATTCAGTGTTTTCAAACTTCCATTCGCCGTTAAAAGTGTCCCGAATATAAAGTTCATACTAATCGGAATAAAACATATCATTAATATACAAAATGAGAAAACTGCACTTTGCTCAACATTGATATAAATTAATGACAATAGCCATTCGGCATTAAATGTGGTTATTGCAACAACTACTATTGATCCCCCAATTAAAAGATTACCCGCTGTTTTCAAGAGCAAAATAACTTCTTTTATTGATTCTTTTAATAAACGAGAGAACATCGGAAATAACAATCCCGCGAATATCATCCCAAACATATAAACAGCATCCAATAAACGATATCCCTGTGCGTAAAACCCAACCTCAACCCTGCCGTTACTATGGAGTCTTTCCAGAATAACAGCGTCGATTCTATTATATAATAACATTAGTAATATTAGTAAAGCGTAGGGTATACTTTGCTTTACAATTGAAAGACTTGACCTGAAATTCCAATATAAAAAAGGACCGCTAATTTTATTGCGAAGAAGAAAGGCGGCGAATAAAACCGTAATAAAATAACATAAAGTCTGGGTATAGATAAACCACTCTATATTTTTCGAATCGCCATTTAGAACAAAAAGAAAGGCCCCTGCAAAAATGATTAGGAGCGCCCTGTCTAAAACGGAAATAATTGCATCTGTTTTGAATAAATGAAGGCCGGCAAAATGACTTCGAAAAAATGCAATAGACAAAATCAATAGTTGATTAAAAACGAGAAAAAGAAGCAGATAAAATTCTCGCCATTGGTACCCTAAGAGAATAGCTAATGAAAATATAATAAAGACATATAATAGAAACAATACTAAACGGAAAGACATTAGGGTTCCGAAATAATTACTTGTTTGTTCTGGATTTTGAGCTATCGTTTTGGTCGTATAATTATTAATTCCAAAATCTAGAAAAATATTGAAAATCACTGTTAAATTGAGCAGGGTAAAATAAAGTCCATACTCCTCCTGGCCAACTCTGTTTTGTACAGTCGCATCAATTGCAAATATAGCAAGAGGCTTTATGAGTAGATTCAGGCAGAGATTTAAGAATAAATTGGAAAAGAAATGCCTTTGCATGAATGATCTCTTATAATTATTTGATTAATAGTTTAAATCCTCGGCCGCGCACATTAATAATCTCTAGCGCAGAGTCTTCTTTAACTCGTTTTCTTAATTTGGAAATGTAAACATCCATACTTCTTCCATTGCAATAAGTATCCTCTCCCAAAATACCAAGAAGAGCCGTTTTCCGGGCCAATACTTCGACTGGTTTATTGTAGAGCAAATGTAGCAATAGATTTTCCTTTGTAGTAAGTTTATTTGGAACACTCTCTGTTATTAAACTTCTTGATTCATAACCGAAAAAACACTTTCCTAGGAAAAGTGTGTGTCTCTTTATTAGCAAACTATTATACCCTCTTCGAATAATAGCGTTCATTCGAGCAATTAATTCTTCAATCATAAAAGCGTTGGTGAAGTCGTCGTTTGAACAACTGTTTTTCAAAAAATGTTCCTGTATCACTAGACCTGAGCTTTCATAATCCTCTGCTAATAATCTCTGCTTATTTCCCATCTTTGAAAAACTTAAGGTAATAAAACTATTGCCAAAAAAAACATCCTAGTTTTAATGTTGTAGTTAACGACAATTTATTGGTATTCGTATGAAATAATCAGGAAAATTTAAACCCAACAAAAGGAAATAAATAGCTACAAATTTTCCTTATAAAAATTACGAATTCAGAAAAGTGATTTGATTATAAATGACGATCAGATAAGGGTCAACGAATTAAATTAACATGTCCTGTTATAATAACTCGATTATCATTTTCTGGGACTTTAATATTAATAGTATAAGTATAAGATCCTGGTAAAGCATCTGCGCCACTTAATCCATAAGAACCATCCCAACCAAAGTCTAAATTATTGGTTTCAAATACAACTTCACCCCATCTGTTGAAAATCAACATGTTATATTGATAAATATCATATCCCGCTGTAAAAACCGGCTTAAATACTTGATTGTACATATCACCATCAGGTGTAAATGAATTTGGTATATAATAGATTCCTCCTTGTTGGGGGGCTATGGCAATAGACGTGCTATCGATACACCCCATACTTGTTGACGCAATTAACGTGATTTCGAATCCGGATCCTGTCCCCATAAATAAATGAGCGGGTGAAAATTCAGTCGAAAATTCGCCATCACCAAAATCCCATAAATAAGTGGTTGCTCCAAGGCTATTATTTTCAAAATCTACTGATTGAGATGTTTCCGTAAACAATAAGGTGGATGCATTAAATTCAGCCGTAGGATAGTTTTGTACGCATATATAGTCAATCATGGTGGAACTATCAACACAGCCATTGAGCAAACCAACAACCGCCATGTCATAACATCCACCAACGGTATATAATACTTGTACTTGAGAACCCGCACCTGAATAACCATTGGTAGAACTCCATTGGTAAGTTGTTAATGGATTACTCACTATAGGAGTAAAAGTCACATTTAAAGGAATACAACCATAGGTCGTATCTGCTATGAAACTCATTAAAGGCAAAGGTTTTACAGTTACTTGTCCTGAAGCAACAGGGCTAATACACCCTAGTAAGCTATAGGTCGCAGAATAGTTTGTTGTTACAGATGGTGTGACATTTATTGAGTTCGTTGTTTGTCCAGCTGGAGACCAAAGAAACGTTCCTCCTGGTAGGTTGGGAACCGCTGTAAGTGCAGCCGTTTCTCCAAAACAGATAATTACTGGTGCAATAGCAATCACTGGTACGGGATTTACTGTTACTGTTCCAGATGCTTGTGCTGTACACCCGATCAATGTGTAAACCACTGAATAAGTGGTTCCAGGTAGTCCTGGATTTACATTAATAGACTGAAGGGTTTGATTGTTCGACCATTGGTACGTTCCTCCAATAATCGAAGGAGTTGCCGTGAGCATGGTCGTGTCTCCATTACAAATCGTATCGCTATTAACAGAAACTGTTGGTTGAAGATTCACGATAATTGTCGCTGAATCTACTGCCGAACAACCGTTCCACGTATACGTCGCAGTATAAGTTGTTGTTTGAATTGGATTTACTGTTATGGTGGTGGCTGTTTGACCAGAATTCCAAGCAATCGTTCCGCCTGCTGGCGAGACCGTAGCATTTAAAGTCGTAGACTGTCCTTCACAAATTGTCGCTCCATTAAAACTAACCGTTGGTGTAGGCGCAACAGAGACAGCTATTGAGGCGGTATCTGTACATCCTTGCGCATTTGTTACCGTTACTGTGTATAAACCCGCGGAAGAAATAGAGGCCGTACTGTTAGTGCCGAGGCCGTTATCCCAAGCGTATGTTGTCCCTCCACCCGCTGTAACATTAATAACCGGCGCGTTACAATCTATTGTGTTTACTCCTGTATTATTGATTATCGTCGCAGTTGGACTTGGGTTTACAATAACTTGTGTCGTTACCTGAACCGAGCCACAGGGGGAGTTAATCGTACACGTATAGGTTCCTGAAGCAGCGATCGTGGGATTCGGAATTGATGGGTTTTGCAGGTTAGATGTAAAACCGTTAGGTCCCGTCCAAGCATATGTATAGACCCCGTTTATTGGGATTGCCGGAGTTGGGGAGGCTGTGAGTGAAAGGGGATTCCCAACACATATTGGCCCAGAATTAGTTGCAACGCCAGTTGGAGGAGCGCAACAATTTATGTACATGGTAACTCTACCTATATTATAAAACACCTCTGACCATATATTTGTCATTGGTGCCCCACCAGGAGTCGGACAAGATTGCATACCACTTCTTTGTAATGTGGTGTTAAATCCGAGAATGCTTGTCACAAAATTCGGTGGTCCGTAGCTATTTACACATGACCCGCGGACACCGTATACACCAATAATTTGACCTGCCGTGACTGGAATATTACAAGGAACAATACCGTTTGCTGCATTGGTTATGGTGAATAATTGGATAAATGCATTTGTGTTTCCTGGGAAAGCTGGCGGAGCAGCGGCAGTAAACCGAACAACTCGTATTGTTTGTGGCCCATTACTTGCATCTGTAGGCACTTGCAAACCACAAATTGTAAAGTTTGTGGGGGCCGTAAAATGATACCCGCGAATCATGGAAGTAAAAGTGTTTTGTTGATTACCAACACTAATTGGTACTTGACCGAAGGCATTAGATGATCCTACAAAAAAAAGAAATAGGACGAAAAAGAGATTATATACAGTTTTCAAAATAATAAAGAAATAATAATATTCATATAATAAGTGAATACAAAGTTACGCGTATTAAACGTACATTTTCAAATGATGGTTGCTTTTTAGGCATAAATTCATTTAAAAAAACACTTTTATTACCTAAAACTTTGAAGTAACTGTTGTTTAATAGTTAAGAAAAATGACTTGTTTTACTTATTACCTCAACAAATTAACATGTCCCGCGATAATTTTTCGCTCGTCTGTTTCAGGGATTTTGACCGTTATCTGATAGGTATACACGCCTGGCTGAGCGTCTAGGCCTTCTGTGCCATAGGAACCATCCCATCCTATCGCTACATCATGTGTTTCGAAAACAATTTCTCCCCATCGGTTAAATATCAACATTGTATAATTTTGATAATCTATTCCCGAGGAGAATATCGGCTTAAACGTTTGGTTAAACTTGTCGCCATCGGGCGTAAAGGTGTTGGGGATATAAAACGATGCCGTTTCTTCATAACCAATCGTCATTGATGTACTATCCATACAACCCATAGAGGTAATGGCAATTAATGTGACTGTAAAACCATTGTTAGTTCCTGAATACAAGTGAATTGGGTTGGTAACATTGCCCAAACTACCATCCCCAAAATTCCAGATATAGCCACTTGCACCAATACTAGTGTTAATAAATGTTACTGATTCATTTGGTTGAGTGAAATCGTTTATAGAAGAGGAGAAATTCGCAGTTGGATTTTCTTGAACACAGATATAGCCGTTGCTTGTCGTAGAATTCACACAACCGTTCATGGTAGCTGTTAAAGTAATATCGTAGCAGCCTGTATTTGAAAAAGTAAGATTCGCTTGATCTCCTATCCCAGAGGCCCCGTTTGAACTGCTCCATTGATAGGTTGCTAATTGATTTGTCGTGTCGGCGTTAAATTGTACACTTAAAGGGGCGCAACCACTTAATGTATCCGCAATAAAGATGGCTGCTGGAAGTGGATTAACGGCTACCGTTCCTTGTGCAGAAGTACTTACGCAACCATTTAGCGTATAAACAACAGAGTAGTTTGAGTTGATCTGAGGATTAACAGTTATCGTTGAAGTCGTCTGGCCACCTTGTGCCCATAAATAAGTGCCTCCCGGTATATTTGGCGTCGCAGTTAATGAATCAACATCCCCTTGGCAAATTGTTATTGAATTGACAATCACCGTTGGAATTGGGTTAACCGTTACAGCTCCAGTTGCTGGGGCACTAGAACATCCCGCCAACGTATACACCACATTGTAATTGGTGCTTGAAGCTGGGGAGGTCGAAATAGAGGAGGTTGTTTCGCCTCCTTGTGTCCATAAATAAGAACCGCCTGGCGCGTTTGGTGTGGCTGTTAATTGAGCATTATCGCCTAAACAAATCGTTGTATTATTAACTGTAACAACCGGTGTTTGATTTACAGTAACAACAACATCCTCTGTAGCTGGACAACCATTGTAATTATACAAAATATTATAGGTGGTCGTAGTTGCTGGACTTACGGTAATTGTAGGAGTAGATTGTGCTGTAGACCAAATTATCGTGCCGCCTGCGCCTCCAGGAAAATAAGTGGGGCTTAATGTAACGCTTTGTCCAGAACAAATAGCCGTGTCCAAAATAGTGATTAATGGCGTTGGGGCCACGGTTACAATCACTGTTGAACTATCAACACATCCGTTTGCCGCTGTAACAACAACGGTATATGTGCCCGCTGTAGCAATACTAACATTTACATTGCTTCCTAAACCATTATTCCAAGCATATTGACCGCCACCGCTTGCGCTTAAGTTTATAGTGGCATTATTACAATCAATAACCGTTGCTCCTGAATTGTTTGTTATTTGTACCGGAGGCAAAACAACGTTTTGTGTCAATGTTATGTTCTGAGAAACAGGACAACCATTGGGATCAATCATGTTTACAGTATACTGACCCGGCAGAGTAAAACTATTTGCTGCCGTGCTTACAGAAGATCCTCCGGTCCAAGTATACGTTACTCCTCCTGTTGCTTGAAGATTGATAACTGGGTTAGCACATGTTAAAATCGTAGTTCCTGACAAGTTGTTTATTGCAACTGGCACTTGACTCAACGTTTGGAGTATATTAGCTGATGCTGTAGTAGTACAGCCATTTGCATCTGTTACCACAACTGTGTAAACGGCTGCTTGTAAATTAGCTAAATCTTCTGTTGTTACTTGATTTGACCACAAATACGTATACCCAAGGGTTCCGCCACTTACGGTAAGGTTAACAGAACCAACGCCATTCAAACATAAAATATTTACCTGAGTGGTCGTTGCCGATAAAGCTGCTGCCGGCTGTGTGATTACTACCGTTGCTGTTGCTGTACAACCATTTGCATCCGTAACAGTTACCGTATAACTTCCTGATGGTATTGCCGTGAGGTTTTGGGTGGTTGAACCATTTGACCAACTATAGGTGTAAGGGGCAGAGCCGCCTGATGGAGTGGCGTTTATAGCACCCGTACTATTTCCAAAACACAAGACATTG